>NC_008278.1:1249655-1874483 GCF_000058485.1 Frankia alni ACN14a
CCGGGTCCTCACCCTGGTACCCGACTCGCCGCCGACGCCGGGCACCGCGGACCCTGCCGATGTCCTCGAACCCGCGACGGAGTTCTTCGAGCTGCCGCCGGTCGCGGAGGTGGGGGCGGGGCTCGACGACGGGCCGGCGACGGAGGGGCCGGCGGTCCACCAGCCGGGCGCGGTCTCGCAGCCGGACGCCGGCGCCGGGACGGATCCGATCGCCCGGGATCTTCTCGAGGCCGTTCCGGCGTCGCGCCGACGCCGCTACCGACGCTGCGCCAACGCCCGGCTGGCCGGCTGCAACTGGCTGATCCCCGTGCCGGCCGGTGGGCTGTGCGTCTGCTGCCGGCTCACGCGGACGCGGCCGGCGGACACCGATCCGGTGGGCAAGGAGCAGTTCGAACGGGCGGAGGCGGCCAAGCGCCGGCTCGTGGCCCAACTGCTCGAACTCGGCCTGCCCGTCGTCTCCCACCTCGACGACCCGGCGACCGGGCTCGCGTTCGACCTGCTGAGCAGCACCAGGCAGAAGGTGATGACCGGGCACAGCGACGGCGTCATCACCCTGGACCTGGCCGAATCCGACGACGCCCACCGCGAGACGGTCCGCACCCAGCTCGGGGAGCCCTACCGCACGCTGCTCGGGCACTTCCGGCACGAGACCGGCCACTACTACTGGTCCTCGCTGGTCGACGCCGATCCCGAGCGTGCCGCGCGGTTCCGAGAGCTGTTCGGCGACGCTGGCCTCGACTACTCCGCCGCCCTCGACCGGCACTACGCCGACGGTCCCCCGCCGAACTGGCGCGACACCCATGTCAGCGCCTACGCCACGATGCACCCGTGGGAGGACTGGGCCGAAACCTTCGCCCACTACCTGCACATCCGCGACACGCTGCGAACCGCCGCCGAGTTCGGTCTGCGGGTGGCCGGCCCGGACCTCGACGCGTTCGGGGTCGCGCCACGCAGCCTCGCCGCCGAGCCCGCCGACCTGCCGCCGCTCGATGTGGACGGGCTCGACCGGAGCTCGGGGGAGCTCGCCGAGATCGTCGCTCAATGGCTGCCGCTGACCTACGCCCTCAACGCGATCAACCGCAGCATGGGGCGCGACGACCTCTATCCGTTCGTCCTGACGCCCGCGGTCCAGGCGAAGCTCTCCTTCGTCCACGACGTCATCGCCGCCGCCCGGCGCGCGGAGGGTGCAGCGAGCGCAGCATCGGGACGAACGTCTTGACCGCCGGATCGTCCGTGATCGGCCGCGCACCGCCGAGGACGACGAAGCCGTGACGAAGGTACAGCCGTCGCGCCGGTGAGTTGGTGGGCGCGACCCACAGCTTCACCGCCTCGGCGCCGGCGCGGGTGGCCCAGGTCACCGCGGTCGCCAGCAGGACGTCTGCGGCGCCGGTGCGCCGGGCCGGGGGCGCGACCCACATGGCGCCCAGCTCGCGTAACCAGGGCCGGTCGGTCGGGGTGAATCCCTGGACCATGCCGACCGCCTCCCCGGCCTGTTCCACGACCGCCACCAGCTCTGCGGGGGAGTCGGCCCCGGCGCCGGCACGCCGCGCCCATTCGGCCGCCGGCTGGGTCCGCGCCGCCTCGAGGGTCTGCCAGAAGGCGGCGGGGGAGTCGGCGAGCGCGGCCAGCCGCAGCCGGCGCAGCAGCGGCCCCTCGTCCGGCCGGATATGACGACCATGGCTACCGTCCGTCACGGTATTCGACTCCTCTGTCGTGGCGGTGTCCCGGGTATCGGGTCTCGTCTCGCCTGGGATGCCGTGGGCACGACCGGCGCCGGTCGATGTCCCCACGTCCCGCGGTCGGCGCGTCCGTCGGCGTGATTGTTGCGCGGGGAAAGAGCCGTGTTGGGCGTAATCGGCACGACCTTTAGCGCAAACGGCTCCCAGGCGCCCCCGCGAGCGCGGATACTGATCAAAGCGGCGGGACGGCGGAGGAGTTCGCTGGAGATGATCCATCGTGGGTAGGCCCGTCACACTCATCGTGCGTCAGGACGGCCCCTCGTGGTCGGCCTGGTCCCCGCAGTACCCGGGGCTCGCCATGGTGCAGCCGGCCGCGGCGGACCTGCGGGCCGTGCTGCCCGAGGTCCTCGCCTGGTACTTCGGCGAGGACGCGGCGATCGAGCCCCAGGTCCACTGCGAGCGTGAGCTGCACGGCGTCATCGTCCGGCTGGCGCAGGACACCCAGCTCTACGAGCGCGAGCGGGTTGCCGAGCGGCTCGGTGCCGCCCTCGGCGTCGCGAGCCAGCGGGCGCAGCTGCGCTCAGGCCCCGTGAGCGGCGCGGGCGAGGTCACCTTCGTCTGCGCCCTCCAGTCCGATCGGATCAGCTGGCTTACCGCCCAGATGGAGGACGACAACGACGCCGTGGTCGCCCTTCTGCCGGTCGCGGAGACGATGCTGTGGGCCATCCGGTTCGGCCCGGCGGGCGACGACTCCGCCGCGGCGGTCCAGCCCGCGGCCTACCCGCCCGACACCACGCTGGGCGAGGTCATCCGCACCTTCGCCGGCCCCCGCCAGCAGCTACGCACCTGAGCCCGCTCGAACACCAATCCCTCCGGCCGGGCCCGTCGGCGAGCCGCTCGCCAGGCGGGCGCACGCGGCGTCAGGCCTGCGGCGTCAGGCCTGCGGCGCCGGCGCTGACGGGGCTGGGCTCGACAGGTTCGCGAACTCGGCCAGGTAACGGGCACGATTGGTCGGATCCAGCTGCGCGGCCTGGTCGAACGACTTCTGCGCACCCGCGCGGTCACCGCTGATGTACTGGACGTGGCCGAGCAGGGACAGCAGTTGGGCGCTGCGCGTCGAGCCGTCCGCGAGGGCGACGGCGTTGCGGTAGGCGTCGACGGCCCGCCGGTAGGCCGCCGGATCGGCGACCCCCCGCGGCGGAAGCTCGACGAGCGCGAGGCCCACCCACGCCTCCGACTGCACGGTCCGGCCGGCGGGATCCCCCGTCCCCTCATCGATGGCGAGGCGGAAATGGCGCCGGGCCGCGTCCCAGTCCGCGCTCACGGCCGCCTGACTCAGGCACGCATAGACCCGCCCGAGGCCAAGGTCGATCTTGCTTCTCGTGAGCCTTTCATATGGAGGGGCCACCTCGCCGGCCGCCAGGAGGTAGACGTCGATTGACTGGCGCAGATCGGTGACTTTCACCGTGTCGGTCGTGCACTGTCCGCGGGACAGGTGAAAGCGGGCCTCGGCGGCGCCGGTGTGGGCGCGGCCGAATCGCGGATTGATGCCGGTCGCCTTGCCGAACCAGCCGATCGCCTCGTCGTACCGACCCTTCTTGTCGGCGGCGTTGCCCAGAAACAGATAGAGGATCTCCTTGCCGTCGGCGTCCTGCCAGCCGGGCATGCCCGCGGCTTTCCGCAGATCGGCGGCGGCCTCGTCATAGTGGCCCAGCGCGTAGTGCCCGACACCGAGGACGAAACAGGCCAGCGCGCCGGCACGGGCGGCAAGAACTGTGCGTATTTCGCGCTGGAAGACCGGATTGTCGGCCAGCCCGGCGGGAGCCGCAACGGGCGTGCCGAACTGGTAGTAGCCGGCCAGTTCCTCGGCTCCGGGGACGAGGCTCCGGTCGATGAAGAACTCCGGGGTGAACACGACGCGATCGGCGCCGGCCGCCCGCAGGACGCCCCGCACCACGATGTTCGCGTTGCTCCTGTGGACTATCTGATCCGCCCAACCGGCCTGGTCGCCGCGGCCGGAGGGCGCCCGTCCGATCTTCGACGGTCCCCAGACCTGGACGGCGAGTGACTGCTGGACGGGTTGGAGGCTGCGCACCATCTGGTCCGCGACCAGCGTGGCCGCGTCGGTCGTCGATGCCGACGGATGGCGCTGGCCGGCATCGTCGACCTCGTCGAACGCGGTGACGGCGACCCGGAGATCGCCGACCATCCGGGCGGACGGCACCCCGTCGGAGTTGCCCCTGATCATGAGCAGGCCCGCGACGGCGCCCGCGACGACTATCGCGACGCCGACGGTCACCATGAGCGCCCGCGTAGTCAGCAGGGCAAGGCCGGCCCGCGGCAGCCGCCGTCGTAACCGGGCGGCGTCAGCGCCGGACGAACGACTGGGGGGCGCGCCCACCGATACCGGCGGAGTATCGGTGGGCGATGCCCCGACCTCGGCGGTCGGCGATCCGACTTCGGCGGTCGGCGATCCGACCTCGGCAGCCGACGATCCGACCTCGGTAGCAGACGACCCGACCTCGGACGGCGGCGGGGCGCCCGGGAATGTCGTGGGCTCGATCCCGACGGTAGACCGATCCGTGGGAAAGCCGCGCGTCGCGACTCGCGCGACCGCCTCGACGCCGGCGGCGACGAGAACACGGCGTCGTGCCTCGGTCTCGTCCGCGTCGAACAGGTCGACGTGGGCGATCGTCGCCAGCATGCCGGGCAGCGGACAGGCCTCCACCCGCAGCGGGATCACCGATCGGGACACGAGTGCCCCCGTCCACACCTGCGAACTCCACGGAGTGTCGAAGTAGGCCGCGGAGGAGATCACCATGGTGAGCCGGGCGGCCGCCATCTGGGCGTCCGTCCACAGCACATAGTTGACGCCGGGAGGCAGGTCCCAGGCGAGCACTCGCGCTGACAGGCCCCGTTGCTCCAGGACGGCCGCGACCCAGGTGGCCCACGGGGCGTCGTCGGACACATGAGACACGAAGACGTCCACGTCCTTCGTGTCGCCAGGCTCGACGGGCCGGCGCTGTGTCGGCCCCATCCTCATGTCCCGTCGAGGGTCTTCAGCCGGGGTCAGCCCCACGTCCGTCCCCGTGACCGGTCAGCCAAGGTGGAAAGGCACCATGATGTCGGCGAGCGGCGGCTTCGAGGGGAATCCCCCTGCCGGTCGGGCCAGCAGGTTCCATCCGCCCCGGGGATCATCCTCGTCGGTGACCAGCCGGTACCGCGCGTTTCCCTGGTCGTCCGCCCGTAGGACGACGCTCGTCCGATACTCGCCCTTCGCCTGTGACTCGCCGGCGAAGAAGAAGTCGATCGCCACCTGGTCCCCCGGCCGGAAACCGGCGAGTTCCACCACGGCCTCGTCGCCGGGATGCAGATCGTTGTCGTAGTCACGGATGACCATCAGCGGGCTGGTGGCTCCTGGGAGCAGGGTGAACGCGGTCCGCCAGACCTGGCGGCCGTCGGTCGCCGTGACGGTGTACCGGCCGGCCGGGGTGCCGAGAAAGGGCGTCCAGTACAGCGCGTCCAGCAGCTCGGCATCTGCCGGGGAGTCACAGACCATGCAGATTTCGGTGCTACGTACGACCTCGCCGGAGGCCGCGGTCACCGCGACGGCCAGGCGCGTGCCTGGATCGAATCCGACCGGGCAGACCTGGTATTTCCGCAGGAGGCCCAGGTCCGCGCCGGTGCGGTCCACCCCGTTGACGAGGATGACCGGGCCCGGCCCGCTGTATTCCTGGGCGATTTCCCGGCAGGTGGGAAGATCGCCGCCGATGGCTGCGCCAAGGCTGAGATCCACTCCTGCGGGCGGAAGATCGTGGGCGTTGAGGACGCTGGAGCCAGCGGGGGACGGCGTGGCGGGCTCGGCTCGGCTACGTGCCGGTTCTGCCTGGTCACCGGCAGCCGCCGGCCCTGCGGGCTGGTCAGCGGCCGTCTGGGAGGGGGCACGGGCGGCCGAGGGCATCGGTGTCGCGGTCGGCGAAGGCCCACCCGCTGCCGGACGCGCCTGCACTGCGTCGGGGGACGCCGGTCGGGTCGGGCCAGGCGTCGGCGCACCGTGATGCGCCGAGCTGGCCGGCCGCGGGCTGCCGTGACCCGGTAAGCCGACGTCCTGCCGAGGAACGTGGGGGGACCGGGAGGGGGAGTCGGCCGGCGAGGGAGACGCGGCGAGCGGCGACCAGGCGGAGCCGGCCGAGGGCGAGGCATCGGCCGGTGTGGGGTGCTCCGGACGCGGCGCGACGGTGTCCGCAGGCGGGGAATGGTCCGCCGGTTCCGACGACCCTGACAGTGCGATGGGAGTGGATGCCGCCGGCGCTCCCGCGGGACCGGACGACGACCCCGAACATGCGGCCACCACCAGCGGAAGGATCGCGGTGAGCAGAAGGCAGCGGTAACGCTGCGTAGAAAACCCTCGCGACGTCATGCAGCCCCCGGCACGCACATCATCACTGCTTTACGGCGATACTCGCCGGAGGTGAACTATACCGGCCGCACATCGACCGCGATGCGGGGCGGCGCGCTGGTCCGACGGGCTCGCCCGAGAAGAACGTGGTGGACCGGAAAGAGAAATCGGCAGTGCACCGGGACGCTGGGCGTACCTCCGGAGCGAAATGACCGAAATTTGGCGTCTCGCAAACGCTTGATGAGCCGGCGAGAACGACGACAACTGCTGCGAGGGTCGAACGGTGGGTTACTCGCGAAGGAGCGTCTCGCTGGACGCGTGTGCACGTCACATTCCGGAAGCCACGCCGCCCCGACCGGTGATCGACTAGGACAGGAGTATGAGCGTCCGACTGGCTTTGACAACGGTGAAGTGTCGGCGGTCGACGGTGGCGACCTCATCGACGCCGAGTCGTTCCGCGCAGGCGATCACTGATGCATCCACGGTGCCCAGGGCAGGTTGCGGTCCTGGTTGACCAGGTCCGCGATCCGCAGCCAGTCGGTCGGGTGGACCGATGCAAGACAGCTCGAGCAACGAGCCCGTCGCGACTCCGGCCGCTATCTCACTCTATGTCGATCAACGTGGCTGAAATCGCGCGCCCACAGAGCGGCCACGGGGGCTGTGGGTGCGAGGCTGGTGGGGTGACTCTGTCGAAGCGCGCGTCCTGGTTCTTGATCGCGGTTGGCGTCTGGACGTGGGCGATCTGGCCGAATTTCCTGCGGAACATCTGGAAGGATGATCGTTCCTGGGATGACGGCCCGACCGGATTCTTCACCGTCCACCTGGTTCTGACCGTCGTCTCCCTCGCGGTGGGCAGTGCGGTCGGGTGGCTTGGTATCCGCGCGGTACGCGCCGGTCGTTCGAGCGTCGCCGAAGACGTCGCCCCGTCCAAGCAGCTGATCGGCTCGGACTCTTCTATGACGTAGGTACTTCGGCATCGGCCGGGGATGACTTTCGGCGAGATCATGCCGACCTTCGCTGGCCCACGGCCCACGGCCCATGGCCCATGGCTCAGTGCCTGACCTGGGCCGTTCCGGCTTTGTCGGTGGCATCGGGTAGACACCTGGGCATGGCAGCAGACGAGACGACCTCAGCGCATCCGGGGGCCGACGGGTCCGTGGCGGGGACCAGCTCACAGCCGGCCGGCGTGGCCGTCGTACCCGCGGCGGCGGCCGCGCTGGCGGCTGGCGGCGGGGCGCTGCGGACGCGGGCGGAGGAGCTGCTGCGCGCGTTGGCCGGGCCGGCCGCGGTGCTGCGGGAGGACCAGTGGCAGGCGATCGACGCGTTGGTCACCCACCGGCGTCGGGTGCTGCTGGTGCAGCGCACCGGTTGGGGCAAGTCTGCGGTGTACTTCCTCGCCACCGCCCTGCTGCGCGGCGAGGCCGGACTCGGTCCGGCGGACCTGGGTCGGCGTACCGGGCCGACGGTGATCGTCTCGCCGCTGCTCGCGCTCATCCGTAACCAGGCGGCGGCCGCCTCCCGGCTGGGGATCCGTGCTGGTGAGATCCACTCTGGCAATGTCACCGAGTGGGACGAGGTCTACGCGGCGTTGCGCGCCGGCGACCTCGATGTGCTGCTCGTCGGGCCGGAACGGCTGAACAACCCGACCTTCCGCGACGACTACCTGCCCGAGCTCGCCGCGACCACCGGCCTGCTCGT
The DNA here is from genome assembly GCF_000058485.1 of Frankia alni ACN14a. NCBI lineage: Bacteria > Bacillati > Actinomycetota > Actinomycetes > Frankiales > Frankiaceae > Frankia > Frankia alni. The sequence continues at coordinate 1,257,432 of NC_008278.1, forward strand.
GGTCGACGAAGCGCACTGCATCTCCGACTGGGGGCACGACTTCCGCCCCGACTACCGCCGCCTGCGGACCCTGATCGCCGGGCTGCGTCCGCAGGTCCCGGTCCTAGCCACCACCGCGACCGCCAACCAGCGGGTGGTCGAGGACGTCAGCGAGCAGCTTGGTGCCGGTGCCGGTGCCGGTGCCGGCGCCGGGGCGGGTGCGGGTGCCGGCGCCGGGGCGGGGTCAGAGTCAGGGGCGACGCCGGGCACGCTGGTACTGCGCGGGTCGCTCGACCGCGAGAGCCTGCGGCTCGCCGTCGTCGACCTGCCCCGGGCCGAGCATCGCTTCGGTTGGCTCGCCGAACGGCTGGGTGAGCTGCCCGGCTCCGGGATCGTCTACACGCTGACCAAGGCGGCGGCGGAGGAGCTGACCGCCTTCCTGCGCGGCGAGGGGTACCCGGTCGCCTGCTACCACGGGGGCACCGAGGCCGCCGAACGCATCGCCGCCGAGGAGGACCTGCTCGCGAACCGGGTGAAGGCGCTCGTCGCCACCAGCGCGCTCGGGATGGGCTTCGACAAGCCGGATCTGGGCTTCGTCGCGCACGTCGGGGCGCCGTCGTCGCCGATCTCCTACTACCAGCAGATCGGCCGGGCCGGCCGGGCCGTCGAGACCGCCGAGGTCGTCCTCCTGCCCGCGGCGGAGGACCGCGCCATCTGGCGCTACTTCACCGACACCTCCTTTCCACCCGAGCACGTGGTCCGCGCGGTCCTCGGGGTGCTCGCCGACGCCGACCGGCCGATGTCCACCCAGGCGCTGCTGGCCGCCGTCGACCTCGGCCCCAGCCGGCTCGACCAGATGCTGAAGGTCCTCGACACCGACGGCGCGGTCCGCCGGGTCAAGGGCGGCTGGACCGCGACCGGAGCGCCATGGCTCTACGACGAGCCCCGCTACCGGCGGGTCGCCGCCGCGCGGGCCGCCGAGCAGCAGGCGATGCTCGACTACATCGCCACCCCCGGTTGCCGGATGGAGTTCCTGCGCCGCCAGCTCGACGATCCCCACGCCGCTCCCTGCGGGCGGTGCGACCGGTGCACCGGTCGCACGTGGCCGTCAGCCGTGTCGACGGCGGCCAGCACGCGGGCCCGTGAGGAGCTGATGCGCCCGGGGGTCGTCATCGAGCCGCGCCGGATGTGGCCGACCGGCATGACCCGGCTGGGCATCAGCCTGTCCGGCCGCATCCCGCCGACGGCCGGCGCCGAGCCCGGACGCGTGGTGGCGCGGCTCGGCGACATCGGCTGGGGCAACCGCCTGCGGCCGATGTTCGCCGCCGACCCGGCGACCGGCCCCGACCGGGGCCCCGCCGGGGGACCCGGGCTCGGCAGCGGGGGCGACGGCCCGTTGCCGGCGGACCTGGTGGAGGCGGTCGTGGGCACGCTCGCCCACTGGGACTGGGCACGTCGGCCGGCCGCGGTGGTCGCGATCGCCTCGCGCGCCCGGCCCCGGCTGGTGGCCAGCCTCGCCGAACGCATCGCCGCGATCGGCCGGCTGCCGCTGCTGGGCCAGCTCGACCGGGTCGGCGGCGGCCCGCACGCGGGCCAGGTCCACAACAGCGCCCATCGGCTCGCCGGCCTGTGGGAGGCGTTCGCCGTCCCGCCGGACCTGCAGGGCGCGCTCAGCTCGATCGATGGCCCGATCCTGCTCGTCGACGACCGGATCGTCACCGGCTGGACGATGACGGTGGCCGCCCGCCTGCTGCGCAGGGCCGGCGCGCCCGCGGTGCTGCCGTTCGCACTCGCCGTCGACACCACCTGACCACGCCGCCGCCCGCGCCGACGGCCAAGGCTGCGGCACGCTGGTTGGACGCGGCGGACGGCTCCGCGCGAGAGGTAATCGGGGCGGGCAGCGGCATGAATAAATGTTCAACTCATGGACGTTTCGGCAGCCGGCTTGGCACGCTGTGCGCACACCGAACATCACCCCGGTAAATGGTGTGACATCGAGGTGAAATCGGCCGGCTGACCATGGACAACCCCGGTATTCGTCCTAGCCTTGTCTCGCGGGGGTTTCGGGGCCGACCGATCGACGGGCGGACGAGACGGAGAGCGGGCACTGATCAAGATGTGGGATGGCGACCGTTGCACCGCGACGGTGATGGGGGGCGGGCGGGGATACGTCGCTCACCGGTGTGGCAAGCGAGCGGTCGGGAAGGACCCGGACGGCCTGTGCCGAACCCATCGCCTGGAGCGAGAGGGTGCGCAGGACACCGACGTCGGCGAGCGGAACTGGCTGCGGGACAAGGATAACGAGCGGCGGCTGAATGAGCTCGCCCGCCATCTCGACGACTTCTACAGCCTGCGCGTTCGGCTGGAGTACGCCGACTCCTCGCCGACCCGCCCGCCGACCGGGCGACTCCTGGTCGACGCCGACGATCTGCTCCGGGTGCTGCGCGCCCAGGACCTGATGCCACGTCGCGCCATCTGATCCGTACCTGGCCGATTCCGGCAGAGGACGGGAAACACGAGGACTCCCGGGAATCGGGACGAGGATCGCGGGTTTCCCGCGCGCCGGTTTCGGTCGATCAGAAGCGGCGGAACAGCAGGGCCCGCTTGACCTCCTGGATCGCCTTGGTGACCTGGATACCCCGCGGGCAGGCATTCGTGCAGTTGAAGGTGGTCCGGCAGCGCCAGACGCCCTCACGCTCGTTGAGGATCTCCAGCCGCTCGTCGGCGCCGGCGTCGCGGCTGTCGAAGATGAAGCGGTGGGCGGCGACGATCGCCTGCGGCCCGAAGTAGTCCCCGTCGTTCCAGAAGACCGGGCAGGACGTCGTGCAGGCCGCGCACATGATGCACTTGGTGGTGTCGTCGAAGCGGGCCCGGTCCTCGGGGGACTGCAGCCGTTCCCGGGTCGGCTCGTGGTCATCCGTGATCAGATAGGGCTTCACCGCCCGGAACGCGTCGAAGAACGGTTCCATGTCGACGATCAGGTCCTTCTCGACCGGAAGGCCTTTGATCGGTTCGATGCTGATCTCGGGCCCGAGATCCTTCACGAGCACCTTGCAGGCGAGCCGGTTGACACCGTTCACCCGCATCGCGTCCGAGCCGCACACGCCGTGGGCGCAGGAACGCCGGAAGGCCAGGGAGCCGTCGAGGTTCCACTTCACCCACATGATCGCGTCGAGCAGGCGGTCGCTGGGATCGAACGGCACCTGGTAGCTCTCCCAGCGTGCCTCGTCGGCGAACTCGGGGTCGAACCGGCGGATCTTGAGCGTGACGGTCACGGGCGCCGGGCCGGTTGCGGCCGGACCCGGGGCCGCGGTGGGCCGGGAGTCGACGACGGTCATCAGTACTTGCGCTCCATCGGCTCGTAGCGGGTGACGACGACCGGCTTGTAGTCCAGCCGGATGTCCGCCTCCGGCGAGGCGGCGGCGAGCGGTCCCGACCGGTAGGCCATCGTGTGGCGCATGAAGTTGACGTCGTCCCGGCTCGGGTAGTCCTCCCGCGAGTGGCCGCCGCGGGACTCGTTGCGCGCCAGCGCCCCCACCACCAGAACCTCGGCGAGGTCGAGCAGAAAGCCGAGCTCGACCGCCTCCAGGAGTTCGGTGTTGTACCGGCGTCCCCGGTCGGACACGCCCACCTGCTGGTAGCGGACCTTCAGCGCGGCGATGTCGCTGAGCGCCTGCTTGAGCGTCGCCTCGGTGCGGTAGACCGAGGCGTTGACGTCCATCGACTGCTGCAGCTCGGCGCGGATCACGGCCGTGTTCTCGGTGCCGGCACCCGCGCGCAGCCGGCGGAGCATGTCGTCCACGAACGACGCCGGATCTGCCGGCAGGTCGACGTGGTGCGGGGTGGCGTTCGCGTACTCGGCGGCGGCGATGCCCGCCCGCCGGCCGAACACGTTGATGTCGAGCAGAGAGTTGGTCCCCAGGCGGTTCGCGCCGTGCACGGACACGCAGGCCACCTCGCCGGCGGCGTACAGGCCGGGGACGACGGTGTCGTTGTCCGCGAGGACCTGCGCGTCGATGGTCGTCGGGATGCCGCCCATCGCGTAGTGTGCCGTCGGCTGGATCGGGATCGGGTCGTCGTAGGGCTCGATGCCGAGGTAGGTGCGGGCGAACTCGGTGATGTCCGGCAGCTTCGCGTCGAGCTGCTCCGGCGGCAGATGGGTCAGGTCGAGGTACACGTGGTCGGCGTCGGGGCCGCAGCCCCGGCCGGCGCGGATCTCGGTGTAGATGGCCCGGGCCACCATGTCGCGGGGGGCGAGGTCCTTGATGGTCGGCGCGTAACGCTCCATGAACCGCTCGCCGTCGCGGTTGCGCAGGATCCCGCCCTCGCCGCGGGCGCCCTCGGTGAGCAGGATGCCCATCTTCCAGATTCCCGTCGGGTGGAACTGGAAGAATTCCATGTCCTCCAGCGGAATGCCGCGGCGAAACGCCAGGCCCATGCCGTCGCCGGTCAACGTGTGCGCATTCGACGTGACCTTGAACACCTTGCCGAACCCGCCGGTGGCGAAGACCACGGACTTGGCCTGGAAGACGTGGATCTCGCCGGTCTTCAGCTCGTAGGCGACCACGCCGGCCGCCGCGCCATCCTGCAGCAGCAGGTCGAGGACGTAGAACTCGTTGTAGAACTCGATGTCGTGCCGGACGCACTGCTGGTACAGAGTCTGGAGGATCATGTGGCCGGTGCGGTCGGCCGCGTAGCAGGATCGGCGGACCGGCGCCTTGCCGTGATCGCGGGTGTGGCCGCCGAAACGCCGCTGGTCGATCCGACCCTCCGGGGTGCGGTTGAACGGCAGCCCCATCTTCTCCAGGTCGAGGACGGCGTCGATGGCCTCCTTCGCCATGATCTCGGCGGCGTCCTGGTCGACCAGGTAGTCACCGCCCTTGATCGTGTCGAAGGTGTGCCACTCCCAGTTGTCCTCCTCGACGTTGGCCAGCGCGGCGCACATGCCGCCCTGGGCCGCGCCGGTGTGCGAACGCGTCGGGTAGAGCTTGGTGAGCACGGCGGTCCGGCAGCGCTGCCCCGCCTCGAGGGCGGCGCGCATCCCGGCCCCGCCCGCGCCGACGATGACCACGTCGTACCTGTGGAGCTGCACGCCTACCTCCTCACTGGATCGGGGTCGCACCTGCTGGATCGGGGTCGCACTCACAGAGTGGGGTCGAAGGTGAAGATGACCAGCGTGCCGAGGGTGACGACCAGAAACGCCGAGGTGTAGAGCAGCATCTTCAGCCAGAACCGGGTCTGTGCCCGTTCCGCGTAGTCGTTGATCACGGTGCGCAGCCCGTTGGTGCCGTGCAGCTCGGCCAGCAGCAGCATCACCAGGTCCCACGTGCGCCAGAACGGCGATGCCCAGCGGCCCGCGACGAAACCGAAGTTCACCCGCTGCACGCCGCCGTCGAGCACGTTCATGATGAACAGGTGGCCGAGCACCAGGAAGAACAGCAGCAGGCCGCTGATCCGCATGAACACCCAGGCGTAGAGCTCGAAGTTGCTGCGGGCCTTCGCGGCGCCCGGCTTCGTCCGCCGCCGCGGCGAGCGCGGGGCGGCCAGCTCCGGCGCGCCCCGGTCCGCCGGCACCGCCGTCGTCGCCATCAGGTCGCGCTCCCGAACAGCGTCTCGACGGTGTGCAGCAGCATCCGGTAGGCCGCGGGAACGAGCAGCACCACGAACAGCACGAGTTCGATGTACAGCATCTGCTTCTGGTACTTCGGTCCGGACTCCCAGAAGTCGATCAGGATGATCCGGATGCCGTTGAGCGCGTGGAACAGCACCGCGGCGACCAGGCCGACCTCGAGCAGGTTCACGATCGGGCTCTTGTAGACCTCGATCACCTCGTTGTACGACGAGGGCGAGACCCGGACGAGCGCCGTGTCGAGCACGTGCGCGAACAGGAAGAAGAAGACCAGGACGCCCGTGATCCGGTGGGCGACCCAGGACCACATCCCCTCGCGACCGCGGTACAGCGTGCCCGCTGGTGCCTTCGGCAATGAAAGCTCCTCCGGATCGGCCCAGCCGCTCGGCCAGAAAGGGTCACATCCGCGGCGCCCGCGGCGCCACGGGGCGGCGATGCGTCGCCGGGGCGGCCACCGCGCGCCTGCGGCAGATGCTAGTGCCGGGCCTGGTCAGCGGCGGGTCCGGGCCCGGCGCCGGCGGGTGAACTATGCCACAGCGGGCCCGCCCGCCGCCGTCACTGCGCGGCCGGCGGCGGGCCGGTCGACGGCGGTGGCGCAGGCGCGGTGGCCGGCGTTGTCCGGATGGTCGGAGTCGGCGCGGGGGTGGTCGGTGCCGGCTTGGTCGGCGGTGGCGCCGTCGTCGGGAGCGGCTGCGTCGGCGACGCCGGCGGCGTTTCGACCGCGGTGCTGGCCTGCGCGGTCGGCGTGGCCTCCAGGATCGGGGAGGTCGTCGACGGCGCGCGGTGGGTGCGGCGCGGCGTCGACGGGGTCACGACCGCCGGGGCGGAGGTGTCGGGCTGCGAGGTCGTCGCGAGCGGGGAGGAGGGTACGGCGGAGACGGTCGGGGCGGTCGTCTTCGGCGCCGTCACGTCGTTCGGCTTGGCCGGCGAGCCACCCCCGGCCAGACCCACGGTCAGGGCGATCGCCGCGCCGGCCAGGATGGCGACCGCGGCAGCCGCGATCGCGATGGTCCGCCGTCGACGCTCCCCGGCACCGCCGGACCCCCGACTGTGGCCGTGGCCGTTGCCGTGGGGACCACGCTGATGTGCGGCCTCGGAGCGTCGGCGGGCCTCGTCGAGCGGGACGAGCCCGGCGGCGTGATCGTCGTCGAACATCCCGAGGCTGGCCGTCGACGCCACGACGGGGACCACGCCGATGCGGGTCTCGTCATCGTCTCCACCGTGCGTCGGTCCTGTCGCCTGGGCGGGCGGCCCGATCCTCGTCTGCGCATCGTGATCGACCTGGGGCCGGGTCCGGTTCGGCGCGGTGGATCGGAGCGGTTCGTACCGGGGCGGCCGGGGACCGCCACCGGTGGCGGGCGAGATGGCGGTCTCGTCCAGCGCCCCGAGCACCGGATCCGCAGTGATCTCCGAGTCGGCGGACTCGGCTGGCCCGTCGGGCGAGACGGGGCCGCCGGGGGGCGGTACCAGACCACCCGTGGCGCGCGGGCCGGTGCCGCCGTGCTGGCCGGACGCCGCGGCACCCGTCATCGGCCCGCTCCACGCCGAAGGGCCGGTCCGGCCGGCGCTGCGACCCGCCGCCGATCCGCCGCCGCCGCCGTCGGTCGATGCCGACGGAGCCGCCGGTTCGTCGAGGTTCTCCAGACCGACGTCGGCGGCGCTCGCACCCGCGTCGTCGTCCTCGGAGCGCGGCCGGGCGTGCATGACGGAGGCCGGCACCGGGTTGGCGTTGCGGGCCACGGGAATCAGCCGCCGGCGGATCTCCGTGACGTCCGGGCGTTCCTCCGCCGGCCGGTCCATCAGATCGCTGAGCAGGTTGCGCAGGGGCCCCGCCAGCCGGAAGGCGCGGCGGCGGCCCTCGACCACGGCGGTCAGCACCGCGTAGGTCTCCGGGCCCTCGAACGGTGGCTGGCCCTCGACCGCCGAGTACAGGGTCGCGCCGAGGCCCCACAGGTCGCTCGCCGGGCTGCCCGAGGAGCCTCGGACCCGCTCGGGGGCGATGTAGGCAGGGGAGCCGACGAGTGCGCCGGTCCCCGTCAGGGTCACATCACCTTCGGTCGCGGCGATACCGAAGTCGGTGAGCCGAACCCGGCCGTCCCGGCCGAGCAGGACGTTGCCGGGCTTGACGTCGCGGTGCAGCACGCCGGCGGAGTGCGCCGCGGCGAGCGCGTCGGTCAGCGCCAGCCCGATCGCCGCGACCTGGTCGAAGGGCAGTGGGCCGTGGCTTCGAATCACGTCGCCGAGGCTGTCCGCGTCGACGAGTTCCATGATGATCCAGTGTCGCTGGTGCTCCTCGACCACGTCGTACACCGAGACGATGGCGGGGCTGTGCAGGCGGGCCAGCGCGCGGGCCTCCCGCAGCACCCGGGCCCGGATCGCGTCGCGCTCGTTCTGCGCCCCGGCCATCGGGACGAGAATCTCCTTGATGGCCACCGGGCGCTGGAGTAGTTCGTCCTCACCGCGCCAAACGACACCCGCTCCACCACGCCCGATGGGCGTGTCGAGACGGTAGCGCTGAGCTACGTAACGAGGCGTGCCGTGCCGAGAGGTGTCCGGGGGCACGCTTGCCGATTTGGCCATCGTGTCAAGTCTGACAGACGGATGGATCCGCGCGCCCGACGGCTGGCGTGTTTCCGGCCGCCGCGCGAGTCGGAAACCCGACGAATGCCGACATCACGGACCGGGCCGGAAGGTGCTGAAGAGCTGGTGCATCAATGCTTGATCCTGCAACCACAGATCCTCCCGGGTATGCCAGTAGAGGGCATATCCGTGGCCGTTGCGAATCGCGCCCCGGTTGAGCACATGCACCATGACCCCGTCCGACCTGCGGTACCCGAACTCCCAGTCGGCCTGCTCGGTGCCATCCCCACCGTCGCTGGGAGCCAGCCGTACGCGCCGATAGTCCTGCACACTCCGAACGAAACCGGCCTCGTTGTGTTGCCAGTCACCGATCGCGGAGGTGTTTGCCCGACTGACGCTACCGACCCGCAGGAACGCCCTGGTAGCCGGGTCCACGAAATCGACGTTTCCGGGGCCGCCGGGGCCCTGCTGGCGCTGCCAGGTCGACGGGTAGGCCACCGACCAGCCGGCATCGGGATCGACGTAGGAGACCCAGCCCGCAGGCGCGGTGACCGGGCTGGTGTCCCTGGCCACGGGATCGGCGGCTCCGGTCGGGGGATCGGCCGGACGGATGCTGGCCGCGCCGCTGACCGCCGCGGTCCCCCCGACTCCGGGCGTCCTGGCGGTGGCGCCGGAGCCTGGGCCGGTCGTTCCCGCGGGTGCGCCGGCTCCGTCGCGCCCGGCGGAGACACCGGCGGTCCCGGAGCTCCCCCCGCCGCTGATCAGGATCAGGACCGCGATGATGATCGCCGCGGCCAGCACGGCGAGCGCCGACACCGCGACGAGGCGGCGGCGCGGGTCGGCCTCGCGGTCCGCAGGCAGGCTGTCGTCCATCGGTCCTGCCGGCGTGGACGGCCTGCCGCTCGGACCGCCCGCCCGGCCCGCCGCGGTGCCGCCGGGAGGAGTCGGTGCCCCGGCAGCGGCCGGTCTGATCTGTTGTGGGACGCCACCGGCAGCCGAGCGGATCTCGCCCCCCTCCGCGGCGCCGGCCGGCTCCATCGGCATGACCGCAGCGGCGGGCCGAGCGGTCGTCGGGGTCGACTCGGCGGCGGGCCGAGTGGCCGTCGCGGGGAGCCCGGAATCGGTCGCCAGGGCGGCGGGTCCGGCGGCGGCCGCGGTGCGTGGTCGGGTCCACGGCTGGCCGAGCCGTCCGCGCCGCGCTGCAGCGGCGGGCGCGGCCGTCGCAGCCCGTCCCGCGCCGGCGTTCCCCGCAGCCGCGTCGCCGGACGCCGTCGCAGCTGCCAGGCCGGGGCCCGGGGTGGTCGGGAGCGGACCGTCGCTCGTGCCGGGTGCACCACTCGCGCGGCGTGCACCACCGGTTGCGGCCGTAGAGTCCCAGGACTCACCCTGCCGAGCCGCTACCCCGGCGCCGGACCCACCGCCAGCCCCGGCGCCGGACCCACCGCCGGTCCCGGCATCGGACCCGGTGCCGCGACCCACCAATCGCGCCCGCGCGGGAATCCCGCCGAGTGCCCGCATCCGGTCCATCGAACGCATGCGCTCGAGCGGGCTGGTGAGGCGAGTGCGCATCGGCTGCGCGCGCGGGGGCGCGGGGGGCGCGGCCGCCACAGGCCCAGCCGTCGGTTCCACCGACTGCGCAGGTTCCACCGACTGCGCAGGGGCCGCCGACTTCGCAGGGGCCGCCGCCGGTGGAGGGGCCGCGGGTGGCGGATTCTCGGCCGGACCCCGCGCCGGTGCCTGTCCGGCGGAGCCGGCCGGCGGTGCAACGGCTGCGCCCACTCGGTCCTCGTCGAGCTCAGGCCGGCTCGCCGGGGCCTCGGCCGGTTCGGCCCCGGCCGGTCCGGTCCCGTCGGCGTCGGTCTGTCCCCTGTCGGTCCATTGCGTGTCGGTCCGCTGCGTGTCGGTCCGCTGTGTGCGGGTCAAGGCCGCGCCGGTCGGGGTTGTCGCAGTCTCGGCTGTCCGGACCTCGGCGATGTTGGTGGCGACGGGATTCAGCCCGTGGGTCTCACGTGCACCGCTCTCACTCGCGACGGTCTCGTCTGTGTAGGCCTCGGCCGCAACGGTCTCCGTAGCTGTGCCGGGCGGGGCGGGGGCGCCGCCCGCAGACGCGGAGAGCGGCACGGCGGCCGATTCGATGTTTCCCGTTGGGGAGACCGTCGGTAGGCCGATCATCGGCGCCGGGGGCGCCCATGCCGTGACCGCCGGTTCGGAATACCCGGGGCCGGCGGCGCCCGCCGAGGAGCTCGCGGTCGAGGCGGGCGCGACGGATTCCGCGACGTCGGGGTGTTTCGTGGCCAGCGTCTCGCCACTGTCGTCCCGACGGCTTTCGACCGCGCCGCGTTGTTCGGCTGCACGGCTTTCATCGTCAGTGCTGTGCTCTTTGGTTGCCTTCGATCGCTGCCGAGGGTGAGCGGTGTCCCTGCCGTCAGGGTGGGGCGTGTCGTCGCCGGGAGCCTCGTCGAGCATCGGCCGCGGGCCGTGGCCGGTGGCATCGCCGCCCGGCTCGTCCAGGGCTGCTGCATCGTCTCCGCCGTGGGAGCGACCCGCGCCACCGGGATCGGCCTGGCGGTGCGGATCGTCCGTGCCCTGCGCAACGGTCCCCTCGGGGAGCTCGTCGACCGCCTCGACGGGATCGGGGCGGTCGGCCGCGTCGGGCGGCCCGGTGGAGATGCTGCGGGCAGACGGGCGCGGCCGGGTGGGGCGCGTCGGTCGGCCCGTCCGGGACGAGCGCCGCTCGCCGCCACGCTCCAGGATCTCACGCAGCCGCTTGCGCACGATGGACAGCGGGGGCCGGCTCAGCTCGTGCGGCGCCATCAGATCGTCGATCACCGGTGCCAGTGGGCCGGCGAGGCGGAAGGGCTGGCGCCGCCCCTGCATGAGTGCGGCGAGCACCGAGATCGGGTCGCTGCCGGCGAAGGGCGGGCAGCCCTCGACCGTGGTGAACAGCGTGGCGCCCAGCCCCCACCGGTCACCGGTGGCGCTGCCCGCGTCCCCGCGAGCTCGCTCGGGCGGCAGGTAGGCCGGCGAGCCGAGCACCATCCCGGTGCTGGTGAGCCGGGGATCACCGTGGCTGACCGCGATGCCGAAGTCCGTCAGCCGGGCCCGACCGTCGGGGGTGACCAGCACGTTGCTCGGCTTGACATCCCGGTGGACGATCCCGAGCCGGTGCGCCGCCTCCAGGGCGTAGGCGAGACTGATGCCGACGCGGCAGGTCTCGTCGACCGGCCGAGGGCCGAGATCCGCGATGATCCGCGACAGCGACTGCCCCTCGACGTACTCCATGACGATCCACGGCAGATCGCCGTCGTCGATGACGTCGAGCACGGCGACGGCTCCGGGATGGTGCAACCGCCCGGCGGCGCGCGCCTCGCGCAGGACCCGCTCCCGAGCCCGGTCGCGCTCCAGACCACTTTCGGTGATCGGCAGCCGCACCTCCTTGACGGCCACCACCCGCTGGAGCAGCTCGTCAGTGGCCCGGTGCACGACGCCGAAGCCGCCATGCCCGAGGACGCCGTCGAGCCGGTAGCGCCCTCCGACGAGGGCCACCGCCCCGGCCGGACCCGGGTTGTCCGGGGACTCGCCTGCCATCCCTTCGTCCCTTCCCGATCGCCAGTGAGGCTCGCGTCAATGGGATCACATCGTGGCCGGCCCGCGGAGGTCGGGCATGCTGGCGTCAGCGCCCGATCGGACCACGGACTCCGACGAGAACACGAGGTGGCAAGGCCGCGGGGTGTCGCGAGGCCGCGGAGTGTCGCGACGCCGCGGAGTGTCGCGAAGCCATGAAGTACGGCGGGACCAGGGGGTGCAGGAACATGGGGTGGAGTGTGGACGACAGAGACTGGGAACGGCTGCGGAACGCCGCTGTCCGTGTCGCGCAGAGTGCCTACGCGCCGTATTCGGGCCTCCGGGTCGGCGCGGCGGCGCTGGTCGTCGACCGTCCGGATGCCGAGGGCCGCACCACCGGGGACGAGCCGTGGATGGTCGTCGGCTGCAACGTCGAGAACGCCTCGTACGGCCTCGCGCTGTGCGCCGAGTGCGGCCTCGTCTCGGCGCTGCACGCCCGGGGAGGCGGCCGCCTGGTGGCGTTCGCGTGCGTCGACGCGGACGGACGGCCGCTGGCGCCCTGCGGCCGGTGCCGGCAGCTCCTCTACGAGCACGGCGGCCCCGACCTGCTCGTCGCGACCGCTGACGGCGTGCGGCGGTTGGCGGAGCTGCTGCCCGGCGCGTTCGGTCCGCTCGACCTGCCGGTCCCGCCGCGGCGGGCGGATCTTGCGGCGGTGGCGGCCGGCGATCCGCCCGTTCCGCCCGGCCCTCCCGTTCCGCCCGGCCCATCCCCCACCGGTGCTACCCCGTCCGGCGGATCGGGGGCGTCGTGAGCGCCGACTTCGACGTCGTCGATCTCATCCGCGCCAAGCGGGATGGCCGCTCGCTACCGCTGGCGGCCGTCGACTGGCTGGTCGACGCCTACACCCACGGCCGGGTCGCCGACGAGCAGATGTCGGCCTACCTGATGGCGGTGGTGTGGCGGGGAATGTCCCCGCCCGAGCTCGACCGCTGGACCGCGGCAATGATCGCCAGCGGCGAGCGGCTGGACCTGGCCGGAGTCGGCCGTCCGACCGTGGACAAGCACTCGACCGGCGGGGTCGGCGACAAGGTCTCGCTGGTGCTGGTGCCGCTGGTCGCCGCGTGCGGCGTCGCCGTCCCGCAGCTGTCGGGGCGGGGCCTCGGGCACACCGGCGGGACGCTGGACAAGATGGAGTCGATCCCGGGTTGGCGCGCCGACCTGCCGGTCGAACGGATGCGCCGTCAGCTTGCCGAGGTGGGCGCGGTGATCTGTGCCGCCGGGGCCGGACTGGCTCCCGCCGATCGCCGGCTCTACGCGCTGCGGGACGTCACCGGGACGGTCGAGTCGATCCCGCTCATCGCCTCGTCGATCATGAGCAAGAAGATCGCCGAGGGAACGTCCGCGCTGGTCCTCGACGTGAAGGTCGGCTCGGGGGCGTTCATGACCTCGCTGGACGACGCCCGGGAGCTGGCGCGGACCATGGTCGGGCTCGGCGCGGCCGCCGGTGTCCGGACCGAGGCGGTGCTGACCCGCATGGACCACCCGCTGGGGCGGACCGCCGGCAACGCGCTGGAGGTGGCCGAGGCGGTCGACACGCTGCGTGGCGGCGGGCCCAGGGACCTGGTCGAGGTCACCGTCGCCCTGGCTCGGGTGATGATCCAGCTGGCGGGCGCGGGGCGGGCGGTCGGCGCCGGCGGGGCGCCGGCGGCTCCGGACGCGGGCGGGCCGCGGGCGGTTCGTGATCCGGCCGAGGTGCTGGCGGCCGGGGACGCCTACCCGGTGTGGCGGGAGATGGTCGCGGCGCAGGGCGGCGATCCCGACGCGGTCCTGCCACGGGCGACCCACATCGAGACCGTGCCCGCCCCGGCGTCCGGCTACCTGGCGCATCTCGACGCCCGGGCGGTCGGCATCGCGGCCTGGCGGCTGGGCGCGGGGCGGGCTCGCAAGGAGGACGCGGTGTCCGCGACGGCGGGTGTGCGCTGGCGGGCGGGCATCGGCGACCGGGTCACGGCGGGGGAGCCGCTGCTGGAAATGCACACCGACGATCCGACGACCCTCGGCCGCGCGCTGGCCGCGCTCGCCGGCGCGGTGACGGTCACCCCGCAGCCGCCGCCGCCCACCCCGCTCGTCGGAGACCACATCCGCGCCTGATCTGCTCCTGAGCGCGTCCGCGGGGGAGGGAGACGGCCCGGCCGCCCTCGCGGCGTCGCGGTTCTGTCGGACCCGTGGCCTACGGTCTGCGCAGGAGACGGAGGAGCCGATGACGAACGACGCACCGCCCGGTCCGATCACGGTCGACGAGATCCGCCGGGTGCCGAAGGTCCTGCTGCACGACCATCTCGACGGCGGGCTGCGGCCGGCCACGGTGGTCGAGCTCGCCGACGAGACCGGTTACCGGGACCTGCCGTCCACGGACGCGAAGGCCCTGAGCACCTGGTTCCGCGGCGGGGCGCACAGCGGCTCGCTGGTGCGCTACCTGGAGACCTTCCGCCACACCGTCGGCGTGATGCAGACCCAGGAGGCGATCCGGCGGGTGGCGCGCGAGTGCGCCGAGGACCTCGCGGCCGACGGCGTGGTCTATGCCGAGGTGCGGTTCGCGCCCGAGCTGCACGTCGAGCGCGGCCTGTCGCTGGACGCGGTCGTCGAGGCCGTCCTCGACGGCTTCCGTGCTGGCTCGGCCGGCACGCCGCTGCGCATCCGCGCGCTGCTCACGGCCATGCGTCACCAGGCCCGCTCGCTGGAGATCGCGGAGCTGGCGGTGCGCTGGCGCGACGCCGGAGTGGTCGGTTTCGACATCGCCGGCGCCGAGGCGGGCAACCCGCCGACCCGGCACCTCGACGCCTTCCAGTACATCCAGCGGGCGAACGGGCACTACACCATCCATGCGGGAGAGGCGTTCGGGCTGCCGTCGATCTGGGAGGCGGTCCAGTGGTGCAACGCCGACCGGCTCGGCCACGGGGTGCGCATCGTCGACGACATCACGGTCGATCCGGACGGCAAGGCGACCCTCGGAGACCTCGCCAACTACGTGCGCGACGTCCGGGTGCCGCTGGAGATGTGCCCCACCTCGAACGTGCACACGGGTGCCGCGCCGAGCATCGAGCGCCATCCCATCGCCCTGCTGCGCCGGCTGCACTTCCGGGTCACCGTGAACACGGACAACCGGCTCATGAGCGACGTGTCGCTGTCGAGCGAGTTCGCGACGCTCGTCGACGTCCACGGCTACGACTGGTCGGACATCCGCTGGCTCAGCCTGAACGCGATGAAGTCGGCCTTCCTGCCCTTCGACGAGCGTCTCGACCTGATCAACGATGTCATCAAGCCGGGCTACGCGCCCTACGTCCGTGAGGAGCTCGCCCGATGAGCACGAGCGTGGCAGGAACCGAGCCCCTCGGCGCCCTGACGGTGCCCGCCGGCCCGATGCCGAACCGGCCCGCCCCCGCGGGCGCCGTGGTCGGAGCCGACGGGCGGGCGCGTTGCCCCTGGGGCCTGTCGGCGCCGGAATACGTCGAGTACCACGATGAGGAGTGGGGCCGCCCGGTCCGGGACGAGGTGAGTCTGTTCGAGCGCCTCACCCTCGAGGCGTTCCAGTCCGGGCTGTCGTGGTTGACGATCCTGCGCAAGCGACCGGCATTCCGGTCGGCCTTCGCCGGGTTCGACCCGAGTGTGGTCGCCGGGTTCGGGGCCGCCGACGTCGAGCGGCTGCTCGGCGACGCCGGCATCGTGCGTAACCGCCGCAAGATCGAGGCCACGATCGTCAACGCCCGGGCGGTGCTCGCCCTCGACCGGCCGCTGCCCGAGCTGATCTGGTCGCACCGGCCGCCGCAGCGGGCCAGGCCGGCCACCCTCGCCGACGTCCCGGCGAAGACCGCCGAGTCGGTGGCGCTGGCGAAGGGGCTGCGCGCGACCGGCTTCGTGTTCGTCGGCCCGACCACCGCGTACGCGCTCATGCAGGCCTGCGGTCTGGTCGACGATCATCTGGCGGCCTGCTGGGTTCCCCAGATGTCCGCGTAGCCGCGTCCCGGGGCGGGGACGCCGGGGTCGGATCAGGCGGGGAAGCCGGCGAGGACGTCGGCGGAGGCGGACAGCCCGAGGCGGGTTGCACCGGCCTCGAGCATGTCCTTCGCCTTCTCCGCGGTCCGGATGCCGCCGGAGGCCTTGATTCCGAGCCGTCCCCCCACCGCCTCGGCCATCGCCCGCACCGCTCGCACGCTGGCCCCCCCGGCAGGGTGGAATCCGGTGGACGTCTTGACGAACTCGGCGCCGCCGGCCTCCGCCGCCCGGCAGGCTGCGATGATGTTCGCGTCGGGCAGCAGGGCGGTCTCCAGGATCACCTTGAGGATCACATGCGGCGGCACCGACAGGCGGACCTCGGAGATCTCGGTCTCGATCGCCCGCCAGTTCTCGTCCAGCGCGTTGGCGATGTCGATGACCATGTCGATCTCCGTCGCGCCGTCCGCGACGGCCCGGCGGGCCTCCTCGGCCTTGATGACGGTGAGATGCGTGCCGTGCGGAAAGCCGATCACCGAGGCGACGGCGAAGGCGGGCTCGGCCTCGTGGCTGCTGCGGTACGTGCTCGCCGCGGCGAGGTAGACGTGGGTCGGGGCCACGCAGACCGCGCCGACGCCCAGCCTGGCGGCCTCGGCACACAGCGCGAGCACCTCCTCGTCGGTCGCGGCCGGGGCCAGCAGGGTGTGGTCGATCAGCCGGGCGACCTCGGCCCGCCGCAAGGTGGGCCGGGCGCCCTCGGCCGTGGTGGGGGCGCCGCCCGCCGCTTCCTCGGCGGGACGGTCGGGTCCGGCGGGGTCGGTTGTCATACGTTGCATCATTGCCGATCCCGTCCCGCGCTCGAGGAGTCAGTCCGTGCATCTGCACGTCGTGGACCATCCCCTGGCGGCCTCGTCGCTCACCGTGCTCCGCGACGAGCGCACGCCGCGCTCCCGTTTCCGGCCGACCCTGCACGACCTGGCGACGATGCTGGTCTACGAGGCGACCCGGGCGCTGCCGACCATGCCCGTGACGGTGACGACGCCGCTGGCGACGACGGCCGGGGTGCGACCGGCCGCCGAGGCGGTCGTCGCCCCGGTGCTGCGCGCCGGCCTCGGCATGCTGCCGGCGGCGCTCGGCCTGCTGCCGGACGCCCACACCGCCTTCATCGGCCTGGCCCGGGACGAGACCACGCACCGACCCACCGTCTACCTGGAGGCCGTGCCCGCCGATCTGACCGGCCGGCCCGTGCTGCTGCTCGACCCGATGCTCGCCACCGGTGGTTCGGCGTTGCACTGCCTGCGGTTGCTGCTCGACCGCGGGGCGCGGGGCATCACGGTCGTCGCGGTCGTCGCCGCGCCGGAGGGGCTGGCGGCGCTGGAGTCCGGCCTGCCGGTCGCGGCGGCGGCGGAGCTGACTGTGGTGGCCGCAGCCGTCGACGAGCGGTTGAACGACACCGCCTACATCGTCCCCGGGCTCGGCGACGCCGGCGACCGGATCTACGGGGAGATGTGATCCACGGGAAGATGTGCGGAGTGCGGAGTGCAGCGGTGCCGGCGGACGGCCTGGGCGTGCACGGTTGGCTGCGGGTCACGGGGCGGCTACCCGAGCTGGCCGAGTAGATCGTCGACGGCGGCGGTGAGCTCGGCCAGCCGGGACCGGGCTCGCTCGCGGGCCGCGGTGACGGCGCTGACCACCGTGTTCTCGGTGTTCTCGGTGTTCTCGGTGTCCTCGGTGTCCTCGGTGTCCTCGGTGTTCTGGGGGGTCGCTGTGTCGTCGACCGGCTCGACGACCTCGAGGTAGACCTTCAGCTTCGGCTCGGTCCCGCTCGGCCGGAAGGTCACCCGGTCGTCGCCGAGGAACAGGACGAGAATGTCGGCCGACGGCAGGGCATCCGCCGTCGGCAGGGCATCCGCCGTCGGCGGGACGCCGTCGTCGAGGAGATCGCGCCGGCCCGTCACCGCGCGGTCCGCGAGTCGAGGCGGGGGCTGGGCGCGCAGTCGCCGCATCGCCGTGGCGATCCGGGCGGCGTCGGCGAAGCGGACTGAGCGCTGCCCGGTCTCGTGTACGCCGATCCGCGCCGCCAACTCGTCGAGGAGATCCAGCAGGGTCCGGCCGCGCCGCTTCGCGGCGGCGGCGATGAGCGTGACGGCCAGCGCCGCGGTGATGCCGTCCTTGTCGCGCACCAGGTCCGGGACGAGGGCGTAGCCGAGCGCCTCCTCGTAACCGAAGACGAGTCCCGGATCCGCCCGCATGATCCACTTGAAGCCGGTGAGCGTCTCGCGGTATTCGACCCCCCAGCTCCGCGCCAGCGCGCGCAGGCCGGACGAGCTGACCAGGGTGGTCGCCACCGGGCCGGGCCGGTGGCGGAGCACCTGATCGGCGAGGAGCAGGCCGATCTCGTCGCCGGTGAGCAACCGCCCGCCCACCGCGACGGCGCAGCGGTCCGCGTCGGGATCGGTTGCCAGCACCAGATCCGCGCCGATGCGGTCTCCGAGAGCCAGCGCCCGGTCCATCGTGCCCGCCTCCTCGGGGTTCGGCCGGGAGACGGTCGGGAAGTCCGGATCGGGTTCGGCCTGCTCGTCGACGAGTGCCGGGGCCGCGAGCCCGGCGGCGGCGAAGACGGCGGCGAGAGTCCGGGCGCCGACCCCGTGCAGCGGGGTGTACGCGACGATCGCCGGCACGGGCACGGGCACGGGCTCGGGCTCGGGCTCATCCGGGCCGGCCGTCGGCGCAGGGTCGGCCGTCGGTGCCAGGTCGAGGACTGCCGCCACGGCGGCGTGGATGTAGTCCTCGACGAGCCGTCCGTCGAGCTGGCGCCAGGTCTCGGCCATCGGTATTGCGGCGGCCGGACCGGCGGCGGCGATGCGCCGTTCGATGTCGGCGTCGGCGGGGGCGACGAGTTGCGCACCGCGACCCGGGTCCGGCTCGGCGCCACCCAGGTAGACCTTGTAGCCGTTGTCGGTGGCCGGATTATGGCTGGCGGTGACCATCACGCCGGCGTCGGCGCGCAGGTGACGCACGGCGAAGGCCAGCACCGGCGTGGGCAGCGGCTCGGGCAGGACCAGGGCGCGCAGCCCGGCCCCGGCGAGGACCCGCGCGCTGTCCAGCGCGAACGCCTCGCTGCGGTGCCGAGCGTCGTAGCCGATGACGACCAGGGCAGGCGCGGCCGGGGTGCCACCCCCCGCTCCCGCCTGCGCTCCCGCCCGCGCCGTCGTGTCTGCCTGGGCGCCCGCCGGCGCGACCGCCTCTGCCGGCACCGTGGCGCGCAGCCAGGCGGCCAGGCCGGCGGCGGTACGGCGCACCACGGCCGTGTTCATCCCGCCGGGTCCGGCCCGCAGCGGCCCGCGCAGCCCCGCCGTCCCGAACCGCAACGGCGCCCGGAACCGGTCGGCGAGTTCGTCGAGCGCCGCCGGGTCGCGGACGGCCTCGGCGCACAGCCGGGTCAGCTCGGCCCGGTCCGCGTCGTCCGGGTCGTCGGCGAGCCAGGCCCGGACCCGTCCGGCCAGCGGATCGGGCAGCCCCGGCGGCAGGTCGGTGGCCGACGCCGTCATGGTCTCGCCGTGGCCGGTGCCGTCACGATCTCGCCGTCTCTAGAGCCGGGCGGCGACGTCGGCGAGCAGAACCCCCATGCGTTCCGCCGCGGCCGCCCCGGCGGCCAGCACTTCCAGGTGGTTCAACGGCTCGCCGGTCATGCCCGCCGCAAGGTTGGTCACCAGTGACACGCCCAGCACCTCGGCGCCGGCGGCCCGGGCGGCGATCGTCTCGTGCACCGTCGACATGCCCACCAGATCGGCGCCCAGCACCCGCAGCATCCTGATCTCCGCGGGCGTCTCGAAGTGCGGTCCGGGCAGGCCGGCGTAGACACCCTCCGACAGCGACGGGTCGACCTCGCGGGCCAGGGCGCGCAGCCGTGGCGAGTAGGCGTCGGTGAGATCGGTGAAGGCGGGTCCCACGAGCGGTGATCGTCCGGTCAGGTTGAGATGGTCGGAGATGAGGACCGGCTGGCCGATGGTCATGTCGGCGCGAAGCCCGCCGGCGGCGTTCGTCAGCACGACCGTCGACGCACCCGCGGCGCAGGCCAGCCGCACGGCGTGCACCACCTGTGACAGCGCGTGGCCCTCGTACGCGTGCACCCGGCCCAGGTAGACGAGCAGCCGGCGGTCCTCGAGGCGCAGCGACTGGGCGACCGGCCGATGACCGGGCACCTTGGTGCCCGGTGGAAAGCCCCCGAGCTCGGCGAAGGTGACTTCGGTGACCTCCCTGGCCCGTCGCGCGAGCACGTCCGCGGCCGGGCGCCACCCCGAGCCCAGCAGAATCGCCACGTCGTGCCGCCCGGCCCCGGTCAGCTCCGCCAGCCGCGCGGCCGAGGCCGCCGCATCCGGTTCCTCCGCCTGCTCTCGCACCCGGCGACTGTACGGGGTGCGTGGAGGAGACTGGCGTGCGTGCCCCTGTTGCCGTCCCACCGCCGGCTCCCGTCCGTGCCGCTGGAGTCCGGTGAGTTCACCGAGGTCGTGTTGCGGGGACGGCTGACCGATCCCGACGGGCCGGGACGGCTGACGTCGAAGGTGGAGACGTTCGTCGGCCATCGGGTCGGTGCCTCCCGGTGGATCGTGCTCACCGACAGACGGCTGCTCGTCGTCGCGCCGTTTCCCCGGGACGGCGACTGGTTCGACGTCGTGTTCGACCGTCGCGAGGTGAGCGCCTCCCGCGGGGTCAAGCACGGCGACGTCATCACGGTGGAACTCAGCACGCCGCGCGGACGCCAGGTCCTGCGCGTCCCGGCCCGGCTGCGCACCGAGGCCGGCCGCTTCATCCGCGCGCTGCGTCGCTAGGCGACCGGTCGGGCGCGCCGGACGGCGGACGACCGGGACCACCTTCTCGGGTGGGGGCGAGCCTCTCGCGTGGGTGCGCGACCTGACGCGAGGCGCGGCGGCCTGACCGGACCGTCCCGACGCAGCGGCCGATAAGGTCGGGACGGGATCCCGCGGCGGGCGTGACGATATCGCCACAGCACTGGCGTGACACCGCGCCCGGTGGGCCGAACCGGACAGCGATGGGAACAACGGACCGATGACTACAACCCAGCCGGCCACCGGCGAGCTACCGATCCCGGAGCCGGGGGTCTCCGCGGCCAGCGGGCAGCGTACGGCCATGCGCACGCATCTGTGCGCTGACCTGCGGGCCGATCACGTCGGCCGGACCGTGTCGGTGTGCGGCTGGGTGGCCCACCGCCGCCAGCACGGGCAGTCGCTGACCTTCGTCGACCTGCGGGACCACTCCGGCCTCCTGCAGGTCGTCGTCGACGGATCCGTCGACGTCCGCTCCGAGTACGTGTTGCGAGTCACCGGCACGGTGGCCATCCGGCCGGAGGGCACGGCGAACCCGGCGCTGGCGACGGGGGAGGTCGAGCTGCGCGACTGCGCTGTCGAGATCCTGTCGGTCGCCACCCCGCCGCCGTTCCCCCTCGACGACCGGGCCGACGCCGTCGACGAGTCCACCCGGCTGGCCTATCGCTACCTCGACCTGCGTCGGGAGCGGATGCAGCGCAACCTGCGGACCCGCTCCGCGGTGCTGGGCGCGATGCGCGCCGCCCTGGCGCCCCTCGACTTCGTCGAGGTGGAGACGCCGCTGCTGATGCCGTCGACGCCGGAGGGTGCCCGGGAGTTCATCGTCCCGTCCCGGCAGTTCCCGGGAAGCTTCTACGCCCTGCCGCAGTCGCCGCAGCTGTTCAAGCAGCTGCTCATGGTGGGCGGGACCGACCGCTACTTCCAGTTCGCGCGTTGCCTGCGGGACGAGGACCTGCGCGCTGACCGGCAGTACGAGTTCACCCAGCTCGACCTCGAGATGAGCTTCGTCGACCAGGACGACGTGCTCGACGTGATCTCCGCCGCGGTGCTGGCCGCGGCGCGGGCGGTGCGGACCGACACGGTGCCGCCGATCGAACGGATCACCTGGCACGAGTCGATGAACCGCTTCGGCGTCGACAAGCCGGACCTGCGATTCGGGATGGAGCTCGTCGAGCTCACCGCGATCTTCGCCGGCAGCGGCTTCAAGGCGTTCGCCGGCGCCGAGGCGATCAAGGGCATTCGGGTGCCCGGTGGCTCGGCCGCGCACAACCGGCGCCGGCTGGACGATCTCACCACGCGGGCCAAGGCACTGGGCGCCAAGGGCCTGGTGTGGATGCGGGTGGGCGCCGGTGGTGAGCTGGAGTCGCCGGTGGCGAAGTTCCTCTCGGCGGACGAACTCGCCGGGATCGTCGCCGCGACCGACGCCGTCGAGGGCGACCTGCTGCTGCTGGTCGCCGACGCGTGGGCGACCACCTGCGAGGTGCTCGGACAGCTCCGCAACGATCTCGGTCGCCCGCCGGCCGGCCAGGGGCCGCTGCGGTTCGTGTGGGTGGTGGACTTCCCGCTGTTCGTCGGCGTCGACCCGGCCACCGGGCGGCCCAAGCCCGGGCACCACCCCTTCACCCGCCCGCATCCCGACGACATCGCGAAGCTGGAGAGCGAACCGCTCGCGGTGCGCAGCCGCGCCTACGACCTGGTGCTCAACGGCTGGGAGCTCGGGTCCGGTTCGATCCGGATCCACGAGAGCGCCCTGCAGCAGCGCATCTTCGGCCTGCTCGGGATCACGCCCGACGAGGCGAACGCCCGGTTCGGCTTCTTCCTCACCCCGTTTGGCTACGGTGCGCCGCCGCATGGCGGTTTCGCGGTCGGCATCGACCGGTTGGTCGCCATCCTCGCGGGTGAGGAGAACATCCGTGAGGTCATCGCCTTCCCGAAGACCCAGTCCGGTCTCGACCCGCTGACGGGGGCGCCCACCCAGGTGACCGACCGTCAGCTTCGTGAACTGGGCGTACGAGTCATTGCCGCGGCCCCCCCGGCTACGGCGGCTGCGCCGGCCTCCGCGGGAGGGGAGCGGGGGTAGGAACGGCTCGAATGGGTACTCAGCTCCTGCTGTCCGTGAGCCGAGCGGAACGGTGACGGCCGCCCGACACCGGCATCGGCCCCGATCCGAGGAGCCCAGGTGCAGATTCCCTTCTCGTCCTCGACGAGCTCCAGTCTCGGCATCGAGTGGGAACTGCAGCTCGTCGACCAACAGTCCCGCGAGCTGCGCGGCGAGGCCACCCTCATCCTCGACGAGCTGCGGGCGAAGGTCGGCGAGCGGGAGGCGGCCAAGGCGAAACACGAGCTGTTCGAGTCGACCGTCGAGGTCATCACCGGGGTCTGCGGGTCGGTGGGGGAGGCGACCGCCGACCTGGCCGGCACGGTGTCGCTGCTGCGTGACCTGGCGGAGCGGCGCGGGGTCGGCCTGATGTGCAGCGGCACCCATCCCACCAGCGACTACGCCGGGCAGCGCATCACCGACGACAACCGGTACTCGCGGCTGGTCAGCCAGATGCAGTGGCTGGCCCGCCGGCTGCTCATCTTCGGCGTCCACGTGCACGTCGGGGTTCGTTCGCCGGACAAGGCGATGCCGATCATGAATGCCCTGATGGTGTACATCCCGCATTTCCTCGCCCTGTCCGCCTCGTCGCCGTTCTGGCTGGGCGGGGACACGGGCCTGGCCTCGTCGCGCTCCCAGGTGTTCGCCAGCCTGCCCACCGCGGGCCTGCCCTACCCGCTGGAGGACTGGCCGCGCTTCGAGTCCTTCATGGAGACGCTCATCGCGGCGGGCACGATCGAGACGATCCGGGAGGTCTGGTGGGACATCCGGCCTCATCCCAACTTCGGGACCGTGGAACTGCGGATCTGTGACGGGCTGCCGACGCTGCTGGAGGTCGGTGCGGTCGCCGCCCTCGCACAGTGTCTCGTCGACCGGATGAACACCCAGATCGACCGCGGATACCGGCTCCCGACACCGCAGCGGTGGCTGGTGCAGGAGAACAAGTGGCGGGCGGCCCGTTACGGCCTTGACGCGCAGATCCTGATCGACGACCGCGGCGGGGTGCGATCGGTCCGCGACGACCTCGTGGACCTCGTGGAGGATCTGCTTCCGGTCGCCCACCGGCTGGACTGCGCGCAGCAGCTCGCCGACGTCCTGGTGATCCTCGAGACCGGGGCGAGCTACACCCGGCAGCGGGCGGTGGCCCGGCGGGCCGATGGAGATCTCACCCGGGTCGTCGATACCCTGCTGGAAGAGATGAATACCGGCCGTCCGGTCGTTGCCGGATAGGTGCGTCGGCGCGCACCCGACGGTCCGGTATCCGAAACGGCGCGCGTCAGGGCCCGTGCGGCGCCCGCAGGGAGGAGCCCGGCCGGCAGATGGAGGCCAACGAGACCGCGGCCGTCGCCCGATGGGTGACCGCGCATGAATCCGAGCTGGTCGCGCTGCGCCGTGACCTGCACGCCCACCCCGAGCTCGGCCGGCAGGAACGGCGGACGGCCGGGCAGGTGGAGGCGAGGCTGCGCGCCGCGGGACTGTCCCCGCACCGGTTGCCGGACGTGCCGGGGCTGTGGTGTGACATCGGCGTCGGGGCGGATCGCGATCCGGCGGCCCCGGTGGTGGTCGTCCGGGCCGACATGGACGCGCTCCCGCTGCCGGACGGCAAGGACGTCGTGTATCGCTCGACGGTGCCCGGCGTGGCCCACGCCTGTGGGCATGACGTGCACACCACCGTGGTGCTGGGCGTCGGTCTGGCTCTCGCCGAGTACACGCGTACGGCGTCGCTGCCGGGGACCGTGCGTCTTGTCTTCCAGCCGGCCGAGGAGCTCATGCCCGGCGGGGCGCTGGACGTGATCGACGCCGGCGCGCTGAAGCCCGCCTCGGCGGCGATCGCCGTGCACTGCGATCCCGCGCTGGACGTGGGCACCATCGGGCTGCGGACCGGGCCGATCACCTCCGCGGCCGACGCCATCGAGATCACGATGGCGGGGCCGGGTGGCCACACCTCGCGACCACAGAACACGGTCGACCTGGTGTACGCGATCGTCCGGCTGGCCGCCGACCTGCCAGCCGCGCTTGGCCGGCTGGTCGATCCACGGTCGGCGTTGTCCCTGGTCTGGGGGCAGGTGCAGGCCGGCACCGTCGCCAACGCCATCCCCCGCACGGGGCAGCTGCGCGGGACCATCCGCACGCTGTCCCGAGAGACCTGGGAGTCCGTCCCCACCCTCGTGACCCGGGTCGCCGAGCAGCTCGTCGCCCCCTACGGCGCGCAGATCGTGGTCGACTACCGGCGCGGCGTGCCTCCCGTCGTCAACAGTGCGGAGGTCGTCGACGTGTTCCAGAGCGTCGTCGATCGCGCCCTTGGCCATGGCGCGTCCACCACGGTGGCGCAGTCCCTGGGCGGGGAGGACTTCGGCTGGTATCTCAACCACGTGCCCGGTGCGCTGGCCCGGTTGGGTACCCGCGTTCCGGGGGGTCCCACCTACGATCTGCACCAAGGGGCCTTCGACGTCGACGAGCGGGCCGTCGGCGTCGGGGTGCGGCTGCTGGCCGGCGCCGCCCTGGAGCTGCTGCGCCGCCCACCGGCCTCCCTCTGACCTGCGCTCGCCCGGCCGACTATGCCGTCGGCCGGGTGCGGAGCTCCTTGACGTAGTCGGCAGGAGCCCCTGCCTTCTCGGCGGAATCGGCGATCATGTCGAGGTACCACCGGGAGGGCAGGCCGCCCTCGTAGGAGTTCAGCACGTAGGTCCAGGCGAGAGCCTCGCCGTCCAGGGTGGACACCCTGACGCGGATGCGGGTGTACAGGCCGGTGTCCGCGCCTTCCCACACGTCGAGCCGCTCCAGGTCATAGCGGTCGAGGTCGTACAGCAGCACATACGCATGGTTGCCGGGTGACTCGACGATCGTGGCCAGCGCCCCGTCCCAGCCCACGTTCTCACCGCCGAAGGTCAGGCGCCAGCCGTTGATCCATCCAGTGCCGGTGACGGGCGAGTGGGGGGCCCGCTCCTTCATCTGCGCCGGGTCGAGATTGCCGGCGTACGCCGCGTACAAGGTCATCGTCGTCTCTCGGGGTGACGGTGCGTGGCTATAGCTGCTATTTCCGTCTCAAAGGTGGAAGAAGGATGTCTCGTGGACTTCGCGCATGGTGGCTTCCGCCTGTGATCCTACGGAGCTCTCCGCACCGGGAGGAGCGCAGCCGCCGAGGCAGGGGAAGATGAAAGGAGGAGATGTCAGATCGGGAGGGCACGTGACGCGCATCGTCATTCTCGGTGGAGGGCCTGGCGGCTATGAATCGGCGCTCGTGGCTGCGTCGCTGGGCGCGACGGTCACGGTCATCGACTCGGATGGGATCGGCGGCGCCTGTGTGCTCACCGACTGTGTTCCTTCCAAGACGCTGATCGCGACTTCGGAGACTATGACCAATATCGCACTGGCGCCGGGGCTCGGTATCCGCCCGCATGGACCGGGCGCGGGGACCGAAGCGGTGCTGCCCGCCGTGGCGTGGGGCATGCGAAGCGGTCTGGACGGGGGTGTTCCTCCGCTCACGCCGCCGGAGGTCGTCAGTGTGGATCCGGAGCAGGTGTACGAAAGGGTTCGGGAGCTTGCAAAGGCCCAGTCCCTGGACATCGAACGCCGACTCGAGCGAGAGAAGGTCGAGGTGGTCCACGCGGCGGGCCGACTGGTCGGGCCGCATGCGATCGAGACGAACACCGGCGAGACCTTCGTGGGTGACGTGATTCTCGTCGCCACCGGGGCGAGCCCGCGGGATCTTCCGACCGCCCGCCCGGACGGCGAACGCATACTCACCTGGCGCCATCTCTACGATCTCAAGGAGATTCCGGAGCATCTGGTCGTCGTCGGCTCCGGCGTCACCGGCGCCGAGTTCGCCAGCGCCTACCGGGCGATGGGCGCGGAGGTCACCCTCGTGTCGTCCCGCGAACGGGTCCTGCCCGGCGAGGACCCGGACGCCGCGCGCGTCATCGAGGATGTGTTCGTGCGGCGTGGCATCGAGGTGCTCAACCGCTCGCGCGCCGCCTCGGTCCGCCGCATCGGCGACGGCGTGATCGTCGAGCTCACCGACGGTCGCACCGTCACGGGGAGCCACGCTCTGATGGCGGTCGGATCCGTTCCCCGCACGAAGGGGCTCGGCCTGACCGAGGTCGGTGTTCGCCTCGGTCCCGGCGGGCACGTGAACGTCGATCGGATGTCGCGCACCTCCGTGCCCGGCGTGTATGCGGCCGGCGACTGCACCGGCGTTCTGCCGCTCGCTTCGGTGGCCGCCATGCAGGGCCGGATAGCAATGTGGCACGCCCTCGGGGAGGCGGTGAGCCCGCTGCGACTCGGGACCGTCTCCTCCAACATCTTCACCGAGCCGGAAATCGCCACGGTCGGAGTCACCCAGGTGATGAAGGACACGGGTGCCGTCGCGGCCGAGGTGACCACCGTGCCACTCTCGCGCAACCCTCGCGCGAAGATGATGGGGATTGAGGACGGTTTCGTCAAACTGTTCTGCCGGCCGGGCAGCGGCAGCGTGCTCGGTGGCGTGATTGTCGCCCCGCGCGCGTCGGAGCTCATCCTTTCTGTCTCGCTCGCGGTCGAACACGGTCTCACCGTCGATCAGATCGCGCACACCTTCTCCATCTACCCCTCGTTGTCCGGATCGATCACCGAGGCTGCCCGGGTTCTGCGCCCCCGGGACTTCTTCGCGGGCTTCGACAACGCGGGGTGAAATCGACTTCGGCCGGCGTCGACCTTCGGTGGAGTGA
Source organism: Frankia alni ACN14a (assembly GCF_000058485.1). Lineage (NCBI taxonomy): Bacteria > Bacillati > Actinomycetota > Actinomycetes > Frankiales > Frankiaceae > Frankia > Frankia alni. Next base: position 1,284,826 of record NC_008278.1, read on the forward strand.
TGGCGACGGCCGCGCCGGTCGGCGCGGCAGCGGTCGGTGCTCGCTCCTCGCCGCCGGGACTGGTTCGGATGACGGTGTGAGCATAGGCCGCTCCCGCCGCCGGATCCACCGCCCGCCGCGTTTTCGGCACCGTCTCTAGGTTGTGGTCGCCCGCTGGTCGGTCCCGAGTGCACTGGTCGAGCATCAATGATGGCTCGAGCATTTTCTAGGGGTTGTGGTCGTGCATCTCGCAGGGCGCTCGTCGTGGATGCGGAACCTGCTTGGCGGAGGCGGCCGGCATCGACTATGCTTGCGAACGTGTGTTCGATGGCTGGAGTCGATGCTCTCGCGCGACTCCCGGCCGCCGATCGCGCAGACATGGATCGGGCGTATCTTTTCCGGAGCCTGACCCTTCCGGCGATCTACCCGCGGCAGGTGGCGCAGTGTATTCATTTTCTGAATTCTGGAAAGCGAATGATCCGGGCGGAGGGTCCGGCGGGGAGAAAGACGCTGGTGCCCCGGATCCGCAAGCAGCGGCTGTGGACGAACGTGACGTGGCCGGCATACTGGAATCGCCGTTCGCGCAATGGGTGGAGAATCTCGACGCGAGCGCCTGTCTGCATCTCGACGTGCAGATCGAGCGGGAGATCGCGCGCTGGGAGGCCGCCCGGCTGGTTGTCCGGGCGAGGTTTGCTCGGCTACGGCCGCCCGAACTCGACGGCGGCGAACAGCGCTACCAGGCCTTCGACGAGTTCGCCGGGGACGAACTGGCTGCCGAGCTGAGGCTGTCGCCGGCGGCGGGCGGCAGGCGGCTGGCCTTCGCGGTCAGCGCGGTTCGCCGCATGCCCGCTGCGGTCAACGCTCTCGGCTTCGGATCCATCGACCTGGAGCGTCTGAGCGCGCTGGAGCGACTGACGGCGAACCTCACGGACGAACAGGCGGACGAGGTCGCCGGAGGAGTGCTGAGCAACGGCGGCGGCCGCCCCAGTCACAGCGCCTTCGCCGCCGCCGTGCGGCGCCGCGTCATCAAGGTGGACCCGGAGGGTGCCGAACGTCGGCGTCGAAAGGCGGCGAACGCACGTCGGGTGACGATCCGGGCCGAGGCCGACGCGATGGGACGCCTCTCGGCCCTGCTGCCCGCAGACCGCATGGTGGCGGCCTTCCAAAAGGTCGACGGGCTGGCGAAGAAGGCCGGAACGACGCAGGACGAGCGAGACCTCGACCAGCGGCGTGCCGACGTCCTCTACGACCTGATCATGGGAGATGACCGCGATCGCATCAATATCGAGATGCAGGTCATCGTGCCGGTGGAATCCCTGGCGGGCCTGTCGGAGAAGCCCGGCGAAATCCCGGGCTACGGGCCGATACCCGCCGAGATCGTCCGCGAGATGGCGGCCAACCCGCGATGCACCTGGCGGCGGATCCTCACCGACCCGGCGGAGGGACGGGTGGTGGAGACGGCGAGTCGGCGATTCCCATCCGCCGCGTTGGCCCGGTATATCCGGGCTCGTAATCCCACCTGTGTCTTTCCAGGTTGCGACAAACCGTCAGCCGCCTGCGATCTCGACCATACTCGGCCGCGCAGCCACAGCGGCAGGACGGAGGAAGGCAACCTTGGCCCGGCGTGCCGCCGCCATCACCGGCTCAAGCACGCCGCGGACCGGCCGCGCGGAGCCGCACCTTCCGCCACGACCAGCCCGGTGACGCGGTGGAAGGTTTGCCAGGTCAGACCCGGACACTTCATCTGGACGAGTCCGGAAGAGCGCACCTATCACGTCGGCCCGGTGCACCATGAGCAGGAATGATCATCCTTGGGCGCCGGTCAGGCCGGGGACGGCGTGGAGCCGACGGTTACTCGTCATCCTCGTCCTCGTGCGGCGGAATCACGGGTGGCAAGCCGTGTTGTTCAAGCCGCCGGTTCCGGAAGAAGCCGCTGGTGGCGAAGCCCAACCCCGCCCCGGCGACCAGGAGGAACGCGACCGTCGCCGCGCGAACGGCCAGCTCGCCCGGAAGCAGAGCGAAGACCACGGCAAACGGCAGCATCAGAACGAAGGGGCGTGCCGCCTGCCGCGTCCGCCAGCCTGGGGCGGTCAAATCCTGGGAGATCCACGCGTTGTAGGTCGGAGGAAGTGTCCCGCCGAGGAGATAGTGGACACGGCCGGTCAGCGGTGGCCGTCGCGCCACCGCCGGCGGGGCTGTCGCCCCCGTGTCCTGCCCGCGCACCGTCGCGCTGTCTTCGCCGCCGTCCATACCCCGCAGCTTATGAAGTGGACGGCCGGCAGGAAGACAGCGCGGCGGGCGGAGAGGCAGATCAGTCCTTGATCTCACAGAGAACGGCACCACTGGTGACCACCGCGCCCACGGCTGCGGTCAGACCGGTGACGGTGCCGCCGCGATGAGCATTGATCGGCTGCTCCATCTTCATCGCTTCCAGCACGATGATGAGGTCGCCGGCGGCGACCGTGTCGCCGTCGTTGACAGCAACCTTCACGATGGTGCCCTGCATGGGACTGGTCAGGGCGTCACCGGTCACCTTGGTGGCCGCCGCGCCGCGGGAAGACCGCTTGGGCGCGGCACCACGCGACGCGGACGAGGTCGAGGTGGCGCCGAGCCCCGCCGGCAGCACGACCTCGAGACGCTTGCCGCCCACCTCGACGATGACCGACTCCCGGGGCTCGGGCGTGGTGTCGGCGTCCGTGCCACCGCTGAAGGCCGGGATGGTGTTGTCGAACTCGGTCTCGATCCACCGGTTGTGGATGCGGAACGGCTCCGCGGCGTCCTCGGGAGCGAAGGCCGGGTCCCGCACGACCGCACGATGGAACGGCAGTGCTGTGGCCATGCCGTCGACAACCATCTCGTCCAGCGCACGCCGGGCACGCTCCAGCGCCTCCTGGCGGGTCGCACCGGTGATGATGAGCTTGGCGAGCAGGGAGTCGAAGGCGCCCCCGATCACGCTGCCGCTCTCGACTCCGGTGTCGAGACGTACGCCCGGACCGGCCGGCGAGACGAACGTGGTCACTGTTCCCGGAGCGGGAAGGAAGTTGCGGCCGGGGTCCTCCCCGTTGATCCGGAACTCGATGGCGTGGCCGCGGGGAGCGGGGTCGGTGAAGTCGAGCGCCTCACCCTCCGCGATCCGGAACTGGGCGCGGACGAGGTCCACGCCGGACACCTCTTCGGTCACCGGGTGCTCGACCTGGAGCCGGGTGTTCACCTCGAGGAAGCTGATCATGCCGTCGCGGGCGACCAGGAATTCCACGGTGCCAGCGCCGACGTAGCCGGCCTTCTTGCAGATCGCCTTGGACGCCTCGTAGAGCTCGGTGAGCTGCTCCGCGGAGAGGAACGGCGCCGGCGCCTCCTCGACGAGCTTCTGGTAGCGCCGCTGCAGCGAGCAGTCCCGGGTGCCGACGACGACGACGTTGCCGTGGCTGTCGGCGAGGACCTGCGTCTCCACGTGCCGGGGCTGGTCGAGGTAGCGCTCCACGAAGCATTCGCCCCGGCCGAAGGCGGCGACCGCCTCTCGGACCGCGCTGTCGAACAGTTCGGGCAGTTCCTCCGCGGTCCAGGCGACCTTGAGCCCGCGGCCACCGCCACCGAACGCGGCCTTGATGGCGACCGGCAGGCCGTACTGCTCGGCGAAGGCGACGACTTCATCGACGCCGGCAACGGGATCGGCGGTGCCCGGCGCGAGCGGCGCGCCGACGGCCAGTGCGATGTGGCGGGCCGCCGTCTTGTCTCCGAGGCGGCGAATGGCCTCGGGCGGCGGACCGATCCAGGTAAGGCCGGCACCGATCACAGCCTCGGCGAAATCCGCGTTCTCCGAGAGGAAGCCGTATCCAGGATGAACAGCATCCGCTCCGGACGACTTGCAGGCATCGAGTATCTTGTCGATGCGTAGATAGGAGTCGCCAGGGGTCGTACCACCCAGCGCGAATGCCTCGTCGGCGACGCGCACGTGCAGTGCGTCGATGTCCGGTTCGGCGTATACCGCAACGCTCGTGTATCCGGCGTCGCGGCATGCGCGGGCCACCCGAACCGCAATCTCTCCCCGGTTAGCAATGAGGATCTTACGCACGTTGCTCCCGTCCTCGTCCGGCCTGCCTGAAGTCTAGGCGAGTCGGGCCGCACAGTTCGCTCTTGTTGTGCCTGGATGTGATGCCACCGACATCCCGGCGTCACCTGTCGGTTCGGTTACCAACCAGCTCGGGTGCGTACACCCGGGCTCATCCCGGAGCGTCGCCACGAACCTGCTCCGGTAGCGAGTGGGGCACGCAGCGCCTGAGCCGGATCCGCCCAGGCGGAGCGCACGGGAGACGGACCTTCCACCGGAACCGCGCGCGCCGCCAGAAGCGCGACCACCGCGGCAATCTCTTCGGGTGTCGCGTTCCCACGGATCAGACGTAGCCGGGGCCGGCTGGTCTGTCCGTCGTCGTCCTGGGCCACGGTCCTCTCCTCACTCGACCTCCGGCCGCGCACCGTGCGCAGCCTGCCGTCCATCGTCGTCCCTCGTCGCGTGTTCGCTCGTCCAGCGGGTGCGCGCGTGGGAAGCGGACCGGCTGCGTGCCGGCGAAAGTCCGGGGCCGAACTACAGCGGGATGTTGCCGTGCTTCTTCGGCGGCAGGGACTCCCGCTTGGTACGCAGCAGGCGCAGGGCTCGAATGATCTCCCGGCGGGTCTCGGACGGGTTGATCACCGCGTCGAGGTACCCGCGTTCCGCCGCGATGTACGGGGTCGCGAAGTGATCGTTGTAGTCCTCGATGAGCTCCGCCCGGCGGCTGTCCGGAGACTCTGCCTTGGCCAGATCGCGCCGGTAGATGATGTTCACAGCGCCCCGGGCACCCATGACGGCGATCTCGGCGGTCGGCCAGGCGAGGTTGATGTCGGCCCGCAGGTGCTTCGACCCCATCACGTCGTACGCGCCGCCATACGCCTTCCTGGTGATGACGGTGACCTTGGGGACGGTCGCCTCGGCGTAGGCGTAGATCAGCTTGGCGCCTCGCCGGATGATCCCGTTCCATTCCTGGGAGGTACCGGGCAGGAAGCCGGGCACATCGACCAGGGTCAGCACCGGAATGTTGAAGGCGTCGCAGGTCCGGACGAAGCGTGCGGCCTTCTCGCTGGCGTCGATGTCGAGGGTGCCGGCGAACTGCATCGGCTGGTTCGCCACGACCCCGACCGATCGGCCGTCCACTCGCCCGAAGCCGACGATCAGGTTCTGGGCGAACTGGGCGTGGACCTCGAGGAAGTCCCCGTCGTCGACCAGGCGCTCGATGATCTGATGCATGTCATACGGCGTGTTCGGCGAGTCCGGGATGAAGGTGTCGAGCTCGGGATCGATCTCGGCGCCCGGGTCGTCCACCGCGTCGTAACTCGGGGTCTCGTCGAGGTTGTTCGACGGCAGGAACGACAGCAGTGCCCGCGCGAGCTCCAGGCACTCCGTCTCGTCGGCGGCCTGGAAGTGCGCGACCCCGCTGCGCGAGTTGTGGGTGGCGGCACCACCCAGCTCCTCCATCCCGACGTCCTCGCCGGTGACCTCTTTGATGACGTCCGGGCCGGTGATGAACATGTGGCTGGTCTGATCGACCATCAGCGTGAAGTCCGTGATCGCCGGGGAGTACACGGCGCCGCCGGCGCACGGCCCCATGATCAGGGAAAGCTGTGGGACGACACCGGAGGCCATGACGTTGCGGTAGAAGATCTCGCCGTACAGGCCGAGCGAGACGACACCCTCCTGGATGCGGGCCCCGCCGGAGTCGTTGATACCGACGACCGGGCAGCCGGTCTTCAGCGCCAGATCCATGATCTTGACGATCTTCTCGCCGAAGACCTCGCCGAGGCTCCCCCCGAAGACCGTGAAGTCCTGGCTGAACACGCAGACCTGGCGGCCGTCGACGGTGCCGTACCCCGTCACCACGCCGTCGCCGTACGGGCGGTTGGCCTGGACGCCGAAGTCGTGCGCCCGGTGCCGCGCGAACGCGTCGGTCTCGACGAACGAGCCCGGGTCGAGGAAGGCCTCGATCCGCTCACGCGCGGTCATCTTGCCCTTGGCGTGCTGGGCGTCTACCGCCCGCTGCGACCCGGCGTGGACCGCGTCTTCGTTCACGCGCCGCAGTTGGGCAAGTCGCCCTGCGGTGGTGTGCGGGTCGGGAGCAGAATCCTCGGCGGACGCGGGAAGAGCCATAGGCCGCAGCGTACGACCCCTGTGGGCTCACGTGCGCGACTGTTGTGGAGTTGATCTCATCGATTGACCGGAATCTGGGGCTCGCCTCCGGTGGGCCGTATCGAAGGTCACAGCATCCCACTTCTGGTATCCCCGGTCGGGTACCAGGAGCGCTCTGCACGTCGGCGCACTGGCCGACTCGTGGCATCCGGCACAGATCGGACGACGTGAGGTTGGTCTCGTATCGCCCGGACCATCGGTGTGTCGATGCGCGCCCCGAGCCTGCGCTCGTGAGACGAACCGCTCTGGCAGGCTGTCTGCCGTGAGCTCGACGCCGGATTCCGCCCCTGCGGAACCGCTCCAGGATCCAGCTGCGCCCGCCGCCGCCGCCGCCGACGACGCCGCCGACGCCGGCCGAGGTCGGTCACCAGGCCCGGCCGGTGACCGGGGTCCCCTCGACGCCACGCGGCTGACGGCTGCCGCGGCGGCGGCCGGGATGGACCTGACCGTGATCCAGGAGATCGACTCGACGAACGCGGCCCTGGCCAGAATCGCGCGGGGGGAGACCGGCGATCCGGCTCTGGGCGGGCTCTCGCGACAGTGGCGCGAAGGCTCAGAGCCCGGGGTCGCCCCCCACGGCCGCGCTCTGGTCCTCGCCGCGGAACGGCAGACCGCCGGGCGTGGGCGGCTCGACCGCTCCTGGGAGTCCCGACCCGGGGCCGGCCTGACCGTGTCCCTGCTCATCCGACCGCGGACCGCGGTCTCCCGGCTCGGCTGGCTGCCGATGGTCGTCGGCACGTCGCTGGTCGCCACGGTGCGGGCCGTCGCCGGCGTGCCCGCGGTCCTCAAGTGGCCCAACGACGTCCTGGTCGAGGGCGGGAAGCTGGCCGGCATCCTGGTAGAGGTTGTTCCGGTGCCGGCGTCCGCGCCATCGGTGGTCATCGGCTTCGGGCTCAACGTCAACGCGGAACCGGACGAGTTGCCGGCCCGGTCCACGAGTCTGCTGCTCGCCGGCGCCCATCCGGTCGCCCTGGACCGCACCGAACTACTCGGACGGATCCTCACCGGGCTCGTCGACGCGCTTGCCGCCTGGGAGGCCGATCCTCAGGCGGCCCGCGCCGCCTATCTGGCGGTGTGCGCGACGATCGGTCGGGAGGTCCGCGTCGAGCTCCCGGACGGCTCGGCCGACATCGGCAGGGCGACGGATGTCGATCTCGAGGGGCGGCTCGTGGTGGCCGGTCGTGCTTACAGCGCCGGAGACGTCGTCCACCTGCGGTGACGGCGGGCAGGGCGGACTCCGCAAGCCGGCCCGCCACGCGACGGACCCGAATGTGGCCTGTCGGTGCCGGATGCGACGATCGTCACCGTGGCGTTCCCCGACGACATCCTCACCCAGGACGAAGAGGTTGTCCTGCATCTGCACCCGCACTGGGTCAGCCTGATCATTCCGGCGCTCTGGACGGTGGTGGCTCTCGTCCTCGCGGTGCTGGGCGTCTTCTTCGCGCCTGGTGGCGTGGTGCAGAAACCCGTCCAGTACCTGGTGCTGTTCCTCGCTCTCGGGGCGATCGCCTACCTCGGCGCGATGCCCTGGCTGCGCCAGCTCACGACCCACTACGTCGTCACCAGTCAGCGGCTCGTGATCAGAGAAGGCCTGATCACCCGTGCCGGCCGGGACATCCCGCTCGCCTGGCTGGTCGCAGCGACGGTGCGGCAGAACGCCATCGACCGCCTGCTGGGATCGGGCAGCCTGATCGTCGAGACGGCCGGTCAGCGCGGCCGGGTCGTTCTCTCGTGCATGCCGCACGCGCACAGGGTCCAGGAGACCCTCGCCGAGCTCTCGGCGCCGTACCGGCCGCGGGGCCGTCCCGACTACTGAGACCACCCCGTCGACCAGGTCAGGGCTCTGTTCAGAGCGGGTCGTACTCGCGCCACCAGGCCAGGAGCCGGCCTGCATCGGGATCCTCGGTGGCGAAGCCGACCAACTCGTCGTCCACGGTCCAGAACACCGCGAACCGGTCCGCCTCGGCCGTGCAGAGGAAGGTGCCGCGGCGCCGAGCGCTGTGGGCCCAACGCTCGATGCTGGTCTGACCCCGGGCGCAGTCCCCGGCGTCGGTGAGCTTCGCCGACCGGCGTTCGACGTCGCCTTGCAGCGCGGCAGCGTCCCGGTACCGCAGGACCGACAGCCGCGCCGGCGCCGGGGTCTCGGTCGAGACCCCGGGGGCGCAGGTCAACGCCGCCGCCACCCCGTCACCATCACGAGGGGCGGCCCGGCAGTCGGTGACCGCGAACGGCCGCAGCGAGGCCAGCAGCCGGGCATCGGCCGGATCGAACGTCACGCTCGGCGCCGGGCTCCCGACCGTGCGGCCGCCGCTGGAACGATCAGAACCCGAAACGGCGGTGCTCGGGGCGGGCCGCCCGGTGGAGGCCTGATCCGAACCGCCGCTCACCAGCAGCCCGACGGCGACGCCCGCACCGATGATGACCGCGCCGGCGAGGCCGGCCACAACGGCTCGCCGCCGTCCGCCGCCGGTGCCCGCAGCGCGGTGATCCCCGTCCCCGACCAGCGACCCCTCGGGGTCGTCGACCGGTTCCGGCGAGGTGGTCTCGTCGGGATCCTGCATGCCGTCCGCCCTCCCGAACGATTGTCACTCAGCGGCGCAGCGGGGTGAACGAGTGCCACCAGTCGTTGATGCGAGCAGCCGTCGGATCGTCGGCGGAGAAGGCGATCAGATGGTCGTCGTACGTCCAGAACTCGTAGAACCTGTTCGCGAAGAAGTAGCACAGGCGGCTGCCACCGGTAGCGTCGGCGGGCGAGCTCCACCGTTCCGAGCTCTGCTGCCCGTCGTCGCAGTTTCCTTCGTCGAAGTAGAACGTTTCCCGGGCGCCGATCTGTCGATCCAGTGCGGAACGGTTCGGGAAGTGGAACGCGCTGACCTCCATCCCCGACGGCGCTTTGCAGATGAGGGTGGCGTCGGCGTAGGCGCTGTCGCTGCGTGCCGGAGCAGTACAACCGGTCATGACGGCGGGATTGAGCAGAGATCGCAGGATCTCCCGCGGATCGCCCCCGGCCTCGGCCCCCGTGCCCGTGGTGGCCGTCCCGGCGCCCGCGGGGCGGCCCTGGGCGGCGGTGGTCGACTCACCGCCTCCGTTGCCCCCGGTGAACGCCAGGACTCCGAACACGATCACCAGGACCAGCAGCAACCCGCCGCACCCGATCAACAGGCGCCGGTCGACCAGCACCTTGTTCCGGTCGGCTGCGGGCCGGCGGGCGCCCTCCCGGGCTCCACCGGCCGTGGGCTCGGAGCCGTCGCCGGCCGGTGGCGGCAGTCCGGGCAACAGGCCCGGCAGGGACGCCGGGCGACCCCTGTCCGGGACGGGCGCGGTGGGGGCGGCGGGCAGGGGGAAGGCGTTGTCGCGGCCGGGTACCGCGCCCGGCGGGAACCCGTTCGGACCGGCCCCGGCCGGGAACGGGCCATAGGGCACGGGACGGTGCTCCGGCACCGCACGGGGACCGGCGCCGGCCGGCGGCGGGTACCCGCCGATCGGCCCGGGCGTGGGAAAGCCGGGCGGGGGAGCGCCGCCACCCCGGGCAGCGCCAGCGGCCCTCGCGGCGTCGAACGCGCCAACATCCGGGGTCACCGTTCCGGCGGCGCTGGACACTCCGGGGCCGGGGCCGGGGCCGGGGCCGGGGCCGGGGCCAGGGCCGGGGCCGGGGCCAGGGCCGGGGCCAGGGCCGGTGGGCGTGTCGCGCGCACCGCCGGCGGGTCCGGTGGCTCCACCGCGGGCCCCGAACGGTCCGAGGAAGGTCGTGTCGCCGTCGCCGTCGCCGTCGCCGACCAGGCTTCCCCTGGGCTCGTTCACCTGGTGGGCGGGTCCGGGCTGGGGACCGGCGGGCGGCCGGACACCCGGACGTCCGGGAACGGTCGAGCTGGGTGGGGTCAGCCGGTAGGTGAGGTCACCGTCACCCTCCCAGGGCGGGACCGTGCCGCTGGGACCAAGCCCTGGCGCAGCGCCGGGCGAGGCCGGTCCGCCGAGGTCGGAGCCTGGTGTGGGAGTGCCTCCGGGGCCGGCGGGGAGCGGTCGGGCGGTGAAGGCGGGGTCGGCCGGCGGGGTGAGGCTCCCGGGAAAGCCGACCGGCGGGGGGCCGGGCGTGGGTGTCCCGGGTGCCCCTGCTGCGCCGGGTGGGAGGGAACCGGGTCTGATCGGCGGAGCGTAGTAGAGCGGACCGGGCGGTCCGGCCAGTCCGCCGGGCGGACCCGGGGGAGCCGGTGGCCCGGGCGGACGCGGCTCCGAGCCGACGGCCCCGGGTAGACCGGTGATGGGCACCTGTCCAGGCTGCCCGGGCGGTCCGACGGACTCCCGTGGACCGCCGGGCCCGGTCGGGGAGCTCGATCCGGATCCAACGCCGGGCGTGGGCGCTGGGAAGCTCCCCGGCCCGACCGGCCCGACCGGCCCGACCGGCCCGACCGGCCCGACCGGCCCGACCGGCCCGACCGGCCCGACCGGCCCGGTCCGAGGCGGGGCGGCGGGCGGCGCCGGCGGTGACGGCCAGGCGGGTACTGCGGAGGCCAACGGGCCGGGTGGCCCGCCCGGACCGGTCAGGCCGCCGAACCGGGGCGGTGCCGACGGGATGGGCGGGCCGGGCGGGTAGGCCGGCCCGCGCGCGGCGGTGTCGGCTGCCGGGTCACCGAGCGGTGAGCCCGGTCCCGCGTAGGGCGGCGGCCATGAGACGTGCCCAGGCCCGGGGCCCTGGCGCAGCGGGTCCGGGGCCGCGCCCGCCCGGCCCGCGCCGCTCGCCGGGTCGGCCCCGAACCGGTCGCCGGGTCCTGCCGGGGCGGGTCCTGCCGGGGCGAGGCCCCCGGGAGGCATGGTGCGTTGGGCATCGTCGAGGTCCGAGCCCGAGTCCGGATCGTCGCCGAGGCGCGGCCCCGGTGGCGACTGCTCGGGTGAGCGCGACGTCTCGTCGTCGCCATAGCCGGGGCTCGGCACGGTTCCTCCCGAGATGGGTGACGGTTGCGGTCCCCAGAGTAGGCGCACCACCCTGCGAATACCGGTGGTATTGGGCTACTGCACAACAAATGCGGCCCTATCGCCACCCGCCCGGACGCGTGGCAGCAGGCTTGCGGCGCGACAGCGCGCCCCGGCCGGATCAGCTCTGCGGCACCGGATCGAACCCGCTCCACCATTCATACAAAGCGACGCCGTCGGTTCCGGTCGCCATGAACGAGACCAGCTTGTCGTCGTAGGACCAGAAGATGAAGTGACTGCTGTCCCGGACCGTGCAGACGGCGGTGCCCTGGGTCTTTCCCTGGTCGAAGTTCCAGGTGAAGACCTCGCTGCCGCCGGTCTTGCACGTGCCGCCCGGAGCGGTGGCCAAGGACTTGCGGACGTCGACGTCGCTGGTGAGGTCACCGGCGGTGGCGTAGGCGTAGGCGGCGACGACCTTGCCGTCGTCGGAGTCGCAGAAGAGCGCGGCCAGGATGTGGTCGCTCTCCGCATCCCTGTTGGGCTTGCAGTCGGTCATCGCCGACGAGTCCAGCTTGGCGACCAGCTCGTTCTCGGCCGGGGTGAGCGTCGAGGATGCGCTGGGTGACGCGCTCGGTGACGGGCTCGGTGAGGACGAGAGCGTGGCGGAGGGGCTCGCCGGCGCGGTCGGCGGCGCGCTGGGTGAGACCGAGTCGGCCGCCGCCGGCTTCCCGTCGTCGGACCCGCCGGTGAGCAGCACGACCGGGATGATGATGAGGAGCAGCACGACGACGACGGCCGCGCCGATGATGACCGCCCGTCGGCGACCGGAGCCGCCGGGCCGAGGCCCACCCGCGGGTCCGGTACCGGCCGGCGGGTACGCCCCGTACGCCCCGGCCGGCGGGTAGCCCTGCTGGTAGCCACCGGCCGCCGGATAGCCCTGCTGCTGGTAACCCTGCTGGTAGCCCTGCTCCTGATAGCCGGGCCCCGGGTACCCCTGCTGGTAGCCCTGCTGCTGGTAGCCCTGGTCGTAGCCCGCGGCCGGTTGCGCGTAGCCACCCGGCGGTGGGTATCCGGTGGGTGGGTAGCCGGGTGAGCCGCCGTAGCCGCCGCTGGCAGGACCGCTCGGGCCGCCGGCCCCCGACGCCGCGCCGTAGCCCCCTGCCGGCGGGTAGGCGGCGGTCGGCGGGTACTCCTCCGGAGCCGGGCTTCGACCCTGTCCGGCGGACGTTCCCGGCGGCCATCCACTGCCCGCGCCGTCAGGAAGTATCCGAGTCTGCGCCTCTTCGCCGTATTCGTCCTCGCCCTGTTGGGGCCCGCCACGACCGTAGGGATCCGGGCCACCTTGGGGATCGTCACGTCCGTAGGGATCCCGGTGGCCGCGGGGATCTGCCGGGCCGTAGGGCGCCGTCTGGCCGTAGGGGCTGGCCGGAGCGTGGGGCTCCGTCTGGCCGTAGGGATCGTTGCGCGGGCGGCCCGCCGCGACGGGCGGGAATCCCGGGCCCGCGGGCGGCTGGACGACCGTCGGCCAACCATCAGCCTGGCCCGGTCGTTGGCTGCCGGAATCCTCGCCGGCCAGACGAGTCCGCTCCGCGTCGTCGTACGGCGCGGCGCCGCCCGGGTCAGCCGGGTCCGGGTGGAAACCGGCCGGTGTGCCGTGTACCCGCTGGGTCTCGGCGTCCGGGTCCTGGGGGCCTAGGCCCGGTGACTGCATGAGATCCTCCTGTGCCGCGCGAAGGCGCCCCCGGCGTCGCGCCCCGTCCCTGCCCGCCAGCGGTCGGGGCAGCCCTGTGTTGGCCGGTCCCCTCGCTCCGCCCGCGCCCACCGCGGCTGGGACAGGATAAACCGCGACTTCCGCCCCAGATCGGGCCCGCTGCTGATGGTAGGGCCTTTGCTGCTGGAACGAAGGGGGGGTCGCCTTCTCGACAGGCCCACGGGGTCGGGTCGCCCCCTCCCGCCCTCGTGGAGGCGATCGCCGGCGGCGGTCCGCCCGACCGCGGGACTCACGCCGGTTCACGTGGGCCGGCCGGGGTGGACCGGTGGTGCCGGTGCAGTCCCCCGGCGCTGTGGATGGGATCAGGCGGCGTAACGGATGACGATGTCGTCCACGATCGATTCCAGGAACGGCCGGTCGACAGTCTCGCCGGTGAGGAGCACACGCTGCAGGATGATGGCGGTGCCGATCTCCATGAGTATCGCGTGATCGATGTCCGGGCGGAGTTCCCCGCGGGCGATCGCGTGCTCGACGATGGCGTGGGAACTCGCCTCGCGTTGTGTCCAGAGCCCGCCACGCAGCGCGTTTCGCAGATCGGGATTGCGGGGCATCTCCGAGATCAGTTCGGCGATGATCCGCCCGCGGCCGCCCCGGATGGCCTCGTGAAAGGAAGTCAGGAACTCGACGATGTCGAGGCGCAGTGAACCCGTGTCGGGAGTCGGCATGCGTTCCTCGGCGAAGGCGTTGATCGCGTCCATCACCATCGCCAGTTTCGACGGCCAGCGGCGATAGATCGTGGCCTTGCCGGCGCGGGCGCGGGCGGCCACCCGGTCCATCGTCACGCCGTCGTAACCGAGTTCGGCGAGCAGGTCCAGGGTGGCCGATCGGATCGCGTGGTCCCGGCTCTCGTCGCGAGGCCGGCCGCCCGGGCGCGGCGACGCGAGCGAGGACTGGGTCACGGCATGTTCTCCCGACGGCTGCGGGGCGGCCGGCGCCTGCCGCGTGCGTTCCGAGAGTCGAACAGTGACGCATGGTAGATGACCGCGAACGCGCAGCACCGGTTGGGCCCGCAGAGCGTAACTCACCAGGGATGCTTCGAGTACGGGTTGGCACGTGCGCGGATGGAGCTTCCCGGTGTCCGGACGGGACCAGACGTGCCCTTCAGTCGGGCGGCCGGCCTGCGACGTACAACCATTCGTGGTACCCACCGGACGTGCGGTGGGACGCGTCGAGGCCGAAGCGGCGGGTCCGGATTGGGGTGCCCATCGGTGGGCCGTCCCGAGCCGAGCCGGGAGCTCCGAGCCGAGCCGGGATTGTCCCGCCGCGGCCACGCCCGCCGGGCGGTAGGGCCTACAGGCATGATCAACTCTGGTGGGCGATGCCAGCTGACGGACCGCCCGTGCGGCATCGCGGTCCTGGATGGTGACGCACGGCAGTCGCCTCGGAGCAGGCCGGCTACCGGGGTGGGACGGCGGTCAGAGCCGGCCGGCGTGCTCCGGGATCGGACGGTGGTTCTCCTGGTCGGCGCCGGTGTTCACGACGGCCTTGGGGTGGTCGGGGTGTAGGAACACCCACTTCTTGTACGCCCAGAAGCGGAACACCGTGCCCAGGCCGGTGCCGATGACGTTGCCGAACAGGTTGAAGGCGAGCACGCCTCGCAGGTCCAGCACGTACCGGGCGAACCCGAGGCAGCCGAGCGCGATCAGCAGTCCGACGGTATTCAGGATCACGAAGAGGGTGTACTCGCGGCGCAGACCGGTCCGGGCGCGGTGGTTGAAAGACCACTGCCGGTTTCCGATGTACGAAAAGGTGGCCGCAACCACCGTGGAGACGGTCTTCGCGCTGAGTGGACCCATTCCGAGGAGCGTGTGACACAGGTTCGAAACCAGGAAGTCGATGGCATAGCAGACGCCGCCGACCAGCCCGAACTTGCCCATCTCGTGGATGAGTACCTGCATCGGCGAGCGTGACTGCCGGTGCCTCACCACACGCGACCTCGTTCGATTCTTACCACCCGAGGAGAGTACCGGCTGCCTCCCCCTGGGTTCGGGGCCACCCCCTCGGACGGGGTTGGCCCGGCGACCCTCGCCGGGACCGGGGCCGGGACCTCGACTGCGAGCGGTGACCGAAAACTTACCGAGGTGTGGTGGGGGCACTGAGGAGGTGTTCCCCGTCCTACGATGAGTGATGCGACCGTCTCGCTGCGACCGGCAACGTGAGTGGCGCAACCTAGCCGAATGTGGGGAACATCGACGAAGGTGGGTAGGTGGCCGGCATCCTGACAACACGGCAGTTGACAACACGGCAGTTGACAGCACGGGAGCACGGTCACCATCGATCGGGAGGATGGACCACCATGATCTCCTTCACCAGTCGGTCGCGCGGCTGATGACGACGTCGACCGAGTACCAGAGCCCAGCCGAGGCGGCCGAGGCGGCCGCCGACGCGCACGCCGACCGGGTCCGTCCGGCGGGACCGGTGGGCGGCACGGCCACCGTGACGGAGCTGCTGCTGACCCACGCGGCCGGGAATCCGGCCCGGCGCCAGGAGGCCGGGCTGCCCGCCTCCCCGGCAGCGCGTCCGCGCCTGGGCGTCGCGGTCGTCGCGTGCATGGATGCCCGGATCAACGTCGAGTCGCTGTTCGGCCTGACCGAGGGGGACGCGCACATCCTGCGCAACGCCGGCGGCGTCATCACCACGGACGTCGTGCGCTCGCTCGCGGTCAGCCAGAACGTGCTTGGCACCACGGAGATCATCCTCCTGCACCACACCGGGTGCGGCCTGGAGAAGATCACCGACGACGGCTTCCGGGACCAGTTGGAGCGGGACACCGGCGTGCGTCCCGAGTGGTCGGTCCAGGCGTTCGCCAACGTGGAGGACGACGTGCGCCTTTCGCTGCGCATCCTGCGCTCCTCGCCGTTCCTGCAGTCCACGACCTCGGTGCGCGGCTTCGTCTACCAGGTCGAGACGGGTGGGCTGGTGGAGGTCCCGGCCTGACCGCGCGGCGCGAGGTGATCGGTCACGGTCATCGTGGCGGCCGGCCCAGGGCCCGGTAGGTCCAGCCGGCTGCCCGCCACCGATGCGGATCGAGGGCGCCGCGCCCGTCGATGACGACGGGTCGCGCGACGTGTGGTCGCAGCACGGCCGGATCGAGCTCCCGGAACTCGTGCCACTCGGTGAGCACGAGCACGACCTCGGCACCGGCCACCGCGCCGACCACCGAGTCGGCGAAGCACAGGTTCGGGTGACAGGCCCGCCCGTTCTCCACCGCGGCCGGATCGTAGACCGACACGTGGGCTCCGGCCCGGCGCAGCGCCTCGGCCACCTCCAGGGCGGGCGAGTCGCGGATGTCGTCGGAGTTGGGTTTGAACGCGGCGCCGAGCACCCCCACCGTCCGGTTCGCCGGCGAGTCGCCCAGGACCTCCCGGGTCAGCGCCACCGCGCGTGCCCGCGCCCGGATGTTGACGGCGTCGACCTCGCCGAGGAATGCCAGGGCCCGGCCGACGCCCAGCTCGTCCGCGTGGGCCTGGAACGCCCGGATGTCCTTGGGCAGACAGCCGCCACCGAATCCGATGCCGGCCTGCAGGAAGCGGTGCCCGATCCGGGCGTCGTGCGCCAGTGCACCGGCCAGTTCGACGACATCGCCGCCGGTCGCCTCGCACACCTCGGCCATGGCGTTGATGAAGGAGATCTTGGTGGCGAGGAAGGCGTTCGCGGCGACCTTGACAAGCTCGGCGGTGGTGAGGTCGGTGACGACGACCGGGACATCGTCGCCGATCATCTGGGCGTAGACCGCTCGCAACCGTCGCTCCGCCATGCCCCGTGGGGCGACCCCGAAGACCAGCCGGTCCGGCCGTAGGGTGTCGTCGACGGCGAAGCCCTCCCGGAGGAACTCGGGATTCCAGGCGAGCTCGGCGCCGGGCGCGCCGGCCGCGAGCCTCGCCGCGAGGCGGGTGGCCGTTCCCGCGGGCACCGTCGACTTGCCGACCACGAGGTCGTCCGGACCGAGCCCCGCGGTGATCAGGCCGCTCACCGCCGCGTCGACGTGGCGCAGGTCCGCCGCGCCGCTGTCGGGCCGCTGGGGCGTGCCGACGCAGACGAAGTGCACGTCGGCCCGCTCGACCGCCTCGGCCAGCGAACCCGTGAACGTGAGCCGGCCGGCCTCGAGGTTCTTGCGCAGCAGCGCCTCGAGACCCGGCTCGTAGAACGGCACCTCCCCGGCGGACAACCGCCGGACCCGGCGGGTGTCGATGTCGACGCCGATGACGTCGAAGCCCAGCTCGGCCATGCACACGGCGTGGGTCGCACCGAGGTAACCCGTGCCGATGACGCTGATCCGCGGATCAGTGGACCTGCTCACGATCGGCACCTCCGCTGCGCAGGGGATCGGCGTGGATCCCCTGCGCCCCGCTGTCGCGCACCGGGAGCCACCGGCTGGCGAGAGTAGTCACTACCCTGCGGTGTCGGCGGCCACGTCGGCCCGAGCGGGCATCACCCGAGGTGGGGGAGCTGGAGTGTCCGCACGCCCGGGCCCGTGGGTGGGTTGGCCTCGGCGCCGGCCCCGTCCCCGGCGCCGGCCGCCCCCGGTCCGCCGATCGAGGCTGGTGCGGCGGCGATGGCGGTGATCCGCTCGCTGTCGATCCGACGGGTGAGCGCCGCGGGGTCGAGGTGGCGGCAGAGCACCATCGACGCGCCCGCCACCAGCGGGGCGAGCAGCCCGCCGAGGAGCCCCTCGGCCGTGGCCGGCGGCGCGGTGGACAGGACCCGGTCGGCGGGACCGAGTCCCCAGGCCGTCGCGACCCGCGCGCCGGCCCGCAGCAGTTCGGCCTGCTCCGGTGGGGGCGGCGGCGGAGCGAACCGGTCGCCGTGCGGGGGAACCTCGGCGGAGTAGTCCAGCACGCCGGGGACGGGTCGTAGCATCCGGCCGCCCAGCGGGCGCAGCGACAGGGCCACCGTCTCGTCGACCACCAGGCCTGCGGTCGCGTCGAGCCGGTCCTCGGCTACGAACAACGCGCCGAGGCGGGTCGCCGGTGGCAGCGACGCGTCCGCGGCCAGGGCACGCGCGCCGGCGTCGGCGAGGACGACCTCCAGCCCCGCCAGCCAGCCGGCGAGCGGGATGACCAGGCCCAACCAGTGGGTCGGCAGGTCGACGCCGATGCGGTCGCCGGCACCGAGGCCGAGGGTGTCGACGAGCATGTTCGCGGTCTTGGCGATCCAGTTGTCCAGGGTGATGGCGGAGAACTCCACCCGCTCGCCGGTCGCGTCGTCGTAGAAGGTCACCAGCGGCCGGGCCGGGTCGGTGGCGAGCCGATGGGCGAGCAGTCCGGCGATGCCCCGCACTCCCGCGGGAACGTCTCCGTCCGGCGTGCCGGCCGCGCCCGCCGATCCCAGCAGTCGGGCCGCGGGCACCAGCCGCGGTGGCGCCCCGGTCACGGCGTGCAGGAGGTGTTGACGGGCGCCGGCGTGGCCGTGCCGACCGTGCCGCTGCCCGTCGTCGTCGGGACGGCACCCGTCCCCACCGAGCCCGGAGCAGCCGGCGTGGCTGCCGCCAGCCCGGCGAACGCGGTGCCGAGGACGACGACGAGTCCGTCCCCGACCCGGGCGGGGTCCTCGACGGGCAGGGCGCCGGGCAGCCGGGCGGCCAGGGTGCGTGCCGCGGCCTGGTGGCCCGGAGGGTAGTGAATCTCGGTCGGTTCCTGACCGGTCGTCGTCGCCGTCGTCATCGCTCCAGTGAATCCGAGCGACCGCAGTGCGTCGACTGTGGCGGCGGCGAGCCCCGTCCGCCCCGAGGCGTTGCGGACGGCGGCGACGCTGACATCGGCGGGTCCGACGCTGACACCGGCGGGTCCGACGCTGACACCGGCGGAGCCGACGCTGACATCGGCGGGTCGGACGCCGATGTCGGCGGGGCTGATGGTGGTCCCTGCGGGGCCGGCGGCGGTCCCGGCTGGTTCGGGGGGCGGCGCCGTGGCCGGCCGGGTCGTACCCGCGGGCCGCAGCGGCGCCAGCACCTGGGCGAGGCCGGCCTGATCGGCGACCAGCACGGCGCCGTGTGGTGGGACGGTCCCCATCCCGTCGACGGCGCCGTCGGCCGGCAGGGCCACCCGGGTGGGGACCGTGACGAAGCGGACCCCGCCGGAGCTCAGCCCGCTGGCTCGCTTCGCGAGGGTGAGCAGAGCGGTCTGGTCGAGTCCCGCGTCCACCCTGAGCGCCCCGCCGACCGCGCCGAGCAGGGCGGTGATCTTCGCCGGGTTGGTGAGCACGCCCGCGCCGGTCGCCGTCGCCAGGAGCTTGGCGAGGAACTGCTGCTGGCGCAGGACTCGCAGCCGTTCGTCGCCGAGGGCGTAGCGGGTGCGGACGAAGGCGAGCGCCTGCTCGCCGTTCAGACGGTTCTCCCCGAGATGACCGTTCCAGCCGGACATCGCGTCATGCAGGTTGCGGGTGCTTCCGTCGGGCAACGGCGTCACGCAGACGGTGACGCCGCCCACCGCGTCGGTCATCGTGCGGAACCCGGCGAGATTGATCGAGATCGTGTGATCGATCTTCAGGCCGGTCAGCGACTCCAACGTGGTGACCAGGCCGGGCACGTCGGCGAGCTGGAGCACCTCGGTCAGCTTCGCTCGACCGTCCCGGGCCTCGGCCCGTTCGGGGGGCACGACGGGCACGAGCATGTCGCGGGGGAAGGACAGCAGGGTCGCGGAGCCGTCCCTGGCGAAATGGGCGATGATCGTCGTGTCCGACCGCACCCCGTCGACGACGCCGTACTCCCCGTCGGTGCCCTCCCGGCTGTCGTCGCCGAGCAGCAGGATGTTCTCCTCGCCGGCCGCGCCCGCCGGCCGGGCGCCGTCGATGTTCCAGTTGACCCGGGTGATGGCGCCGTCGAAGTGCCGGTAGGCGGCCCAGCCGAGCGAGCTCAGTGCCAGGACGAGCACGGACAGCAGCCCGGTCACGGTAAGCGACAGCCGGCGCAGGAACGAGCGGTGCCGGCGCGGGCGGCGGGGATCGAGCTCGGGTGGCAGCGGCAGTGGCCGTTGGCGTGCGGGCCGCCCGCGCGGGCTGCTCGGGCGGTACAGCCCAGCCGGCCGAGCTGGGCGGGGCTGCGATGGCTGGGGTGGTGCCGGGCGTGGTGGTGCTGGGCGTGGTGGTGCTGGGCGCGGGGGTGTTGGCCACCGGGGTGCTGGGCGCGAAGGTGCTGGCTGCGGAGGTGCTGGCTGCCGTGGTGCTGGGCGCGGCGGTGCCGGCCGTCGCGGCCGAGCGGGCGCCGCGGATGGATCCGGCGCCGGCGCTCCCTCGTGCCAGCGCCGCAGATCGGGCGGGGTACGCGGAGCAGGTGGCGGCGACGCCGGACGGGCGTGGGGGCTCACGGGGTCGCGGACCCTCCTCGGTCAGGCGGTCCTCGTCGTTGCTGCCGTCGGAACGCGCGCCGCGGCCGTTGTGATGATGACGTCGTGGCGATGAGGTTTAGGGACTGGTTCATCTATTAGACCGTTCCCGGTGGGTTGTGCGTTGGTGGGTGAGCACCAGTGGGCCTGGTGTGGGGGAGAGCTCGGGGTTGCGCGTTGCCCCGGGGCGCGCCCGCGGCGACCGGCGGTCAGCCGCGAGGCCGACCGGAGGATCCGCCCGCGGGGCAGGTGGCTGCGAAGTGGGACCCGGCGTGGCTCCGGCCGGTCCGACCGGGTTGCCGCATCGGGGGGCGAGGCGGCAGGAACGGCACTGTTCAGTGCACTCCTGCAGCAGTCGTTTACCCTGACGTCAACCATGGATGAACCGGAGACGACGCCCACCGAACGCACCGGCACCGCGGAACCGGCCGCTGCCGGCACGACCGGGCCGAGGCCGAGCCGCCTCGCGCGCCTCGCGCGGCGGGGGCCGCTGCTGCTGGTGCTCATCACCGCGGTCCACCTGGCGATGTTGCTCAGCTACGCCTTCGTGTACCCCACCTGGACGGGCTACGACGAGGCCCAGCACGTCGACATGGTCTACGGGCTGCAGCACGGAGCCGGCTGGCCCGCCCCCGGCGAGAAGATGATCGCCACCGGGGTGGCGGCGACCTCGGACGACTTCGACCGGGGCCGCTACCAGGACATGTTCCAGTCCGGGGGAAAGCGGCGCGGGGCCGCGCCGTTCGCGGAGATCGACCCGACACCGCGCGACCAGCGGAAGTCCTTCGACGCCCTCGGCGGCCCGACGCCGGTCGACGACGGGCGTCTGTCCAACCAGATGGTGCAGCATCCACCCCTGATCTACGCTGTGGGGGCGGTGGTGCTGCGCGCCCTGCCCGGCTCCGGCGACTGGGCCTATGACCAGCAGGTCTTCGTACTGCGTCTACTGAACATCCTGGTCGTCGCGCCGCTGCCGTTGCTGGCCTGGCTCGCCGCCCGCCGCTTCGGTCTCGGAGAGCCCTCGGCACTCGCCGCGGCCGCCCTCCCGCTGGCGATTCCGGGGTTCACCCGGGTCGGCGCCACCTTCAACAACGACGGCATCCTCATGCTCACCACCGGCGGGCTCACCGTGGTCCTGGCCGGGGTGCTGCGGGGCGACCTGCGTCGGCGCACCGCCCTGTGGGCCGGGCTGTGGCTGGGGCTCGCGCTGCTGTCCAAGGCGTTCGCGCTCACCCTGCCAGCCATGATCGTCGCGGCCTACCTGGTCGGATGGTGGCGCGGTCGGGCGGCGGGCGCGGCCGACGCGGCGGGCGCGGCGGAGACCGGCGTGCGCGGGTGGCGTCGGCTGCGGATCGTCGTCGGCTCCTTGCCATGGATTCCCGCGCTGCTGGCCGTCGGCCTCGGTCTCGCGCTCGGCGGTTGGTGGTGGGTCCGTAACTACCTGCTGTACGACGCCGTCCAGCCCAACGGCTGGGCGACCAACCCGCCGCGGCGGGAGCCGCTGCTGCTCCCCGACTCGTTCCTGACCTGGTTCTGGTACTTCTTCCGCACGATGATCTCGCGGTTCTGGGGCGGCCTGGGACTGTTCGAGCCGCCGCAGCTTTCCCCGATCGCGATCGTGCTCGCCACCGTCGCCGTCGTCGGGCTGAGCGTGACGGCGGTCGTCGGCCGTCGGCGATCCGCCCGGCCCGAGCGCCTGTCGCTCGCGGCCGGGGTGGTGGTCCTGCTGCTGCCGGTCGCGTTCGCGTACCTCGAGGTCGGCCAGCGCAGCTGGGCGGAGTACCAGCGGTACACCCGTGGGATCGCCGTCCAGGGCCGTTATCTCTACCTCGGTCTGGTCGGGCTGGGGGTCGTGGTCGCCCTCGGCCTGCGCCGGGCGTTGCCCGGCCGTGAACGGCTGGCCCCGCTGGTCCTGCTGGTCGGCGCGCTGCTCATGCAGGGCGCGGCGCTGCTCGCGATCTGCTCCTACTACTGGTTGCCGCGCCGGGTCTCGTTCACCCCGGCACGGATTCCGGACGTGGTGTCGGCGATCGGCCGGTGGGCGCCGTTCCCGGTTGGGGTGACGATCGCCGTGTTCGTTCTGGCCGCGCTGCTGTTCGCCGGCACGATCGCCGGCGCCGGCGCCGGCGCTTGGCAGCGACCGGCCGCCCCCGCCTCCGACTCCGCAGCCGGCCCTGACTCCGACTCCAAGGTCGCCGCGGTCACCCCCACGCAACCGTCGGCCGCCGCCGTCGACCCGACCGCGGCGACGTCCCCCGGCGGCCCCGTCACGGCGCGGTCGGGCCCGCAGGACTAGGACGGATGACGGCCAACGCGATGGCAGGAGGTTGTCGACCGGCTCCGACACCGCGGGCGCACCCAGCCTCCCGCAACCGGCCGCCGAGCCCGGACGATGCCACCAGGGTGTGAGACCGCGGCGGGGTCAGGTGCCCGTCGTGGCGACCGAGACACGGGAGTGGTCGCCCAGCATGAGCCGGTGCGCCTTGGGCAGGGCGGCCGAGGGCACGACCTCGACGTCCCGGCCGATCAGTGAGTCCTCGATCCGCCCGATTCCGCGGATGGTCGCCCGCTCCAGAACGATCGAGTACTCGATCTCGGTGCGTTCGATCGTGCACGAATGGAAGATCGAGGTAAACGGGCCCACGTACGTGTCGACCAGGGTGGTCCCACGCCCGATGATGGCCGGGCCGCGCACGGTGGAGCGGACGAGCGAGGCGCCGTCCTCGATCACGACCCGGCCCACGATCGAGCTGTCGGCGTCCACGGTGCCGTGGATCGCCGGCTCGATGGACTCCAGCAGGTGCCGGTTGGTCTCCAGCATGTCGGCCAGCCGGCCGGTGTCCTTCCAGTAGCCCTCGACGAGGTGGGAGGCGACCTCGTAGCCGCCGTCGACCAGCCACTGGATGGCCTCGGTGATCTCCAGCTCACCGCGGGCCGACGGTTTGATCGCGCGCACCGCCTCGTGCACGGCGGTACCGAACATGTAGACGCCGACGAGCGCGAGGTCGCTCGGCGGGACCAGCGGCTTCTCGACGAGCCGAACGATGCGGCCCTCCGCGCCGAGCTCCGCGACGCCGAAGGCGGAGGGATTGTCCACCTTCGTGAGGAGAATCAGCGCGTCCGGGGTGTTACGTCGGAACTCCGAGACCAGGCTGGCGATGCCGCCGATGATGAGGTTGTCCCCGAGGTACATGACGAACGGTTCGTCGGCGAGGAAGTCGCGGGCGATGAGAACCGCGTGCGCGAGTCCGAGGGGCGCGTCCTGGTGGATGTAGGTCACGCGGATCCCGAACGCCGCGCCGTCGCCGACCGCCGCCTCGATCTCGGCGGCGGTCTCGCCGACGATGATGCCGACGTCCACGATCCCGGCATCCCGGATGGCCTCAAGGCCGTAGAAGAGCACCGGTTTGTTCGCCACCGGGACCAACTGCTTGGCGGACGTGTGCGTGATCGGCCGCAGACGCGTTCCCGAGCCACCGGCGAGGACGAGGGCCTTCATGATCCGAAACCCTATCGCGTCGCCCCCGAAGTGACCGAAAGTAACAGCAGGTGTGGCGGCTGTCATCGGATGGGACTGATCCCCGTTGCCGGTCCCCTTTGCCCGGTTGGCGGGTCGTAGGTCCCCCGCGGTGGCCCGTCTTTCCTACGCAACGCGTTGGTGACGAGTGTGCGCCACCCGATACGGGTACGTTGAGTAGTCGAAGGGTTCGCTACGGCCAGCCTGGCCGGGACGCTGACCGGCCGGCTGATCGAGCCATGCCCGCGAGAAATCTCCGGCCGCCTGGGAGGGGGACACGGTGACCGAGGCGCCGCCGCGTCCACCGGGCGATCCGCGGGCGGAGGGTCGTGCCGCGCGGACCCGCCGGGGGTCCCGGGCTCGCCGATCCCCGGGCTCTCGCCGGGCCGCGTGGGCGGGACACATCGTGCACGACGCTCGGCGGGAGCGCTCACCGCTCGGTCGACTGGTCATCCTGCTCGCCGCCGCGCTTTCCGCCCTGATCCTGGTGACCACGGTGGGCGGCTGGACCGCCTACGAGTACTTCGGCGCGCAGATCCACCGTATCCGGCTCGGCCTCGGCGACGACCGGCCGGCGGACGCCGCCTCCGGTACCCGCAACTTCCTGCTGGTCGGTTCGGACAGCCGGGCCGGCACCGGCGGCGAGTACGAAAGCCAGGGTGCGGTGACCGACGAGCGGTCCGACACCACCATGCTGGCCCATCTCGACGCGAACGGTACGACGACGATGGTCTCGTTTCCCCGCGACACCCTGGTGCGCATCCCCGGGCACGGCCGCGGCAAGATCAACTCGGCGATCACCATCGGTGGCCCCAGTCTGTTGATCAGGACGATCGAGAACCTCACCGACATCAGGATCGACCATTACGTCTCGATCGACCTCGCCGGCTTCAAGGAGATGACCGACGCCGTCGGCGGGGTCACCGTGTGCGTCAAGCCGTTGCCCGGCGGGGGCCGGTCGAACCTGTACGACCCGTGGTCGCAGTGGCGTGGCCGGATCGGCGAGAACCGGCTCTCGGGGGAGCAGGCGCTGGCGTTCGTCCGGCAGCGCCACGGCCTGCCGGACAACGACTTCGACCGCATCCGCCGTCAGCAGCAGTTCATCGGCGCGGTGTTCACCCAGGCAACCTCCTCCGGCGTGCTCACCAACCCCGTGCGGCTGGAGAACCTGCTGCACGCGGCGACGAAGGCGCTCACCGTCGATGACGGGACGAGCATGAACGATCTGCGCGCGCTCGCGACGCGGCTGCGCGGCATGTCCGCCGACCAGATCCGGTTCGAGACGATCCCGGTGCACGCGCCCACCCCGGCCGAGGGTGGCAACGCCCTGGGCGAGCTGCCTCGCTTCGGCTCCGTGCAGCTTTACGAGCCCATCGCGCTGGAGAGGTTCCTCGCTCCGCTGCGCGGCCGGCCCGGCCGGACCGCGGCCCCGGCGGTGAGCCCGTCGCCGACGGTGCTCCCGGCGACGGTGCCCCGGGCGACGGTGACCGTCGACGTCTACAACGGCGCCGGGATCGGCGGCCTGGCCACCTCGGCCGCCGCCGCGCTGGACCGGGCCGGCTTCCAGGTCGGGCCGGCGCGAACCTGGCCCGCGGGCGTCCAGCGCATCACGCAGGTGCGGTACCACCCGGGTTCGGCGCAGGCCGCGCGGACGGTCCAGGCCGCCGTGCCCGGCAGCCGGCTACAGCAGGACGCCGCAGTTCCCGCCGGCCGGGTGCACCTCGTTCTCGGCACCTCCTTCGAGGTGGACACGATCACCGCTGCCCCGACGTCGGCCGCCGGCGGCACCGCGGGGCCGACCACTGCGGGCTCACCCGCGGGCGCGTCCGTGGGCGCCGCCTCCGGCGGGCCCACCGCGCCGGCCGACACCGCCCCCGCCTCGGCCCCCGTCTCGACCGCCGCGGAGCTCACCTCGCGGTGCACCTACTAGCCCGGCCTGATCGTCCAGACCCGGCCTGATCGTTTCCTGGCGCGGCGCGGCCGAGGTAGCCGCGAGGGACGCGGGTTGATCTGCCAGACTCGGGGCCGTGCGCGTTCTCGTGACCGGTGCCGCCGGACAACTCGGCGCCGACCTGTGCCGCCTGCTCGAGGCCCGAACGGCCGAACCGGATTCTCCCGTGCGGGCCTGGGCGGGGCTCGGCCGGGCCGAGCTGGACATCACCGACCCTGCGCGGGTCCGCGCCGTCCTGCGTGACCAGGCTCGGCCGGCGAAGATCCAGGGCGGTCTGGTTGTGATCAACACCGCCGCCTGGACCGACGTGGACGGTGCCGAGGCCGACGAGGCCGGGGCCTACGCCGTCAACGCCACCGGACCCGCCCACCTGGCCGCCACCTGTGCCGAGCTCGACGCCACACTGGTGCAGCTCTCGACCGACTACGTCTTCGACGGCCGGGCGACGAAGCCCTACGAGACCGGGGACGAGACCGACCCGGCCGGCGCATACGGCCGCACCAAGCTCGCGGGCGAGGAGGCCGTGCGGGCGCTGCTACCGGCGTCCTCGTACGTTGTCCGGACCGCCTGGGTATACGGCGCGACGGGTCGTAACTTCGTCAAGACGATCAGTCGGCTGGCCCGGGAGCGTGGCGCGGTCTCGGTCGTCGCCGACCAGACCGGTTCGCCGACCTGGTCGGCCGATCTGGCCGCCGGCCTGCTCGACCTCGTCGCCTCCCCGGCGCCGCCCGGGGTCTACCACTGCACGAACACCGGCGAGACGACCTGGTATGGATTCGCCCGTCGGATCATGACCGAGATCGGCCTGGACCCGGCCACGGTCAGCGCGACGACCACGGACGCCTTCCCTCGGGCCGCCGCGCGGCCGGCCTACTCCGTGCTGTCCACGCGGTCGTGGGCGGACGCGGGTCTCACCCCGCTGCGTCCCTGGCACCGGGCGTTGCAGGACGCCTTCGCCCGCTCCGGCGAGGACCTGCGCGGCTGAGTCG
Organism: Frankia alni ACN14a; assembly: GCF_000058485.1. Classification (NCBI taxonomy): domain Bacteria; kingdom Bacillati; phylum Actinomycetota; class Actinomycetes; order Frankiales; family Frankiaceae; genus Frankia; species Frankia alni. Next base: position 1,311,480 of record NC_008278.1, read on the forward strand.
GCCCCTCGCCCCGTTCACGGGCGGACCCTGCCTCGTCGGGCCGACGTTCTCGTCCTGCATCGCTGCCGGACGCCGCTGTCATCCCGTATCGGCGACGGGCGCCGTCCCTGTCCTGCGCCGCTGACGGAACGCCTTGTCCTGCGCCGCTGACGGGACGCTGCGCGACTGATGGTGTGACCGGATCGGTCCGTCGACGGCTGATCCGCACGCTATGAGGCTCGTCTGTGTGCAGTCCGTCACTTCCAGAAAGAATTTTGCAGAGCAAGAATAATTCTAGGGACTACAAGGTTGTAGCTGCTGCAACGGTTTGACGACGGGTGAGGGAGAGGGCGATGGCGACCCAGGTGGGCACGGATCAGGCGCCCCTGCGGCCGTCGGCCGGGCCCCGGCCGGCAGAGCTGGGCCTGCGGGAACGCAAGAAGCTGCGGACCCGCCGGGCCCTGCGGATGGCGGCCATCCGGCTCGTCGCCGAGCGCGGCCTGGACGGCGTCTCGGTCGACGAGATCGCCGCCGCGGCGGAGGTCTCCACCCGGACGTTCTTCAACTACTTCCCCACCAAGGACGACGCGATCGTCGGCATCGACCCGGAGGACATTCGGGAGATCACCGAGGCGCTCGTGGCCCGCCCCCTCGGCGAGGAGCCGCTGGCCGCGGTGCGCGCGGTCATGTTGCAGCGCGCCGCGCTCATCGCGCCAGAGCAGGCCGACCTCTGGCGGGCCCGCCTTGCGATCATCCGCCGGCATCCGCACCTGATGACGGCCAGCGCGGCGAGCTGGAGTTCGTACGAGAACGCGCTCGCGGAGGCCGTCGGCAGCCGCTGCGGCCTCGACCCGGCCCGGGACCCGTATCCCGCCGTGCTGGTCGCCGCGGTCCTGGCGATCGTGCGCATCCTGTCGTTGCGCTGGCAGGAGTCCCCCGGTGCGCCGCTGGCCGACCTGCTCGGCCAGGCGTTCGACAGTCTGTCGCGGGGCCTGCCGCCCCCACCACGCAGGTCACCGGCCTGACCGGCGCGGCCCGCTCCGGCCCGCCCTGCTCCGGCCCGGGTGCCGAGACCGCGCCGTCCCCCCGAGACATTCCCGATCATGTCCGCCGCACCAGCACCCTCCCCGAGGAAGCCGACCCGATGAGAACGACGGAACTCTGTACCGACAGCCACGACCACGAGGGGAGCTGATCATGACCCAGGCTCAGGCGTCCACGCCCGGCGTCGAGGTCCCGGCCGACGCGTCCGCGGCGCAGGTCGCCGACAAGCGCCGGCTCTGGATCATCATGGGAGCCCTGCTCCTGGGGATCCTGCTGGCCTCGCTGGACCAGACGATCGTGTCCACGGCGCTGCCGACGATCGTCGGTGATCTCGGCGGGGCCACCCACCTGTCGTGGGTGGTCACCGCCTACCTGCTCGCCTCGACCGTGTCGACGCCGGTGTGGGGCAAGCTCGGTGACCTGTACGGGCGGAAGATCCTCTTTCAGGTGTCGATCGTGCTGTTCCTGGTGGGGTCCGTCCTCGCCGGCGCCTGCACGTCGATGGGTCAGCTCATCGGCTTCCGGGCCCTGCAGGGCCTCGGCGGCGGCGGCCTGATGATCGGCGCGATGACGATCATCAGCGACCTGGTGCCGCCCCGCGACCGTGGCCGCTACCAGGGACTGTTCGGCGCGGTGTTCGGCGTGTCCTCGGTGATCGGCCCGCTGCTCGGCGGCCTGTTCGTCGACCACCTGTCCTGGCGCTGGGTCTTCTACGTGAACCTGCCGGTCGGCGCGGTCGCCCTGGTGGTCACGGCGCTGGCCCTGCCGGCGACGACGAACCGCATCAAGCACGTGATCGACTATCTCGGCACCGTGCTGCTGGCCGGTGCCACCACCAGCCTGGTGCTGCTGACGAGCCTGGGCGGCACCACCTACGGCTGGGGCTCCCCGGAGATCATCGGCCTGGGGGTCGCGGGCGCCGTGCTGCTCGTCGCGTTCGTGTTCGCCGAGCGCCGGGCGGTCGAGCCGGTCCTGCCGCTGTCGCTGTTCCGCAACCGGGTGTTCTCGGCGGCCGGAGCGATCGGCTTCGTCGTCGGCTTCGCGATGTTCGGCGCGATCGTCTTCCTGCCGCTGTTCCTGCAGGTGGTCAAGGGCGTCGATCCGACCGAGTCCGGCCTGCAGATGCTGCCGGTCATGGGCGGACTGCTACTCAGCTCGATCATCTCCGGCCGGCTGATCAGCCAGTGGGGCCGGTACAAGGTCTTCCCGATCGTGGGCACCGCGGTGATGACGATCGGCCTGTTCCTGCTGTCGTTCATCAGCCCCGACATCGCCACCTGGCAGCTCGCGCTGTCGATGTTCGTGCTGGGTGTCGGGATCGGTTCGGTGATGCAGGTGCTCGTCATCGCCGTGCAGAACTCCGTCGACCACCGGCAGATGGGCGTGGCGACCTCGGGGGCGACCTTCTTCCGCTCCATCGGTGGATCGTTCGGTACCGCCGTCTTCGGCGCGATCTTCGCGAACGTGCTGGCCGGCAACATCAGTGAGCGCCTCGCGGGCCTGCCGCTGCCGCCCGGCCTCGCCGCCTCCGGAGCGAACATCAGCCCGAAGGTCATCGACGCCCTGCCGCCGGCCATCCGCGACGGCTTCGTCCAGGCCTTCTCGGACTCGATGCAGACGGTCTTCCTGGTCGCGGTGCCGATCGGCCTGGTCGCCTTCGCCCTGACCTGGCTGCTGCCGGAGATCCGCATGCGCCACACCGTCGACACCGTCTCCCCGGCCGTTGACGACGCCGCAGGCCCGGCCTCCCCGGCCCCTGTCCCCCCGGCCCCTGTCCCCCCGGCGCCTGCCTCCCCGGCGCCTGCCGCGCCCGAGTCCACCGCGACCGGCATCGCCGCCGCCGCCGCACTGACCGCTGCCGCGCCGACGGCCGTCGTGGTCGTCGACGAGGAGGCTGCGGACGGATCCTCCGGCGCGGCGAAACGTCTCCCGTAGCCGGACCTCGGGCACGGGCGGCCGTGCCCGACCTTCCTGCCCCCTCATCGGCTGACCAGGAGGTGCCCGCGCCCTGACGGCGCGGGCACCTCTGCTGCACGTCAGCGCCGGTCCGGTGAAGGGCGGCAGGTCGCGGTCCTGCGAGACTGGGGGCGATGGGTAGCGTCAGCCAGGTTCCCGGCGAGGCCGTGGACGCCGACAGTGGCAGCCCCGGCCCGCCGTCCGTCCATTCCGGGCAGCCCGCCACACCGTCATCGGTGCCAGCCCAACCCTCGTCGACACGGCCACGGTCGCGCCGGCCGGCCGGCGCTCCCTTCGCGGGGGCCGGCTCCGGGATGCGAGCGGCTTTCGGCCGAGGCCGGCGGGGCGTGCGCAGACACGTGGTTTTCGCCGTACTGGTCGTCGTCGCGGTCGCCGCGCGGGTGCTCGTGCTGGTCGCCTACCCGCCGGCGCTGATGTACCTCGGGGACTCCGCCGCCTATCTGGACCAGGCCTGGCGCGATCTGTGGCCGGGGGACTGGCGGCCGTCCGGCTATCCGATCTTCCTGCGAATCCTCGACGGCCCCAGCCACGTGACCCGGATCGTGGTCGTGCAGCACCTGCTCACCCTGGCCGTGGCGGTGGCGCTGTACGCGGTGGCGGTGCGGGCGGTCCGCCGGCCCTGGCTGGCCGCACTCGCCGCGGCCCCCGCGTTGCTTGCGCCGTGGGTGCTGGACCTGGGGCAGTTCGTGCTGGCGGACAGCCTGTTCGGGGTGCTCGTCTCGGCCGGCGTCGCGGTGCTGGCGGGCTGGCGGCGCCCGCGGGCCGTTGCGGCGGCGGGTGGCGGGCTGCTGCTGGGCGCGGCGCTGTGCGTGCGCACGGTGGGCTACGGGCCGCTGGCGGTCGCCGTCGTCGTGCTGGTGGCCGACGCGGTCGCCGCCCGCGGCGCGCCGGGTGCCCGCGGGCGGCGGGCGCCGCTGCGGGTGGTCGCCCCCGTCGCCGCGTTCGTGGTGGCGGCCGCCGTCCCGGTGGGTGCCTACGCCGGCTGGAGCGCGGCCGAGGGCAAGGGCTTCGCGGTGTCCGCCCATTCCGGCTTCTTCCTGTACGGGCGGGTGGCGACGTTCGCCGACTGCTCGACGATCTCCCGCGCGGACCTGCGTACCCTGTGCGACCCGCGGCCGGTGAACCAGCGCGGCGCCCCGGTCCGCTACCTGTGGCCCGCCGACTCGCCGCTGCGCCAGGGCCACCGGCAGATCCCGCCGGGCCGGGAGGACCTCGCGGGGACGTTCGCGCACGAGGTGGTGCGCGAACAGCCGTGGGCGCTCGTCACGTCCTCGGCCCGCTACCTCGCCGGCTACCTGGACCCGGTGCCGTACGAGACGCCGCAGACGTCCCGGGCGGACACCTGGGAGCTGCCGACCCGCACCACCAACGTGCTGCCCCCGGAGGACGCCCACGCCGACGACGGCTACTTCGTCGCCACGGCGGTGCATGCGCCACCGGCCGGTCTGCTCGCCGCCTGGTCCCGGCTGTCCTACGCGCCGATGCCGCTGGTCGGCCTGGGCCTGCTGGCAGGCCTGGCGGCGTCGCTGCTCACAGCGGGCCGGACGATCCGGGCCCGACGGTCGCCACGACGGGCGCCGCCACCCGACGACGCCGCCCCCGCCGGGGTCGGGCGGGTGTTCTGGCTGGCGGCCGGGTCCGGGGTGTCGACCCTCGTGCTGTCCTCGGTCACCTCCGGCTTCGACTACCGCTACCTCGGCGCGGTCATCGGGCCGATCGCCCTGGCCGCAGTCCTCGGTGTGGGCGCGTTCGCCGACGCGCTGCGGGGACGAACCGCCGGATAGCCGACGAGGACCGGGCGTTACCGTCGTATCGGCGGAGACGGTCGGGGGGCACCCGTGCGCCGCCGGTTGATCGGCGTGGGGGGTGCGAGATGGGACGGCACCGCTCGGATGACCCGGACGGCGACGCCGATCGCCCGGCCACCCTGGCAACCGCCCGGTGGCTTGTGCTGGGGGTCGCCGCGGCCGGGCTGATCTTCAGTTCGCTGGGGCTGCTGGTCGCCGCGGTGGTCCCGCCGTTCACCGGGGCCGACGAGGCGCAGCACACGGCGTACGCGCTCGAGCTCGCCCACGGCTCGCTGCCTCGGCTCGACACCCCGGTGCGCTCCCGGGTACCCGGCATGCCGGGCCTGCCGGCGAGCTGCCGGGCCGCACCCGCGCAGACCAGAGCCGCGGTCGACGCGCATGCCGACGGGCTGTGCGGGGTGCGCCTCGGTCGGGGACTGTCCAACTTCGACCTGGTCTACACCGCCAACCACCCGCCGTTGTTCTACGTGGTGGAGGCGGTGCCGCTGGGGGCCGGCGAGGCGGCGGGCCATCCGCTGGCCGGCTTTCGTGCCGCCCGCGCCGTCAACGTGCTGCTCGGTGTGGGCGTCGTCGTCGCGACGGCGGCGTTGTGCCGCGGGCTGCTGCCGGACCGGCCGGGCCTCGCGGTGGGGGCGGCGGCGGTCATCGGGGCCGTCGGGCTCGTCGTCGTCACCTCCGGACAGATCTACAACGACACCCTGGCGATGGCGACCGTGACGGGGCTGCTCGCGGTGACCGTCGCCCTCGCCCGCGGTGGGCCGCGCCCGCGGATCCTCGTGGGTCTCGCGATGCTCGGGCCGGCCGCGGCGGCCAGCCGCGCGAGCGGCGCGGTGGCGCTCGCCGCCGTGGTGCCCGCCGTCGCCGCCGCCGTGGCGCTGCACACCACGGGAAGCCGCACCCGCCGGGCCGGCCGGGGCCTGGCCACCGCTGGTGCGCTGCTCGCCCTCACCGTCGCCGCCGTCGGCTGGTTCTACCTGCGTAACCAGCGCCTTTACGGCGATCCCACCGCCTCCGGGCGGATCGCGCAGATGTTCCCGCTCGGCGGGGCGCACCCCTCGGTCTGGCAGGTGCTGCGCGACGGTGATCTGTGGTGGTACGTCTACCGCGGGTTCTTCGGCCGGCCCACACTCGTCACCGGTCACGCCGAGCAGGTCGCCGTCGGCGTCGCGGTGGTCACCGGCGCCGGTCTGGCCGCAGCGGCCCTGCGCGCGGCCACCCGGCGCCGGTCCGGAGAGGCTGCCCCCGGACCGTCCGCAGCCGGCCCGGGCGGCAGCAGCGAGAACGGCAGCAGCGGGAACGGCAGCAGCGGGAACGGCAGCAGCGGGAACGGCAGCAGCGGGAACGGCAGCAGCGGGAACGGCAGCAGCGGTGGCGTGGTCCTCGGGTGGCTCCTGGTGGCCGCGCACTGTTTGCTCGTCGTCGCCACCCTGGTGGGTTACGTGGCCGCGGGTGGGGCGTCGTTCACCCGTTACCTGCTGCCGATGGCACCGGTGCTCGCGATCGGTGTCGCCGCGTCCTGCCGAGCCCTGCCGCTGGGTCGGCGCGGGCTGCCGACGCTGGCCGTCGTCGCGGCGATGACGGCCTGCACGGTGGTGCTCGTCGGGCGGGAGCTGGCCTGGAAGCGGCCTGCGCTGGCGCCGCTCGCCCTGCCCGACCGGCTGCGCGCCGGCTGGGCGCTGGGCGGACCCGGCTCGGCGCGGGTGGGCCTGGTGGTCCTGGCGAGCTGCGCGGTCGCGGGCGGGGCGCTGCTCGCCGCCGCCCTAGGGAAGCTCGGCGACCCGGCGGTAGACGGCCGCGGTCAGCTCCGCGGTGCGCCGCCAGGTGAAGGTGCGGGCGTGGGCGCGGCCCGCCTCGACGTCGCCGGGGGAGGCGAGCAGGGCGAGGATCGCCTCGGCGAGCTCGTCGGCGAAGGAGTCCCGGCCGGCCTGACGGACCAGCCGCACCGGGCTGCCGACGGCCTCGACGAGGGCTCCGGTGACCTCGCGGACGGTCGGGATGTCGGCGGCGACGACGGGGGTACTGGCGGCGAGCGCCTCCAGGGGCGGTAGGCCGAAACCCTCGTAGCGGGAGGGGAAGCACAGCACGCCGGCGCCCGCGACCGTCGCCCGAAGCTGCTCGGCGTCGAGGTAGCCGGCGGTGACGACGCTGCCGGCAGGCAGTCCGGCGAGGTCGAGGGTCGGTCCCCACCCCGGCGGTCCCACGAGGACGAGCGGGGGAGCGCCGAGCTTCGCCGCGTGCAGCCGGCGGACGGCCTCCAGCAGGACCGGGAGGTTCTTGCGGGGCTCGACCGAGCCGACGAAGAGCAGGTACCGCTCGGGCAGGCCGTGGGCCCGCTTCCAGGCGGCCGTCGGCGCCGGGGTGGTGAACCAGGCGTCGTCGACGCCGAGCGGGGTGGGGGTGACCAGCGCCGGGTCCAGCCGGTAGGCGGTGATCACCTCGTCGGCGACGGCCCGGCTCGGCGTGAGCACGGCGTGGGCACGGCGCAGCCCGCGGGGAACGAGATCGCTGTAGCGGGCGGAGGCAGCCGTGACCGTGTCCGGGGTCCGCAGGTAGGACAGATCGTGGATGGTGAGCACGCCGCGGGCACGGCGCAGCGGCGGCAGCACGAAGTTGGTCCCGTGCACGACGTCCGCGGCGCCGGTCAGCCATTCCACTGGTGGCTGCTCGCCGCGGATCCAGGCGTCCTGGAGCAGCCGCGCCGGCGCCCGGCGGGCCGCGGGGCGCACCCCCGCCGGCAGGCTGGCGGCGAGCTCGTCGAGCCCGCGCCAGGTGAACGCCGTCGCCGCCAGCTCCCAGGACGCGTCGAGCCGGGCGAGGCCGGCCAGCAGGTGCTCGGTGTAGCGGCCGACGCCGGTGCGCCGCCCGAGCAGCGGCGTGCCGTCGAGCACGATCCTCATCCGCCCGCTCCCGCCGCCGTCACGTCGATGCCCGCACCTTCGCGTCCCGGTCAGCCCTGGTAGAGCCGGCGGCGCTCGGCGATGTCGCGCCACTGGTCGGCGAACGCGTCGTCCGAGAAGGTCTGGGCCCGCTCGACCGCCGCGGCCGCGAGCCGGCCGCGCAGGCCGTCCTCGGCGGCGAGCCGGCGGGTGAACGAGGCGACCTGCTCCGGTCCGGTCCACCGGTAGCCGTCGACGCCGTGGCGGACGATCTCCCGCTGCCCGGCGCGGTCGATGACGACGGGCACGCAGCCGCCGGCCATCGCCTCGACGGTGGTCATCCCGAAGTGCTCCGCCGTCCAGGGCCGGCGTCGGTCGTCCTCGCCGTACCCGGTCGCCGACCAGAACACGGAGCTGGTCGACAGCAGCTGCTCGACCTGAGCTCGCGGGGCGTTCGGGTGGACCTGCACCGGCAGGCCGGCCCCGGCGGCGCGGACCTGCTCCAGGTAGGGCCGCTGGGACTCCTCGCAGCCGCCGACGACGTGCATCGTCCAGCCCGGCAGGTCGCCGGCCCGGTAGAGCTCACCGAACCACTGCACCATCTCGAGCTGCCGCTTGGCGTGCCCGAGGCCCGGCATGAAGAACCGCCCGACGGTGACGACGGCCTTCTCCCGGGCCGGCGCCGGGTGCAGCCGCTGCACCTGGATCGGGGGGAAAAGCACGTCGGCGTCGCGCTTCCACAACCGCCGGATCCAGCCCCGGGTGAACTGCGAGTTGGCCATGACCACGTCGTAGCCGTCGAGGTAGGCCAGGTCCGCCGGGTCGCGCAGCAGCCAGGGGAAGCGCAGCGGCAGGCGGGCGATCGGTCCCTCGTCGCCGTCGGTGACCCGTGGCCGGCTCACCGCGACGCCGAGTTCGCGCACGTCCGCGGCACCCGGCGAGAACGCGTCGCTGACCAGGGTGAGCTCGGTGCCGTCGGTGGTCGGCGGCAGCGGCACCTCGAACGGGGCGAAGTCGGCGCCGATCTCCAGCTTGGCCAGCACCCCGCCGCCGGCGTCGAGGACCCGCAGCGACGTGCCGGCGGGCGCGCCCGGACGGCCGATGTCGGCGCGCAGGGTGCGCCGCTGACCCGGGCTGACGGCGAGGATGCCCGACCCGTTCGTCCAGGTCCACTGCCGGCGACGGCCGCCCTCCGGCGGGTACCAGCCCTGGCCGAAGCTGACCGCCGGGCGGACCCCGCGCAGCAGGGGGCCGGCGGTGCGCACCGCGGCCTTGCGCCAGGCCGCCATGTCGTGGTCGAACGGAGTCGGGAAGAAGCACAGGTACGCCGAGCGGCGGGACTGCGGCGCGATGCGGCTCATGTACGAGCCGTTGACGAACAGGTCGTAGCTCGCGGACAGTGCCGCGATGGCCTCCTCCCCGCGGTCGGGCAGCCGGACGTAGCGGCAGCCGGCGAGATCCAGGCCGAGATGGCTGCCGAGCTGGTCGAGGTCGACCTCGGAGTGCCCGAGGATGTCGACACTCGCGCCCTCGGCCGCCAGCACCTGGGCGATCATGCCGTTGTGGCGTTCCCCGCCGCCCATCGAGTGCCAGAACCGGTTGTAGACGGCGGCCCGCACCCCCCGCGCCGGCCGCTCGTCGGGGCCGACGGCCGCGGCGGGATCCGTGGCGCCGCTCGCGCGTTCGCTCATCGCGAGACCAGCCAGCTCTGCAGGCTCGAGCGCCGCTCGGCGGCGGTGCGGCCGATCTCGCGCCGGGCCCGCAGCATCGTGGGCAGCAGCCGCAGGTACGAGCCGCACACCCGCAGCCGCAGCAGCGTCGGGCGGATCGCCGGCCGGCTGCGGCCCCGCCACGCCTGGCGCAGGGTGCGCAGCGCGATGGAGGCGGTCGTTGCCGGGTAGCGCAGCACCGCGGACAGCGCCAGCGCCGCCGTCGCGTCCTTGGTGAGCATCAGCAGCCGGTTGCGGTCGGTGTGGAAGACGAACAGCGGCGACCACTCGACGCTCGACGCCGAATGGATGTGCCGCAGCACCGCGCCCGGCACGTAGCGGATCGTGTACCCGCGGGCCCGGATCCGCCACGACAGGTCGGTGTCCTCGTAGTAGAGGAAGAACGCGTCGTCGAACCAGCCGAGCTCGTGGCCCAGCGACGACCGGATGGCCATCCCGTTGCCGCAGGCGGTGAACACGTCCTCCGGCTGGTCGAACTGGCCGGTGTCGACCTGCTGGTAGCCCCGGTCCGCGCCGTAGCCGTCGGTCAGCACGATCCCACCGACGTTGTTGACCACGTCGACGCGCGGCGCCTCCCCGCCGACGGTGAGTGTCACCGTCGTCGACTCCGGGCCGACGGCCAGCTCGGCCCGGCCGCCGTCGGTGGAGCCGGTCGGGCCGTCCCAGCTCAGCACGACCTGCTTGCGCGACTCCGCCGCCCAGGTGAACCCGAGGGTGACCGGCCCGCCGTCCGGGATCGGGACGCACAGCTCGCCGTCGCCGCGGGTCCAGAAGTACGGGGCCTTCGCCGGCCCCTCGGCGCCGTAGGTCAGCTTCTCCCACAGCACCTCGCGCAGCGCCTCGCGCCCGTCCACGGTCACCGACGACACCCGCACGCCCAGCTCCCGGGAGTCGTGCGGGCCCGGCACGAAGGTGGGCGTGCTCAACCGCATCCGCAGGAAGCGGGGCAGGAACACGACCTTGCCGGTGGCGGCGCCGAGGTGCTGGCCACCGGGCTCGCCGAACGGCGCCAGCAGGGCCGCCAGCCAGCTTGGTTCGGGGACGGCGTCGTTGTTCACCAGCACCGCGTACGGCGTGGTGACCTGGCGCAGGGCGAGGTTGTTGCCCCCGGCGAAGCCGAGGTTGCGATCCGAGGGCACGACCCGCACCCAGGGGTATCGCTCGGCGAGCAGCTCCCGGGAGCCGTCCGCGGAGGCGTTGTCGACGACCCAGGTCTGGAAGGCGAAGCCGGCGTCCTGCTTGGCGATGCCGTCGAGGCAGGCAGGCAGCAGGTGTGCCCCGTTCCAGTTGACGATCACGATGGTCGCCAGCGGCTCGGCGGCCGCGCCGCCGCCCGGCCCGGCCGCGCCGCCGCCCGGCCCGGCGGCGGTGGTGCCCGTCTGCTTTCGCTCCGTCATCCGCGCAGCCTCGCCTCGTAGTCGACCTTGAGAAGCCCGTCCGCCTGCGGTCCGCTGACGCCGAACAGCTCCTCGAACCGGCGGGTCGTCACCGGGGCGCCGGTGGTGGCGTCCGAGACGTGCACCTTGACCGCGAACGCCCCGAGCAGTTCGGGCAGGTGCGGAACGGAGAAGTCCACGATGTGCCGGCCGGGGCCGACGGCGAGCCCGCCGGGGGGCGTCTCCATCATCCAGATGGGCACCTCGCTCTGCCCGACGATGTAGGTGTGCAGGTAGATCCGCTCCGGCGCGCCCTCGGTGACATCGAGCTCGACGCTGACCGTGAGCCGCTCGCCCGGGTCGTACTGCACCAGCGGCAGCCCGCCGGGATCCGGGCTGAAGGCCACCGACTGAGGGCGGACGGTGGCGTACTCCCACGACACCGGGCCCTCGGCCGGCAGGCTGCCCAGCTTCTGCCGCAGCAGCTTCGTGCCCACGGCGGGGTTGCCGTCGTAGATCAGCGAGCCCGACTCCAGCACCAGGATCCGGTCACACATGCTCTCGATGAGGTCGAGGGAGTGGGTGACGAACAGGATCGTGCGCCCCTGTGCCCGGAACTCGGCGATCTTGGCGAGGCACTTGCGCTGGAATGCCTCGTCACCGACGGCGAGCACCTCGTCGACGAGCAGTACGTCCGGATCGACGTGTACGGCCACGGCGAAGCCGAGGCGCACGTACTGGCCGGACGAGTAGTGCTTCACGTCATCGTCGATCTTGTGTCGCAGCTCGGAGAAGTCGACGATCGAGTCGAACAGGCGGTCGATCTCCCGCTTGGACAAGCCGAGCAGCGAGGCGTTGAGGTAGACGTTGTCCCGCCCGGACAGCTCGCCGTTGAACCCGGCGCCGAGCTCCAGCAGCGACGCGATCCGGCCCTGCACCGAGACCTCGCCGCTGGTCGGACGCAGGATGCCGGCGAGCACCTTGAGCAGGGTCGACTTCCCCGAGCCGTTCGCCCCGGCGAGCCCGACCGTCTGGCCGCGCCCGATCGTCACGTCGACGTCGCGCAGCGCCCAGAAGTCGTCCCCGGCGGGGCCGCCACGGCGGACGAACCGTTCCTTCAGGCTCGTCGCCCGGTTGCTGTACGAGACGAACCGCTTGCTCACCCCGGTCCCCTGGATCACCACCGCCGAGCCGGGGGCGACCTCCCCGGGACCAACCTGCTCGGGGGCGCCGAGGGAATCGGGCGCGCCGAAGGGATCGGGAGCGCCGAAGGGATCGACTGCCCCGAGCCTGCCGGCCGGCGCCGCACCGTCCGCGCCGGAATAGCCCCAGGAGTCCGACCGACCCGGCGCCGTGGCGGCGACCTCCGGGTAGGACGGCGTGACGGGGTCGAGCGTGGCGGGGTCGAGCGCTGTCGGATCGAGCGCGCTCGGGTCCGGCGCGGTCGGGTCGAGTGCGGCGGGGCCGGCTGGCGCGGCGCCGTCGACCGGGCCGCGCGGGGCCGCGGGACGCCGCCCCCACGGCGGGGAGGCCGCACCGCGCTGGTACGCGGACGAGTGTCGGGCCACTACAACTCCTTGCTGGCCGCCGGCGGACGTCTCACCATGATCGCACCGCGGTCGGCGTGCTGGCTCCAGGGCTCGCGGCGGCGGACGACGACGTCGCCGGGCCGCCGGGAGCCCACCTACAGATCCTCGGCGAAGTCCGCCTGCATGGTGCGGAACACGTGGAAACCCAGCCAGAGCAGGACGAGCGAGATCGCCCCTGCGACGGCGAGATGTTCCAGGTAGAACGTGTATCCCGGATCCGCCTGGACGGGGGTCGAGCCGGTGGAGCCACCCCCAGGATCGTAGATCGCGCGCTGGAACGTGATGACCACCACCGCCATCGGGTTGAGCAGGTACACCCAGGTCCACTCGTGCAGCCGGTTCTGGATGAGGCCGAAGGCGTAGACCATGGGGTTCAGCCAGAACCAGGCGAGCAGGGCGACGTCGAGCAGGTGGGAGGTGTCGCGGTAGCGCACGTTGAGGGCGCTGACCAGCAGCGACAGCGCGACCGTGAACGTGATGGCGACGGCCCCGGCGGGCACGAGCAGCAGCAGGTCGGCGCCGAGCAGGTTGTAGCCGAGGATCAGGATCACCACGAAAAGCACGAGCAGCTGGAGCAGGAAGTGCACGGCGGCGAACCCGACCGCCGACAGCGGGAGCACGGCGAGCGGGAACCGCACCTTCTTGACCAGGTTCGCGTTCGCGACGACGCTGCCGCACGCCGACGACACGCTGCCCGAGAAGGCGTTCCAGATCAGCAGCCCGGACATCAGGTAAATGCCGAACCGCGGAATTCCGGACTTGAGGACGATCTGGAAGACGAACGTGTAGACCACGAGCAGGAGCATCGGGTTCGCCAGCGACCAGGCGAAGCCCAGCGTGGAACCCTTGTACTTGACCTTCAGGTCCTTGCGGATGAGATTGCGCAGCAGTTCCCAACGCACCCGCGTCTGCGCCCGGCTGCGGCGGGCCAGCCGGCTCGGGTCCATCGCGTGCTGCCCAGGGCCGGGGCCCGTCGGCGGCGGGGACGGGGCCGTCGGAGCACCCGCCGGCAGCGGAGCGTCAGCCAGATGTGACACGGCCGGCCCTCCCCGTCCCCCGGAGATCAGGCCGCCGGTCCTCGGCACGGCGTGGCTGGAGCTGCACCTGTCCGCTCCTCACTCGACACGACAGAGATCTGACAGTACCGAGAACCGTCGCCGGCCCGGCACGCCCCCGGGCCGGGGCAGCGCCGGGACACGCCCGCCGGACGATGCGCCCACCGACGGTGATGCGCCCACCGAGGGGTGATGCGCCCCACCGGGGGTGTCGTCCCGGTCGCGGGTGAATGGCCGACGGAGCGCAACGGCGAACCGGACCGCTTCTCGGCAGAATCGTGACGGTACCGTGCCCGGACCGAGCCGGCGCCGCCACCCGGTCCGGTGGCCGGTGTCCGGAACGGGGTTCATAGTATCGACCCGTCCATCTGGCTTCGGCCGGCCGATGCCGCGTGGGGGATTCCCGACGTTTGGCGGCCGTCGGGGCCGACCCGGCGGAGGCGGCCATACCGGTCGCATGGAGAGGACGGCCGTGTTCACCGACGTCCGACTACGCGAAGTGTGGTCGCATCTGGAGTCGGGCGGGGCACAGGCCCTGACTCTCGATGTCTTCGACACCTTGTTGTGGCGCATGGTGCCCGAACCCACCCACGCGTTCGTGTTGCTGGGCCACCGGCTTGCCGACGCCGGCCACCTGCCGCCCAGCGTCTCGCCCGGGGAGTTCGCCCGGCTGCGCGTGCACGCCGAGCATGTGGCGCGGCTGCACGCCCACGACACCCGCGGCACCCACGAGGTGCGCCTGGACGAAATCTGGCAGGTGCTGGCGCCCGCGTTGCCGGGCACCGCCGGGGTGCAGGACCTGATCGACGCCGAGGTCGCGGTCGAACGCGAACTGTGCCGGGCCGACCTCGCCGTGGTCGAACTCGCCGAACTCGCCATGACCAAGCTCGGTCTGCCGGTGTACCTGCTGTCGGACACCTACTTCTCCGCCAGCCAGCTCGAACGGCTGCTGAACCGGCCGGAGCTCTCGGGGGTGCCGTTCACCCGGATCTTCACCTCCTCCGATGCCGGGACCTCGAAGAGCGACGGGCTGTTCCAGCACATGCTGGCCGCGTCCAACCTCCAGCCGTCCCGGGTGGTCCACCTCGGCGACCATCCCGTCGCCGACGTCGAGGGCGCCCGCGAGCACGGGCTCGTCGCCATCCATTACCCCAAGTACGCCGGATCGCTGCGGCAGACCCTCGACCTGGAGGGACTGCGCAACCAGCCCGGCGACGACGTCCCCATCGACCCGGTCGACGGCGACTTCGGGATGACGGCCCTGCGCGCCCGGACACTGCACCGCGCGGACGCCCTCGCCGTGCCCGCCGGGCTGCGCCGCTACTGGGAGACCGGGGCCACGGTGTTCGGCCCGGTCTTCGCCGGCTTCGCCGAATGGGCGGTGGAGCGGGCGCGGGACTTCGGCGCCGACCACATTTACTGCCTGATGCGGGAGGGGGACTTCCTGTCCCGCCTGCTCGTCGACCCGGGCGAGGACGTCGGCGTGTCCGTGTCGACGATGTGGGCGTCCCGGCAGGTGTGTGCGCTGTCCAACGTGTTCGAGGGCAGCCCGCAGGAGCTGAAGAGCTTCCTGGTCCGCCGGCACGCGCCGAGCGTCGGCCAGCTCCTGCGCCAGCTCGGCGTCCGGCTGGAGCACGTCGCCGGCATCTCCGCGCTGGCCGACCGGCGCCTCGACGTGCCGGGCCTGCTCGACGACACCCTCGAGGAGCTCTGCTCGGACGAGCGGATCCGCAGCGAGATCGTGCTGACCGCCACCCGGCTGCGCGAGCGCTACGTGCGCTACCTCGACAGCCAGCTGCCGGAGACCGGTCGGGTCGTCTTCCTCGACCTGGGCTGGGGCGGCACCATCCAGGCGCTGCTCACCCGGCTGCTGGCCTCCACCGGGCGCAAGCTGGACATCCTCGGCCTGTACCTGGCGACGAACCAGGCGGCGATGAGCCACCGGCTCGCCGGCATGGAGCTGGAGGGCTACGTGGCCTCCGGCGGGCAGCCGGAGACGATGGCCAACCAGCTCATGCGCAGCCCCGAGGTGCTCGAACAGCTCTGCATGCCCGACGTCGGGTCGCTGGTCTCGTTCGACGAGATGAGTAACCCGGTCCTCAGCATCGACCGGACCTCGCGCACCCAGGTCGCCCAGCGCGCCGCGGTGCAGGACGGCATCCTCGCCTTCCAGCGGGAATGGCTGCGCTACCGGCGCTCGGAGACCCCGATGCCGTCGCTGGCCTCCGCCGGGGCGCGCCGCGCCGGGCTGCGCATGCTGACCCGCTTCGTCGCCCGCCCCACCGCCGCCGAGGCCGCCGCGTTCGGCTCCTGGGCCCACGACGACAACTTCGGCTCCGACGCCACCGAGGGTCTGCTGCCGCCGGAGCTCGTGCGCCGGATGCCCTACCTCACCCCGGCCGACATCGACCGCATCTCCATGCGGGAGCTGTACTGGCCGGCGGGCGTCGCCGGCGTCGCCAACCGGCCGCTCGCGGTCATCAGCGGGCTGGCCGCGGCCGCCGGCGTCCCGCCCGAGGAGGTCTCGCCGGAGGCCGCGGCCGGGCCCGTCGAGGTCTACGTCGACACCGGGGCCGACTTCGTCAACGGGGTGAAGGAGACGGCGCTGACCCGGTCGGCCCGCGACGGGCTGTCGCTCGTCCGGCTCAGCGTGGAGGCCGTCGGCGCCCGCCGCATCCGCATCGACCCGGCCGGCCGGCGCGGGCTGCTGCGGCTGGACTGGCTGACGCTGTCGTTCCACATCAACAACATCGCCGAGCCCTACAAGGTGACCATCACCTCGCTGGACGACCCCGCCCAGCAGCTCGCGCTCGTCGGCCTGCGGCTGCTGCAGCCGAACCTGGTGGAGATCCTCGGCGACGACCCCCAGTTCGTCTACACGATCGACCTGGCCACCCAGCCGCACCTCGCCGGGGTCTACGCGCTCGAGGTCGAGATGGCGTTCGGCTGGATGGGTATCCGGGGTGACGCGCTGATCCTGCCGGCCGCCGGCCCGGCCCGGGACGGGCTTCCCGTCCGGGCGGCCCGCAAGATCCGGCGCGAGCTCGGAGGACTGCGGTGACCGACCAGCGGGACCCCGAACCCGCTGCCATCGGACCGCTGAACGGCGCTGATGCCCCGAGAGCCCGGGGCGTACGGGGCGAGGGTGCCGAGCCGGACGAGCCCGCGGTGCGGGGCCCGTTCGAGGTGCGCGGTGGTCCGTCCCGCCAGTCCAGCACAGCTCCGTCCGCGGCGCCCCCGGCGGGGATCTCCCCGGTGGCGTCCGCGACGGCGACCGACGTGGCGACACCCGCCGCGGCCGAGGCCGGCCCCGGTCCCGCGGCTGGCCCCGATCCTGCGGGCGGCCCCGATCCTGCGGGCGGCCCCGATCCTGCGGCTGGTACCGGTCCCGCGGCCGGGACCGGATCGGTGGATCCGGAGGAGCACGGCGCCGTTCGGGACAGCTTTGCCGAGCTCGCGGCCATCGCCGCCGGCCCCAACCGCGCCGGCGATGATCCTGCCGGGGCCGATCCTGCCGGGACCGATCTCGCCGGAAGCGATCGTGGCCGGACGGGGCCGGGGTCGGGCCTCGCCCGCAAGGACGATCATGCCCTCGACGTGGGCGACGCCGCCGAGCCGACGCTCGCGCCGTTGCTGCTGCACTCCCTGTCCGACCTGCGGGAGATCTGGGTTCCGCTGATCGAGGCCGCCGGCGCGCGCAGCGTGGCGGAGATCGGCTCGGAGAGCGGGGTGACCACCTCCCTGCTCGTCGACCTGCTCCGCCGCGGCGGCGGTGGTCGGCTCGTCGTCGTCGACCCGGACCCGGGGGTGGCGCCGACCTCCGGCGGCGGGCTCGACGTGCAGGTCATCCGCGGCTACAGCCCGCAGGCCCTCGACGGCCACGCGCCGACCGACGCCTACCTCATCGACGGGGATCACAACTACGCCACCGTGCACGGCGAGCTCACCGCGATCGCCGACGCGGTCGCCCGGTTCAGCCGCTCGTACTTCCCGCTGGTGGTCCTGCACGACGTCGGCTGGCCGGCGGGGCGGCGCGACCAGTACTACAACCCGGACCGGGTCCCCGCGGACGCTCGCCAGCCGCACTCGTGGGACGTCGGCGTCGAAATCGACGATCCCGGGGTGGTTCGCGGGGGCTTTCGCGGGATGGGGGCGTTCGCCTGGGCGCTGACCGAGGGCGGACCGCGCAACGGGGTGCGCACGGCGATCGAGGACTTCGTCGCAGAGCATTCCGACCTGCGGTTCTTCACGGTGGCGCCGATCTTCGGGCTGGGTGTGGTGGTCGACCGTCGGGCGCCGTGGGCCCGCCGGATCGCGGACCTGCTCACGCCGTGGGTCTCCAACCGACTGCTGTCCCGGATGGAGCGCAACCGCGTCGACCTGTACCTGCACGTGCTGCGGTTGCAGGACGCGGCGGCGGCGATGGCCCGCGCGCGCCAGCGGGAGTGGTCCCGGCTCGACGACGAGCGCAGCCGGCTCGCCGCCCTCGAACTGGAGCACCTGCACCGCATCGGCCAGTTGGAGCACGAGCTGGCCGCCCTGCGTCGGCGCGAGGCCGAGGACGCCGAGCGCGCTGTCCACGGCCACCGACCGGCCGCCGACGCCGACGAGCCGAGGCTCCGACAGGTCGCCCGGATCGCAGGCTCGGCGCTGCGGTCCCGACTGGGCCCGACCGGGCAGGAACGGCTGGCACGGGTGCAGACCCGGATCGCCGACACCGGCACCGCCCGCACCGCCCTGCCCGCCCTGCGCCGCCGGCCGAGTGCCCCGGCGCGGGGTGGCCCGAGCGATCCGGGCGCACCCCCGCCCGGGTAGGACCATGGCTCCTCGACCGACAACGGCTTCCCGATCCGGAACGGCCCCGGCCTCATGGCCGGCTCCGGCAGCGGCCGGTTCGCCGCTGGTGGAGCCGCGCTCGCCGGGGTGCTGGCCGTGCCGGTCCTGCTCGACCGGTCCGGGCGGCTCGCCGCCATCATGAGGCCGTCCGTATCGCCGCCGTCCCCTGAGGTGGATCATGGCTGTTCTCCGGATCGTCGCCGACCTGCCGTCCCGCTCCCTGCCGGCCGCCCGGCGCTTCTACGCGGCCGTTCTCGGGCTTGAGCCGATCATGGACCACGGCTGGGTCGTGACGCTGAGCGATCCCGATCGACCCGGCCCGCAGCTCACCCTGCTGACGCACGACCTCACCGCACCGGCCGTCCCGGCCGTCTCGGTCGAGGTCGACGACGTCGACGCCGCCCATGCCGCGGCTCTCGCCGCCGGTGCCGGCATCGTCCACCCGCTCACCGACGAGCCGTGGGGCGTGCGCCGATTCTTCGTCCGGGATCCGGACGGCAACGTCGTGAACGTCCTCGGCCACGCCCGGGCGTGACGACCGGCCCCGCGGTCAGCAGACCGGCTGGTAGGGGACATCGGCGATGTGCCGCTGCCATTCGGCGTCGTCGATCTGTTTCGACGGGTCGGCGCAGGCGGCGGCGATGAGGCTGGCGTCGTCGATGCGGCTGATCCGCACGGTGTAGTCGTCGCTGGCGGTGGCGATCCCGCTGCCGTCCGGTGTCCAGGCCAGGGCCTGGATCCAGTCGCCGTGCCCGTTGATCGTGCCGACCGACGCCGGTCGGCCGGTGCCGGAGACGTCCCACAGGTGCACGGTCGTGTCCCAGCCGGCGGTGGCCAGCGTCCTGCCGTCCGGGCTGAAGGCCAGGTCGAACACCCACTTCTCGTCGGCGGGGAAGGACGCGGTGGCCGCCGGGCGCGACGGGTTGGTGATGTCCCAGAGGCGGGCCGTGCCGTCGTAGGCGCCGGTGGCCAACCGCCGCCCGTCCGGACTGAACGCCACCGTCCAGACGTAGTCGGTGTGCGCGGTGATCGCCGCCAACGGCCGCGGCCGGCGCGGATCGGTGATGTCCCACAGCCGGGCGGTCCGGTCGGCGCTCGCGGTGGCCAGCAGGTGACCGTCGGGGCTGAAGGCGACCTCGTTGACCCAGCTCGTGTGCCGGTCGAGCACGGACAGCGCGGTGGGATGGCGCGGATCCGTCACGTCCCACAGCCGGGCGGTGTTGTCGTAGCCGGAGGTCGCCAGCGTCCGGCCGTCCGGACTGAACGCGGCGTCGAGGACCCAGCCGTTGTGCCCGTGGATCACGGCGAGCTCGGCGGGATGGCGGGGGTCGCTGATGTCCCACAGGATCGCCGACCGGTCGTAGCTGACCGTGGCCAGCGTCCGGCCGTCCGGGCTGAACGCCGCGTCGAGGACCCAGGATGTGTGCCGGGTCAGGGTCGACAGCTTCACCGGATGCGCTCGGTCGGAGATGTCCCACAGCTGGACGAGGTCGTCCGCGCCGGTCGAGGCGAGCAGCCGCCCGTTCGGGCTGATGTCGACGCCGAGCGCGGAGGCCGTGTGCCCCGTGAGGACGCTGGCGGTCGCCGCGGCGAAGGAGGTGCGCAGCGCGGCGCGGGCCTCGCGCACCGGGCTGATGCGGTAGGCGGCCAGCGACAGCCGGGCGGCGAGGTCCGCGTCGGAGTTGCGCACGGCCTCGGCGGCCAGCGCCACGCGGGCCGCGGTCTCCTCCCGGCTCGGCCGCTGGCCGCCGCCCGTGGTCAGCGCCAGCGGCATCAACGCCGCGATCAGCAGCACCGCAAGGATGGGCGCGGCGAGCAGCGCGATGCGCCGCCGGTCCCACCGGCCGCGGCGCCGGCTCGGCGCGCCGGGGTCGTCCGCGGCGCCCGCACCCGCCGGGCCGGCGTCGAGGCCGCCCCGCGCCGGATCGCCGACGGCCGGGCCACGGTGGCCAGGGCCGGCGGCGGATGGCGGGCCGCCCCGATCATCGGTTGGCGGCGGCCATCCTCCCGCGGCGCCGAGGTCCGCACGTGCGGCGGCGGGGTCGCCAGGCCAGCCCTGCGCCGCCGCGCCGGGGGAGCGGTCGGGCGTGTCGAGGGCGTGGTCGGGCGACGTGGCGGGGCGGGCCGGATCGGCAGGCCGAGGCCGCACCCGGCCGGTCGGCTTGGCGCCGAGCGACGATCCGCCGCCGTCGGTCCCGGCGCGCTGGGGCGGGGCCAGCATCGGCGCCGCGGACCGGATGACGCGGGTCACGTCGGGATCGGGATGGGTCGAGGGTCCCATCCCGACCAGGCGCAGGAACAGCTCCTGCGCGGTCGGCCGGGCGGCCGGGTCCTTGCGCATCGCCTCCTCGACGATCGGGCGAAGCGCCGGGTCGAGGCCGTCGAGCAGCGGCTCGCGATGCACGACCCGGTAGAGCTGAACCGGTGTCGGGCCGTCGCCGAAGGGGAACGACCCGGTCCCCGCGTAGGTGACCAGACCGCCCCAGGCGAACACGTCCGCCGCGGCCGACACGGGTTCGCCGTTGGCCTGCTCGGGCGCCATGAACGCCGGGGTGCCGACCCGTTGGATCTCCTGGCTCAGCATCGTCTGGGCGTCCAGCGCCCGCGCGATCCCGAAGTCGATCACCCGTGGGCCCAGGGAGGACAGCAGGACGTTGGACGGCTTGAGATCGCGGTGCACGAGACCCGCGCCGTGGATCGACGTCAGCGCCGCCGCGACGCTCACCGCGAGGCGTTCCAGGTCGGCCGAGCGCAGCGGGCCCTCCGCCGCCACGCTCTGGGCGAGGGTCAGTCCGTCGATGTACTCGGTGACGAGGTACGGCAGCCCGTCCGGGGGGTCGACGACATCGAGCACCTCCGCGGTGCAGAACCGGGCCACCCGGCGGGCGATGTCGGCCTCGCGGCGGAACCGGGCCCGGAACTCGGGCACCCGGGCCAGGTCCGGCCGGATCACCTTGACCGCGACGAGCCGGCCCGCGTACCCGGTCACACCGGGGCGGCCCCGCCCGAGGTAGACGGTGCCCATCCCGCCCTCACCGAGCCGGCCCAGCAGCTCGACGTGGACGAGTTCCCGCGGGTCGTCGCGGTCGAGGGGCGCGACCGGGCCGCCCGGTCCCGACCCGCCCGCGGCAGCCCCGTCGGCCGCCGACGGGAGGCTCACCGGGCCGCGTGGCGCGGCCTGCGCGCCACTCGGCGGCGAAGAAGGCGCCCCGGGTGGCGGGGACGACGCCCCGGGCGGTGGCGGGGACGCTACGCCGGACGCCCCGGCGGATCCCGCACCGGCGGCGCTCGCCAACCCGGTCGCGGCGGCCAGGGCGGCGTGCGGCAGCAGGTTCGGGGGTAGCGGTGGGCTCTGGGACGGCGAGGAACGGGGCACCGGCCTGGGGGCCGCCGGGGTGGCGGGCGCTACAGCCTGAGGCGGTGTTCCCCCGACGGGCGCGGGCGTTCCCTCGAGCGGTGGGGGCGGGAACGGCACCGCGGTGGGCTGCGGCGTGGCGGCCGGGCCCTGGCCGGGCGGCGGCGCGGGCTGGGGTGTCTCCCCCCGCGCCCTGCCCGTCTCCCGCTTGCGGCGCAAGATTCCCCCCGAGCTGAGATGGTCGACACCGCGGACCTCGTGTGCACGATCATCATCTCATGGTCCGTTGGGCCCGGCTGGTGCCGTCTCGGTCGGTCCGGGCTCCTTGCCAGTGTGCCGCTGCGCGCGTGAGCGCGCACGCTGTGCAGTGGATATCGGGTCCTATGCCGGCGGTCGCCGGTCCGCCGGTCGCGGGTCAGCGGGGCTGGGGATGGCGGGCGCCATCGACCTCGGCGGTCGCGGTGTTCAGCGGCGGTTCCGTCACCGACGGCGACATTGCTGCGGCTGCGGCTGCGGCTGCGGTCGGCGACGTGGACGTTGAGGTCGGTGCCGATCCTGGTTGGGCCACTGCGGGTGTTTGGTTCGTCGTGGCCGGGGTCTGTGGCTGGGGCCTGGCCGAGGACCGATCCGGCGGCGGCGGGTCGCCGTGCGCCGGCGGGGATGGCGGCTGCGCGCCCTCGGCGCCCTCGGGGCCGGTGGGGCCGGTGGGGGCGTCAGGGGCGTCGGCGCCCTCGGGCCGGGGCTGCCCGCTGGCCAGGGTGTCGCGGTGCAGCCGGGCGGCGCGGTTGTGGGCGGCCTGCCGTAGCCCCTGGCTCCGGGGGTCCGACAGGACGACCGCGCGGCCGGACCGGGACGGGCGGGCGTCGCGCTCGCCGATGACCAGCACCCACAGGCAGCCGGCCAGGGTCGTCACCGCGAGCGCGCACACCGCGACGGCGATGAAGACGAGCGTTCCCTCCGACCACGGCGACCAGGCCGTCATGTCGTCCCACGCGTCGCCGAGGTCACCGTCCCTGGGCCGCCAGAAGTGCGGGAACACCATGCTGATCGACCAGACCTGCAGGGTGACGGCGCCCGCGAGGAACAGCAGCGGCATGACTCGTGCCAGGTAACGACCGGTGGCCGCCGCCCCCAGCCCGATGCCGATCGCCAGCGCCACCAGCCCGGCGTACAGGTAGCGGCCAGAGATGCCGCTGACGTGGAACTGCTTGTCGAAGTTCTTGGCGGACTGCACCGTCATCAGCCCGAACAGGCCCCAGGTGACCCACAGCAGGAGCAGCAGGTCGACCCGGATGCGCCAGTTGCGGGCCCGGATGAGCGCGAGAGCGAAGAAGAAGACGACCAGGGCGGTGCCGGTGCGGACCGGGATGGTCGTGAGGTTGACCTCGAACCAGCCGAACGATCCCCACCAGCGCAGGATCGTCCCGTTGATCAGGATTTCCCAGTAGGCGTCCCAGTCGTCACCGAGGTACTGGCCCAGCGGGAAGCCGGGTGTCTCCGGCTGGAAGGCGCCCCAGCGCACCACGTTGACGATCCACCACCAGCCACCCAGGGCAACCATGAGCGCCCCGCCGAGCAGGATCTGGCGCCAGGGGGGTCGCTGG
Source organism: Frankia alni ACN14a (assembly GCF_000058485.1). Lineage (NCBI taxonomy): Bacteria > Bacillati > Actinomycetota > Actinomycetes > Frankiales > Frankiaceae > Frankia > Frankia alni. Next base: position 1,334,709 of record NC_008278.1, read on the forward strand.
GCGGCGGCCGAGGGCCCGGCCGGTCCAGCGTCGGCGAGCCGAAACGGCCGGATGTCGGCCCGGCCGCCGCCCGATGGCAGCGCACCGCCCGCACCGCCCGCACCGCCTGCACCAGCCGCGTCATCGGTACTCGCCGCGTCATCGGTACTCGCCGTGCCGCCGCGGCCGGTGCTCGCCCCAGGTGGAGGTGTGCCGGCCGGGTCCGCCGCGGGCGCGCGCACCCGCAGCGCACGGGCATCCCGCCGGGCCCGGGACCAGGCCAGCACGTAGGCCAGCGCGGCCATCGGGACCAGCACGATCGCCAGCGATTTCGTCATCAGGGCGAGACCGACGAAGCCACCCGTCCACGCCGCCGTGCGCAGCGAGGTGTCCCCGCGCAGCACGTAGACGATGCTCACGGTCGCCAGCCCGCCGGTCAGGACCAGCAGGTTGTCGTTGTTGACGCTGGAGCCGATGTGGGCCAGCTCCGGGATGGCCAGCGGGACCAGCGCCGCGCAGGTCCCCGCCACCCGGCTGCCGTCGGACAGCCGGTGCGCCCCCGCCCAGGCCAGCAGCGGCAGCGGGGCGACCATCGCCACGCTGACCAGTCGAAGGATGCCGATGATCTCGTCCCAGCGCAGGTCGTCGCCCCCGCCCGGGATCGCCTTGAGGATCACCGCGTTGACCCAGTAGTACAGCGGCGGGTGCTGGACGATCTGCTGGATGCCGCCCCTGGGCGCGGGCGTCCGCTCCAGTTCCTCCCAGCTCGGCCGCTCGTCCCGGGGCATCGCCTGCGCGGCGGTGAAGGGCCCGGCGGACAGGTCCCGCGGCCGCTTGTCGGTGCCGTAGGGCGCGGCCATGATCGCGCCCACCCCGCCGCGGGTCACGATCACGTGCCCCGGGTGGGGCCAGCCCTTGCCTTCGACCAGGCGCATCACGGCGTCGACGTGGTTGGGCTCGTCGGGCGCGTGGTACTGCGGCATCATCACCGACCAGCCCGCCAGCACCGCCGTGAACAGCAGGGTGATCGCCCAGATGGTCGCAGGCGCGGTGCGCAGGATGCGCCACGGTCGAAAGCGGGTCCCGTCGGGGATCACTGCCGGGGCGGGCGTGGTGGCGGCGCGGGCCGCTGCGGTCGAATCCACGGAGTCACCCAAGCTCTGCACGGTCCCATCGGACGGAGGTGCTGTCATGTTACGGACACCCCCACTCGGTTGACTGTCCGGGTATCGGCGTATCGGCCCTGGTCGCGGACGGTGGCGAGGCGCTTCCCGGCATGGCGCAGCTCACCGTCCGCAGCATTCCCCCGAGACTGGCGTCGCAGACCGGTGGCCTCAGCGGTAGGTCCGCCCCTGGCCGCACGCCTCAGCCCGGAGCCCGCCCCTCAGCGCCGGGAGTTGCCCCAGCGCCGGGAGTGCCTCAGCGCCGGAGTTGCCTCAGCGCCGGGAGTGCCTCAGCGCCAGGAGTCGATGTGGCCGACGACCTTCGCCGGCGACCCGGCGACGACGGCCTTCGGCGGGACGTCGCGGGTGACCACCGAGCCCGCCGCCACCACCGCGCTCTCGCCGACGGTGACACCCTTGAGCACGATCGCGCCGGTGCCGATCCAGGCCCGGTCCTCCAGGATGATCGGCCCGCTCACCGGCTGCTCGACGCCGTCGACGACCATGGGATGGAAGTCGTTGTCGAGGAGCTGGGTGTTCCACGAGACGTTGCAGTAGGCCCCGATGGAGACCCGTTCCCGGACCAGGATCTTGGCGAACCCGTTGACGTTCGCGCCGGGGCCCAGCTCCAGCACGCCGGAGTCGACGACGATCCGCACGCCCCGCTGCAGCGAGACGACTCCCTCGCAGCGCAGCCGGCCCTCCGGATGCACCCGGATGATCGAGGTGTCGCGCTTCGTGGACAGGCCGAACCCGCCGAGGCCGACCCGCAGCGCCGCGCCCTCGGCGAACTCGATGCGCTCCCGGCCCTCGATGACGGTCGGCGAGCCGAGCCAGATCGGCTGCTTGTGGGCGAGCGGGTAACGCAGGCCCGCGACGAACGAACGGGCCGAGGTCTCCCGTGCGGCCCGCAGCGTCCGCACGTGCCGCACGTATTCACGTAGATCACTTCTGAACGCAGCCACGGTGCAAACAGTAGGCGCCGAGGTGGGCCGGTCGTCGGCCCGGTCGTCGGACCCCGGGGCGGGACGTGCCACTCTAGAACGGCGCGCCTGTATGGACGGACCGCGCATCACCGCCACGGACCGGCGATCGGAGTGGGGACGACGTCGGGCCGCGCCATGCACCGGCCCGCCGCCCCGCAGCGGCGATCACCGCCGGGAACGACGACCGGGAGCCACACCGACGTGAGTGTCAGCGCCATCCACAAGCCCGACCATCCGGAGGGCAGCACCCCGACGCAGCCCGCGGCCGGCGACGACTTCGTCGCGCTCGCACCCGACGTCCCCTATGTCACCATCGTCCTGCCCTGTTACAACGAGCAGGATCACGTGGTGCGCGAACTGGAGCGCATCACGGCGGCGATGGACGCCAGCGGGTACGCCTACGAGATCCTCGCGATCGACGACAAGTCGACCGACAACACCCTCGCCGTCCTGCGCGACGCGGCCCCCCGCTTCCCCCGGATGCGGATCATGCCGTTCCGCCGCAACGGCGGCTCGGGCACGGCCCGGCGCATCGGCACCCAGGAGGCCCGGGGAAAGATCGTCGTCTGGACCGACGCCGACATGACGTATCCGAACGAGCGCATCCCGGAGTTCGTCCGCTACCTGGACGACAACCTCGACGTCGACCAGGTCGTCGGGGCCCGGCTCACCGAGGAGGGGACCCACAAGTGGGCCCGGGTGCCGGCGAAGTGGCTCATCCGGATGATCGCCCAACGGCTGTCCGGGATGAAGATCCCGGACCTGAACTCCGGTCTGCGTGCCTTCCGCCGCGAGGTCTCCCTGCCCTACCTGCGGTTGCTTCCGCCCGGCTTCAGCTGCGTCACCACGATCACGATGTCGTTCCTGTCCAACCAGCACCCGGTCGACTACATCCCGATCGACTACGCGAAGCGCGCCGGGACGTCGAAGTTCCACCCCTTCCGCGACGCGCGCCGCTACATCCTCCAGGTGCTGCGGATGGTCATGTACTTCGACCCGCTCAAGGTGCTGATGCCGATAGCCCTGTGGATCATGGGGCTGGGCTTCGTCAAGCTGATCGTGGACCTCGTCCGCTACGACTTCCACGTGGCGACCTCGACCCTGCTCGCGATCCTCGTCGGCTTCCAGATCGCCGTGCTCGCCCTGATCGGTGACCTGGTCGCCCGTTCCCGCAGCAACACCTGACGATGCGTGTCGCGGTCATCGGCCCGACCCACCCCTACAAGGGCGGGATCGCCCAGCACACGACCGAGCTCGCGCACCGGCTGGCCGCCCGGGGGCACCAGGTCGTGATCGAGTCCTGGTCGGACCAGTACCCGGCGCGGCTCTACCCGGGCGTGCAGCGTGTCGCCGAGCCGGAGATGGAACCGTTCGGCGCGACCCGCTATCCGCTGTCCTGGCGTCGGCCCGACGGCTGGGTCCGGCTGGGCCGGCGGCTGGGGCGCGAGGCCGACGCGGTGGTGCTGGTCGTCGTCAGCCCGATCCAGGCGCCCGCCTACCTGGCCATCCTCGCCGCCCTGCGCGGCCGGGCCGGGGGTCGTGGCGGCGGCCCGCAGGTGCTGGCGCTGTGCCACAACGTCCTGCCACACGAGCGGCGCGCGGTGGACGAGCCGCTGATCCGGGCGGTGCTGCGGCGGGTGTCCGCGGTGCTCGTGCACACCCCGGCGCAGGCCGAGCTCGCCGCCACGCTCACCCCGGTGCCGGTGGTGGTGGCCGAGATGGCCCCGCACCTGTGGTCCTCGCCGACCCGGCGGCGCCCGGAGACACCCGAGCTCGCCGCCCAGGCCGAGTCCGCCGCCCAGGCCGCGGCCGGCACGCAGGCCGCGGCGGATGACCGGCCGCGACGCAGTCTGCTGTTCTTCGGGCTGGTCCGGCCCTACAAGGGGCTGGACGTGCTGCTGCGGGCGCTGGCCCGCGGCCCGGCGGACGTCCGGCTCACCGTCGCGGGGGAGTTCTGGGGCGACGCCGCGCAGACCACCCGCCTCATCGCCGAACTCGGCCTGACCGGCCGGGTCGACGTGCGGGCCGGTTACGTCGACGCCGCCGAGGTGCCCGGACTGTTCGCGGGTGCCGACGCCCTCGTGCTGCCCTACCGGGCGGGCACGGCGTCGCAGAACGTCGATCTCGCGCACCTGCACGGCCTGCCCGTGATCGCGACGACCGTGGGTACCCTGGCCGCAGCGGTCCGCGACGGAGTCGACGGCCTGCTGGTCCCGCCGGACGACGTCGACGCGCTCGCCGCGGCCCTGCGCCGCCTGTACGAGCCGGGCGTGCTCGCCGACCTCCGAGCGAAGGTCAGCCCGCCCGACCCGCAGGCGGCCTGGGGGAACTACCTCGACGCGGTATTCGGCGCGCTCGTCGCCGGATCCGGCGGCGGATGAGGCGTCCAGGCGGCTCCGGCCGGCGATCGGGCCCGATCGCCGGCCGGAGCCGACCCGGTCCGGCCGTGGTCCGGCCGGCAGCCCGGCTCGTCGCGTCGCGTCCGGCAACGACCACGCGAGGTATATCTGACGGGTCCAGGCGCGAACGCTGCCCACATGGCGGGCAGACTGTCCGTCAACAACGGCCGGAACGGAAGGCGGACTGGTGAGCCCCGTACGTGACGATGCCCTCGCCTTCGTGGGTCACCAGGTCCACGTGATGCGCCGCCGCGAGGTCGGCACCCTGCTGGAGTGGGCAGGCGAGCTGACCGGGCGCACGCTGCTCGACGTGGCCGGTGGTGACGGCTACTGGGCCGGGCAGGCCGCCCGCCGCGGGGCCCGGGCCGTCTGCCTCGACCTGGCACGGCACAAGCTGGAGTTCGGCCGCCGGCTGCGCGGTCATCCGGGACTCGTCGAGGGTGACGCGCTGGCGCTGCCCTTCGCGGCGACCACCTTCGACGTCGTCATGTCGGTGTGCGCGATCGAGCACTTCGACGACGGTCCGGCCGCGCTCGCCGAGATGGCCCGGGTGCTGCGGCCCGGCGGCGACCTGGTGATGTCCGCGGACGCGCTGACCCGGGCGACCGCCTGGCCGGACCTGTTCGACCGCCATCGCGCGCGCTACCACGTCAAGCACACCTATCCGGGTGAGCACCTCGCGAAGCTGCTCGACGACGCCGGGCTGGACGTCGTCCGCCAGACGTACATGTTCCGCAGCGAACGCGCCGAGCGGCTGTACCTCACGTTGTCCGCGAAGGGCGGCCGGGCCGGGTGGAACGCGGCGGCGGTGCTCTCTCCGGCCGTCGCGCTGGCCGACCGCCGCGCCCCCGACACGGCCGGCAGCGTGGTGCTCACCCACGCCCGCAAGCGGGGGAGCTGAGTCGATGGCCCGGCGCTCCCGGCCCGGTGAGGGGCCGCGTCGCACCCCGCCGCGCACCCCACCCCCGACCGGCACCACACCCCAGTCCGGAACCACACCCCCGTCCAGAACCACACCCCCGCCGGGCACCACGCCCCCGTCCCGTACCCCTCCCTCGCGCCGCACCCCACCCCCGCCCCGCACGGGCCCGCCCCCGCCGCCGAGCTCCCGCCTCGCCCAGCGGGCGGTCGCCGCGCTGCTCACGGTGCTGCTGTTCGGTCTGATCATTTTCGGCGGTGGCGCCGCGGCCGACGCCGCCGACGGGGAACGCTGGTGGGGGTATCTCCTCGGCGGGTTGTTCTGCCTGATCATGGTCGTCGCCGCCCTGCGCGGCCGGCAGCGCTAGCCGAGCGCCTCCGATCTGCTCGGGGTCGCTGCCGCCTGCCGGGCGCCGCCTGCCGGGTGGCCGGGGCTCGCCTCGTCTCGGTGTTCGGTCGACCGCCCCCCGAACCGGGCATCGCCGAAGGGCAGGGGCAGACTGTGACCCGTGCGTGTGGGCTTCCTGGTCGAGCAGTTGCTCGCGCCGGTTCCGGGTGGGACCGGCCGCTATTCCGCCGAGCTCGCGACCGCCCTCGCCCGTCGCGCCGCGCCGGGGGACGGGGTGGTCGGCTGGTGCGCCGCGCGGCGCGGCGTCGAGGGCGCGGGGCTGCCGGGCGTGCTCGGCCCGCTGCGCCTCGGCCTGCCCCGCCGGGCGTTGGCCGCGGCCTGGTCGCGTGGCGTCGGCCCGGCGCCGACCGGTGTGGACGTCATCCACGCGCCGACCCTCCTGCTTCCGCCCGCGGGCGGGACCGCCGGCCGGGTGACCGGCTCGGTGGTCGAGACCCTGCGCGGCTCGGGTCGAGCTGGCCCCTCCGACCGGTCGCGGTCCCTGCGCCGCGAGACCGACCCGCCCGGCTCCCGTGGCGACGGCTCCCTGGCCGACGGCTCCCTCGTGGGCTGGTCCGGCTCGTCCCCGGCCGACCAGCCTCGGTCGTGGCCCTCGTCGAACGACTCCACCGGCCGGCCGGCGGGAGGTCCGGCGCGGCCGCCCCTGGGCGCGTGGGCCGCGCACAGCGTCGCGCCGGCGCTCGGCGACGCCCTCGACCGACGCCGCCCTCGGCCGAAGCTGGTCGTGACCATCCACGACGCGGTCCCCTGGACCCATCCCGAGACGTTGACCCCACACGGAGCGCGCTGGCACCGGCTGATGGGTGAGCGCGCCGCCCGGCACGCCGACGCGGTGATCGTCCCCACCCTGGCCGTCGCCGCCGAGGTGGCCCGGCACCTGCCGATCCCCCCTGAACGGCTGCACGCCATCGGCGAAGGGGTGGCCGAGGCGGTCGTCCGCGTGCCGGCCGACGCCGATGCCCGCGCGGCCCGGCTGGGCCTGCCCCCGCCGGGTGGCTACCTGCTCACCCTGGCCACGCTGGAGCCGCGCAAGGGGCTGGACACCGCGCTCGCCGCGCTGCGGCGACCGGACGATCCGGGCCTGCCGCTGGTGCACGTCGGGGCGGCCGGGTGGGGCGGACTCGATGTGCGCACCGAGGCGGCACGGCACGGTCTGGACGGCTCCCGGGTCCGCACTCTTGGGCGGATCAGTGACGAGGATCTCGCGGTCGTGCTCTCGCGCGCCGGGGTGCTGCTGGCGCCGAGTCGGTCGGAGGGCTTCGGCCTGCCCGTGGTGGAGGCGATGGCGCACGGGGTGCCGGTGGTGATCTCCGACGCTCCGGCGCTGGTCGAGGTCGCGGGGGACGCGGCGCTGGTGGTCGGCGTCGGCGACGCCGCCGCGCTGGCGTCCGCGGTGGCCCGGATCGTCGGCGACGCGGACCTGCGGGGGCGGCTGTCGGCTGCCGGACGCACGCGTGCACAGGCATTTACCTGGAATGCGGCGGCGGAGGCGACGTGGGCGCTCTACCGTCGAGTCGGCGGCTCCCCTGCCGTGTCCGTCGCCGCTGACGGGCGGGCGTAGTGTTGCCCCCGTTGGGAAGCAAGCGGTCACCGTGAAGCAAGCGGCCACCCCTGCCAGGGTGGCGCGTCAGGGAAGGAGCGCCGTGGGACCCCGGGTGCTCGTCGACGCGACTTCGGTCCCGGCCGACCGTGGTGGCGTAGGGCGTTATGTCGACGGGCTGGTCGCGGCGCTGGGCGCGGCCGGTGCGGACATGGCGCTGGTCTGCCAGCGGTCGGACGAGGAACGCTACAGCCGGATGGCTCCACATGCCACCGTTCTGTCCGGGCCGGCGGCCATCGCCCACCGGCCGGCGCGGCTGGCGTGGGAGCAGACCGGACTGCCACTGGTCGCGGAGCAGGTGAATGCCGATGTCATCCATTCACCGCACTACACGATGCCGCTACGGGCCCAGCAGCCCGTCTGCGTGACCATCCACGACGTCACCTTCTTCACCGAGCCGGACATGCACACGGCCGTGAAGGGGACGTTCTTCCGCTCGGCGATGCGCACCGCGGTGCGCCGCGCCGCCCGGATCATCGTCCCGTCGAAGGCGACCCGGGACGAGCTCATCCGCGTGCTCGACGGGGAGTCGACCACCACCGACGTCGCCTACCACGGCGTCGACACGTCGACCTTCCACCCGCCGACCGAGGAGGACAAGCTGCGGGTGCGCCGCCGCCTCGGCCTGGGCGACGCGCGCTACGTGGCCTTCCTCGGGATGCTGGAGCCGCGCAAGAACGTCCCGAACCTGATCCGTGGCTGGGCCGAGGCGGTGCACTGGCGGGACGAGCCGCCCGCCCTCGTGCTGGCCGGCGGTTCGGGCTGGGACGACGACGTCGATGCGGCCGTCGCCTCGGTGCCCAGCCACCTGCGGGTGATCCGGCCCGGCTATCTGCGATTCTCCGACCTGCCGGGGTACCTGGGCGGGTCGTCGCTGGTGGCCTACCCCTCGCACGGCGAGGGTTTCGGGCTGCCCGTGCTGGAGGCGATGGCCTGCGGCGCGCCGGTGCTGACCACGCCGCGGCTGTCGCTGCCGGAGGTCGGCGGGGACGCCGTCGCCTACACCCAGCCGGACCCGGACTCCATCGCCCGCGAGATGGGCGCCCTGCTCGACGACGCCGAGCGGCGTGACCAGCTCGGGCAGGCGGGCCTCGCGCGGGCCCGGGAGTTCACCTGGGCGGCGAGCGCCGAGGCCCACCTGGCGAGCTACGCGCGGGCCGTCGCCGAGCGCTGAGCGGCCCGAGGGCGGCGCGCCCGGCCCACCGACCGCCGACCGACGGCGGCCCCTGGGCGCGAGCCTGCCCGTCGGCCCCGTGCCTCGTGATGGGCTTCTCGCGGGAAGCCGGCCCGGGGCGAAGACCGCCACAAAGGGCGCGCTACGGTTTCCTCGGCACCGATGCCGCTCGCCGTCACCACGGCGGCGCGGGCCGTGTCGGTCGGACGGATGGCGGGCCGGCGCGGTGAGCGGCCGGCTCGGCCGGCCAGGCCGGCGCGGCGGGCAGGCCGGCGGGCAGGGGTGGTCGGTGGAGTCGGGTGGGTCGGTGAGACGGGTGGGCGAGGACATGGGTGTGGAGCCGGAGATTCGGGTCGTCGTCGTGACCTTCCGGTCCGGGGAGATCATCGGAGCGTTCCTCGACTCCGTGGCCAAGGCGACGACCCGGGCCTACGAGGTCGTCATCGTCGACAACTCCCCGAAGCTCGACGCGGGCACCCGCGCGGCGGGGGAGCGCGCCGAGGCGCGGCTGCTGCGCCCGGGCCGCAACCTCGGCTACGGCAGCGCCGTCAACCGGGGTGCCGCCGGCGCCGCAGCGCCCTGGCTGGTGATCTCCAACGCCGACATCTCGTTCCAGCCGGGCGCGCTGGACGAGCTGATCGCCGCGGCGGGGCGCTGGCCCGGCGGCGGTGCCTTCGGCCCCGGGATCACCAACCCGGACGGCGCCCTCTACCCCTCGGCCCGCGACCTGCCCTCGTTGGGGCGGGGGATCGGCCACGCGCTGTTCGGCTGGTGCTGGCCGACGAACCCGTGGACGGCCTCCTACCGCCGGGAGCGGGGTGCCCCGCGGGAGATGACCGCCGGCTGGCTGTCCGGCTCCTGCCAGCTTCTGCGCCGGGAGGCGTTCGAGGCGGTCGGCGGTTTCGACGAGTCGTACTTCATGTTCATGGAGGATGTCGACCTGGGCCGGCGGATCGGGGCGGCGTCCTGGCAGTCGGTGTACGTGCCGTCGGCGGTCGTCGAGCATCTCGGCGGGCACTCGACGAAGCGGTCGTCCCGGCGGATGGTGGTGGCCCACCACCGCAGCATGTTCCGCTACCTGTCCCGGCAGTACCCGGGGCCGGCACGCGCGCCCCTGCGGCTGCTGCTCGGCGCCGGGCTCGGGGCCCGGTTGCTGCTCGCCCTCGCCTTCGCCAAGGACAGCGCCGGGGCCAGGGCGACCCGGTCGGCGGACCTGCTCACCGACCGCGGGACCACCGCCGGGGGGTGAGCCGCGGCGGCGGTCGGGCGCGCGCGGTGACGGTGGGCTAAACAGAAAGTATCGGGCCCATGGCGGCACGTTCGGGTAGTGGTCCCGCTGCCCATCCGTCTCCAAGGGCTACCCCATGCCCTGCGACACTGACTGTCCATGGACGCAGTGATGCTTGTCGGCGGTCAGGGGACCCGTCTACGACCACTCACGATGTCGGCCCCCAAGCCGATGTTGCCGGTCGCAGGGGTGCCGGTCACCGCGCACATGCTGGCCCGGGCGCGTGACGCCGGGATTGATCGGGTGGTGCTCGCCACCTCCTACCGCGCGGAGGTCTTCGAGGAGTACTTCGGGGACGGGTCCGCCCACGGCCTCGAGCTGGAGTACGTGACCGAGACGGAGCCGCTGGGCACGGGTGGCGCCATCCGCAACGTCGCGGGGAGGCTGCGCGGCGGCCCGGACGACCCGGTCGTGATCTTCAACGGTGACATCCTGTCCGGCCTGGACATCCAGGCCCTGATCCGCCGGCACGCCGCGGCGGACGCGGCGGTCACCCTGCACCTGACCGAGGTGTCCGATCCGCGGGCCTTCGGCGTGGTGCCGGTGGACGCCGACGGTCGCGTCACCGAGTTCCTGGAGAAGACGCCCGACCCGCCCACCAACCTGATCAACGCCGGCTGCTACGTGTTCCGTCGCTCGGTGATCGACAGCATCGCCGTGGGCCGGCCGGTGTCGGTCGAGCGGGAGACCTTCCCCGCCCTGCTGGCCGCCGGCACGCCGGTCATGGGCTACCCGGACAGCACCTACTGGCTCGACCTCGGCACGCCGGCGGCGTTCGTCCAGGGCAGCCGCGACCTGGTGACCGGCCGCATGGCCTCCTCGGCGCTGCCCGGACCGGTCGGGGACTGCCTGGTCCTGGCCGGAGCCGTCGTGGCCGCCGACGCCAAGATCGGCGGCGGCGCCACCGTGGGGGCGCGCGCCCGGGTGGGCGCGGGCGCCGCGGTCGACGGCGCCGTGCTCTTCGACGGTGCGGTCGTCGAGTCGGGAGCCACCGTGCGGGACAGCGTGATCGGCCGCGAAGCCGTCATCGGCCCCGGCGTCGTGCTCGACGGCGTGGTCGTCGGCGACGGCGCCGTCATCGAGCGGGGCAACGAGCTGCGGGCCGGGGCGCGGGTGTTCCCGGGCGCGGTCCTCACCGCCGGCGCGGTCCGGTTCAGCTCCGACCGCACCTGATCCGGGCGATCCCGGCCGATTATTGCGGCCGATCGTCGGATGGGTCCTGACTCGACGGGCCAGACTGATGTCCGTGCCGGTCAGCGCCTCACTCGGCGCCTCACTCAGCGCATCGGACGCGCTCACCGCCGTCGTCGTGCGCACCTTCGCCGTGCTGCGGGTGCTGAGCCTGCTCACCACGGCGCTGTACCTGGCGGTCTGGTGGTCCTGGTACGGCGGGCACCCGCTGGGGCTCGCCGCCGCGGTGCTGGAGCTCGCCTGGGGGCTCGGCTACGTGGCGCTGAGCCTTCGCCGCGGGCTCGGCCCCGGGCTCGTCCTCGGCAACGTCGGCGCGGGTGCGGCCGGGGCGCTCGCCGCCGGCGCCGCCGTTCCGGCGGTGTCCGTCGGCGGCGCGGGAACCTGGGTCTACCTCGGCTGCGCCCACGCCGCCCTGGTCGCGGGCGCGATGACCGGCCGGCGGAGGTTCGCCGTCGTCCTGATCGTGCTGTGCGCCGCCCTGGTCGGCGGGGTGGGCGTGGCCGATCGGCTCGCCGCGGCCATGCCCACCGGCGCGGGCTGGGCGGCGTCCACGGCGGCGGGCGCGGCCTCGGATCCCGGCGGCGCCTACCGCCGGGTCGCCGTCTCCGTCCTGCTCGTCACCTTCCTGTCCCTGCTCGTCCGGTTCGGGGTGGGGCGGCTGCGGGCGACCGCGGGAAGAGCCGACGGCCGGCTGCGCGCGGCGGCGGACCATGAGCGGGCCGAGACGGTCGCCGTGGCCCGTGCCCGGGCGGAGCGGGAGCGGGAACGCGTCCTGCACGACACCGTGCTCAACACCCTTGCCGGCATCGCCTGGGGCGGTGGCGACGACGCGCGGCTCGCTCGGACCCAGGCCGAGGACGCCATCGCCGCCGTGCAGGGGCTGCTCGACGGCCCGGCCGGCGCGGCCACCCGCAGCCTCGACGCGCGGCTCGACGCCGTCGCCGACGCCGCCCGGCTGCGCGGGCTGCGGGTGCGGCTCGGCCGGACCGGCACCGTCGGCATGCCCGGCTCGCCGCTTCCGGGCACCGCCAGTGGGCCGGACCTGCCGGCCGAGGTGGCGGCCGCGCTGGCCGCCGCGACCGCCGAGCTGCTGTCCAACGTCCGCCGGCACGCCGGCACCGGCCAGGCCTGGGTCACGGTGCACCGCACCCCGACAGCGGTCGGGGTGATGGTGCGCGACGAGGGGCGGGGTTTCGACCCGGCCGCCGTGCCCGTGGACCGGCTCGGGCTGAGCCGCTCGGTGCAGGCCCGGCTCGTCGAGGTCGGCGGCCACGTCCGGCTGTCCGCCGCCCCCGGCCGCGGCACCCGGGTCCTGCTGACCTGGGCGCGGACCGCGTCAGCCGCCGAGCCGCGCGCCGCGGGAGGGCCACCGGGACGCCCCCGGTCGGCCTCTGTCCGCCGGGCCCCGCTCGCCTGGCTGCCCCGGGCCCCGTCCGCCCGGCTGCCCGGGGCCCGGTCCGCCCGTCCGCCCGATGAACTCGCAGCCCGGTCGCCCGATGGCCGCTCCGCCCGGTCGTCCAACGAGGTGCCGGCTCGGGCGGCCGGGGAGGTGCCGGCTCGGGCGTTCACGGATGCCGGCGAGGCGGGGCCGGGCCTGGCGTCCGCCGAGGAGCTGCGCGGCGTCTACACCGCCAGCCTGCGCCGCGCCGTGGCCGTCGCGGCCGTGATCTGGTACCCGTTCACCGGGCCGGTGCTGCTCGTGCTGCCTGGCGGGCTGCGCACGTCGCCGGCCGCGATCGGGCTGTGGTTGCTACTCGGTGCCGCGGTCGTCGTGGTGACGCGGCGGATGCGCCGCCGGGCGGCCACCCGGCTCGAGTCCCTCGGCCTGGTGGCGTGCGGGCTCGCGGTGACGGTCGCCACCGCCGCGCTGGTCGGCACCGCCGATCCGGGGGCGAGTCGGGTCGCGGCCTGGCCGGTGCTGGTGTTGCCGCTGCTGCTCATGCAGGTCACGGTGTCCCGGCCGGCGGTCGAGTGGATCGCCGCCCTGGGGTGTGCGGCCGCCACGCTCACCGGCGTCGCCGTGTTCGGTGGCGTGCCGGGGCCGTTGCCGTTCGCCCAGCTTCTCTCGGCGCTCAACGCGCTGGCGGCGTTGCAGATCATGGCGGCGATGGGCGGTCCGGTGCTGCGCCGTTCGGCGGACGCGGCGGCCCGGGCGCTCGGGCGGGAGGCCCGCCTCGCGGCCGGCCGGGAGGCCGAGGTCCGGATCCGGACGGACCGGGCGCGGGCGCTCGCCATGATCGAAGGTGAGGTCCTGCCGCTGCTCGCGGCGGTACGCGACGGCCTGCTCGACCCGCGTGACCCGGCGGTGCGCGAGCGGTGCCGGCGGTTCGCCGCCATGATCCGCCGTACCCTCGTCGCCAGCCATGCCGCTGCCCTCGGTGACCTGGCGGCGGCGCTGTTCGATGCGGAGTCCCGGGGCGTCCGCATCGACGCCCAGGTCGCCGGGGATCTGCGGGTGGCCCCGGCGTCCGTGCGCGCCGGGATCGAGGCGCTGCTTCCGCGGGTGCTCCAGGCGATCCCGGGCCCTCGGGCGCTGCTCACCCTGATCTGCGACGCCACCGGAGGCAGCCTGACGCTCACCGCGGCGGGCACGGCGATCCCGCCGGACTGGGCACGCGCGATCACCGGCCCGCCAGCCCCCGCCGCCGCGCCCCGGCCGGGCGGGACGGTGGCCGTGGCGGTCAGCGCCGACGGCGACGACGGCCGGCTGTGCCTACAGATGAGCTGGGTGGTGACCGCCGGCGGCGACACCGACCCGGCGGCGGGCGTGCCGCGCGCCGCCAGTCGGGCGAAGGCGAACACCGATCGGTGAATGCGGCGATTTTCGGCCGTTGGCGGGGACAATCGGCCCCATGAGGTTCAGCGTGGAACGCGACGTGTTCGCCGACGCGACCGGCTGGGCCGCCCGGCATCTCCCGAGCCGGCCGGGGCTGACCCCGAGCGCGCTGACGGGCCTGCTGCTCGAGGCGGCGGCGCCGGCGGCTGGCCCGCAGCCGGGCGCCGGCCTGCTCGTCTGCGCCTTCGACTCCGAGGTGGCCGTGCGGGCGCCGGTGGCGGCGGCGGTCGAGGAGCCGGGCCGGGTTCTGGTGCCCGGGCGGCTGCTGGCGGACATCGTGCACAGCCTGCCCGCGACGACGGTCGAGGTCGCCGTCGACGGCGACCGGCTGGTGCTGCGCTGCGGCAGCGTGCGCTTCACCGTCCCGCTGATGGATCTCGCCGACTATCCCGAGCTGCCGCGTTTTCCCGCCCCCATCGGCGAGGTGAACACCCTCGGGTTCGCCGCGGCGGTCGGCCAGGTCGCCCCGGCGGCCGGTCGGGACGAGACGGTGCCGGTGCTGACCGCGGTCCGGCTGGAGATCTCCGGGCACGGCCTGATCCTCGCGGCCACCGACCGCTACCGGCTGGCGGTGCGCGCCATCCCCTGGCAGCCGACCGTCGATGATCCCTGGGCCCTGGCCCACGTGCCGGCGAAAGTGCTCGCCGAGGTGGCCCGCACGCCGACCTCGGCCTCCCGGATCGTGATCGGGCTCGACCTCGCCGACCCGGCGGGTGCCCGGCTGGGCCTGGCCGCGGCCGGGCGGCAGACCATCGTCCGGCTCATCGACGGCACGTTCCCCAACTACCGCAAGCTCCTGCCCGAGACGGCCGCGTACACGGTCACCGCGCAGACCGCCGCGCTCGCCGCCGCGGTCCGCCGGGTAGCCGTGGTCGCGACCCGGACCGCGCCGCTGCGTTTCACCTTCACCCGGGACCAGGTCGTCGCGGAGGCCGGCGACGGCAGCGGTGCCCAGGCCAGCGAGACGATCCCCGTCGAGTACTCCGGGCCCGAGCTGTCCGTGCTGTTCAACCCGTCGTACCTGCTGGACGGGCTCGGGGCGGTGGAGGACGACGAGGCGACCATCGGGTTCGTGGCTGCCGACCCGGCCGAGGCCACCGCCCGGCCGGCCGTGCTCACCGGCAAGGACAGCGGCGGGGTCCGCGGTCCCGGCGGCGGGCCCGTGGACGAGGGAGCATTCCGCTACCTGCTGATGCCGATCCGCACCGGCTCCGCCGCCTGAGCCGGGCCCGGGGCGCGGGCCTCGGTCAGGGGGCGGGCGTCGGTCAGGGGGCGGGCGTCGGTCAGGGGGCGGGCGTCGGGCTGGTGGGGGACAGCGACATGGTGCCCCCGCCCGGGGTGGGCGTGGCGGCGCTCGCGCCGGCCGGGGCGGTCAGCGGGCCGTCGGCCGACACGTCGAGGGTGCCGCCCTGCGCGCCCGACTCGGGGGCGGTCGGCGAGTCCCAGGTGGCCCCGGCCGGATCCGGGTTGGCGTGCTTGGCGACGAAGTCCTTGATGACGGCCTCGGAGACGGTGGTGCAGCGCTGGGTGCGGTCCCAGGCGGTCAGGACGAAGTGCTTGCCGTCCGGGAACGTGGACCGGGTCCAGGGGACGCCGATGAACCGCGGGCCGGCGTTGGCGGCCAGCGACCGCAGCTTCTCGACCTGAGCGGCCGGCAGGCTCTTGTCGTACCACCCGACGATGAAGCCGTGTTCGAGATTGTGCACGGCGCGCTCGACCGGGATGCCCGACGCCGGGTTGTAGAACGCGATGCCGTCGGGCAGCGGGTCCGGGTTGTGGCTGCCCGAGGACGGCGGCGACGCCTTGTAGCTCACCGCCGTGCTGATGTGCGTCGAGCCCTGGGAGGCGTCGTTGACGGTGCCGGTGCAGCCGGCCGCCGCCGCGGCCGTGGAGGCCGCCGCCACGTAGCCGACCTCACGCGTCTTGTTCTTCGAGTGGGTGTCGGCGACGCTGTAGATGATGATCCCGACCAGGAGCAGCACCACGACGAACCCGGACGTGCCATAGATGAGCAGCGCGCGACGACGTTCGGCGCGCTTCTGCTCGCGGCGCAACTGTTCGAGCCGGACGTTGCGCTCGGCGCTCTTCTTCCCCACGAAATCTGATCCTACGAAGTGTCAGGTCAGAACTGACGGGCAGGATGCGTTCGACCCGCCGACGGACACCCGGACCGCCCGGTTACGGCGCGCTGCGTCACCTCCATACCCCCACGTTCAGCCCGGTAACCGGGCGTAGCGGATGCTCGCGGTGCGGGGAGATCACCGGCGCAGGAGGAACGGCTCCGGGTCGCGGGGGGCGCGCGGGGTGGGCGGCGCGGCGGCGTGCCCGACGCCCACCGCGCCCATCGGCACCCAGCCGGCCGGCAGGTCGAGCACCGCCCCGACCACCTCGGCGCAGAACAGCGTCGAGGAGACCCAGCAGGAGCCGAGCCCCTCGGTGGCGAGCGCCACCAGCAGGTTCTGCACCCCGGCGCCGACGGCGACGGTGAACATCCGCTCCTCGGCGGCGGCCCGGCGGGCGTCGGGGTAGGGATGCGCCCCGTCGAGGACCATGACCGGAACGACGAGCAGGGGGGCCCGGCGCAGCACGTCCCCGCGCCGCAGCCGCCGGTCCACCGCGGCCTCGTCGAACCCGTCGCGGCGCAGGTCCTCGGCCCAGGCGGCGGCCATCGCGGCGAGCAGCTCGGCCCGGCGCTCGGTGACGAGTACGAAGCGCCACGGGGTGGTGTGGTGCGGGGCCGGGGCGGTCAGGGCTGCTGCGACGGCCCGCTCGACCGCGGCCGGGTCGACCGGGGCGGCGCTGAACTCGCGCACCGTGCGCCGCTCGCTCAGCGCCGCCCGCCGTGCCTCCAGCGAACCGAGGCGGAACATGTCCTCGCCGCTGGGCCGCAGCAGCGAGCGCGCCCCCGTCCCGTCGTCGGGCAGCCGGCCGTAGCCGCGCACGACCGCCACCGGGGTGGCGCCGAGCTTGCCCTTGACCAGGTCGGCCGCGGCCGCCAGCTCGTCGGCCTCGGCGACCTCGGTCATGCCCAGCTCGTTGCCGTACCCGTCGACGTCGCCGATGTGGCTGCGCAGCGCGGCCATGCCGGCGACGCCGATGGCCATGTCGGTCAGGCCGCGCCGCCACGGCCGTCCCGCGGTGTCGGTGACGACGACCGCCACGTCCACGCCGAGCAGCGCGGCGACGCCGGCCCGCAGCCGGGCGGCGCTGGCGTCCGGATCCACCGGGAGCAGGGCGAGGGAGTCCTTGGCGATGTTCGACGCGTCGACCCCGGCACTCGCCAGGACGAAGCCGTGATGCGTCTCGACGATCCGGGTCGGTCCGCGGCGGGCCACCTCGCGGACCGATTCGGCGTCGATCGCGGCCTGCCGGGCGGCCTCCCGATCGCCGGCCGCGGCGATCAGCCGTCCCTCGGCCTTGGACACGATCTTCGAGGTGACGACGAGGACGTCGCCGTCGGCGAGCGGCCGCCCGGTTGCGGCCGCCGCCGCGGCCACGGCGGCGGCGAGATCGTCCCCCGGCCGGATCTCCCCGATTCCGGTCAGCCCGAACACCGTCAGCGTCCCGCTGGGCGGCCGCCGCTCAGACACCTGCGACGGCTCAGACACCGGCGACGGCTCAGACACCGGCGACGGCTCAGACACCGGCAACCTCCAGCGCCGAGCGGACGATCGCCACCGTCGCTGCCAGGTCGGTCATCAGCAGGGGCCGCGCGAGCACGGTCGCCCCGGGCACGACCGCACCGGCGTCGACCGTGTCGACCAGCCAGCCGTCGAGCAGCCCCGCCGCCGCTGCGGCGAGTCCCTCCGCCGTCCCGGCGAGTCCTTCCGCCGTCCCGGCGAGTCCTTCCGCCGTCCCGGCCGGGCCCTCCACCGACCCGGCGCCGGCCTGCGCGGGTGTCGCCGCCGCGCGCCCGCGGCCCCCGTAGTGCACCCCCACGGCCTGCGCGGACGTCTCCACGCCGATGGCGGTCAGGCAGGCGTCGGCCATCCCGCGCACCGCCGCCCCGCCGATGATCGGCGAGACCCCGACCACCGGCGCCGCGGTCTCCCGCACGGCGTCCCGGATGCCCGGCACGGCGAGGATCGTGCCGATCGAGACGACCGGGTTCGAGGGTGGGAGCAGCACGACGTCGGCCTCGCCGATGGCGTCGAGCACCCCCGGCGCCGGCTTCGCCGTCTCGGCCCGCAGCGGCACGATCGCCTGGGCCGGCACGGCGGCGCGCAGCCGCAGCCACCATTCCTGGAAGTGCACGGCCCGCTGGCCGTCCTCGTCGGCGATGACCACGTGGGTCTCCACGCGGTCGTCCGTCATCGGCAGCAACCGCACCCCGGGCTTCCAGCGCTCACACAGCGCCCGCACCACGTCCGACAGGGGGTAGCCGGCGTCGAGCATCTCGGTGCGCACCAGGTGGGTGGCAAGGTCGCGGTCACCGAGCCCGAACCAGGCCGGTCCGACCCCGTAGGCGGCGAGCTCCTCGGCCACGACGAACGACTCGCCCTCCCGACCCCACCCCCGTTCGGCGGAGATCCCGCCGCCGAGGGTGTACATCACCGTGTCGAGGTCGGGGCAGATGCGCAGGCCGTGCAGGGTGATGTCGTCGCCGGTGTTGCCGATCACCGTCACCTCGGCGTCGGGCAGCGCCGCAAGCACGCCACGCAGGAAACGGGCGCCGCCGATCCCGCCGGCCAGGGCTGTCACTCTCACATCAAGCGATCCTGGCACCGACGCCCGCCGGGTGGGTCACCGGCCGGTCGGGACGGGTCAGCCGAGCCGGGGGCGGGCGAACAGCGGCGCGACCCAGCCGTTGAACTCCGGCCGGGCGGGCAGCGAGGTGTCCCGGCAGAACGAGGCCAGCAGGAAGTGCACGAGATGGCTGGTCGGCCGGCTGGGCGCGGGGTTGGCCAGGCCGCCCTCGATCGTGGCGACGACCGCGTCCGCGGCCAACGCCCGGTCGGCCTCGGGGACGTAGTCGTGCACCGCGGCCAGGGAGAGGCCGTGCAGCCAGGCGTGCAGCCGCTCGTGGTACTCCATCACCGGCTCGGCGTGCGGAGCGCGCTCGGCGACGCACGGATGCAGCGTGCGCCGGCGTTCCACCGAGTCGAGGGCGAGGAAGAGCTTGTCCGCCGGGTTTCCGGGCAGGCCCGCGATCCGTTCCACCTCGACGTCGAGCAGGCGGTTGAGCACGGCCGCGAACGCGTGGTCCTTCGACCGGAAGTACCAGTAGACGGACCCGGGCTCGATCCCGGCGGACCGGGCGATCTCCGCGATGGACGTCCCGGCGAAACCGCGGGCCAGGAACTGTTCCTCGGCGACGGCGAGCAGCGCGTCGATCCGTTCCTCGCGGGGAACCTCCTGGCGGTTTCGGGGCACCTGATCAGCGTAACGACTT
The DNA here is from genome assembly GCF_000058485.1 of Frankia alni ACN14a. Lineage (NCBI taxonomy): Bacteria > Bacillati > Actinomycetota > Actinomycetes > Frankiales > Frankiaceae > Frankia > Frankia alni. The sequence goes on from NC_008278.1 coordinate 1,354,044, forward strand.
CGGCTCCGGGGGAGGAGTGATTCGTATGGAAGCACACGTCGCCCGCGTGCGATACCCAGCCGGCTCCCGGTGTAAACGTCGGCACACGGCGAGTGGTGTACCTCACATTTTGGGTGCGCCGGCGGTCCGCCCTCGTTCAGTCGGAGGGTGTCCGGGCAGGTCAGGGGTCCTGCCGTGGGGGCGCTTCGCGGATAACCGGGCGGTCGTCCGGGGATGACCGGATCGTCATCCCGCCGCCGCGCCAGGGCGCCACCCGGGATGTGTCGTCCCTCACCCGGTTTCTCTTGATTCCGGTTAGAGAGAGCTGTGAGAGTGAACGTGAGCTCTCCACGTCGCTGGAAGGACCGTTATGTCCGACGTCAGGACCACCAAGAGCCTCGAAGCCCTGTCCGCCTCCCTCAACCGTGCGCTTGCGGGGGCGCGTGCCCCCCAGGTCGTCGCCGCCCGCCGGGCGCAGATGCGGCGATCCGCGGCGATGGCCGCCGAGCCCCCCGCCGCCGGCCGGGCCGACCAACCGCACCGCCGAGCCCAGGCCGAGACCGACGTCCTCGCCGCCCGCAGCCGGACCAACATGCTGATCGGCACGCTCGACCGGCTGCGCCGGCCGGGCACCGGCTGGCGGGCCGCCGGCCGCGCCACGCCCTGATCCTCAAGCCCTGATCCTCAAGCCCTGATCCGCGCAACTCCGTGATCCGTACGAACCCATGATCCGCGCGGGCTCCCCGAGCCGCCGACATCCCCCCGCTGCCGGCGACCGGGGGTCCGCCCCCGGATCCGCCCCCGCCCCCCGCGACTCCATCCCCGAGGTGCCCCAGGTTCCGGCTCCGCTGTGGTGTCGTCGCTTCTGCTGATTGTCCGCAACCCCGTGTCCCTTCGACACCGGTGGTGACGGGCCGGGCCCGTCGACCCACCGGGCGTCGGCCGACCCGGCGCCACCGGAGAGCCAGAGGAAGCAATGACCAGTACGGCGGCGACTCCCGACGGCGTGGGCGGCCAGGCGGCCGAGCCCGGCCACGACCCGGGCCTGCCCCAGCCGTCGCCGGGCGCCGACGTGCCCCAGCCGTCGCCGGGCGCCGACGCCGTGCCGTCCGCGTCGGCGATGCGCCGGGCGCTGCGGCGGGCCCGCGACGGCGCCACCCTCGATGCCGTGGAGGCGGCGGTCCTGTTGGCCGCCCGCGGCGAGGATCTCGCCGATCTGAGCGCGTCGGCGGGCCGGGTGCGCGACGCGGGCCTGGCCTCCCTCGGCCGTCCGGGTGTCGTCACGTATTCGCCGAAGGTGTTCATCCCGCTGACCCGGCTGTGCCGGGACCGCTGCCATTACTGCACGTTCGCCACCGTGCCCCACCGGCTGCCTGCGCCGTACCTCACCGTCGACGAGGTGCTCGACATCGCCCGGGCGGGCGCGGCGGCCGGCTGCGCCGAGGCGCTGTTCACCCTGGGCGATCGGCCCGAGGACCGCTGGCCCGCGGCCCGGGAGTGGCTCGACGCCCACGGCTACGACTCGACGCTGGGCTACCTGCGCGCCGTCGCGATCGCCGTGCTGGAGGAGACCGGGCTGCTGCCGCACCTGAACCCGGGCGTGCTGAGCTGGGCTGAGCTGGCCCGTCTCAAGCCCGTCGCCCCGTCGATGGGGATGATGCTGGAGACGACGGCGACCCGGCTGTGGTCGCAGCCGGGCGGCGCGCACTTCGGCTCGCCCGACAAGGAGCCGGCGGTCCGGCTGCGGGTGCTCACCGACGCCGGCCGGCTGTCGATCCCCTTCACCACCGGCCTGCTGCTCGGCATCGGCGAGACCCGGGCCGAGCGCGCCGAGACGATCTTCGAGCTGCGGGGGCTGGCCCGCCGGTACGGCTCCATCCAGGAAGTGATCGTTCAGAACTTCCGGGCCAAGGACGACACCGCGATGCGTTCCGCGCCCGACGTCGGCGCCGAGGAGCTGGCCGCGGCCGTCGCCGTGACCCGGCTCGTGCTCGGCCCGACGATGCGGGTGCAGGCCCCGCCGAACCTCGTCGACCCGGCCGAGTGCGCCCTGCTGCTGGCCGCCGGCATCGACGACTGGGGCGGCGTCTCGCCCGTCACCCCGGACCATGTCAACCCCGAGCGTCCCTGGCCGGATCTGGACGTGCTGCGCGAGGCGACGGCCCGGGCCGGCTTCGCGCTGCGCCCCCGGCTCACGGTGTACCCGTCGCACCTGGACGAGCCGTGGATCGATCCGCGCCTCGCCGGCCATGTGCGCGCGCTGGCCGGCCCGGACGGGCTGCTCGCCGAGGGCGCCCGGCCCGTCGGACGGCCCTGGCAGGAGCCCGACGGCGGTCTCGGTGACACCGGCCGCGTCGACCTGCACACCGCGGTCGACACCGTCGGACGCCACAGCGCCACCCGGGCCGACTTCGACACCGTCTACGGCGACTGGGAGTCGCTGCGGGCGGAGGTCAGCGCGGCCGGCACGGGAGTCGACGGCGTCGTGGGCACCGGCAGCCGCGCCGTCGCGGCCCGGGCCGCCGGCCTGGCCGCCGCCGGCGCCGGCGGCGGCCAGGCCGGCGCGCCGGAGCGGATCGACTCCGACGTGCGGGCCGCGTTGCGCCGCGCCGGCACCGATCCGGCCGGGATCACCGACGCCGAGGCCCTGACCCTGTTCGGGGCCGAGGGGGTGGCGCTGGAGGAGCTCTGCTCGCTCGCGGACGGGCTGCGCCGCGACGTGGTGGGCGACGACGTCACCTACATCGTCAATCGCAACATCAACTTCACGAACGTCTGCTACACCGGCTGCCGGTTCTGCGCGTTCGCGCAGCGCCGCGGGGACGCGGACGCGTACACGCTGTCGCTGTCGGAGGTGGGCAGCCGGGCCGCCGAGGCGTGGTCGGTCGGCGCCACCGAGGTCTGCGTGCAGGGCGGCATCCACCCGGACCTGCCCGGCACCGCCTACTTCGAGCTCGCCCGCGAGATCAAGCGGGCGGCCCCGGGGCTGCACCTGCACGCGTACTCCCCGATGGAGGTGCTCAACGGGGTCACCCGGACGGGGATGTCCGTCGAGGACTGGCTGGTGGCGGCGCGAGAGGCCGGCGTCGACTCGATCCCGGGCACGGCGGCGGAGATCCTCGACGACGAGGTCCGCTGGGTGCTGACCAAGGGCAAGCTGCCCACGGCGAGCTGGGTCGAGGTGGTCAGCACCGCGCACCGGGTGGGCCTGCGCTCGACGGCCACGATGATGTACGGCCACGTGGACACCCCGGCGCACTGGGTCGCGCACCTGCGGCTGCTGCGCCGCATCCAGGACTCCACGGGCGGCTTCACCGAGTTCGTCGCGCTGCCGTTCGTCCACCACAGCTCGCCGATCTACCTGGCCGGCGTGGCCCGGCCGGGCCCCACGGTGCAGGAGAACCGGGCGGTGCACGCGATGGCGCGGATCCTGCTGCACGGCGCGATCGACAACATCCAGTGCTCCTGGGTGAAGCTCGGCGTCGACGGCTGCCGCTCGGTGCTCGCCGGCGGGGTGAACGACATCGGCGGGACGTTGATGGAGGAGACGATCAGCCGGATGGCCGGCTCCCAGCACGGTTCGCGGCGATCCGTGGCCGAGTTGGAGGAGGTGGCCGCCGGGGCGGGTCGTCCCGCTCGGCAACGGACGACGACGTATGGGCGGGTGCCGGACGAGCGCTTTCACGCTGCCCGAGGCGGCCCCGTCCGGACCATGCTGCCGGTGGTGTCCTGACACCCGCCAAGTCGGCGCCATCAGAAACTACTCTAAGTAGTCGCGAGGGCCGGCTTGGCCGATGGCGATGCCGGGCCGGTATAGGTTTAAGACGCTTGTCTGATTGCGTCACTGCCCGTTTAGGCCCTTTATGTCCGTTAGCTTCGGGCGGCATAATGCGGTCATCGCCGTCGGACCGATTGCACACAGTTACTGATCGGAAGGCCGCCTGGACCCTCGGCGATGGTGTGCAGTGACTGTGAGCTATGGTCTCATCGCTGGTTGTAGAAGATGTTGCGCCGGTGGGGTTGACGCGACCGACTCGGGAGCGTGTAATTACCGGCGTGTCATTCCCCTCGCTGGCGGGGTTCGTGCGGTAGTGCGTCGCCTGACCGGTGTGGAACCAGTCACCTGCGCGCCGGCGCCCAGGGGGTGGCCGACCGCACCGCGACGGGTCTGGAGGAGTCCCCATGGAGCACACCGACGCGGGCGTCCACACCGTCCTCGCGGACGTCGAGCGTCCCGCTGAGCATGACCCGTTCGGTGACCACTCCGAGCGGGTGCTTGCCGAACGGCCCACCCAGGCCACACCTGAGCCGCGCCCGCGGCCGGCGCTGGCCGCGGCCGGCGTCCCACCGGCCAGGTCGGGCTCGCCCGATCTGGGTACCGGTGCCACCCCGTTCGCCCCCGGCCCGCGGGCCGGGGCGGACGTCGACGTCCTCGTGCGCGCGAGCGGCGAGACCGACGTCGACGACGATCCGGCCGTCGACGATCTCGACGTCGACGGCCCGGCCCTCGAGGCCGCCGACGACCCCGCCGTCGACCTGCCGGACACCCTCGCCCCAGTGATCGATCTGGGGCTGGGTGACCTGCTCGGCGAGGCGATGGAGTGGCAGGAGCGCGCCCTGTGCGCGCAGACCGATCCCGAGGCGTTCTTCCCCGAGAAGGGTGGTTCGACCCGGGAGGCCAAGCGCATCTGTTCGGGCTGCGAGGTCCGGGCCGAGTGCCTCGAGTACGCCCTGGAGAACGACGAGCGGTTCGGGATCTGGGGCGGCATGTCCGAACGGGAACGACGCAAACAACGGCGCCGAGCGGTCTGAACCCGGGCGGTGGGTGGCGTCCGGCGGGGTGCGGGCGGCCCGGCCGCGCCGCGCGCCCTCGCGGTTCTGCCCGGGCCACGCCCGTCGGCGGTGACGTCGCGGGTCGTGGTGGTCTGCGTGCAGGGCCGGCGGCCGGGTGCCGTGCAGGCCCTGCGGGCGGCGGTGTCGGCGCAGGCGCCGCCGCCCGATCAGGTCCTCGACCTGCAGGTCGTCGAGGTCCGCATCGGCGGCGGTGCCGCGGTTGCCCCATCGGCCGCCACTGCCGCCTCGGCCCCCTCGGCCCCCTCGGCCCCGGCCATCCCCCCGCTCACGACTGCGCCTTCGGTCGACGCCGCCCGTCCGGCCGACGCCTCCCCGAGGCCCGCCGTCCACCTCCCCCGGCCGCGCGACGCACCCCCGGCCGAGACGGTTGCGGTTCCCGCACGCCTCTCGGGTGACGGGACCGGCACGCCGTCGACGGCCGGGGTGGTCGACGGATCGGCGGAACCCGGCCCAGGGGGGTCCTCGGTAGTCCACCTGGCCGCCGGCACCCGCTTCGGCGTGGCGGTGGCCGCGGGCCTGGCACACCTCGGCGGGCCGCCGCGGGACGGCTACGTCTGGCTGCTCGACGACGGCGCCCTGCCCGCCCCCGACGCCCTGCGCACCCTGCTGGCCTGCGCGCGGCTCGATCCCGGCGCCGCCGTGTTCGGTCCCAAACTCCGTGCCGTCCTCCCGAGGCCGCCGGCGTCCGGGTCGCCGCCGGCGTCCGGCGCGCCGTCGCCGCCGCTCCTGCTCGAGGCGGGGGTGAGCGTCGACCGCGCGGGCCGCCGGTACACCGGTGTGCGGCCGGGTGAGATCGACCGGGGCCAGCGCGACGGGGTGCGCGACGTGCTCACCGTGGCCTGCTCCGGCATGCTCGTCCGGGCGGGCGCCTGGCGGCTGCTCGACGGCTTCGACCCCGAGCTCGACGGCGCCCACGACATCGACCTCGGCTGGCGGGCCGCCCGGGCCGGGTTGCGGGTCGTCGTCGTGCCCACGGCGACGATGACCGTCCCCGCCGACGCTCCCGTCCCCGCCGGTGCCCCCTTCCCCCCCGAGGTCACCGTCCCTGCGCAGGCGGAGGCGGCGGCGGAGGCGGCCGGGCCGGGGAGTCGTTCGGCGCGGGGCCCGCGGGACAGGAGGGGCTGGGTGCCGGCGGACCGCGCCGGCGCGCTTCGGGTCCGCCTGGCGAACACGGCGCGGCCGCTGCTGCCGGGGTCCGCCGCAGCCATCCTGGTCGGGGCGCTCCCGCGGATGCTGGGCCTGCTTGCGCGCGGGCACCTGCGGGCGGCGGCCACCGAGCTCGCGCTGCCCCTCGCCGTGCTGGGCCAGCCGCGCCTGCTGGCGCGGATGCGTCGGCGCGCCGCGCGTACCCGCGCCGTGTCGCACCACGCCATCCGCTCCCTGTTCCCCGCCCGGCTGCGCCGCCGGGCCGAGGCGCGGGTGGTTGCGGGCAGCGGGGCCGGCAGAGTCGGGGCGCACCGCCGCGGCTGCGCCGTGGACGACGTTTCGGCGGCTGCCCCGTCCGGCCGGCGATCGACCCGGGCGGCGGTCCTGCTCGCGGTCGTGCTCGGCGTCGTCGGCCTGGTCGCGCTGCGCGGGATGCCGGCCGACGTGCTCGGCGCGGGCCTGCCGCTGCCCGCCGGGGCCCACGACCTGTGGACGGCGGTCTGGTCCGGCCGGGTCGCCACCGCCGGCGCCCCACTCGACCCCGCGGGGCCGCCCCCGCCCTGGACCGCGCTGCTCGCGGCCGTCGCGAGCCTGCTCGGCGGCCGGCCGGGGGCGGCGGGCTGGCTCCTGCTCGCCGCCGGGCCGGCGCTTGCCGGCCTGACGGCCCACCGGGCGCTTGCCCGGCTCGGTCCTCGCCCGGCCGCCCGCTTCGGACTCGCCGCCGCCTACGGAGTGAGCCCGGCGATGACCGGCGCGGTCGCCGCCGGCCGCGGCGACACCGTCGCCGCTCTGATCCTGCTTCCGGCCGTGCTCGCCGCCACCGACTCGGCACTGCGTGGCCATGCGCGGCCGGCGGGCGGGCGCCCGCGGGCGATCTGGATACTGGCCGTCTGCCTGGTCGGATTCGTCGCCTGCGCGCCGTCGATGGCGCCGCTGGTGTGGATCGCCCTGCCGACCGCGGCGCTGCTCACCGCCCGACGGCGGCTGCTCGACGTCGCCGCCGCCCTCCCGGCGACGATCATTGCGTTGATCCCGGCGCTGCACGCGGGGGGCGCGGGGATCCGGGCCGAGCCGGCGGTGTCGCTCGCCCGGTTCCCGCAGGCCGCCGTGGCGCTGGTGGCGGGCGCGGGGGAGCGCCCGAAGGCCGCCGTCGTGGGATGCCTGGCCGGTTGCCTGGCCTGCTGGCTGCTGGGCCGATGGTCCGGCGGGGCCAGGACGGGGCGTGTCGGCCGGGTCGGCTGGTCGCTGGCAGCGCTGGGCCTGCTCGCCGTGCTGCTCACTCCGCGTCTGGCCGGCGATGCCGACCAGCGCGTCGCCGGCGGCGAGGGCTGGTGGGTCGGCCCGCAGTACGGCCTCGTCCTCGCCGGGGCACTGATCGCGGCGGCGGGCGCGTGCCGCCCGGTCCGCGGCACGCGCAGCGACCCGGGGGCCACCGGATCCGCGGCGGCACCTCGCCCTGGCCGGCTGGCCCGGATCGTCGCACTTCCGGCGACGGCGCTGGTCCTCGCCGGTGCCGCCGCGCTCACCGCCGGTCATCTCCTTGCCGGCCAGGGATGGCACGCCAACCCGACCGCATGGAACCGGGACTCCGCCACCTCCGCGGACCCGGCCACCTCCGCGGACCGGGCCACCTCGGCGAACGGGGCCATTCACGCCGACGGGGGCGTCCCTGCGGGCCGGGCCGACTCCCTGGACCAGGTCGGGGACCCCGGTGATGCCGGGGGAGCGATCGCGGGTGTCAGCGGCACCGCAGCCCCCTGGTCGGGCACCGGCGCGTCGGCGGTGGCGCGGGCGGTCAAGGCCGAGACCCGCACAGCGCCCGCCGGTTCCCGCCTCCTCGTGCTGTACCGGTCCGACCGGTCCGGCCTGATCCGGTACACCCTCGCCGCTGCCGGCGGGCCCCGTTTCCCGGCCGGCCAGGCCCGCCCGGCCCGGCGGGCCGCCACCTTCCTCGGTGACGTCGTCACCGATCTCGCGGTCGGCGGCGACCAGGCGGCCGGGTGGTTGCCGTTGCTCGGCGTCACCGCGGTCGCCGTCCCCGCCGCGGACGCGCCGGCGGATCTCGTCACCCGCCTCGACGCGACCCCGTCGCTGATGCGGGACCGAGCCCGACCGGGTGTGCTGCTCTGGCGCCCCGTGGTCCCCAACCAGGCAGGGCCGGCACCGCCGTCCCGTCCGGCCGCCGCCACCGGCCCGCCGGCCTACGTCATGGACTCGGACCTGCAAGCGGGGACGGCACCTCGCGATCCCGGTCCCTCGGGTCCCTCTCGGCGCAATGACGCCTCGCCCGACTCCGTGTCTGCCGACGCGCCTGCCGACGCGGCGGTTGCCCGCCGTCCCGGCTCCGCCCGAGGCCTCACGCCGCCGGGGACGGCGATACCGCTGGCGCTCACACCGCTGGCGATCGAACCCCTGCCCGCAGCACCGACCAGCGCTCGCCGGCTGCCGCCCGACGGGCACGTCGCGGCCCTGCCCGGCGCCACCCGGGCCCCGCGACGGGACCTGGTCCTCGCGGTACCGGCCGGGACCGGGTGGCGCGCGTGGCTGAACGGCCGGCCGCTGCGGCCGTTCGCCGCCTGGGGCTGGGCGACCGGCTTCCGGCTGCCGGCCGAGGGCGGCACGATTCGTCTTCACCGTGACGACGGCCCCGGACCCGAGCTGGCGCTCGGGCAGGCGGTGGCGCTGGGCGCACTGCTGCTGCTGGGCATCCCGGCCCTGCTGGGCGTGCCGGCCGCACGCCGGCCACGCCGCCCCCCGCTCGACACCCAGGCTCCACCCGCCGATGGCCCCTCCGGGCGTGAGATCGGCCCCCAGCGACGGCCCGCGGCCGGGTCGGCGGGCGGCCCAGCGGGTGGATCGGGATCGGTGGGGGAGGTGCCGTGACGACCGCAGCCAGACGGTCCGGGCTGACCAGCTCGCCGCTGCGGCGCCGGGCCGCCGCGCGGGTGCTCGCGTCGGTCGCCGTCGTCGGCATCGGCGGAGCCTTCCTCGCCGACGACGGCGCCAGTCCCGCGCCGGCCAAGAGCTGGCCCGTGTCGGCGGCGCTGCTGGCCTGCCCGGAGCTGACGACGACCCCGCCGGGCGCCCGTGATCCCGTGCTGGCCGGCCCCCTCGACCTCGCCGTGCGCACCGCGGGGACGGCCGACGGCCGGGTACGGGTCGCCAGTCGGGTCGCCGAGCTGCGCACCCGCCTCGGTGACGCGGCGCTGACCCTGCCGCCCCCCACGGCGAGGGGCGACCGCGGCTCGGTGCTCGTGTCCGCGCAGGGTGCCTCGGCGGCCGGGTTGTCCGCGATCGTGACGGTAGCCGGCGACGGCGCGGGCCCGGCGCGGGCGCGCTGCCTCCCGCCGCGGGCCCGTAGCTGGTTCGCCGGGCCGTCGACCACCGCCGGCCGGGACCCGATCGTGATCCTGTCGAATCTGGCCGACCAACCTGCCCAGGTCGGCGTCAGGGTGTTCACCGATGGCACGACCGGACCACCGCAGGACATCTCCGTGCCGCCCGGGGGGGTGGTGACCCGCCGGCTCGCCGCGCTTGCCCCGGAGGCCGCCGTGACGGCGCTCGACGTCGAGGTGCGGGCCGGCCGGGTGCTCGCCTGGATGGTGGACCGGTCGAGCCTCGGCGGCCCCTTCACCGCGCCCCGGCTGGTGCCGGTGACCGCCCCGCCGGCCCGCCGGCTGCTGCTCGGTGGGGTTTTCGTCCCGCCGGGACCGCCAGGCCCGGCGGCGCGCCTGGTGCTCGCCGCGCCGGGACGGGCGGCCACCGTGCGCGTCACCGTGTTGACCGGGTCCGGTCAGCACATCCCGGTCGGTCTGGAGGCGGTGCGCGTGCCGGCCACCGGCGCGATCAGCCTGCCGGTGGCGCTGCCGCCGGGTGGGGCGTCGGCGGTCCTCGTCGAGTCGACCGCCGGCGCCGCCGCGGTGGTCGCCGAACTGGGAGTGGCCTCGGGCTGGCCGGGAGTGTCGACCTGGGCAGGCGCCGTCCGGCTCGACGTCAGGTCGGGGCGCCGCGGCCTGGACGCGTTCGGTCAGGGCATCGGGCTGTCCGACCCGGTCGGCCCCACCGCCGGGGCCGGCACCGCGCCCGACGCGGCGGTCGGCGTGCCGGCACCACCGGCGGGCGCCGCCGGGGCCGTCGTGCTCGCCGCGCCGGCGGGACCCGTGACGGTCTGGCTCGACGGTGATCCCGTGCGGCTGCGGGCCGGCACGGTGGCGATGGTCCGCGGACCGTCGGGCCGGGCCGGGGGGCGCCTCGTCGCGATCGGCGGGCCGCTGGTCGCGACGGCGATCGTGGGCGCCGCGCAGGCACCGGTCCCGTCCGGGTTCGACGCCGAGCAGCCGTCGGTCCCGCCCGCCGCGCCGCCGTGGAACCCGCCGCCCGCCGGTGCCACCCCCACGGGTCCCGCCGGGGGTCCGGCGGCGTCCCCGTTGGTGCTGCCGAAGATCCTGTCCGCGGTCGTCCCGCTGGGGGGAGTGCCGCGCCGGCTCGATGCCCCGCCGGTGCTGCCGGATCCCGCGGTGCCGTACCGCTGAACGGGATTCGCCAACCGGTGGGCCGCCGACCCCGGGCGAGCGTAAGCCGCCGACCAGCCCCGATCCCCCGGATACGGGTCAGGCGGGTCAGGCGGTCAGGCGGGGCTGGCGCCCGGTGCGGCGAGGAAGACCCGGCCGGTTCCCGTCAGGGTGACTGCTGCCCGGCCCGCCACCAGCGCCGATCCGCCGCGGCGCAGCTGCAGCGGGGCGACGGCGGTCCCGTCGTCGGCCAAAGCGGTGACCTCGACCCGTCCCTCGACCGCGAGCAGCACGGTCGGGCGTCCCACCGGCACGCTGCCACCGGTGCAGACGGCCTCGGTGAGGGCGAAGTCGGCGACGGGGACGTCCCAGCCGCGCAGCAGGCCGCCGGGGGAGTCCGTGACGGTGCGGGGGCTGCGGACCGGTGCGTCGCTCGGCGTGGGATCGAAGATCCGCAGTAGCTCGTCCACGTCGATGTGCTTGGGCGTCAGGCCGCCGCGCAGCACGTTGTCCGAGGTGGCCATGATTTCGATGCCGAGCCCGGCGACGTAGGCGTGCAGCATCCGCGCTGGCTGGAACAGGCCCTCTCCGGGCCGCAGCGTCACGTCGTTGAGCAGCAGCGCCGCCGCGATGCCCACGTCACCCGGATGCGCCGCCGCGAGCCGCCCGATCAGGTCCACCGCCCGCGCGACGTCGCTACCGCCGCCGTCCACCGGGTCCTGGCGAGTCGATCCACCGCCGCTGTCGCCGCCGCCCCCGCCCGCATCGGCGTCGGCAGCCTCGGCGCCGGTCGGTCCCCGGCCGCGCGCGCGGCGCAGCTGGTCCGCCGCCGCGACGAGAGCGCCCACCAGCTCCCCGGCGGGGCCGGGGGGCATGGTCAGCAGAGTCCGCAGCACTGTGGCCGCCCCGGCGGCGGGATCGTCGACCAGGGGGCGGAAGGCGCCCAGGAGGGCCGGCACCTCCAGGGCCCGCGCGACCGCCAGGGTGCGCGCCGGGTCCCGGACGCCCGCGAGCGCCCGGAACGGCGAGAGGGCGACGATGAGCTCGGGCTTGTGGTTGCGGTCGCGGTAGCGCCGGCGGGAGTCGTCGACGGCGAGGCCGGCGGCGTCGTCCACGTCGAAGCCGGCGGCGGCCTGCGCCAGGTCTGGATGCACCTGCAGAGACAGGGCCTTGTCCGCCGCCAGCACCTTGAGCAGGAACGGCAGCGGGCCGACGAGGTCGGCGGCCGGGCGGCGGGCGCCGTCCGTCTCGGCGAGCGCCGGCGCCACGGGATGGGTCCCGAGCCACAGCTCCGCGACCGGGCCGCCGGCGGCGGGGGTGCCGAGCAGCTCGGGGATGGCGGTCGCCGAGCCCCACGCGTAGGGCTGCTCGGCCCCGTGCAGCGCGAGCAGACGGGGGGACCCCGCCGGCACCTGTGGGCCCGCGACGGGCAGTTCGCCGGCGGGCGGGGACGGCGTGCCGGCGGGTGGCGTGGGTGCGGGATTGCTGGTCACGGTCTCCTCGGACGGGCGTGCTCTCCGGGGGCGGGCGGTGGCCGCCGCCACGGTGTGGGCGGTGGGCGGCCGGGCTACTCCTCCTCGCCCCAGCCGTGACCTTCCGGGTCGATCACGGCCGGATCGACGCCCATCATCTCGGCCACCTCGTGGATGATCGCGTCCAGCACGAGTTCGGCCAGGTCCTCGCTGTCCACCGCTCTGGCCTCTATGGGCCGGCGATATACCACGATGCGGCGGGGGGTGCTCGAGCGGCCCTTTCCGGTAGCCGGCTGGAATCGGGCGAGCGGGATCTCCTCGTCGGTCACCGCCACCGGCGGCACGTCCTCGACGGCGAACTCGACGTCGGACAGCTCCGCCGACCACCGGTGGTCGAGATGCTCGACGGCATCCAGCACGAAGTCGTCGAAGCGATCCCCGCGGGTGGCGTAGGCCGGGACGTCGGGTGGCAGCAGCGCCCCGCGGATGCCCCGGCCCCGCCGATCGCGGCGCCGACGGGGGGGAATCGGCCGGGCCGCCGCCGGGAACCGCTCGAGCTCGGTCACCCCGTGAGCGTAGCGTTCGTGGCAGGGGCCTCGGCCGGCGATCGACGGGCGCGTGTCCACTCCGGCACCATCCGGGGTGCGGCGTGCCCGCCGTTGCCGGGTGTCGGTCCCGGCGGCCGTCGCGATCCGGCCGCCGCGCCAACCAACCCCGCCATCCGGCGACTGACCCCGAATCCCCCTCCCAGCCCGAGGAGGTTCCACGATCTTGATGATCTCGATGCCGTGCCGGATGCCGTTGCCGCGCACCAGTTTGAACGCGCGGCGCAACGATATGGTCGACAACGCGTGACGATTCAGCCTCGCGCCACGCGACACGACGATAGGTGGTGGCCGTCGCCCGTTCCGGGGGCTACCGTCCGGAACGTGAAGCCTCGGCGCTGCTCCCGCTCGGCCTGTTCCGCAGCCGCGGTCGCCACGCTCACGTATGCCTACGCCGAGTCGACAGCCGTACTGGGCCCGCTGTCCCCGTACGTCGAGCCGCACTCGTACGACCTGTGCGGCCCGCACGCCGACCGGCTCACCGTGCCGCTCGGCTGGGCGGTCGTCCGGCTCGAGGCCGAAGCGTCGCGTGAGGGTGGCCGTGAGGTGGCCGGGGATGACCTGGAGGCGCTGGCTGACGCCGTGCGCGAGGCCTCCCGGCGTGGTCCCGAGGCCCCCCGGCGTGGTCCGGAGCCGCCCCAGGGCCCCCAGGGTCCCCAGGGTGGGCCGCAGGCGCCTCCGGGCGGTCGGCGCGGTCACCTGCGGGCGGTACCCAGCCCGTCCTGAGGCGACCGGCGCCGGTAGCCTCCGCACGACCCGAGACTCGGGGCCGGTGGCGGGTCTGGCCGCCCGCCGCTCCCACGGTCCACCGGGGCCGCGCGGCCGCGGGAGCCGGTCCCGCAGGTGCGAGGCCGGCGCGGTGTGTCCCGCGTGGGCTTCCCCGGACGCGGTCCCGGGTCTGTCGGACCCTGCGGATAGGGTCGACCATGCACGGTCGCACTGGCGCCGTGCAGGCCCGGGGGACCGTTCACCCGGTGCGGGGGACACCAGGGAGAAGGGTGGGGACCGGATGCGCGACCTGTCGCGGATCTTCAAGGCGTACGACGTCCGGGGCGTCGTGCCGGCAGAGTTCGACGCCGAGATTGCCCGGCTGACCGGCGCCGCGTTCGTCCGGCTGCTCGACGCGGAGCGGATTGTCACCGCGCACGACATGCGCGAGTCGTCCATCCCGCTCGCCGCGGCCTTCGCCGAGGGTGCGGCGAGTCAGGGCGCCGATGTGGTCCTCGCCGGCCTCGGCTCGACGGACCTGCTCTACTTCGCCGCCGGCTCGCTTGACATCCCCGGCGCGATGTTCACCGCCTCGCACAACCCGGCGAAGTACAACGGCATCAAGCTGTGCCGGGCGGGCGCGGCGCCGATCGGCCAGGAGACCGGGCTCGCGGAGATCCGGGCGATGGTCGAGCAGGGCGTGCCCGCCGGCCCCGGTCGCGTCGGCACGGTCACCTCGAGTGATCTCCTCGCGGACTACGTGCGCCACCTGCACACGCTGGTCGACCTGTCCGGCATCCGGCCGCTCACCGTCGCGGTCGACGCCGGCAACGGCATGGGCGGGCTGACCGTCCCGGCGACCCTCGCCGGCCTGCCGCTGACGGTGGTCCCGCTCTACTTCGAGCTGGACGGCTCCTTCCCGAACCACGAGGCCAACCCGATCGAGCCGGCGAACCTGCGCGACCTGCAGGCCGCGGTCCGCGCCGCCGGGGCCGACATCGGGCTCGCCTTCGACGGCGACGCCGACCGCTGCTTCGTCGTCGACGAGCGCGGGGAGATCGTCTCTCCGTCCGTCATCACGGCGCTGGTGGCGGACCGTGAGCTCGCCCGCGAGCCGGGCGGGACGATCATCCACAACGTCATCGTCAGCAAGGGGGTGCCGGAGCTCGTCACCGAGCGTGGCGGCATCCCGGTCCGCACCCGCGTCGGCCACTCGTTCATCAAGGCCGAGATGGCCCGGACGGGCGCGATCTTCGGCGGCGAGCACTCCGGCCACTTCTACTTCCGGGACTTCTGGCGGGCGGACTCCGGCATGCTCGCCGCGCTGCACGTGCTCGCCGCGCTCGGCGGCCAGCCGCGGCCGCTGTCCGACCTGCTCGCCGGCTACGGCCGCTACAGCGCCTCCGGTGAGATCAACTCCGAGGTGGCGGATGTCGTCGCCGCGATGCAGGCGGTGGAGAAGGCCTACGCCCCGCACGCTGCCGATGTCGACCATCTCGACGGCCTGACCATCTCGTTCGCGGACGGGTCCTGGTTCAACCTGCGCCCGTCCAACACCGAGCCGCTGCTGCGGCTCAACGTCGAGGGCCCCGACGAGGCCGCGATGCGCCGGCTGCGCGACGAGGTCCTCGCGCGCGTCCGGGGCGGAAGGGAATCCTGATGAGTCTCGACCCGCTGCTGCTGGAGATCCTTGCCTGCCCGTGCAGCAAGCACGGTGAGCTGCGCCAGGACGAGCTGGACGGCGCGCCCGTGCTGGTCTGCCTCGCCTGCGACCTGGCCTTCCCGGTCCGTGACGACATTCCCGTGATGCTGCTCGACGAGGCCGTGCCGTTCTCCGGCCAGGCCGCGTCGGCATCGAGCTGACCCCCGCGGCGTCGGCGTGTACCTCGACGAGGCAATCCTCGACGACACGGCCAGGATCGACTCCGGCAGCGCCGCGGCCCTCCTGCCGCACGTCGCCTCGGCGGCTCTGCAGGTGCGCCAGAGCGTCGTCCTCGCCGAGGAGGCGGGGGTGGCGCGCCTCGGCGCCGACGGGCGGCCGCGTGCGGTCCTCGTCGCCGGGGTCGGCGGCTCGTCGCTGGCCGCCGGCGTCCTGGCCGCCGTCGCCGGGCCGGCGAGTCCCGTCCCGATCATCGGCCATCACGCCCACGGCCTGCCGGGGTGGGTCGGCGTGTCCGACGTCGTCCTCGCCGTGTCCGCCTCCGGCACCTCGGCGGAGACCTGTTCCGTGGTGGAGGAGGCCGACCGGCGCGGCGCGCGCATCGGCGTCGTCGCGCCGCCGGACACCCCGCTGGCTCACCTCGCCGCCCGCGCCGGAGCGCCGTTCGTTCCGCTCGTCGGGCAGCGGCCGGGCCGGGCCATGCTCTGGTCGCTGGCGGTGCCGCTGCTCGTCGCCGTTCGGGAGCTGGGCGTCATCCGGCTCGGTGCCGACGCCGTCGAGGCGGCCGCCGCCCGGCTGGAGGAGGTGGCGACCCGCTGCCGGTCGTCGAGCGAGTCCTTCGTCAACCCGGCGAAGACCCTGGCTCTGGAGCTGGCCGGCTCCCTGCCGCTCGTCTGGGGCACCTCGGCGGTGACCTCGGTCGCGGCCGAGCATGTCGCGGCCCAGCTGGCGGCGATCGCGAAGTACCCGGCCATCGTCGGGGCGCTGCCGCATCCAGGCCATCATCAGGTGGCTCTGTTCGACGGCCCGTTCGGCGCAGGCCTGACCGCCGGTTCGACCGCGGGTGGAACAGGTGCGCGCGACGACCTGGAGGACTTCTTCCGTGATCGGATCTCCGACGAGGAGGAGTCGATCCGGCTGCGACTGATCCTGCTGCGTGATCCCGACGTGGAACGGCCCGAGGTCGGCCGCCAGGCGGAGTCCGCCGTCGCCGTCGCCGCCGAGCGCGGGGTCGGCGTCACCGAGCTGCGGGCCGAGGGAGCCGGCCCCCTGGAGCGGCTCGCCTCCCTGATCGGCCTGTTCGACTTCACCGCCGTGTACGCGGCGCTGGCGCTCGGGATCGACCCGACCCAGGTACCCACCGTTCGCGATCTGGGGCGGTAGTCCCGCCCGCTCGGCGGAGAATGACCGTTTCGTACCCATTGGTCCGTCCTGCGCAGACCGAAGTCCGGCACAATGTCACGGGCCCGACGCTCGGATCGGTGACCGGCACGCCCCTCGAGATGCCCGCAACGGCGGTTGCGGACGCGGGCGCGGAGGTCAGAATCGGGCGGAGCGGGTCGGTCGGGGGACTCTGTATGGTCGTGCCTGGCCGGCATGGCTGACGGGCCGAGAGGATGTGTACGTGGAGGTCGGGGTCGGGGACGGCTGGATCGAGTCGCTGAGCCGCGAACGGGACGAGGTGCTGGCTCGCTGGGTGGAGCGGGTCGCCGGCGACCTGCGGGGGCGGTTGTCGTTGCCGGAGCTGCAGCGTGAGCTGGGCGAGATCTACACCGCGCTGACCACCGCCCTGGCCTCCGGCGGCACCGACCTGCGCGCCGAGCAGTTCGGCGAGCTGCGCGCACTGCTCGCGGACCTGTCCGGCGGCCGGGCCCGGCAGGGGTTCACCCCGCGGGAGACGGCCGGCACCGTGTTCGCGCTCAAGGAGGCGGCGGCCGCCGTCCTGGAGAAGCGCAGCGTCGGCTACCGCGACTACGTGCGGTTTTCCGAGTTCGTCGACGAGCTCGGGCTGTTCACCTTCGAGACCTATGTCCGGACCCGGGACCAGGTCATCGTCGAGCAGTCCAACCAGCTGCTGGAGCTGTCCACCCCGGTGATCAAGCTGTGGGAGGGGGTGCTGGCCGTGCCGCTGGTGGGCACCCTGGACTCCGCCCGCACCCAGCTCGTGATGGAGAGCCTGCTGGAGGCGCTCGTCAGCACCGGCTCCCGGCACGCCATCATCGACATCACCGGGGTCGGCGCGGTCGACACCCAGGTCGCCCAGCACCTGTTGAAGACGGTGATGGCCGCCCAGCTCATGGGGGCGGACTGCATCATCTCCGGCATCCGTCCGCAGATCGCCCAGACGGTCGTGAGCCTCGGCATCGAGTTCGGGGAGATCGTCACCAAGGCCACGCTGGCCGAGGCGCTCGCGCTCGCGCTGCGCCGGGACGGTTTCCGGTTCGTCCGCCGGGCGGCCGGGGCCGAGATCCGCTGATGGACCGCATCCCCATCCTGAAGATGGGAAACCTGCTGCTCGTGTCGATTCAGGTCGATCTGCACGATCAGCTCGCCCTCGACCTGCAGGACGACCTGTCCGAGCGGATCGTGGCGACCGGCGCCCGCGGCGTGCTGATCGACATCTCCGCTCTGGAGATCGTCGACAGCTTCATCGGCCGCATGCTGTCGACGATCGCGTCGCTGTCGCGGCTGCTCGACGCCGAGACCGTCGTGGTCGGCATGCGTCCCGCCGTCGCGATCACCCTCGTCGAGCTCGGGTTGTACATGCCCGGGGTGCGCACCGCGTTGACCCTGGAGCACGGGCTTGCCCTGCTCGGCGCCGAGGTTCGGGTGAGCCGCTCCGACGAGGACGAGGTCGACGACGCAGACGGAGAGGGTGAGCCCGGCGCGCTCGCCGGCCAGGCCGCGGCGCGGGCCGGGCTCGGCGGGGGGGAGCCGGCCGCGACCGGCGCCGCGCGCAGCGGCGACGGGGGCCGGACGGGTGACCGGTAACCCCGGTGGGAGCCTGCCCGGTCGCGAGCTGACGGGCACGGACTCGCAGCGCCATCCGATCGTCTCCGAGTCCGACGTCGTGCGCGTCCGCCAGGTGGTGCGGACGCTCGCCGTCGCTGCCAAGCTGTCCCTGGTGGACCAGACGAAGATGGTGACGGCGGCGAGCGAGCTGGCGCGCAACACGCTGGTCTACGGCGGCGGCGGTGAGATGATGATCGACCTTGTCGACAGCGGCCGGCGCCGCGGGGTGCGCGCGGTGTTCATCGACACGGGGCCGGGCATCCCCGATCTCGACCTGGCCCTGACCGAGGGGTGGACCAGCGGCTCCGGTCTCGGACTCGGGCTGACGGGCAGCCGACGCCTCGTCGACGAGTTCGCGATCGACAGCAGTCCGGGAGTGGGCACCACCGTGCGGGTCGTGAAGTGGTCGCGCTGACCACGCCCGGCGTGTTCCCGCGGGCGGAGGACGTCGCGTGGTTCGGCGCGACCGACCCGTCGGCGGCCGGGGCGGCCCGGCGGGCGGCCGTCACGCTGGCCGGCCGGCTGGGTTTCCCCGCGACCCGCGGTGCGGAGCTCGGGATCGCCGTCACCGAGACGATGACCAACCTGGTCCGCCACTCCGACGACGGCCGCCTGCTCCTGCGGGTGCTGCGCTGGGATGGCGACCGGACCGACCTGACCACGGCGGTGCAGTTCGTCGCGATCGACAGTGGACCGGGCATGGCCGACGTCTCGGCGGCGATGCGCGACGGGGCGACGTCCGCGGGAACCCTCGGCGTCGGGCTCGGGGCGATCGCCCGGCTCTCGGACGACCTGGACATCCACTCGACCCCGGGCCGCGGGACGGCCATGGTCGTCACCTTCCGTCCGACGGGCCGGCCCGGGCCGCGCCCCGGCACGCCCGGGCCGCCCGGGTTGCCGAGCGGCGGGCTCGGTGCCCCGCGGGTCGCCGGCCTGACCCGCCCGATCACCGGCGAGACCGTCTGCGGCGACGCCTACGCCGTGCGTGCCACCGACGCCGGCCTCGCGCTGCTGCTGTGCGACGGGCTCGGGCACGGGGAGCTCGCCGCGCGGGCCGCCAGGGAGGCGGTGCGGATCTTCCTCGCGGCCGCCGACCCGTCGGGCGGCCCGGTCGAGCTCGTGCGGCGCATCCATCAGGGGATCTCCCACACCCGTGGCGCCGCCGTCGCGGTCGCGGTGCTGGAACCGGCCGCGGAGGTCCTGCGGTTCGCCGGGCTCGGCAACGTCGCCGGGGTGATCCTCAGCGGGGCTCGCCGGTCGGGCCTGCTCAGCCGGCCGGGCATCGCGGGTCACCAGGCTCGGGGCCTGTCCGAGACGCGCCACCCCCTGCCGGGTGACGCGCTTGTCGTCCTGCACAGCGACGGGGTGGGCACCCGCTGGAACCTCGCCGACCATCCCGGCGTCGCCAGCCACGACCCGCTGCTCGTCGCGGCGACGATCCTGCGCGACGCGGGCCTGCGTCGCGACGACGCCTCCGTCGTCGTGGCCGGTCCACCGCAGGCGGCGGGGTAGGGGTAGGCCATGGGGGCGCGGCACCACGGCAGCCCGCTGCCGGAACTGGCCACCATGCGGCTGGACAGCGAACCGGACGTGTTCACCGCCCGCCAGCTCGCCCGGGCGGCAGGCGCCGCCGCCGGGCTCGACGGGCCGGACCAGGTCAGGTTCGCCACCGCGCTCAGCGAGATCGGTCGGGAGGCGCTGGCCGCGGGCGGCGCGCGGATCGACTTCGTCCTGCGTAACCCCCCGGCGCTGGCGGTCGTCCTGACGGCCGACCGGGTCATCCCGGCGGACGCGGCCGGCCTGGTCGCCGCCGGCCGCCTCGTCGATCTCACCGTCAGCCCGACCGGGCCCGCGGCGGGCGGTGCGGGCGGTGCGGGCGGTGCGGGCGGTGCGGGCGGCGCGGGCGGTGCCCCGACGGTCGTCACCCTCGCGAAGCCGCTCGCGCCGGGGGCCGTCGTCGACGACGCGCGGCGCACCCGACTACGGCAGATCCTCGCCGCCACCGTCCCGCTCTCCCCGGCCGACGAGCTGCGCGTGCAGAACAGCGAGCTGGTCAGCGCGCTGGCGGAGCTGCGGGACAACCAGAACGAGCTGCTCCGTCTGAACGCGGAGCTGGAGGAGACCAACCGCGGCGTCCTGGCGCTGTACAGCCAGCTCTCCGCCGAGCTGGAGGAAACCAACCGCGGGGTGGTCGCGCTCTACGGCGAGCTCGACGAGCGGGGCATCGCCCTCACCCGCGCGAACGAGGCCAAGACCCGGTTCCTGCGTAGTGTCAGCCACGAGCTGCGGGCCCCGGTCAACTCGGTGCTCGGCCTCGCCCGCCTGCTGCTCGACCCGGCCGGCGACTCCCTCACCGACGAGCAGCGCCGGCAGGTCGAGCTGATCCTCGCCAGCACGAAGGATCTGCTCACCCTGGTCAACGACCTGCTCGACCTGTCGAAGGCCGAGTCCGGCCGGCTCGAACCGGCCCTGGAGCAGGTGGACATCCGGGCCGTGCTCGCGCACCTCGACGGCTCGCTGCGGCCGCTGGCCACCCGGCCGGGCGTCGAACTCGTCATCGAGGAGGACGGTGAGGTCGGCCCGCTGTACACCGACGAGACGCTGCTCGGTCGGGTGCTGCGCAACCTCGTCGGCAACGCGCTGAAGTTCACCGAGCACGGCGAGGTGCGGGTAACCGCCGCGAGGACGGGTGACGCCGGGGACACCGTGACGTTCGTCGTGCGGGACACGGGGATCGGCATCTCGGCGGAGGACGTCGAGCAGGTGTTCGAGGAGTTCTACCAGGCACGCAGTCATCTGCACGCCCGTACGCGGGGCACGGGCCTGGGACTGCCCTACGCGCGCCGGGTGTGCGAGCTGTTGGGCGGGCGCCTGGACCTGGTCAGCGAGCTCGGCCGTGGCTCGACGTTCACCGTGACCCTGCCCCGCGACGCGGATGTCTGCCACCAGGCCGACGCAGAGGAGGGCGCGGACTCGCCGCTGACCCCTGGCGAGGCACCGGTCCGGGTGAGCACCGCCCTCGTGGTCGACGACGATCCGGCCTTTCGAATGACGATGCGCCGGCTGCTGGCCGACCGGGCGGATCGCGTCCTGGAGGCCGGCGACGGCCACGAGGCCCTCGCGGCGCTGCACGCGGACCCACCCGACGTCGTCTTCCTGGACCTGATGCTGCCGGGGCTGGACGGCGGCGAGGTGATGTCCACGATGGGCGCCGACCCGGCGTTGCGCGACATCCCGGTCGTCATCGTCACCTGGAGCGACCATGACACGCGCCGGGGTCGCGGTCCCGGCTCGGCCGTCGCCGTCCTGGCGAAGCTGACGCTGAGCCAGCGGGCCATCGACGCCGTGCTCGCCCGCGTCGACGCGCTGCGGCCGTGACCGTCGAGCGCGCCAGCGTCCTGGTCGTGGATGACAGTGTCAGCAAACGCTACGTGCTCGGCAGCTGGCTGCGTCGGGCCGGCTACGAGGTGTTCGAGGCATCCTCCGGCGAGGAGGCGCTGCGCGAGGTGCGCGACCACGTCCCGGATCTGGTCGTGCTCGACGTGCACCTGCCCGACCTCAGCGGCATCGAGGTCTGCCGGCGGATCAAACGGGACCGCGAGTCCGCCGGCGTTCCGGTGCTGCACGTGTCCGCGATCGCGGTCGACGCCGGCGACCGCAGCATCGGCCTGGACGAGGGTGCCGACGCCTACCTCGTCGACCCCATCGAGCCGCGCGAGTTCCTCTCCACCGTGGGCGCGCTGCTGCGCCAGTCCCGCCGCTACGCCGAGGAACATCGCATCGCGCTCACCCTGCAGCGCAGCCTGCTGCCGGCGACCCTGCCCGACCTCGCCGGCCTGCGGGTGGCGGCCCGCTACCACGCCTCCGCCGCCCAGGCCGAGGTCGGCGGGGACTTCTTCGACGCCTTCGACACGCCCGACGGCGAGGCCTTCGTCGTCATCGGCGACGTCCAGGGCCATTCGTTGGGTGCGGCGATCATCATGGCCGAGCTGCGCTACGCGTTGCGGGCCTACGCGTTCGACGGACACCGGCCGGCGGCGGTGCTGGACCGGCTCAACCGGCTGATGCTCCTGTCTCACCCCGAGGCGACGGCGACCGTGTGCATCCTCACCTTCCCGCCCGACCGGTCCCGGGTGACGATCGTCAACGCCGGGCACCTCCCCCCGCTGCTGATCGGACCGGATCGGCTGTCCTACTGGGAGGCCGGCGCCGGGGTCCTGCTCGGCGTCGACGCCGGCGCCCAGATCGCGGACACCATGCCCCTGCCCGCCGGTAGCCGCCTGCTGCTGTTCACCGACGGCCTGGTGGAACGGCGCTCGGAGCCGATCGAGGTCAGCCTCGCCACGCTCGCGAGCTCCGTCGCGGCGGCGCACGGCCTCGGTGGCGGCACCGGGCCGCGCCGCGCCCGGCGGTCCATCACCGACGTCGCCGACGGCCTGCTCGCCGCCGCCGACGGCGCCGCCGACGACGTCGCGCTCGTCCTCGTGGAAGCCATCGGCCCCGACTGAGCCGTCCGGCTCACCCTCCCGGTCGTGCCGCGAGCGCTGCCGCTCTCCCACGCACCGCAAAGCCTCCCGTCACCGCTAGCGGCCGCCCCGATTCTGACCGTTCTGGGGTCCACCGTTCTGGGGCCCGCCGTTCGGCTGCCCGCCGTTCGGCTGCCCGCCGTTCGGCTGGCCGGCGCCGTTGTCCCGGCCGTTCGGGCCTGCCTGCTGCGTGCCGTTCTGGCCGAGCGGGGCGCTGCGGGCCTGCGGCTGACCGAAGACGCCCGGCATGACCTGCTGGCCGAGGTTCTGGAGCAGGTCGCCGAGGCCCTGGCCCGGCGCCGGTGCGGGCGGGGGCGGCGGGGTGTTCTGCAGACCGCCCTTGGTGCCGTGGGCCACCGTCGGATCGGCGCCGGGCAGCGCGACCACCGGCTGGTTGGCCAGTGCCGCCCGCATCGACTTGCCCCAGATGATCGCCGGCAGGTCACCACCAAAGACCCGTGACCAGGTCCGACCGTCCGCGACGACGTTGCGCAGCGGGTGGGACTCGGCGCCGGTGGGGTCGCCGACGGACACCGCCGCGGTCATCTGCGGGGTGAAACCGACGTACCAGGCGGCGGAGAACTCGTCGGTGGTGCCGGTCTTGCCGGCCGAGGGACGGCCGATCGCGGCGTTGGTCCCCGTGCCGTTGATCGGAACGCCGGCCAGCACGCTGGTCACCGTGTCGGCGACCCCCTTCGCCAGCACCTGCTCGCACTGCGGCGGGCGGGCGACGTCGATCGGGTCCTTGCTGGAGTCCACGGCCCCGGTGGCGAACCGCGGCGCGCAGCGCAGGCCGCCGCCGGCGATCGTCGCGTAGGCGTCGGCCATCTGCAGCGGCGAGACGTACATGTACCGACCGCCGCCGATGGCGGTCGCCCCGTCCGTCGGCCCGATCTTGTCGGCCTCCGGGGGAGCGACGCCGAGCCGCTTGGCCATCTCCATCACCGGGCCGATGCCGGTCTTCTCCGCGAGCTGCACGTAGAAGGTGTTCACCGAGTCCCAGGTGCCACGGGGGATGTCGTAGATGCCGGCCTCGGCCGGGTCGGAGTTCGAGAAACCCTTGGCGCAGTCGCCCTCGCCGCGGTCGAGCGGGAACTTCGGGCTGACGTAGCAGGCCGGCGAGTAGAAGGCCGTCGACGTGCCGTAGCCCTGCTCCAGGGCGGCGGCGAGCACGAACGTCTTGAACGTCGACCCGGGCTGGAACGTCGCGTTCGTGGGCAGCGGCACCACCGTCTGGTTGAGGCCGGCGTTCGACCCGTACACCCGGTTGACCGCCATCGCGAGGATGTTGCCGGTGCCCGGCTGGATGACCACCTCGGTCGCCGACACCCGGTTGTCCGGGGCGATCGTCGAGTTCACCGCGTCCTGCGCCGCCTGCTGGACCAGCGGGTCCAGGGTGGTGCGGATCACCAGGCCGCCCTCGTAGATGCGCCGGTTGCGTTCCTCGACGGTGGTGCCGAGCGCCGGGCTGGCCCGCAGCTGCGCGCGGACGTAGTCGCAGAAGAACGGCGCGGTGGACGTCTCGCAGGAGTCCGCGGCCGGCGGTGGGGCCGGCACCACGTTCAGGGGCATCTGCTTCGCCGCGTCCGCCTGTGTCGGCGAGACGTACTTGTTCTCCGCCATCTTGTCGAGCACGGTGTTGCGCCGGACCAGCGCCGCCTGCGGGTGCGCGGCCGGGTTGTACCGCGACGGGCTCTGCACCAGCCCGGCGAGCAGGGCCGCCTGCTCGAGGGTGACCTGGGAGATGGGCACCCCGAAGTAGTGTTCGGCGGCCGTGCCGACGCCGTAGGCGCCGTCGCCGAAGTAGGCGATGTTCAGGTAGCGCTCGAGGATCTCGTCCTTGGAGAATCGCTTCTCGATGTCGAGGGCGTAGCGGAGCTCCTGGATCTTGCGGTCCAGTGAGTCGCCGGCGGCCACCTCACGCTCCTGGGTCGTGCGGGCGTTCTGCAACAGCACGTTCTTGACGTACTGCTGGGTCAGCGTCGATCCACCCTGGGCGACCCCGCCGGCTTCGCTGTTGCGCAGTGCCGCCCGCACGACGCCCTGCGGGTCGACCCCGCCGTGCTCGTAGAAGCGGGCGTCCTCGATGGAGACGATCGCCTCACGCATGATCTTCGGGATGGCGCTGCCCGGGACGACGATGCGGTTCTCGGCGCCCCGCAGCGTCGCGATCACCGAGCCGTCGCTGGCGAGGATCGTCGAACTCTGCGGCAGCGGCGGGGTGACCAGTTCGCTCGGCAGCCCGAGAAAGTGGTCCGCGCTGCCCTTGGCGAACAGGCCGACCGCCCCCACGAACGGCAGCGACAGCAGGGCGACGACCACGCCGAGCGCGCCTGCCGTCAGCGCCATCTTCTTCAGCACGCGGCGCCGGTCGACGGGCGGCCGTGTCAGAATGCGGCCGCCCGGCCCGTCCCCGGCCGGAGCCTGGGAGTCGAGGGTGTCGCCGCGTCCCGGTCCGCTCGGGGGCCCGTCCTGGCCGCGGGTGGCGGTGTCGGTCGGTGCCGCCGGGGTTGTGCCGACTGGTGCCCCCGGAGCCGTGCCGGGCGCCGGGCGGACCGTCGTCGCGGTCGCGGTCGATGCGGTTCCGGCCCGCTCCGAACGCGCCGTCGCGCGGCCACGGATCTTTGCGCCGACGCCCGCCGGCCTGGCCCGGGCCGCCGGTCTCGCCGTGCCCTGAGGCCCCGCGTCACCCGCCGGCCCCGCGTCACCTGCCGGCCCCGCGTCACCTGCCGGCCCCGCGTCACCTGCCGGTCCCGCGTCACCCGCCGGTCCCGCCTTGGGCGTCGCTCCTCCCGCCCTTCCCGCCCTGGGTGCCGTCGGTCCCGTCTTGGGCGTCGGTCCGGCCTTCGGCGTCGCCGGTCCCGGCTTCGGCGTCGCCGATCGTGGTGGTGCCGCCGATCTCGGCGGGGTGGCCGCGCGTTCGGCGGGGACTCCGCGGGGCGTGCCGTCGGCGCGGGTCGGCACCCCGGCGGATCCCCCTCGCGACGAACCACCCGCCGGTGCGGGCGGGCTGGGTCGGGATGGAGTGCTCGACTCCCGTCCGCCAGACGTCGACGTCACCCCCTCGGTGGGCCGGCGGAACCGCCGGGATCTTCGTGGGACCTCAACCAGCATGCGTGACCCGGCGCTTGGTCGCTCATCGGCACCCGGGTGCTCGCGGGCTGACCGAACAGTTCGGGCGAAGCGAACCTGGCTGCGGACGGGCGCCGATTCACGGCAGTTGGCATGGACGGTCCGATACCGCTGGTAACGGTAGACGAGCGTTTCCCGCGGGGGCGACCCGGCGGGCCAGGTGTGTGCGGTACGCCTCGGATTGTTTAGCGACCGTTAAGGGAGTGGGGCTCCCATGGTCCGGGTCCGCCGGGTCCGCCGGGTCCGCCGGGTCCGGCCGGGCCCGGCATGCGCAGCAGCCGGCGGCCCTTCTGCGCCTCGAAGTCGAGGGCGGCGACCGGCGGGGACGGCGGGATGCGCCGGGTGAGCTGCCCGAGCCGGCGGACGTCGGCGGCGACCTCCGCCTCGGCCAGCACCCGCACGGCGAAGGCCAGGTCGCTGGGGCTCACCTGGTAGCGCCGCTCCAGCTCGTCGGCGTAGGCGGCGGCGAGCAGCTCGCGCTCGCCGTACTCGCGGTGACCGCCGGGGGAGCGGGCGGGCACGAGCAGGCCCAGCGACTCGCGGTAGCGCAGCATGCGCGGTGTGGTGTCCAACACCGCCGCGGCCCGCGCGATGGGGAGCCGCTGCTCGGGCCGGAGCTGGACCCGCTGACGTAGTCGCTCCAGCACGTGCCGCACGAACGAGTCCTCCCGGCGGGGTGGGGCGGCACCCTCCCGGCCTCTCACGTCGATCCGATCATGCGACGAAGAGTACGGGCGAGGCGCCATGCAGGGCCCCGATTCTAACAGCGAGTTGTCAGCTTCTTTGACATCGTCTCGGCGGCCTTGCCATCGTTCGAGGTGCCGGACCGTCGAGTTGCCGCAACCGCGCCGGTGAGTCCGGTCGCCGCCACGGCGTCGCCGGCCACGGCGCCCCCTCCCACGACAGGAGCACCATGTCCGATCTGGCCGACCTCCCCGAGCTGCTGCCCGAACCCTCCGACCGTCCCGACGCCGGGCTGCCGCGCCACGACGTCGCCGACCTGGCCCTCGCCGCCCAGGGCCGATCCCGGATCGACTGGGCCGATCGGGCGATGCCCGTGCTGCGCCAGATCCGGGAGCGCTTCGCCGCCGAACGCCCCTTCGCCGGGGTGCGCATCGCGGCCTGCATGCACGTCACCACGGAGTCGGCGAACCTCATGCGGGCGCTGGCGGCCGGCGGCGCGCAGGTCACGCTGTGCGCGTCGAATCCGCTGTCCACCCAGGACGACACGGCCGCGGCGCTCGTCGCCGAGTACGGCATCGCCACGTTCGCCCGCAACGGCATCGACCGCGACGGTTACTACGCCCACATCGGTGCCGCCCTCGACGCCGCGCCGCACTACGTCTTCGACGACGGCTGCGACCTGGTCAACATCCTGCACACCGAGCGCACCGACGTGCTCGCCGGCGTCCGCGCCGGCTGCGAGGAGACGACCACCGGGGTGATCCGGCTGCGGCAGATGGCCGCCGCCGGAGCGCTGCGCTTCCCCATGGTGGCGGTCAACGACACCGACACCAAACACATGTTCGACAACCGCTACGGCACCGGTCAGTCGACCCTGGACGCGATCTTCCGGGCGACGAACACGCTGCTGGCCGGCCGTACGGTCGTGGTGGCCGGCTACGGCTACTGCGGCCGGGGGGTGGCATCGCGGGCCAAGGGCCTCGGCGCCGCGGTGATCGTGACCGAGATCGACCCGACCAAGGCGCTGGACGCGGCCATGGACGGCTTCCGGGTCATGCCGATGGGCGCGGCGGCCCCCCTGGGCGACGTCTTCATCACCGTCACCGGCAACCGGGACGTCGTGCGCCGGGAGCACTTCGCGGTGATGCGCGACGGCGCGATCCTCGCGAACTCCGGCCACTTCGACATCGAGATCGACATCGTCGCCCTCGCCGAGCTCGCCGTCGAGGTGCCACGTCGGGTGCGACCCTCGACCGACGAGTACGTCCTCGCCGACGGGCGCCGGCTGCTGCTGCTCGCCGAGGGTCGCCTGGTGAACCTGGCCGCTGCCGAGGGGCACCCCGCCGCGGTGATGGACATGTCCTTCGCCGACCAGGCGCTGACCGCGGAGTGGCTGCACACCGCCGGGCGGGAACTCACGCCGGGCGTCTACGACGTCCCCACCGCGATCGACAAGGACGTCGCCCGGATGAAGATCGAAACGATGGGCATCGGGATCGACACCCTGACTCCGGCGCAGGTCGAGTACCTGAGCTCCTGGGAGCATGGATCCTGACAAACCGATGTGAGGCTCTTGGTTTCTGGGAGGCCATATCTGACACTTTGATGTCAGGGCCGAGACCGGCCGTTCGACGGAGGTGCCTGCTCGGGCCAGGCGGAGACCGGCCCGGTCGTGGGCGGCCTGGGCGTGCGCGGCCCGGCACCCGTCCATGAAGCGCCTGGCGGCGGGGGGGCTGGAACCCATGCGGGAGCCGCGTTCGAACCGAACCCGCCCGGGGGAGCTGTGGGCGGGCGCTGCGCGGCGAGGCGGGCGTAGGCCCGGCGGGTGCGTTCGGCGAGCACCGCCGACAGGTAGGCCCACCCCGGCGTGCCCGGGGGCGGCGGCGGCGTGACCACCGCGCGCACCTCGTCGACCAGGCCGCACCCAAGGCGGTCCAGCGCCTGCGGCGACAGGGTGTGCGCACGGCTCAGGAACTGGCGGGCGCGCAGGGCGAGACCGTCGTCGAGCCCGGTCAGGTCGAGCAGGGCCGCCCACCCGAGCAGGGGCGACGGCACGAAGGGCGCGGCGCCGACGGTGCGTGGAACGCTCACCTGCAGCACCACCGTCCCGGCGAACACGTCGCCCAGGCGCTTGCTGTGCCGGGAGGAGATCATGCTCACGATGGCGGGCAGACCGAGCAGGGCCCCGGGGCGTTCGATGACCGCGCCGATGAGGCCCCGGGTGAAGGCGTGCCGGAAGCGGATGGGCCCGCCGTCGTCGCGAACCACCCGCAGGCCCAACGCCATCTTCCCGAGGGTCCGTCCGCGGCTCAGCGTCTCGCACGCCACCGGGTAGCCGAGCACCATGGCGACGTAGATCAGCAGAAAGATGGCGGCGACCAGCGCGTCGTCCTCGGGTCGCACGACGAGCACGACCAGGGCGCCGAGGATGTTCAGGATGTAGAACTCGGCGAGCAGGTCGATCAGCCCGGCCACCAGCCGTGATCCCAGCCTGGCCACCCGCAGGTCGATGGCGACCGCTTCACCGGTGACGATCGCTTCAGCTGGGGCGATCGCTTCACCGATGGCGACCGCTTCACCGGTGACGATCGCCCCGCCGGGGCGGTTCGCCTGTGCGCCCGGCGCGCCGGCGCGGCTCGCCCCGTGGGGACCGCTCCGGACGACCTGGTTCATGGGGCCCCCGGGAATCTCGGTGTGCGTGCGGATCTCACCCTATGGTCTCCGGCGGGCACCGAGGACTGCCCGTCCAGGTGCGCCAGGACGGCTCGGTGGCTCCCCGCCGGCTGTCAAAACGGTTCGCATCGGCATACTACCGTCACTTACCGCACGCCCGGACTAATCGCGCAGATATCCAAATCCTGGCTCGGAATTGGGCGGTGCGGGCACATTCGGTGCCGGCCGTCGCCTTCTCCGAGCAGTCGGGCCGGCCCGGCATGCCGGCTCTTGACGGTGCCGCGGAAATCCCCCCATGATGCAGGGGTGATCTCTGTTCCGTAGTGCCGAGAGAAGATTGGCCGACGGTGTGTTCGGCAGATTTTCTGGATCCTGGCCGGCGAGGGACGTGGCGGTGGATGTGGCCGTGGTGCCCTCGGCCCGATCGGAATCCAGCATTGCAAGAACCGTGGCTCGGGCGGAGCTGGGTTGCCGGCTGTCGGCGGGCCGGATGGCGTGGTTCCGATGAGCGAGGATGAGAACCAGGCTGGCGCCGGACCGAAACGCCGAGTGGTCACCGGCGGCCACCGACAACCCGCGGCTCGTTCTGTGTCGAACATCGGTCGATCATGGCCGCATCTCTGTGACCCTGTGACCCGTAAGTGTTCGGCCGGCCTTCGAGTACGGATTCTTGTGCCAGGTGTGAAGCCATCCGCTGCGCTGTCCGCGCGGAAGAAGGACGGCAGCCCGCCCGCGGCATCTGCGCCGCGCCCTATCGTCCGGAGCTGACAGCATGGCCGACCAACCGGTCCGCACATTGATCGTGGCGGCCGAACCCGTCCTCGCCGCCAGGCTGCGCGGCTACGTCGCCGGTGTTCCAGGGTTCGTCGTCAGCGGGGTGGCCAGCAGCGGGGAGCAGGCGCTGTCACCCGCCCTGCGCGGTCGGCTCGACCTGATCCTGCTGGACTTCTTCCTGCCGGACATGAGCGGGCTGGACGTGTGTCGGGCCCTGCGCGCCCGCGGCTCGGCCCTCGACATCATCGCCGTCTCCCTCGTCCGGGATCTGGCCATGGTGCAGGCGGCGATGTCCTACGGCGTCATCCAGTACGTCGTGAAGCCGTTCACCGCCATCGCGTTCCGGCGCTGCCTGGAGCGGTACTCGGCCTTCCGGCGGCAGATCGCGGCCGGCGCCGGCGGGCTCGTGCGCCAGCGTGACGTGGACCTCGCCCTGTCCCGGCTGCGGCTCGACGGCTCCGGCGTGACACTGCCCAAGGGGCTGTCCGCCCCCACTCTCGACACCGTGGTCGGCCACCTGCGCGGGGCGGTGGGGCCGTTGTCCGCGGACGAGGTCGCCGGGGGCCTCGGGCTGGCCCGGGTGACGGCGCGCCGCTATCTCGAATGGCTGGCCGCGCAGCGCCTGGCGATCCGGACCATGAGCTACGGCCACACCGGCCGACCGCGCCACCTGTACCTGTGGCGTCGGACGTGACACTCGCCGCCGGATCGGGCCCGGGCAGACCACTATGACCTAAACGGCGACAGCGCCCCGGTCGCGCGCAAAGGTAGCTGTTGGCGGCCTCGCCGGCCGGTCCGTGACCTCGCCGCCGGCGACTTCCGCCCCCATCGCCGCCGAACCCGTGCGTCCACATTCTGCTCTGCCGACCGGACCACCTGGAGTGACCGCGATGGCCGACGACCGCACTGCCGCCGCGCCCACAGAACGAGACGTGCTGCTGACCGGGATGGGATTCTGCCTGCCTGGTCTCGAACGTCCCAGCCTCACCGCGGACGACGTCTGGGCGGTGGCGTCGAAAGGGATTTCCTGCCTGACGCGGGGCGACATCTACTACGGCTCTGTCGCACTCACCGAGGAGATGTTCGACGAACGGCTGCCCGACATCCCGGCGCTCTACCGCCAGCAGCTCACCCGATCGCACCGGCTCGGAATGATCTCCTTCGTCCAGGCGTGCGCGGACGGCGGGCTGGACTTCCGCGCCGGCGATCTCACCGAGGCTGCCATCCTCACCGGCCGCGGCAGTGTCGACGACAACGTCCGGGTCCACCGGGACCTCCTGGACGCACGCCCCGAGGGCCTCACCCCGGACGCCGCCGTCGGGCTGTTCATCCAGACCCAGCTCGGGGCCACCCCGTACGACGTCGCGTTGCTGCAGGCGTCCCTCGCCCGCACCCGCGGGCCGAGCTTCTCGGTCACCTGCGGCTGCTCGTCCTCGACGATCCAGCTCGGGAACGCGCTGCGCATGATCCAGGCCGGTGAGGTGGAGATCGCGCTCGTCACCGGCGTCGACTCCGGCAGCGCGGATCTCGCCCGCCAGGGACAGGAAGTCCTGCGCGCCGCCGAGCGGGGCGGGCCGGCGGGCGCCCCGGGCTTCGTCCCGGACGAGCCTCCCTCCACCGACCACCGCATGCACCCCTACGACGAGCGCGCGGGCAGCGTCGGGTACGGCGAGGGGTCGGCGACGGTGGTGCTGGAGAGCCGCGCCCATGCCGAACGCCGCGGCGCCCGCCCCCACGGCCGCCTTCTCGCGCAGGCCACGACCCGCGACGGCCTGTTCAGCCCGCTGTCGGTCGACATCACCGGAACGGCGCTGGTGACCGGGGTCCGCCGCTGCCTGGGCGAGCGGTGGAGCATCGACCAGGTCCCCTACATCAACGGGGGCAGCGACGGCGACCCGAACGTGACGAACGTCGAGGTCAACGCCGTGCGGGAGCTGTACGGGCCGAGGGTGCCGGCGGTGCTGCTCAGCTCCCAGGAGGCGTGCTTCGGCCACAGCGGCGGGCAGGCCGGTGCGCTGGGCGCGGCGCTGACGACGCTGATGATCGCCCGAGGCGAGGTGTGTCCCACCGCCGGCTGCGAGCGGCCGGCCGCGGACCTCAGCTTCGACCCGATTCCGGGGACGAGCTCGCGCCCGCTCGGCTTCGACTACGCGCTCAGCTTCACCTACCAGACAGGCGGCCTCAAGGCCGTGATCCTGCTGGGCTCCCCGGACGCGACCTGACGCCCTTCCCCCGACTCCCTGACGCCCTTCCCCCGACTCCCTGTTCCCTGCCGTCGGCGTTCCCTTCCCCAGTGTTCCCTCCCGTCAGGCCGCACCCCGTGGCCGGGTCCGACGGCCTCCGGCGCGGCTCCGCTGGTTTCAGCGTGTCCCTGTGCTGCCCGATGCCGGGTGCGCCCGCGAGAAAGGAACCGCACCCGCCATGAGTGAGGCACCCGCCATGAGTGATGACGTGGTCACCCGGCCCGAGGAGCGGCCGGCGTCCGCGATGGGCCATGCCGAGGACGCCGTCGCCGTGATCGGGATGGGCTGCCGGTTGCCCGGGGGAGTGGACTCCCCGGCGTCCCTGTGGGAGCTGCTGGTCTCCCGGCGCGACGCCGTCGGCGAGCCACCGCCCGGTCGCTGGGTGGCCGAGGAGTACCTCGACCCGACTCTGACGGCGCTCGGCCGGTCGGTGCCGCGCCAGGCCGGCTTCCTGGCGGACATCGCCGGCTTCGACGCGGACTTCTTCGGTGTCTCCCAGCGGGAGGCCGACGTGCTGGACCCGCAGCACCGGCTGCTGCTGGAGGTGGCGTGGGAGGCGTTCGACCACGCCGGCCTGCCGGCGGAACGGCTCGCCGACACCGCCACCGGCGTGTTCATCGGGCTCAACGGCTCCGACTACGCCGAGCGGCTCGTCGGGCGGCCCGAGGAGCTGGAGGGATCGCTGCTCGTCAACGGGCCGTGCGTGGCCAGCGGCCGCATCGCCTACCTGCTCGGCCTGCACGGGCCGTGCCTGACGGTGGACACGGCCTGCTCCTCCTCGCTCGTCGGCGTGCATCTGGCCTGCCGCAGCCTGGCGGGCGGCGAGTGCGACGTCGCGATCGCCGGGGGTGTGGCGTTGATGCTTTCTCCTCGGGTGTCGAAGTCGCTGGTCCGGATGAGCATGCTGTCGCCGACGAGCCGCTGCCACGCCTTCGACGCCGCCGCCGACGGCTTCGGCCGCGGCGAGGGCGCCGGCCTGGTCGTGCTCAAGCGCCTGGCCGACGCCCGGCGTGACGGCGACCGGGTACTCGCGGTGATCCGCGGCACGGCGGTCAACCAGGACGGCCGCACCGACGGGCTGAGCGTCCCCTCCGAGCAGGCGCAGTACGCCGTGGCGAAGGCCGCGCTGCGCCGGGCCGGCGTCGACCCGGCGGACGTCGGCCTGGTCGAGGCACACGGCACCGGGACGACGGTGGGCGATCCGGTCGAGTTCCAGGCCCTGTCGCGGGCCTACGGCGGAGGGACCCAGCGGTGTGCCCTGGGATCGGTGAAGACGAATCTCGGCCATCTCGAGCCCGCCTCCGGCGTCACCAGCCTGATCAAGACCGTGCTCTGCCTTCAGCACGCGCAGATCCCGGCGAACCTGCACTTCCACGAGTGGAACCCGGCGATCGCGGGCGTCGAGTCCCGGTTCTTCGTGCCCACCGACCTGGTCGACTGGCCCGTGCGGGGCACGGGCCGGGTCGCGGCCGTGTCCTCCTTCGGGTTCTCCGGCACCAACGCGCACGTCGTCGTCGCGCAGGCGCCGTCGGCTGCCGACCGGCTGTCGGCTACCGACCCGTGGGCGGCCCGTGCCGCGTCGGGGGCGAGCGGCCCGGACGTGGTCGTCGTCCCGGCCGGCTCGGCCGAGGTGCTGCCGGCCGCCGCAACCCGCCTCGCCGACTGGTTGGCCGCCGGCGCTGACTCGGCCGCCGGCACTGGTTCGGCTGCCGGCGCGGTGCGCGACGTCGCGTACACGCTGGCCCGGCGGCGCGCGACGGGGCGCGGCCGGCTCGGGGTGGTCGCCTTCTCCCGGCAGGAGCTGGTCGCGGGCCTGCGCGCGTTCGCCGCCGGTCGCCCCGCGCCGAACGTGGTGGCGGGCACCGCCGTCGCCGGTGTGCCGCGGGACACGGTCTGGGTGTTCTCCGGACAGGGGTCGCAGTGGGCCGGCATGGGCCGCGACCTGCTGGTCGTGGAGCCGGCGTTCGCCGCGGCCATCGCCGAGGTCGACCCGCTCATCCGGGCGGAGACGGGGATCTCGGTCCTCGACGCGTTGCGGGCCGGCGAGGAGCTGGTGGGCTGCGACCGCGTCCAGCCGGTCCTGTTCGCGGTGCAGCTCGGGCTGGCGGCGCTGTGGCGGGCGCACGGCGTGCGGCCCGCCGCTGTGATCGGGCACTCCATGGGAGAGGTCGCGGCGGCCGTCGTCGCGGGCGCGTTGAGCGTCGCCGACGGCGCCCGGGTGATCTGCCGCCGGTCGCGGTTGCTCACCCGCATCGCCGGGGCCGGCGCGATGGCGACCGTCGGTCTCGATCGGCGCGCGGTGGCGGCCGATCTCACCGCGACCGGTGCCGACCGGGAGGTCTCGGTGGCCGTGCTGGCCGCGCCGGGCTCGACGGTCGTCGCCGGAGCCGCCGGCCGGATCGACGAACTCGTCGCGCACTGGACCGCCCGCGGCATCCCGGCCCACCCGGTCGCCGTCGACGTCGCCTCCCACTCACCGCAGGTCGACCCGCTGCTCGGCGAGCTCGCCGAGCAGCTCGCCGAGCTCGACCCGCGTCGGCCCGAGACCGGCTTCTACGGCACGGTCGAGGACTCCCCGCGTGCCGCGCCCGCCTTCGACGCCGCGTACTGGTGCGCGAACCTGCGCCGCCCTGTCCGGTTCACCGACGCCGTCGCGGCAGCCGCCGCCGACGGGCACCGCGTCTTCCTCGAGATCTCGCCGAACCCGGTGGTGGCCCACGCGATCGCCGGCAGCCTGGCCGGGGGCAGCCGCACCCCGGTGGTACTGCCGACGCTGCGCCGGGACGGCGACGGTCAGGCGGAGTTCCGGATCGCGCTCGCGGCGGCCCACTGCGCCGGCGTGCCCGTCGACTGGTCGGTCCTCTACCCCGACGGGGTGATCGTCGACGTTCCCCCGCTGGTGTTCGACCGCCGCCGCCACTGGATCGACGCCCCCCTGCCCGGCCCGCGGACCCCCGCGGCGACCCCCGGCCACGGGGCTGCCGCGGCACCGCTGCCGGGCCTGCACTCCGAGGTGCCGAGCGGGCCGGTGCGCCACCTGTGGCGCTGCGACGTCGGCACCGCGGCCGTCGGCTGGCTCGCCGACCACCGGGTGCACGGCCGGGCGGTGCTGCCCGGCGCCGCCTACTGCGCGTTCGCGCTCAGCGCCGCGGCGGAGGTGTTCCCCGACGCCGCGCCGGCTGAGGTCGTCCTGACCGAGACCGCGTTCGAGGAACTGCTCGACCTCGACGACCACACCGACGCGCTGATGACCGCGACACCCAAGGATCCGGACCGAACCCTGATCGAGATCTTCGCCCGCAGCGACGGCACCGAGAACGGCTGGAGCCGGCGCATGTCCGGCGTGCTGCGACGGACCACCGCGCCCGCGCCGGACGGCGGGGCGGCGCTGCTCGACCTCGCCGTCGCGCACCCTCGCCGCGTCGGGCCGAGCGAGGTGTACCGCAACCTGCGTGGCCGCGGGATCGACCACGGACCCGCCTTCGCCGCCATCACCGACCTGCACGCGGGGGCGGACAACCACGGAGTCTGGGCGACCGTGACCGTCCCGCCGTTCGCCGCCGCCGGGGCCCAGGAGCTGCCCATCCATCCCGTGCTCCTCGACGCCTGCGCGCAGGCACTCGTCGTCAGCCTGCCGGCCG
This sequence comes from Frankia alni ACN14a, assembly GCF_000058485.1. Classification (NCBI taxonomy): domain Bacteria; kingdom Bacillati; phylum Actinomycetota; class Actinomycetes; order Frankiales; family Frankiaceae; genus Frankia; species Frankia alni. The sequence continues at coordinate 1,389,664 of NC_008278.1, forward strand.
CGACCGAGCAGGGTCTGGTCCTGCCCGCCGGCATCGACGAGATCCGGGTGTTCGGGGACACCACGACCGTGCGGTACGTCCACGGCTGGATGGAGTTCCCGGACGCCGGCGGCGTCGGCAGTCCCGCCGGGCACGTCCGCCTGCTCGACGCCGCCGGCACGCTCGTCGCCGCCCTCGACGGGATGCGCTACGTCCACCACAGCACGGCCGACTCCGCCACCGCGGGCACGGCGCCGACGGAGCTCGCCGCACGGATCGACGACTGGCTGTACGGGGTCGCGTGGCAACCGCAGCCGCGTCCCCCGGCCGCCGGGCCCGGCCGGCCGGGCCGCTGGCTCGTGCTCGGCGAGCTCACCGGCTCCGCGCGCGACCTTGCCGCCGCGCTCGCCGCCGCCGGGGCGGACGCCGAGTTCGCGCTGCTGCCCGGCGCCGCCGACGACCCCCGGCGGTGGGCGCGCGGCACCGGGCCGGCGTGGGCCACCGCGGGCCGACCGGAGCGGGTCGTGGTCGTCCTCGACGGCCCGGCCGCGGCATCCGAGGCGGCTTACTCATCCGGTGGATCTGACTTATCTGGTGAAGCTGACTCATCCGGCGGATCCGGCGCGGCCGGTGGGGCTGACGCGGCTGACGCGGCTGACGCGGTCGGTGGGGCTGACGCGGTCGGGGCGCGCGCTGTTGCACCGGACTACGGCTTCGCCGACGCGCCGCTGGATCCGCCGGCCGACCCGCTGGCGCTGTCCCCGGTCGCCGCCGAACGGGCCACCCGGGCGCTGCTGACGGTGGTGCAGACCCTCGCCGGGTTGTCGGGCGCCGCGCCGCGGCTGTTCACCGTCACCCGCGGCGCGCGGGCCCTGACACCGGGTGCCGTGCCCGACGCCCACCGGGGTGGGGTGCGCGGCCTGCTGCGGGTACTCGCCCACGAGCACCCCGAGTACCGCATGCTCCACCTCGACGCCGATCCGGCCGGGGTCCTGCCCGCGGGGGCCGGTGCCATCGCCGCCCCCGGCGGTACCGTTCCTGGCGGATCTCCTGCTCCTGGCGGCACCGGGCCCGGTGGTGCAGGCACCGGGCGCGGCCCGTCGTTCGCCGCCGACGCCGACGATCTCGCCGACGAGCTGCTCGCCGACGACGCCCTCGCCCCGCCCGGCACCCCCGACCCCGTCGCCATCGCCGTCGACGATGAGATCGCTCTGCGCAGCGGGATCAGGTTCGTCGCCCGCGTGGTGCTGACGCCGGTGACGGCCGCCGAACGGCACGACGCCGGCCACCAGCGCGTGCGCTACGGCCGCGACGGCTTCGCGCTGCGCACCCCCGAGTCCGGCGACCTCGACGACCTGCGCGTCGCCGTCGCCGAGCGGCGCCGGCCGGGCCCTGGGCAGGTGGAGGTGCGGGTGCGCGCCGCCGGAGTGAACTTCCGCGACGTACTGCTCGCTCTCGGCGTGCTGCCGCCGTCGCCGATCGGGTTCGAGTGCGCTGGCGTCGTCACCGCCGTGGGCCCGGACGTCACCGCCCCGCGCCCCGGCGACGAGGTCGTCGCGGTCGACCTGCTCGGCGGCGGGGCGTTCGGCTCCTTCCTGACGACCGACGCCGACCTGACCATGCCGATCCCCGCCGGGATGGACGCGGCGGCGGCAGCCGGCCTCCCCGTCGCCTTCGCGACCGCCTGGTACGCCCTGCGAGAGGTCGCCGACCTGCGCGCGGGCGAGTCGGTCCTCATCCACTCGGCCACCGGCGGGACCGGGCTCGCAGCGATCGCCGTCGCGCGGCTGCTCGGCGCCGAGGTCCTCGCCACCGCCGGCACCCCGGAGAAACGGGCCTACCTGCGCGGCATCGGCGTGCGCCACGTCATGGACTCCCGCTCGCTGGACTTCGCCGCGCAGGCGCGCGCGGCGACGGGCGGCCGGGGCGTCGACGTCGTGCTGAACTCCCTGACGGGCCCGGCGATCCGCGCGGGGCTGGAGACCCTGGCGCCCTTCGGCCGGTTCATCGAGCTGGGGTTGCGCGACATCCTCGCCGACAGTCCCCTCGGCCTGCTGCCGTTCCGCAACAGCATCACGCTGGCCAGCGTCAACGCGATCGAGCTCTGCCGCGAGCAGCGGCACCGGGTGGTGGCCCTGCTTCGCGAGCTGTCCGCTGCCTTCGCCGCCGGCGATCTCGTCCCGCTGCCCGTGCAGAGCTTCCCGCTCGCCTCGGCCGCCGAGGCGTTCCGGTTCATGGCCGGCGCCCGTCATATCGGCAAGATTGTGCTGACCGTCCCGGACGACGGGCAGGCCATGGCGATCCGGCCCGGCGGCGCCCCGTCCCCGGTGCGACCCGGCGCGGCATACATCATCACGGGGGGTCTCGGCGGGGTGGGCCTGGCGACCGCCGCCTGGCTGACCGCCCACCGGGCCGGCCGCGTGGTGCTGTGCGGCCGGTCGGCACCGAGCCCGGAGATCGACAGGCGGCTCACCGAGCTCGCCGCCCAGGGCACCGACGTCCGGGTGGTCCTCGGCGACGTCGCCGAGCCGGGGGTCGCCGAGCGGCTCGTCGCGGCCGCCACCGCCGACGACGTCGCTCTGCGCGGCGTCGTGCACTCGGCGATGGTGCTCCGGGATGCGGCGCTGACCACCATCACCGCCGAGCAGCTGCACGGCGTCTGGCATCCCAAGGTGTTCGGGGCCGCCCGGCTGCACGCGGCGACCGAGGGCCGTCCGCTGGACTGGTTCGTGCTCTACTCGTCCATCTCGTCGCTGTTCGGCATCCCCGGCCAGGGCTCCTACGCCTCGGCGAACTCCTGGCTCGACGGCTTCGCCGACTGGCGCAGCGCCCAGGGGCTGCCGACCACCTCGATCAACTGGGGGGTCTGGGGCGAGATCGGCGGCGGCACGATCTTCGGGGAGCGGGGTTACGAGACCATACCGACCCGCGACGGCCTGTACGCCCTGGAGACGGTCCTCGCGCACGGCCGACGGCACGCCGGCCTGCTGCCCGGGGACCCGATCGCCTGGATACCGCCGGCCGGTCGCCCGCTGCCGGTGTTCTCCGCCGTCATCCGGGCCGGTGGCGTCCAGGCGGCCGAGCAGGACGGTCCGACCGACATCCGGGCACGCCTGCGGGCCGCGGCGGCGGGGGAGCCCCGGCGGGCGCTGTTCGAGGAGTACCTGGGGGAGCATCTGCGGGTGGTGCTGCGGCTGAGCCAGAGCACGCTCGACCCGGACACGTTGCTGCGGTCGTTCGGCTTCGACTCGCTGCTCGCCCTCGAGCTGCGCTCCCGGTTGGAGCCCGCACTCGGTATCACCCTGCCCGGCAACTTCGTCTGGAGGTACCCGACGATCGCGGCGCTCGCCACCGGCCTGGCGGACTTCGCCGGCCTGGCCCTCGATGGCGGCGACGGGTCCTGACGGGTCCTGACGGACCTGGCATCTCCTTGACGGGACAGCTGCGCCACGGGTGATGCCACGGCCGGTGGTGGCGGGGAGTCCCGGCGCCACCACCCGTCTGCGAGGATGAGAGCGCCATGGATCTCGATGCGTTCGTCGCCGTGCACCGCCCGGAATGGATCCGGCTCGGCCGGCTTGTCGACCGGGCCGGCCGGCCGCGCCGGATGAGCGGCGACGAGCTCGACGAACTGGTCGAGCTCTACCAGCGGACCGCGACCCACCTGTCGGTGATCCGCACCCGTTCCTACGACACCAGTCTCGTCGACGACCTCACCATCCTGGTGACCCGCGCCCGCGCGGCGGTGGGCGGGGCGCCCGACCCCGGGTGGCACGTCGTCGGCCGGTTCTTCGCCGTGACCTTCCCGCTGGCCGTCTACGAGCGACGCCGCTGGGTGCTCGCGACCGCGCTCGGCTCGGTGCTGGTAGCGCTGGCCATCGGGCTCTGGATCGCCAACGACGCCGAGGCACAGGCCAACCTGGCGCCGCCGAGCGCGGTCGCCAAGCTGTGCCGCTCCGACTTCGCCTCGTACTACACGGAGAACCCGGCTCCTTCGTTCGCCAGCCAGGTCTGGACGAACAACGCCTGGGTGTCGGCGACGGCGGTCGCCGCCGGCGCGCTGCTCGGCCTGCCGACCCTGCTGGTGCTGCTGGTGAACGCGGTGAACACCGGGGTGGTCGGCGGGTACATGACCAGCTGCGGGCAGAGCGGCCAGTTCTGGAGCCTGATCCTCCCGCACGGCATGCTGGAGCTGACGGTCGTGTTCCTCGCGGGCGCGGTGGGCCTGCGCCTGGGCTGGTCGATCATCGCGCCGGGCCCGCGGCGTCGGGTCGAGGCGCTGGCTGCCGAGGGGCGGGCGGCGGTGACGATCACGCTCGGCGCCGCGGTGGCCCTCGCGGTCTCCGGTTTCATCGAGGCGTTCGTGACGCCCTCCGGGCTGCCGACGGCGGTGCGGATCGGGATCGGCGCACTGGCCTGGGCCGGCTTCGTCGCCTACACGTGGGGCTACGGCTCGCGCGCGGCCGCCGCCGGTCAGACGGCCGACCTCGATGCCGCCCACGGCGCCGCCGACCTGGCCCCCGTGGCCTAGGCTGCCAGGATGAGTCCGACCGCAGCCAGGGATGTCAGCGTCGACCGCGCGGGCCTGCTCGACTTCGTCCGCCCCCGCCACCGCGGCATCCTCGTCACCACCCGCCGCGACGGCGCCCCGCAGCTCTCCCCGGTGACGATGGGCGTCGACACCGCGGGTGACATCGTCGTGTCGACCTACCCGGAACGGGCGAAGACCCGCAACGCGCGCCGCGACCCGCGGGCGTCGATGTGCGTGCTGTCCGACGAGTTCAGCGGCGACTGGGTCCAGGTTGACGGCACGATCACCGTGGTCGACCAGCCCGCCGCGGTCGAGGAGCTGGTGGAGTACTTCCGCTGCATCAGCGGCGAGCACCCCGACTGGGACGAGTACCGCGAGGCCATGCGCCGCCAGGAGAAGGTGCTGCTCCGGCTGCGGATCGACCGGTGGGGGCCGATCAGCCGCGGCGGCTTCCCCGCCCGCCTGCTCGCCCCGGCCGACGAGAGCTAGCTAACCCGGGCCGCTGGCCCGCGCGCGGCCGTCCGCCACCGAGAGATGGTCGGCGACCAGGTCCGCCACCGCCGCGGTGGCCTCGCGGTGGGGGAAGTGGCCCACGCCGTCGAGGACGACCCGGCGGTACCCGCCGGTGAAGTATGCCGCCTGGCCCGCGGACGCGGCCGGTGAGTCGCAGCGGTCGTCGCCGCCCTGGATCATCAGGGTGGGCACCCCGAGCCGCTCGACCTCGGCGAGGCGACGGCGCAGGTCGTCGTAGCGCGGGTCGCGCGGCTCGTTCGCATGGAACCGTGCCCGGTAGGCGTTCAGGGTGATCGCCGCCCAGTCCGGACGGGTGAACGCCGGCGCGGTGGCGGCGAACTCGTCGTCGTCGAACCAGCCGGGCGGGCTCCAGGTGTCCCACTGGATGCGGGCGAAGCCGACGGGATCCTCGCGGACCGCCCGCGCCCCGGCATCGACGAACATCAGCCACTGGTACCAGAACGCCCTGGCCTGCTCGAAGCCCGGCATGGTGAAGCTCCCCCGCGGCTGGTAGGCCAGGGCGAGCGCGGCGATGGCCGTGAGACGGCGCGGCGCCAGGGCGGCGAGGGTGTAGGCGGCGCGGGCGCCCCAGTCGTGGCCGACCACGGCAATCCGCCCCAACCCGAGGGCGTCGGCGAGGTCGAGCGCGTCCTGGGCCAGCGCGACGGCCTGACCGTCGCGCGGCGTGCCGGCGTCGCGGAACCTGGTCGCGCCGCTGCCTCGCAGGTCCGGGACGATCGTGCGCCAACCCCGTTCGTTCAGCCCGGCCTGCACCCCGTGCCAGCCACGGGCGGCGTCCGGCCAGCCGTGCAGCAGAACGACCGGCGGCCCATCGGCGGGCCCCGTCACCTCGACAGAGATGTCGAGCACCTCGGTGCGGACGGTGGTGGGCATCGCCGATCTCCCTGCCTTCCTGGGATCCGTGCGTTCCTGGGAGCCGCGCCTTTCCCGGATCCGTGTTCCTAGAACCCGTGATGGACGGCCTCGACGTTGTGGCCGTCGGGATCGCGCAGGAAGACGCCGTAGTAGGTGGGGTGGTATTCGGGCCAGACGCGTGGCGCGTGCAGCACCTCGACGCCGTCGCGCACTGCGGCCTCGTGCACCGCGTCGACGGCGGCCCGGTCCGGGGCCCGAAAGGCCACGTGTAGCTCCCGGGTCTCGGCGCCGGCCGCGGGGCTGAGCCAGAACGACGCCTTCCCGTCCGGCCCGGACAGGCCGACCACCACGGAATCGCCGGCTGGGAAGCGTTTCGCCTCGCGGATGCCGATGGCCGCGAAGGTACGCAGGTAAAAGGCGAGCGATGCCTCGACGTCGGCCGCCTGGACACCTATGTGATCAAGCATGGCCGCATGCTAGCGCCACCCTCCGACAGTCCGGTCACGATCGGACGCTGCGACCACCTTCCTGTCCGGGTGACGCGTCTCACACTCGATGCCACCGGGAAGGGGCGTCGGCGGGCTTGAGGTTCGGACTGGGTAGTCCGCGACCGCGCTCGGCGGGGGCGTGACGGTGACGAGAGGGAGTCCGATGACCACCGCCTTCGACCCGATCGACCTGGCCGGCCTGCACCTGGCGAACCGCATCGCGATGGCGCCGATGACCCGCAACCGGGCCTTCGGCCCCGGCGCCACCCCGACGCCGTCGATGGCGACCTACTACGCCCAGCGGGCCGGCGCCGGCCTGATCATCACCGAGGGCGTCCAGCCCTCCGCCGTCGGCCAGGGCTACCCGAACACCCCTGGCCTGCACAGCGCCGAGCAGGTTCAGGCCTGGCGGGCGGTCACCGCCGCCGTGCACGACGCCGGCGGAGTGATCTTCGCCCAGCTCATGCACGCCGGGCGGATCAGCCACCCGAGCCTGCTGCCCGCGGGCGCGATCCCACTCGCCCCGTCCGCGGTCCGTCCCGCCGGCCAGACGTTCAGCGCCACGGGCATGGCGGACTTCGAGACCCCGGCCGAACTGACCGAGGTGCAGATTTCCGAGATCATCGCGGAGTTCGCCGAGGCGGCCAGCAACGCCGTCGCCGCCGGCTTCGACGGCGTCGAGGTGCACGGCGCGAACGGTTACCTCATCAACCAGTTCCTGGCCACGAACGCCAACCGCCGCACCGATGGCTGGGGCGGCTCGGTCGCCGGCCGGATCCGGTTCGCCGTCGAGGTCACCCGGGCCGTGGTCGAGGCGATCGGCGCGAACCGGGTGGGGCTGCGGATCTCGCCCGGTGGCAGCTTCAACGACATCGTCGTCGACGACGTGCCCGCCACGTACACCGCGCTGGTGGACGCGGTGCGCCCGCTCGGACTGGCCTACCTGCACATCGCCGAGAACGCCGAGCGGTCGCTGACCGTGGAGCTGCGCCGCCGCTTCGGCGGCACGCTGATCCTCAACCCGGCCACGGGTGACCAGCCGACCGGGCTCGCGGACCTTCCCCTTGTCGAGGACGGCACCACCGACCTGCTCAGCTTCGGGGCCGCCTTCCTCGCCAACCCGGACCTGCCGGCCCGGCTCGCGGCCGGCGGACCGTTCAACCCGGGCGACCGAGCGACCCTCTACGGCGGCGACGACCGTGGCTACCTGGACTACCCGACGCTTCTCCCGGTGGCGACCGGGGCTCCCGCCGTGCCCGCCCAGCAGCCAACCGCCGCAGCCCTGCCCGCCTGAGCCATGGCGAAGGTCGTGAACTCGTATACCGTCCGGACCCGACCAGATGGTTCGACGAGGGGAGTGCCCACCCATGGCAGACACGGACGACTTCAACGCCCGGATCATCGCTGACTTCCGGGCCACCGGGGGGCACCCCGATGGTCAGTTCGCGGGAACTCCGATCCTGCTGCTGCACACCACCGGGGCCCGCACCGGCGCCCCGCGGATCAACCCGCTGGTGTACGCCGAGGACGGCGACCGCTACCTGGTGTTCGCCTCCAACGGCGGGGCGCCCAGGGATCCGGCCTGGTACCACAACCTGAAGGCGCACCCCGGGGTCAAGATCGAGATCGACACTCGGGTCCTGGACGTGCATGTCGACGAGGTCACCGGGGCCGAGCGGGACGCCGTCTACGCCCGGCATGCCGCGAACTACCCGGCTTTTGCCGAGTATGAGGCGAAGGCCGGCCGGAAGATCCCCGTCGTCGCGCTGACCCCCGTCCCCGCGAGCTGACGGTTGCGCCGCGACGATCGCGGCGGAGCCCACCTGTCGCGGCGGTGTGTCGGTGCCGCCAGCCCCGGCGGGCGACCGGGCGGAGGATGATGGGCCGGTGCGCATCCGCATCGAGGGCGTCGACCTGCCGGGATCGCGATGCGCTCCGGCCGGCGACGCGCATCGCCACGTCAACGTCCACGTCGGGGTGCAGGCCCGCGGCCGGCAGGACGACCTGCTGGGCCTGCACCGCGGCGATGCCCCCCGAGCGGACTGGACGATCGACTGCACCGTGACGCAAGGGCCCGCCGGTCTCGACCTGCGTGGCCGCCACATCCAGGGTCGACCCGGCGCGCGTTTCCTCTACCTGTCCTGGGGCGACGTCGACGACGCCGGCACCTTCGCCATGTTCCGGCGGGCGAAGCTGATGCTCGACGCCGTCGACCCGGACGTCCTCGCCGCGGCGGTCGGCACCGGGGAGCTGGTCGGCCGGCTCGGCCTGACCGACGCCCGCGGCCAGCCGCGGTGCGCGGCGGTCCGGCCGCCGGCGATCACCTGGTCGGCGGTCAGAGCCGACCGAGGGACTTCAGGGTGAGGTAGGCGTCGGTGACGGCCGCGGCATAGCCGGCCGGCGGCGCGTCGACGACCTCGACGCCGCGGCGGCGCAGCGTCTCGGTGAGCTCGCGGCGGCGCATCAGGGTCTGTTCGGCCGCCGCGGCGGCGTACACGGCGCGGACGTCGCCGCGGCCGGCGGCGAGCTCGTCGACGCGGGGGTCACGCAGCGCCGCGACCACGACGGTGTGCCGCGCGGTCAACGTCCCCAGCGCGGGCAGCAGCCCCTCCTCGATCACGGCCGGCGCCAGCTCGGTGAACAGCACGACCAGGGATCGGCGCGAGGTCTCCCGCAGCACCGTCGAGACGATCCCGGCGTGGTCCGCCTCGACGATGGCCGGTTCCAGCCGGGCCATGGCGTCGGTCACCCGGGCCAGGAACGCGTGGTCGTGCGAACCGGGCAGCGTCACGCGAGGCACGCTGTCGTGCGCGACGAGACCGACCCGGTCGCCGGCGCGCAGTGCGACCGCGGTGAGCAGCAGCGCGGCGTCGAGCGCATGGTCCAGCCGGGGGACGTCGCCGACGCGTCCGGCGGAGGTCCGCCCGGTGTCGAGCACGCAGACCACTCGCCGGTCCCGCTCCGGCCGGAAGGTGCGGACGACCACCGCTCCGCGTCGGGCGGTGCCCCTCCAGTCGATCAGGCGGACGTCGTCGCCGATCACGTAGTCGCGCAGGCTGTCGAACTCCGAGCCGGCGCCGGCCCCGCGGATCGCGACCTCGCCCTCGACCTCCCGCAGCCGGGCCAGCGCCGCGGGCAGGTGCCGGCGCGACGTGAACGGCGGCAGCACGCGGACCCGCCACGGGCTGCGGTGGCGGCCCTGCCGGCCGGCGAGGCCGAGCGGGCCGAGGGAACGCACCGTGATGCGGAACGGCTCCCGGTCGCCGCGCCGCGTCGGGTACAGCGTCGTCTCCAGGAAGCGCCGTTCCCCGGCGGGGACGACCACCTGATGCTCTCGCGGCCGGGCGCCCGCGGACGGCGGCCAGGCGTCGCGGACCCGGGCCCGCACGGGCCGGTCACCGTCGTTGGCGATCCCGAGCACGAGGGGGACGGGCTGGCCCAGCCGGGCGGACGTCGGCCCCGACCGGGTGAACGCCAGCGTGCGGACCCCGCCGGCCAGCGTCAGGTCGACCCCGAGGAGGGCCACGATCACCAGGTCGACGACCAGCATCGTCAGGCCGGGCGCGGGAGACAGCAGGACGACCAGCACCCCGAACAGGGCCAGCGCGACGGCACGCCCGGTGATCGCCACCGGACCTACCGGGGAACCGGGACGGTGGCCAGCACCTGTTCCAACACCACGTCCGCGGTGACGCCGTCGAGCTCGGCCTCGGGCCGCAGGCTGATCCGGTGACGCAGCGTGGCCCGTGCCAGGGCCTTGACGTCGTCGGGGGTCGCGTAGCCGCGTCCCGACAGCCACGCCCAGGCCCGGGTGGTAGCCAGCAGCGCGGTCGCCCCGCGCGGCGACACCCCGAGCTGCACGCTCGGCGCCACCCGGGTCGCCCGCGCCAGGTCGACGATGTATGCCAGCACCTCCGGGTGCACCGCGACGGCGAGCACCGCCGCGCGCGCCGCGGCCAGGTCCGCCGGGCCCGCGACCGGCCGCACGCCGGCCGCGGCCAGGTCCGTCGGGTCGAAGCCGCCGGCGTGGTGGGCCAGCACCCGGATCTCGTCGTCGCGCGGCGGCAGCGGCAGTGTCACCTTCACCAGGAACCGGTCGAGCTGCGCCTCGGGCAGCGGGTAGGTGCCCTCGTGTTCGATGGGGTTCTGGGTCGCCAGTACGGCGAACGGGGTGGGTAGCGGACGGGGCGTCCCCTCCACGCTGACCTGCCGCTCCTCCATCACCTCCAGCAGGGCGGCCTGGGTCTTCGGCGGCGTCCGGTTGATCTCGTCGGCGAGCAGCAGGTTCGTGAAGACCGGACCCTCGCGGAAGGTGAACGCGGAGCTGCGGTTGTCGTAGACGAGCGAGCCGGTGACGTCACCCGGCATCAGATCCGGAGTGAACTGCAGCCGCTTGGTGTCCAGTGACAGTGCGGTCGCCAGGGTGCGTACGAGCAGGGTCTTCGCGACGCCCGGCACGCCTTCGAGCAGTGCGTGCCCGCGGCAGAGCAGGGCGACGACCAGCCCGCTGACGGCGGCGTCCTGACCGATCACGGCCTTGGCAACCTCGCCGCGCAGCGCGATCAGCGCCCGACGGGCGGCGTCGGCGTCGGGTGGCGCGGGCCAACCGCCCGACTGGGCGGCCACCGGCTTCGGCGGGCCAGGCGGTGCGGACGGTGCTGGCGGTGCGGACGGTGCTGGCGGTGCGGATGGTGCAGGCCGTGCGGACGGTGCTGGCTGTGCGGATGGGGATGGCGGGGCAGTCGGGATCTGGTGGGTCGGTGCGGCGCCCGGCCGGCGGAGAGTCTCCTCGGCCGGCGCGTCATCCCGGGCCGGTCCCGCGGCCGTCGGCTCCGCGTCGATGTTCGGGGAGGTCACCGTCCACCTGCCTGTCGGTCGAGTTCGTCGAGCGCGCGGGCCAGTGCAACCAGCGCGGCGTCCCGCTCGCCGGGCCGCCCGGCGCCGCCGGTGCCGCGCCGGGCGCCGGGCCCGTCGACCGCCGCCGCCGGCCCCGTCGGCGCGGCGGCGTCCGGCGGGAGATGACGCGACTGGTAGCGGTCCCGGGCCCGCCCACGTGGGCTGGGCGCGCCGGTGGTCTGCGGCGGCATGCCCGAACCGTACAGGAGCGATCCGATTTCCGAGGGTGACCGCCCGGTGCGTTCGCTGACGGAGGCCACGAGGGCTACGGGATCGGGTCCGGCTGTCCTGCCCGGTCCGGCCAGTACGGGCAGCCCCGTGCGTTCCGCCAGCCGAACCCGGATGCCGGCCCGCAGGGCGTCGGCCGCCCGGTCACGGGCGTGGGCGGCGGCGTAGAGCCGGCCGCGACCCTCCACGGTCTCCGCGGCCCGCACGATCACGGGCAGCGGCTCGGGCACCGGCGGTCCCAGCCGCCGCCCCCGCCACAGGGCCAGGAGCACCAGGACGACGAGGGCCTGCAGGCACGCCCACCGGACCCCGGCGGGCAGCAGGTCGGCGACGCCGCGGGTGCCGACCCCGCCGGCGGAGTCCGCGGCCGGGGTGATCCAGGACAGCGTGGGGTGCCGGGCGAGCAGGCCGAGCGCGAGCGCCGCGTTGCCCGCCCGGTCCAGCTCCCCGTTCGTGAGGAAGTCCGCGGAGCCGAGCAGCACCAGCCGCCCGGCCGCCGGCGCCGCCTCGGTCCGGCCGGGGTTGAGCACCGCGAGTTCGGCCGCGTCGGGCGGGTCGCCGTAGCAGAGCGTCGGACGCATGTCGCCGAGATCGGCGCCGTCCGCCGGGGTGAAGGCGCGGCCCGTGCCGATCGTGACGCGGCCCGCCACCGCCGCCTCGGGGAGCGCGCACCGCGGGCCGGACTCGCCGCTGTCCGGCTGCGGGTCGGCCGTGACGACGCCCACGTCGATGGCGTCGAGGACAGCGTCACCCGGCGCCACCAGGACGACGTCGGAGCCCCGCCAGACGCGGCCGAGCAGGTCGGTGAGCGCGTCGTGGGTCAGCCGCCCGGGCCGGACGACGACGAGGGTGCCCGGACGGCTGACCGATACTGCGGGCACGGCGTCGGCGGCGGTCACCGCCACGCCGCGGGCGCGCAGGATCTGGGCCAGGGCACGGGTTCCGTCGGACTCGGGCGAGGCCACATCCAGCGCCTGCCGTCCGGTAGGGCGGGTGGCCAGGGCGGTGATCACGAGGAAGCCGAGCACGATGGCGCCGACGACGGCCGTCACCAGGGTCCCGCGGCGCACCACCGGCGGGCGGGGGCCGCTGCGCACAGCGCTCGACGAGGCGCCGCCCGAGCCGGTGCCGCCCGAGCCGGTGCCGCCCGGGCTCGTGTCGCCCGGCGTCAGGGTGCCGTTGGCCGTCATGCCGGCACCGCGAGGCTGTCCGCCGCGCCGTCCCGTCCGCCCGCGCCGCGCCGCAGCCGCGACAGTGCGCTGTCCGCGTCGACGAGCACCTGGTAGCCGGCCGCGGTGGCCGGGCGGCCGCCGTACCAGATCTCGCTGAAGACCTCCACGGCGGCGGCGAGGGCAGCCCGCCCGTCCCCGGCCGGGCTCGCGCCGGCCAGATCATGGTCGGTGGCTGGCATGCCGGGGACGGTGGCGGCCGGCCCGGCCGGCCCGCGATCGGCGGCCGGGGTGATCCGGGCGACCTCGGCGACGAGCTCCCCGGCGGTGCGTCCGGGGCGTGGGTCGAGCACGCCCTTCTCCTCGAGCATCCGCACGATCGCCCGCAGCCGGGAGCGAACCGCCCGCGCGTAGTCCCCGCCGGTTGCGTATCGGTCGGCCTCGGCCCGCAGCTGCGCGGCGGTCAACGGGCTGGACAGGTCGTCCGCGGCCGCCTGCCGCGCCCGCGCGGTCCGCCGGACCGGGCCCAGCCACCACCGCAGCGCGACCGCTCCGACGACGAGCACCACCACGAACGCGAGGACCCCGAGGCCGCGGGAGCCACCGCCCGACCCGCTGTGCGGAAGGATCCAGTCGAAGAAGTCCGCGATCCGATCACCGATCCAGCTCAGCAGCCGGTTCCACCAGTGCGGCCGGCTGTTGCCGTAGATGCTGTCCGACAGCTCGCGGTGTGCCTCCTCCCGGGCGCCGTCGCGGGTGACCGGGCCGCCCAGCGTCATCCGGGCATCCCCACCCCGGCCCCGCGGGCCCGGGCGGCCTGGGCGAGGGTGACGTCCAACCCCTCCCGCCGAATCCGCAGGTCGATGTACAGCAGCACGACGGTGCCGGAGACGATCGGCGTGGAGATCGTCGTGGCCAGCAGCTGGCCGATTCCCTGGACGATGTGGCCGGTGATCGTGAGATCGCCGCCCAGGAAGTCGCCGAACACGTCCGACGACCCCAGGATTACCGCGGTGATGATGGTGAGCACCGCGCTGAGCATGAACGCGACGAGTGTCGAGAGCACCAGGATGCCGAGGCAGCGCCACCAGGAGCCGCGCACGATCGTCACAGAGCGGCGCAGTGCGTGGCGGACGCCCCCGCCCTCGAGGATGTATGCGGGCGTCGCCAGTCCCAGATAGATGCCCACGACGACCGCGCCGACCAGCAGGGCGACCAGCCCCAGTGCTACCGCCGCCGTGACGACGACCGTGAGGGCGAACAGGCCGCCGAGACGTGGGGCGACCCGTTTGACGGCCTCGGTCGGGCCGATGCGACTACCCAGCGTCGCCTCGCTCACGACCACGCTGAGCACACCGGACAGGAACAGCCCGAGGACGAGGTCGAGTGCGAAGGTCGCGAGGATGCCCAGTGCCGACACGGCGGTCGAGGCGTTCTCCGTGGTGATCGCCACCACTGTGGAGATCGTCTCTACGACGGCCGCGGACGCGACGGTGACCCCGATCGTCGCGCCCGGATTCGCCCGGATCGTGGCGAAGGTGCCGTCCAGGATTTCGCCGAGGGCCAGCGGACGCAGCGGGATGATCCCCGGCTTGGGCGCCGCCGCACCCCAGCGCCACGGGCCCGGCGGTCCGGGCGGTCCAGATGGGGGCCCGTAGCGCCCGGGCGGTCCGCTCTGGGGAGGTCCGTGCCATCCGGGCGGTCCGCCCGGCGGGGGCGCGCCGACGGGCGCCGGCGGCTGACCGGCGGGCTGGTCGGGATGCCCCCACCCGTCGTGGGGCAGCGGCTCGCCCCACGACGGCCCGGCGGAACCGCCGCCCGGAGGCGACGATGTGCCGGGCGCGGCCCAGCCGGGACCGTCGGTCATCGGTGTGTCTCCACTCGTCGTTCGGGCGTCGCACGTGGGCCGGGCGCCGCTCATCGGTCCTGCCGTCTCGCGGTCGGGGGTATCTGTCCGGCGGCGGGTCGCCGCGCGGGGCTGTTCCCCGTTGCCAGGATTCTGTGCCCTGGGGCGGGGGTGTGCCGAGGTTGGCGCGCGGATTTCGCCGGCCATGGCCGGGATCGCCTGCCCGGATGTGCTCCCGGCCGGCTGTACGCACGCGGTCCGCTGCACGGAGATGATCCGTCCAGCGTCGATCGTCTCAGACGGCGTCCCACCGCCCTCCGAGGCCCTACTCGTCCCGGGGGAGTGGGGCCGGACTGCCCTTCCGTAGGCATCCATCGTGTGTCCACAGCCCGGCCGGAGCTCGGGGGGTGCGTTGTCCACAGATCGTCCGTGGGGGCTGGCGAACGCCTCGGCGGGCGGTGATCCTTCCTTCCATGGCCCGCGCCCTGCTGCCCCTGCTCATCCGGAACCTGGCAATCCTCACCGACCTGGTCGTGCCGCTGGCGTGCGCCGGCTGCGGCGGTCGGGGGGCGTCGGTGTGCCCGGCGTGCGCTGCGGAGCTGCGCGGTCCAGCCTTCCTCGCCGCCGCGGGTCCCATGGCCACCCCGCGGCGGCGAGGGCTGCCGCCGTGCCTGGCGGTGGCTCGCTACGGCGGCCGGGTCCGGTCGCTTCTGCTGGCCTACAAGGAGCGCGGCCGGGTGGATGCCGCTCGGCCGCTGGGAGGCGCGCTGGCCCGCGCGATCGCGCGGGCCTTGCCCGCCGCCCCGGGCGCGCCCGCCGAAGCTTCCGTGACGCCGGCGCCGCTGCCGGCGTGCCTGCTGGTGCCGGTGCCGTCGACCGCGGCGGCGCGTCGTCGGCGCGGCTTCGACCATCTGGCAGTGCTGTGCTCCGCGGCGGCCACCGTGCTGCGCCGCCATGGTCACCGGGTGCACGTCGCGCCCATCCTGCGGCCGGTGCGCCGGCTCGCCGATCAGGCCGGGCTGGGCGTCGCGGCGCGGGCAGCGAATCTCGCCGGTGCCTTCGAGCTGGCGAAGCCGGCGCGCGTGGGCCGACGTGCGCCATTGCCGGCGGGCGCGCGGGTCATCGTCGTCGACGACGTGCTGACGACGGGGGCGACGCTGGCGGAGGCGGTGCGGGCGCTGCGGGCCGCCTGCGTGCGGACCACCGCCGTCGCCGTGGTCGCCGTCACCGATCCGACGCGCGGAAGAGCAGCCCTACCCGCAATCCACGGTCCGCCGGGGTGAAACTGCCGGTACGCACCGACCGTGTCAGCCCGCAAGGGACGAACGAACGGGCGGCGGCGGGCCCTGATGCCTGCCGGGCGTAGCGCACACGTCGTGCGGATGCTGGGCTGACGGGCGGAGTAGGCCCGCCGCAGTGGGGAAGGAGGCGAACGCGGGCGACCGACCGCAAACGGCACGACGGGAAGGTGCGACAACCGTGGACAGGGCGTCCGTGGATCGTCTCGGCCCGAGGCCGGGCGTGTCCCGGAGGACGCCACAACATACCGGCGCACGGCCGGCCGCTGGCGCGGGTCGCGTCGCCGGGACTGGCGAACGGGAGGTGGATCGCGTGGACATCGTGGTCAAGGGCAGGCACACCGCGGTTCCGGAACGGTTCCGCAATCATGTCGAGGCCAAGCTCGCCAAGTTGGAGCGGCTGGACTCCAACATCATCAGCGTCGACGTCGAGCTGTCGAAGGAGCACAACCCCCGGCTCTCCGACGTCTGTGACCGGGTTGAGCTCACCGTGTACTCGCGGGGCCCGGTGATCCGGGCCGAGGCCGCCGCCGCCGACTGCTATGCCGCCCTCGACCTGGCCACCGGCAAGCTCGCCGAGCGCCTGCGCCGGGCCGCCGACCGACGGGTCCGTCACCACGCCAACCACGCCGGTGCCAAGCAGTCCGGTATCACCTCCGTGCCACTGGAGAGCCTGATGCCACTGGAGGGCACGCGGCCGGCCGACCTGCGTCCCGTCGCCGAGGCGGCACCGTCCGGGGGAAACGCGGCGCGCCCGGTCGTCGCCGCCCCCGCGGACTCGCTCACCGCAGCCCACAGCCCTGCCGGCCAGGGCGAGGGGGCGGAGCAGGAGCCGCTGGTCGTGCGGGAGAAGACGCACGAGGCCGAACCGATGACGCTCGAGGACGCCCTGTCCAACATGGAGCTGGTCGGCCATGACTTCTACCTGTTCCTGGACGTCGACCTCGGCCTGCCCAGCGTCGTCTACCGCCGCGTCGGCTACGACTACGGCGTGATCAGGCTCTCGGGTTCGGCTGGTGCGGTAGCCGCCGCATCGCTGGACGCGCACCATGACGTGGACCGATCCGCGCAGGATCGCGGCGCGTTCGCGAGCTCGGCCGCTCTTTAGACGATCTGCAGGTCACGCCCACCGACTGACGTGGGACCATTTGCCTCGGGTGTCGGAGTGCACGGCACGCCACCCCGCGCGCAGGCGCGTGGGGTGGCGTGACCGGGGTGAAAGTGGTCCTAAGGAGGTCAGATGACGGTGGAGGAGCAGCGCTCTGAGGAGGTGCTGCCGACGCCATCGGAGGCGAACCCCATCCGGGTGCTCATCGTCGACGACCATGCACTGTTCCGGCGCGGGTTGGAGATGGTGCTGGGCCAGGAGGTCGACATCGAGGTCGTCGGGGAGGCCGCGGACGGGTCCGAGGCCGTGACGATGGCGAAGGAGATGGCTCCCGACATCGTGCTCATGGACGTGCGGATGCCGCGCCGCGGCGGCATCGACGCCACGAGCGCCATCAAGGAGGCGGTACCAAGCGCGAAGATCGTCATGTTGACGATCAGTGACGAGGAGGCCGACCTCTACGACGCGATCAAGGCGGGCGCCATGGGCTACCTGCTCAAGGAGATCTCCATCGACGAGGTCGCGGCCGACATTCGTGCCGTCTACGGCGGCCAGAGTCTGATCAGCCCGTCGATGGCGTCGAAGCTGCTCAGCGAGTTCGCGGCGATGATCAAGAACAAGGACGACCGGCCGCAGCTCCCCACCCCCCGGCTCACCGACCGGGAGATGGAGGTGCTTCGCCTCGTCGCCAAGGGCATGAACAACCGCGACATCGCCAAGCAGCTCTACATCAGCGAAAATACCGTGAAGAACCATATCCGCAACATTCTGGAGAAGCTGCAGTTGCATTCCAGGATGGAAGCGGTGGTCTACGCGGTTCGGGAGAAACTACTCGAGATTACCTGAGTCATCGCCGCGGGTCGTCGGGCGGCGGCGGGTCGTCCGCAAGTCGCGAGCCGACCCAGCAGTCGAGTCGCCGACCGTCGGCTGACACCACGGCGTGTCGCAGGGTCCCTTCCAGCGTGAATCCGCATTTCTCGGCCACCCGGAGGGACGCGGTGTTGCCGACCAGGGCCCGCCAGCCGATCCGGTCCAGTCCCAGGGCCCCGAAGCCCCAGCGGGTCACGGTCGCCACCGCCTGTGAGGTCACGCCCTGCCCGCGGGCCGGCGCCGCGCACCAGTAGCCGAGTTCGGCGTCGCCCTGCTCGGTGATGTCCACCAGGGCGACAGAGGCGAGCAGCTGCTCGGTCGTGGCGTCGACGACTGCGAACGACGCGCCGGTCCCGTTCGCCCAGGCGGCGGGGGCCTGCCTGGCCACGAAGTCCTCTGCGTGCTGGTGTCCGTAGGGCGTGGGCACCCGCGTCCATCGCCCGATCTCGGGATCCTGGCAGGCCTCGTACACGGCGTCGATGTCATACGGGCGCCACGGGCGCAGATGCAGGCGGCCGGCGGTGATCTCCGCTGGTTCGAGAGACGGCATGTCTCTCCTTTTACCGGCTCCCGGTTCACCGCCGGCACGCGGCGTACCCCCGTCCACCCGCCCGGGCACCCCGCGGGGCCCCCGGACGTTGGAGTGGATGACGCCATCGCGGGGCGCCGGGCCATCGCCCCGTTGTCCTGCTCGTTTGTGTCCACGCAATCCCCGTGCCCGGGCGTCGGCACCCGTCCCCACCTCGTACAGCCCGTTGCCGACCGCGGCTGGAGGAACCGCGTCCGGATGGATGTTGTGGGGGACGGTCCAGGGGCTAGCATCGTGGGGTCGGTGCCTCGCCGACATGCCTGCCGGAGGAGTTTCGCCCGTGGTTCTAGACAAGATCTTGCGTGCCGGCGAGGGCCGGATTCTGCGCAAGCTCAAGGCGATCGCCGAGCAGGTGAACCTGATCGAGGACGACTTCACCGGGCTGTCCGACGGTGAGCTGCGCGGCATGACCGACGAGTTCCGCCAGCGCGTCGCGGAGGGCAAGGAGTCCCTCGACGACCTGCTGCCCGAGGCATTCGCCGCCGTCCGCGAGGCGGCCCGGCGCACGCTCGGCCAGCGGCACTTCGACGTGCAGATCATGGGCGGCGCGGCGCTTCATCTCGGCAACATCGCCGAGATGAAGACCGGTGAGGGCAAGACGCTGGTCTCCACCCTGCCCGCCTACCTGAACGCCCTGGCGGGCAAGGGCGTGCACATCGTCACGGTCAACGACTACCTCGCCCAGCGTGACGCCGAGAACATGGGTCGCGTCCACCGTTTCCTCGGCCTCACCGTCGGGGTGATCCACCCGCAGATGCCGCCCCCGGTCCGTCGCGCCCAGTACGCCTGCGACATCACCTACGGCACGAACAACGAGTTCGGGTTCGACTATCTGCGCGACAACATGGCCTGGAGCGCCGACGAGCTGGTCCAGCGCGGCCACAACTTCGCGGTGGTCGACGAGGTCGACTCGATCCTCATCGACGAGGCCCGCACGCCGTTGATCATCAGTGGCCCGGCGGACAACCCGACCCGCTGGTACACGGAGTTTGCCCGGATCGCCCCCCTGCTGGAGCGCGACGTCGACTACGAGGTCGAAGAGGGCAAGCGGACGGTGGCCATCACCGAGTCCGGCGTGGAGAAGGTCGAGGACCAGCTCGGCATCGAGAATCTGTACGAGTCGGTGAACACGCCGCTCGTGGGCTACCTGAACAACTCGCTGAAGGCCAAGGAGCTCTACAAGCGGGACAAGGACTACATCGTCACCGACGGCGAGGTCCTCATCGTCGACGAGTTCACCGGTCGGGTGCTGCACGGGCGGCGCTACAGCGAGGGAATGCACCAGGCGATCGAGGCCAAGGAAAAGGTCGAGATCAAGCAGGAGAACCAGACCCTCGCGACGATCACCCTGCAGAACTACTTCCGGCTCTACGACAAGCTTTCCGGAATGACCGGTACCGCCATGACCGAGGCGGCCGAGTTCCACCAGATCTACGCCCTCGGCGTGGTGCCGATCCCGACGAACAAGCCGATGATCCGTAACGACCAGCCGGACGTCGTCTACAAGACCGAGATCGCGAAGTTCGACGCCGTGGTCGAGGACATCGCCGAGCGGCACGAGAAGGGCCAGCCGGTCCTGGTCGGCACCACGAGCGTGGAGAAGTCCGAGTACCTGTCCAAGCAGCTCACCAAGCGGGGCGTGCCGCACGAGGTCCTCAACGCCAAGCACCACGAGCGGGAGGCGACCATCATCGCCGAGGCGGGCCGCAAGGGCGCCGTCACGGTGGCGACGAACATGGCCGGCCGCGGTACCGACATCATGCTCGGCGGGAACCCGGAGTTCATCGCCCAGGCCGAGCTGCGTCAGCGCGGGCTCTCGCCGATCGAGACCCCCGAGGACTACGAGGCGGCCTGGCAGGAGGCGCTGGAGAAGGCCCGCCAGTCGGTGAAGACCGAACACGAGGACGTGGTCGAGGCCGGCGGTCTCTACGTGCTCGGCACCGAGCGGCACGAGTCCCGGCGCATCGACAACCAGCTACGTGGTCGTGCCGGCCGGCAGGGCGACCACGGCGAGTCGCGGTTCTACCTCTCCCTGGGCGACGATCTCATGCGGCTGTTCAACGCGGCCGCCGTCGAGGGGATCATGGATCGCCTCAACATCCCCGAGGACGTCCCGATCGAGTCGAAGATCGTGACGCGGGCGATCCGGTCGGCTCAGACCCAGGTCGAGGGCCAGAACTTCGAGATCCGCAAGAACGTCCTCAAGTACGACGAGGTCATGAACAAGCAGCGCACCGTCATCTACGAGGAGCGCCGCAAGGTCCTCGACGGTGCCGACCTGCACGAGCAGGTGCGGCACTTCGTCGACGACACCGTCGAGGGGTACGTGCGCGGTGCCACCGCCGACGGCTACCCGGAGGAGTGGGACCTCGACACCCTGTGGACCGCGCTCGGCCAGCTCTACCCGGTCGGCGTGGAGGCACCGGACACCGACGACCGCGACGGGCTGACCACCGATCACCTGCTGGAGGATGTGCAGGCCGACGCGCAGGAGGCCTACGACCGCCGCGAGCTCGACCTCGGCGAAGGTGCAGACGGCGAGCCGATCATGCGTGAGCTGGAGCGGCGAGTCGTGCTCGCCGTGCTGGACCGCAAGTGGCGCGAGCACCTGTACGAGATGGACTACCTGCAGGAGGGCATCGGCCTGCGGGCGATGGGACAACGCGACCCGCTGGTGGAGTACCAGCGCGAGGGTTTCGACATGTTCCAGACGATGATGGAGGGCATCAAGGAGGAGTCCGTCCGCCTCCTGTTCAACGTCGAGGTCCAGATCGCCGGCCAGGAGACCGAGGCGGCGCCCGCGGAGAACGTCGCCGTCGCTCCGGCGCCCCCCGCGGGAGCCGCCGCCCTGCCCGCCGCGGTCGCGCCCCTGGCCCTGCCGGATGCTGCCGAGGACGACCGGGCGGCCGCGCGCCGGACTCCACCAGAGGTCCCGGCCGCGCCGGCGCCGCCTGCCGCGCCGCCGGTCTTCGTCAAGGGCCTGGAGCCGCGCCGTCCGACCGGCGGGCTCCGTTACACCGCGCCGTCGGTCGACGGCGGCGCCGGACCAGTCACCATCCTGGACTCGGGTGCCGAGTCGCCAGTCGCTGGCGGTGCGGCTCGAGCGGCCCGTGGGCCCGCCGGTGGGTCGGCGGCGGGGGCGAGCGCCCGCCCCGCTCGCAACGCGCCCTGCCCGTGCGGCTCGGGTCGCAAGTACAAGCGGTGCCACGGCGATCCCGCACGGCGCAACGCCGAGGCCGAGTAGGAAACGCGCTACCAGCACTTTCGGTCTCGGCCGTCGGACGGCGGGCAACCCCGCTGCCCGACGGCCGACAAGCCGGCGCCGGGTCGCCGCGCGGTCAGCCGACCTGCAGAGTCGTGACCCGCCACCGGCCGCCGGCGGCCTCCATCCGCAGTGCCAGCGCCGCCGCCCGCGCGCCGCGGCTGATCACCGCCGACACCTCGGCCACGCCGGGTCGCGGTTCGCTCACCCGCACACTGCGCACCTGGCCGCGGCGGCGGCGGTCGCCGAGCTGTGCGGCGATGCGCTCGAGATCGTGCTGAAGTCTGGGCGTCGTCCATCCGGCGAGGTGGGCCACGGGACGCACGCCGCCGAGCGCCTCGACGATGGCCCGGACGACGATCACCGCGGCCTCCCGCGCGGGCGCGGCCGGCCGGCCGGCCGCCGGGCTGCGAGCCGCCCGGCGTCCCGTCGCGGGCAGATCGCTCGAGGGCGGTCCCTGCGCCGGGCCGGCCTCGGTGAAGACCTGCTCCGGCACGGTGAGCTGCCGGGGCGAGCGGTCCACGCCCGCGGAGCCGCCACCGGCCCGCTCCTCGGCGCCGTGAGGGCCGATCGAGCCATCAACGGCCGCGTCGGGGACAGCCGTGTCCGGCCGGTCGATGCCCGGATGGTCGGTGTCCGGATGGTCGGGGGCCCGGCCTGCGGGGGGAGGGGCTGAACGTCCGCCTCCGCCGCCGCCGGAGCCGCGGCGGTGACCGCTCCCGCCGGGAGCCGGCGCCGGCCGGCCTGACCGGTCGGTGGCACCGCCGGCTCGCCGGGCGGGTCGGATCCGAGCGTGAGCCGGTCGGCCGCCTGCGGCGGCGGGCTCGATCTCGTCGTCGTAGGGGGGTTCGTTCGGGGCGACGGGGAGCAGCCGCATGCCGGGGACCGAGTGGTGTGGTCGCCGGGGCAGGGGCAGGGCACAGGTGGCGGTCACGGCAGGCTCCGATGGTGGCGGGCGGGGTCAGGGCCCGGATGGCGGTCTGAGTCGTTGGCCGGGAAGTATCACGTTCGGGTCGTGGCCGATCACGTCGGAGTTCGCGGCCCACCAGCGGGGCCATTCGGCCGCGATCTGCTCGTGCGTGGCGGTGGGGCCGAGATGACGGGCGGCGATCGTCCACAGGTTGTCCCCGCGCAGGACGACGACCTCCTCGGCCTCACCGGCGCGGGCCGACTGGCCGGTGCCCGACGGGCTGGCCGGAACGCCGGTTCCGCGATGGGAGGACGGGACGAGCGGGTCGCGTGCCGGTGCTGAGGAGGCGGGTCGTGGCTCGGGCGCCGTCGAGGCACCGCCGGCGGGGGCCGGGCCGGTCGGTGCCGTCGACGGCGCCGCGGTGAGCGGCGGATCGGTGGCCGGGCGCTCGAGATCCGGCCAGCTCACCGACGTGCGTGCCGCGGTGAGCCGGACGGGGGGGCCGGGGTCAGGGGCCGCCGGAGCGCCGCTGTGGGCGGCGTCCGGAGAGGGAGGCGGCGTCGAGGAGGTCGACGCCGGTGTGGTTGCGTGCAGGTCGACGACGGGGATGGCCTCACCCAGGCCCGGCACGGAGATCGTCGGGCTGACGTCCGTGCCCCGGGTGGGGTCCGGGGCGGCGGCGGTCGGGCGGCCGAGATCGGGCAGCTCGGGTGTGGCCGGGGACGGGCGATCGAGGGCGGGGCGCTCGAGATCGGGCAGCTCGGATGTGGCCGGGGCCGGGGCCGGGTCCGGGGCCGGACGGTCGAGGTCGGGCAGCCCGGCCGCGCCGGGCGAGGCCGACGCCGGACGGGCCGCCTCGCCGTGGTAGGCCACGCCCTGCACCTGAGGCCCGGAGCCGGCGGATCGGGCGCCGACCACGCCGGGCGGGGCGGCGCCGGGCGGGGCCGCGACGGGCGCCGTCGCGGCCGGGCGGTCCAGGGCCGGCAGGCCGGTCGCGTGACCCGAGGCCGGCGCCGCCGCACTGGCGAGACCGATCGCCGCCGGGCGGCCGAGATCGGGGAAGGTCGCCGGTGCCGTGACGCCGACCCCGATCGCCGGGTGGCCGCCGGCGGCCGCGGCGGGCATCGCCGCCATCACCGGCGCGACGCCGGCGACCAGGGTGACGCCGAGACCAAGTTCGATCATCCGGCGCATTGCGCGGGGCAGGACCAGGCGGGCCAGCGCCGCGCTGAGCCGGCCGACGCCGCCCGGGATCGCGGCGGCCACGCCGAGCAGGACGCCCAGGCACAGCCAGAGCAGGCACAGCCACGCCACCGCGCCGACGACCGTGACGAGGGCCTGCTCGGGCGCCGCGGTGAACCAGTCCGGCACGTCGCCGACGCCGGCCGGCAGGTCCGCGAGCCGGGGGCCGAAGACGATCAATATGATCGCCGTGCCCGCGGCTCCGGCCGCGCCGGCGAACAGCGCCAGCGTCCGCCGAGCCGCTCCCGCGATCATCGTCGCTGCTCCTGTCTGCCGGATGTCGTCGAACGACTTCGTTTGCCTATGTTTGGTTGTGTAAACCTCTGGCGTCCCACTGTCAATCCCGCTTGCGTCGTGCGTGAGGGATCGGGTCGCCCGGTGTGCAGCGGAACGTACCCGTACGGGAGGAGACCCGATGCGTTGGGAGGACCTGTTCGCGGACCTCGAGCTGCAGTGGGAGGCGAACGAGGCCGCCGAGCTCGCCGCCGAGCTCGCCGACCGCAGCCGCCGAGAGGCCGCCTACCTGCGGCTGATCGATCGTCTGCGGCCGGTCGTGGGACACCCGGCGCGTTGCCGGGTGCTGGGCGGGCAACGGGCGCCGGAGACGCTGCACGGCACGCTGTCCGCGCTGGGGATGGACTGGTTCCTGCTCGCGGAGCCCGGCGCGACGGAGGTGCTGGTGCCGATGCGCTCGCTGCTCGCGGTCGAGAACCTGCCGGTCGTCTCCGCCCAGCCGGGGCACGAGGGGCCGCTGGCCGCGAAGCTGGACCTGCGGTACGTGCTGCGGGGGCTCGTCCGGGACCGTTCCGTGTGCACGCTGCTGTTCGTGGACGGGACGAGCCTGCACGGCACGCCGGTCCGGGTGGGGGCGGACTTCCTGGAGGTCGCCGAGCACGCGGTGGGCGAGTTCGCCCGCCGCGGCCGGGTCCGATCGGGGTGGACGATGCCGCTCGACGCGATCGCCTACGTGCGCCGCGTTCCCTGACCGGCCCGGTGCATGACCCGGTGCATGACCCGGTGCGCGGTCCGCTGCGCGGCACGGCAGCGGACTCAGTCCTCCGGCACGGCCTCGTTGCGGCTCATGGGATTGGCCGCGACGAAGGCCCGGGTCTGCTCATAGGCACGCTGGATGTACGCCTCCAGCTCCGCGCGCTCCACCCGCCACTGCCCCCGGCCACCGATCTTGATGGCGGGAAGCTCGCCCGAGCGGACGAGGGCGTAGGTCTGGCTGGACGAGATGTTGAGGATGTCCGCCACGTCGCTCAGCTGAAGGAAGCGGTCGTTCATCAAAGTCCTCCTACTGAGGGCGGATGTCTCTCCTCACGTGTGTATCAGAGATTCCACTGTTCATCGCCTCCAGATGCCTCAGCTTGTGGATAACTGCGCCCGGACGCCGCCGAAAGCTCTCGCTCGCGGCTGTTCTGGTCCGCTACCACCCGGGCTTGGCGTCGCCGGCCGACCGTCGGGCTCGCCGGCCCCCTGAGCTGCGACGCCACCGGTGCGAAGCGGCGAAGTACGCCGGGGCGCTCGGATCCCGCGACGCGAAATTCGCGTGGCTTCGTCCCGGCGCGCATCGCACCGGGCCGGCTGCGCGTCCAACAGGTGAGCTCAGGACACCCGGGATGTCGCTGCGCGCGGGCGGTCGATGGACACCGACCGTCGACGGTGGCGTTCCGCAGCGGAATCCTCGCCGGTTTCGGTGGGTTCGGGGCCTTCGACCGCGTACGCTCTGCGACCGAAAGGTGTGAACGTGCACCCATGGTCCGGCCAGGAGAAAAGGGAGGTCTCCCGGTGACCGAGCTCGCCGCGGCGCCGGTCCGTTCCGAGGCGCCCCCGCCGGGCTCGCCTCCCGCCCGCCGGCTGACCCGGCGGCGCTGGCGGGACTCCCGGCTGCTCGTCGGGGTGCTGCTCGTACTCGTCTCGGTCGTCGTGGGAGCGCGGCTGTTCGCGTCGGCGGACGCGACCCGGCAGTGGGTGGTGGCGAAGGGCAGCCTGCCCGCCGGGCACGTCATCGTGGCGGGGGACCTGACCACGGTGTCCGCTCGGCTCGATGCCCGGACGTCCGGGCGCTACTACCCGGGCGGCCGGCTGCGGGACCTGACCGGTGCCACCCTCGCCCGGCCCGTCGACGCCGGGGAGCTGGTCAGCGGGGCCGACTTCGCCGGGCGGAACACGCAGTCCACCAGGCTGGTCCCTGTCATCGTCAAGGCGGGCCGGCTGCCCGCCCTCGAGCCCGGCGACCACGTCGACGTGTACGTGTTCTCCGCCGGGTCCGCGGCGGCCACCGGCTCCGGCGACCAGACCGGCGACCAGACCGGCGATCGCACGAACCAGCCGGCGCCGGCCGTGGGGGCCGGCGCCGAGTCGCTGGTCCTGCACGACGTCGAGTTCGTCGGGCTGGAGAAGCTGGCCAGCGGTGACCGGTCGCTGACGTTGCGCGTGCCGATTGACAATGCGATCCAGGCCGTCGCGGCGTCCCAGAGCGAGCGGGTCGACGTCGTGAAGCTCGAACGGGACTCCCGCGGCGGCGTCGGCTCGACCGGACCGACCTCCGTGGCGGGGTACGGCCGGTGAGTCTGCCGATCCTGACCGCGGTGACCGACTCCGAGGTCGAGGCCGGCCTGGTCTCGGCCTTCGATCGCCGCGATCTCGGCGTCACCGTCGTCCGCCGCTGCGTCGACCTGCCGGACCTGCTCGCCGCGGCGACGACCGGAGCGGCGCGTGCGGCGCTGCTGTCGGCCGATCTGCGCCGGCTGGACCGCGATGCGCTGACCCGGCTGGCCATGGCGGGCATCGCGGTGGTCGGCCTGATCGCGCCGGGGGACGAGGATGCGGACCGCCGTCTGCGCCAGCTCGGCGTCGCCGCGGTCATCCCCGCCGACGCCACCGCCGAGGTGGTCGCCGGCGCCGTCGTCGAGGCCTCCCGAGCCCTGGCGTCCCACGCCGCCGCCCCGGCGGCCTGGCCCGCAGCCTCCTCCTACAGCGAGCCGATGCTGGGCTTCGGGCAGCTCGCCCCGGCCGGCACCGGCACCGACGGCCTCGGCCTCGCCGAGGCCGGTGACGGCCGGGTGATCGCGGTCTGGGGGCCGGCCGGAGCGCCGGGGCGCACGACGATCGCGCTGTGCCTCGCCGCCGAGATCGCGGCACTGGGAGCCTCGACGCTGCTGGTGGACGCCGACTCCTATGGCGGGGCGATCGGCCAGCTCGTCGGCCTGCTGGAGGAGGCGCCGGGCCTGGCCGCCGCGGCTCGGTCCGCCAACCAGGGCCTGCTCGACGTGCCGCGACTGGCGGTGCTGTGCCGGGATCTGGGCGAGGGCCTGCGGGTGCTGCCCGGCATCTCCCGGCCGTCGCGGTGGCCCGAGCTGCGTCCGGCGTCCATCGAGACGGTGCTGTCGATGTCCCGGCGGCTGGCGTCCTACGTGGTGGTGGACTGCGGCTTCTGCCTGGAGACGGACGAGGAGTTGTCGTTCGACACCGCGGCGCCGCGGCGCAACGGCGCGACGCTCGCTGTGCTCGAGGCGGCCGACATCGTCCTCGCGGTCGCTTCGGCGGAGCCGGTCGGTCTGGTCCGGTTCGTCCGCGGACTGGCCGATCTGCGGGAGACGGTCCCGGCGGCCGATCCGCTCGTGGTGGTCAACCGGCTGCGGGCCTCGGTCGTCGGCGGCGACCCCTCCCGGGAGGTCGGCCGGGCGATCCTGCGCCACACCGGAACCGAGCCGGTCGCGCTCGTGCCCTATGACCTCGCCGGGCTGGACGCGGCACAGGTCGCCGGTCAGCTCCTGCGGGACATCGCCCCCACCTCCCCGGCCCGGCTGGCGATCCGGGATCTGGCCGCCCGGCTGGCCGGGCGGCCCGCGGTCGGCCGTCGGCGCCGCAGCGGGTTCCGGCGCCAGCCGCGCTAGGTGATCGTCGGCCGGTGAGTGCCAGTGAGTGCCAGTGAGTGCCGGTGGGTGCCTTGGGTGCCGATGAGCGTGGCCGGCTGGACCGGACTGTGGCAACGCACCGTTACGCCCTCGGCATAACCGTGACATAAAGTATTCGTCTCGTCATGAATGTGTAGCGGGCGTGGTTACAGCGAGCGATTCGTGGGCATCGCTGTGTGGAACGGTTCTGGTCAAGAAGTGAAGGGGATCTTACTCAATGCTTCTAGTGGCAGCAGATCGGCCACGAAAAGGCATCAGTATGATGCGCTGTGAAGTAAGAACCAAAAGAACGACGCAGTTATGCTGCATAGCGTGATGCAATGTATGTCTGCGTGAGGGTCCCCTTTCGGCAACGTTACGTTAGTGTTGAGCAGGCCTCGAAGGTGCCATCCGGAGCGCGGCCGCAACCGTGTCCGGGGAACCGGAGGCACGGGGATGCTCGGGCGAGACGGCTAGGGGGTGTGTCGGGTGAGCCGGGAGTACGCGAAGGCGGTGGGCGCCCGCCTGCGGGCGATACGGATACAGCAGGGGCTGTCGCTCCAGGGGGTCGAGCAGAAGTCGCGGGGCCGCTGGAAGACCGCCGCCGTCGGCTCCTATGAGCGCGGGGACCGCATGATCAGCGTTCACCAGCTCTCCGAGCTCGCCGGGTTCTACGGCGTGCCGGTGTCGGCGCTGCTGCCCAGCGAGGACCAGCTTCCCCCGCGTGAGCGTCGTCCGCGCACGGTCCTGAACCTGGAGAAGCTCAGCGAGGCGCCGCCCGACACCTCCGCGCTCGTCCGGCGGTGGGTGGCGCAGATCCAGCGCCAGCGCGACGACTACGCCGGGCACGTGCTGTCCATCCGCGACGGCGATGTGCGTGCACTCGCCCTGCTGCACGACACCACGCCGCAGGAGTTCGCCGAGCGCCTGCGCAACTGGGGCGTCCTGGAGACGACCTTTCCCGAGGAGAGCGAGGAACCGCCGGAGTAGGCGGTGCGGAACCACCGGCGTCGTCCGGTGGCCCGTCCGGGCGCGTCATGCGCCGCAGGTGACAAACGGTCGACGCGGACCGTGGACTGTGACTGGCCCCATCCCCGGGAGGCCCCACGCGGCGCAACCGCCGCTGACGGCAACCCGGTCCAGGTGCGACCGGGCGGCCCACATGGCAGCGGGCGGACCGGGGCGGCAGGTGCCCCGCGCAGGGCGCATCCCCTCCCGACCGCCGCGCCGGGAGGTGGACAAATGACCAGAAGGCGGGCCCCGCGCAGGGGTTTGGTCCTCGGGGCGGGCGGAGTCCTCGGCTCCGCCTGGATGATCGGCGCCATGCGGGCCGTCGAGACCGAGACGGGCCGCGACCTGGGCAGTAGCGACCTGGTGGTCGGCACCTCGGCCGGCTCCGTCGTCGCGGCCCTGCTCAGCCTCGGCGTCGGCATCGACGTGATGGCCAACTCCGAACGCGGTCTCTACGAGGTGGGCGACCCCGTCCTCGACTACCGAGACCTCGGCGCCTCCCTGCCTCCGCGGCCCCGGATGCGGATGGGCTCGCCCCGGCTGCTCACGGCCAGCGCGCTGCACCCCCGGCACGCCTCACCGATGGTCACCCTCGCGGCGATCCTGCCGCAGGGCCGCGGGAAGATCTCCGCGGTGGGCGACCTGGTCTCCGCCGCGATGGACCGCCAGGGACTTGACCTCGCCGAATGGCCCGCCCCGCCGATCCTGCGGGTCGTCGCGATGAACTTCGACACCGGTCACCGGGTGCTGTTCGGCTCGCCCGACGCACCCCGGGTGACGTTGCCCGAGGCGGTCATGGCGTCCTGCGCGATCCCCGGCTGGTACGCCCCGATCGAGTCGGGCGGCCAGCGCTTCGTCGACGGCGGGACCCGCTCGCCCACGTCGGTCGACCTGCTCGCCGACGCCGGGCTCGAGGAGGTGCTCGTGCTCGCGCCGGCCTGCTCGTTGGCCAGCGACCGCCCCCGTGGCGCGGTGGCCATGGTCGAACGGCAGGTCCGGCGTGCCGCGACCCGCCGGTTGCTGCGGGAGGTCGAGCTGGTCGAGGCCGCGGGCACCCGGGTGACGGTGCTGTCTCCCGGACCGGAGGACCTCGCGGTGATGGGCGGCAACCTGATGGACCTGACCCGCCGCGCGGAGGTGTTCGAGACCAGCCTGCGAACCACGCGCGCGGCCCTGCGCGCGAGTGCCCGCTCGCGCCCCCGACCCCGGCCGGCCCGCGCCGCTGACGCCGCTGTCGCCACCGGTGCCCGCGCGACCTCCGCCGACCGTGCGGTCGCCGCCGCGGCCACCACTGCCACGTCCAGGGCCAGGACCGGCACCCGCGGCGGTGCCGGCGTCGAGGGGGGCGCCGGCACCGGCGAGGGCGCCGGTCCGCCGAAGGGCCGGCTCGGCCTGGACCTGGCCGGCTGACCGGGCGGATCCACGCATGGCATCGGCCCGTTTCCGCCCGCCGCGCTCGGAGGGCGCGGTCGAGGCCGTGCCCGTGGTGCCCGTCGGGTGGGACCCTCGTTGGTCGTCCGGCGCGGCCGGTTGCGAGACTGGCAGGGTGCGCATCTACCTGCCGTCCACGCTCAACGCCGCGCGATCGGTGTGGGAGTCCGGGCAGGTGCCGGCCGGGACGGGCTTTGCGGTCACGCCGGCGCTGCGAGAGTGGTACGCCCAGTCGGAATCCGAGGAGGAGCTGGAGTACGCGGTGCTGCACGACGCGGCACGCGCCAGCCTGCGCCTGCTCGACGCCGACCCGGCGGCCCCACGGCGGCGCCTGGTCTTCGTCGCGGACCTGGCCGACGGCGACGTCCGGGTCCGGGACGACCTTGAACGAGGCGCCGTCGAGGTCGACTTCCCGGTGCCCTGGTCGGCCGTGGGAGCGATCCACGTCGACGACGGCGACGACGACGAGGTCCTCGACGCGGTGGCCGAGGCGGCGGACCACATCGTCGAGGCCGACCTCGGCGGCGAGGACGCGGCCTTCACCGTCGACAGCGTCGAGGGCTTCGAACTGCTCTGGTTCGCTCCGCAGGAGCTGCCCGACCTGCTGTGAGCCCGGCCGCCCTCGTCGTCGGCGGGCCGGCCGGGCGCCTGGACGACGGTTCGGCGCGCTGCCCGGCGTTCGGTGCGAGGCAGACCACACCCATTGATGGTTCGTTGGGGTGCGATGCCTGGACCGGTGCTCACCCGGCGTGAAATGTTGGCGTCGGACGGCGTTTGCGGTGGCCATCCGGTTCCGTCGCGGTGGTCTGCCTCGTCGACCGGCGTCGATGGCCCGCTTTTCTCCACGCAAACCGGTCCAGATGGCCAACGGTTGTGCCTCCCCGGGGTACAGCCGCTGTCGTGTGTTGCGAATAATGCGTAGGCAGGCCGGGAGGCGCCGGCCGGGTTGCCGCCCGGTTGGCATCGATCGTCCGTTTTTCTCCCACCACCTGTCGTGCCGGGATGCCGGCCCGGGCGGGCGTGGATCTCGGTAATCCACCGCGTAAGGAGGCTGGCAGCCGATGCTGTACCTCGCCGGGCAGATCCTGGCGTATGTGCTGGTGGCGATGGTCATCGGCGCCGCGCTGGCGTGGGTGTTCCTGATCGCCCCGCTGCGCCGGCAGGTGCGCCAGACCCGCGATGCCCAGCCGGATC
The DNA here is from genome assembly GCF_000058485.1 of Frankia alni ACN14a. Classification (NCBI taxonomy): domain Bacteria; kingdom Bacillati; phylum Actinomycetota; class Actinomycetes; order Frankiales; family Frankiaceae; genus Frankia; species Frankia alni. Next base: position 1,421,007 of record NC_008278.1, read on the forward strand.
CGACGGTCGACGGCGCCGAGCCGGCGCCCGCCGCCGACGCCGTCGAGGCCGACGCCGTCGAGGCCGATGGGACCGACGCCGGGCGGACCGAGGCCTGGGGGATCGAGGCTCGGGAGACCGACGCCCGGGAGACCGACCCGCGGTCGGCCGATCGTGCTGGGACGGCGCTCGCGCTCCTGCCGAGCCCCGGGGAGCCTTACCCCAGGGAGCTCGGCGGCGAGATCGCGGTCGGGGGCGACTCCGGGCGCGTCCCGGAGTCTGCCGGGTCCAGCGAGCGTGCGGGAGCGCCGGCGACCGTCGGCGACCGGCTCGGGCAGGACGCGGACTCCCGTGCCTTCGTGCCCGACACGGTGGGAGCGGAACTCGCCACCACCGGGCCGATCCCGTTGCCGATCAACGCCGTGCGCGTCGGGGAACCCGTCGCCGAGCTCGTCGCCCTGCTGCGCCGCCAGCGGGACGACGCCGCCCTGGAGAAGGCCGACCTCACGGCCCGGCTCGCCGTGGCCGAACAGCGGGCGGCAGAATCGGAGCAGCGGATCGGGGCCGCGGAGCGGCATGCCATGACGGCGAGCGCCCGGGTCGAGGAGATCGAATCCACGCTGCGCGCCAGGGTCGAGGCCGCGACGAGTGCCGCCGGCGGCGGCACGCGGGCGGTGGACGCCCCGTCCCCGACCGGCCCCGACACCACCGCGGCCGACACCGGGCTCACCGTCGCGGAGCTGGCGCGCGAGGCGGAGCTGCTGCGCCAGCAGCTTGTCGAGGCGGAGGGCCGGGCCGCGAAGTTCTCCTCCCGGCTGGCGATGGCGCGGACCGAGGCGGAGGACGCCCAGCGTCTCGTCGCGACCATGACCACCCGGCTTGACCGCCACCAGGCCGAATGGGCGGCCGAGCGCCTCAGCCTGCTGGGCCGGATCGAACGGACCGAGGCCTCCCTGGAACGCGGCACCGAGGCCGCCTCCGCCGCCAACCCGGTGGCGGAGCCTGCCTCCGCCGCCGTCGAGTACGCCGAGCTTGTCGGTACGGCGAAGGCGCTGGCCTCGGCGCGCGCCGTCCGCTCGACCCGGGCCGCCGTTCCTCTCTTCGCCGCAGAGCCGGCGGAAGTCGCAGAGCCGGCGGAAGTCGCCGAGCCGGTAGACGCCGACGAGCCGGTCGACGTTGCCGAGCCGGGCGGCACGCCAGAGCCGGTCGATCGCGCTGAGCCGGTCGATCGCGCTGAGCCGGTCGATGGTGCCGAGTCGGTAGACGCGGTCGTGTCGCCGGGGGTCGCGGGGCCGGGACGCGAGGACGAGCCGGCCGTGGGCGAGGAGTCCGCGCGGCTCGACGAGTCGGTGCGACCGCACTCGGACGGCGCCGCCCTCGCCGCGGCGGCTTCGGTCGAGTCCGGGACGGCTGCGCCCGCCGGGAGCGAACCGGTTCGCGCGGGCGCGCTGGGTGTGGCGGGCATGAGGGCCCGGACCTCCGGTGTCACCAAGGAGCGACCGGCGGCGGTGGCCGGGGTTCCGGCTCCGACGGGCAGCGGGTCTGTCACCGCGCCGGGGGTGCGGTCGGGCGCCACGGGCGAGCAGGCCGCGGGCGGTCGGGTCGTCCAGGAGGCCGCGCCGCGCTGGAACGGACTGCTCGATCCGGGCGGCGCCGTCGGCGACAACCTCAAGGAGATCGTCGGCATCGGCCCGGTGATCGAATCGCGGTTGCGGACGCTGGGCATAACGACCTTCAGCCAGCTCGCCGAGATGGGCGACACCGACGTCGACCGGCTGGCCCACAAGCTCGACGGTTTCGGCGATCGGATCATCTCCGACGACTGGGTGGGCCAGGCCCAGGATCTCCAGGTGCGCCACTACGGCGGCGTCTTCTAGAGACGACCACGTCCGCCCCAGGGCGGCCCGGTTCCGGCCCGGTTCCGGCCAGAACAGGGCCAGATCGTGCCGAGGCCTGGGTGCGTCGACCGGTGGCACCCCGAGCATCGCGGCATCGAGGTAACCCCGCCGCGTCGCCCGATTGGACGGCCGGCGTCACGCCCGTGGCCGGCCGGGCGTCGCCAGGGCACGGCAACGCCCGGTCCGCGGCTCACAGCCCGGAGATGAGTCCCTCGATCTCGGCCTCGAGGATCCGGCGGTCGGTGACGTCGCTGTAGAGCCACAGGTGGCCGCGGTAGCCGTCCGCCGCGGCCAGCGCGATGTGGCTGCGTTCGAAGACCCGGCCGTCGGCGAACATGACCGGCTCGCGTCGCAGTGTCCGGCGCCGGCGCAGCAAGGTGTCCAGGCGGGCGGCGAAGCCGGAGGGGTCGTCGACGAGCCCGGCCCGCGGCCGCAGATGCCGGCGGCAGTCCGTGCCGACCACGTCGACGGGCGAGTCCGCCAGGTCGAACAGGTCGCAGTACATCTGGTTGACGGCGACGACGCTGCCGTCGCGATCGGCGATGAGGACCGCGGTCGTGAGCTCGGCGAGCAGGGTCGTCAACCAGCGCTCCCGGTCGCGGCAGGCCTCCTCGATCCGGCGCATCTCGGCGAACAGGCAGCCGCACCCCTCGGCCGGGTGGCCGCCGTCGGCGTGCGCGGGGCGCGGATGCAGGTCGCCATCCTCGTCGCGATGCAGGACGACCGCGGCGCGCCACTCGGCGCCGGGGGGGAGCGCGCCGCGCGGGTAGCTCGCGGATCGCTCCTCCGGGGTCTCCCGGGGGGCCGACCGGCCGGGCGTGGGCTCCCCGGGGACCGGCCGGCGGGGCAGCGGGACCGTCCAGCGCCTCGTCACGGCGTCGTCCGCTTCGGGCCACCGCGGCGGGGGCCCGGCCAGGGGGTACCCGGTTCCCGCGGGATGTCCGAGCACCGGGCCGTCGGGGGCCGACGTGGGATCGGCCGAGCGGTCCGCGGACCGGTCTGCTCCGGCGACGTGATCCGGACTTTCCGGATCGCCGGGGCCTGCCGGCGCGTCGGTCCAGCGCAACGGGTCGTCGGCGGACTCGCGGAAGGCACGGGCGGCGTCGTCGAACGGGTCGTAGCCGCCCAGCCCGTCGAACAGCCCGTATCGGTCGGGCCCGCCCGGCAGGATGCCCTCCGGTCCGATCTCCTCCGCTCCGACATCCTCCCGGCCGAACAGCTCGTGACCCAGCAGCTGCTCGTCGAGGAAGTCCGCGTCGAAGGCGGTGAAATCAAGTGCCGCCTCCTCGGACGCGAGGGGCGCGCCGGCGTGTTCGGCGTCGTCGGCGCCCGGGCGCCCGGCCTGGCCTTGCGGATGCGTGTGGCTGTCGGGGTGTGCCGGGAGGTCCAGGTCGGGGATGTCGCGGCTGGCGGCGTCCCCGGCGGTGGGTGCGCCGATCGGGGCAGGCGTGAGCGTACCGACGAAGCGGCGCCGCCCGTCGCCGGCGGACGTCGCCACCGTCTGGATGATCGCCCGCCGGGCCGCGCCGCCAGGTAGCACCAGCCGGACCTGTACGGCGAATCCGTCGCCATGCGTGACCAGGCGCCGCCAGTGGTTGCCCACGGTGGCGACGTCGTCGGGATGGACGACCCGGTCCCATCCCCAGCCGACCGCCTCGTCACGGGGAAGCCCGGTCAGTTCGGACCACGGCCGGTTCACAAAGAGATGGCGGCCGACCGCGTCGGTGGCGAATACGGCCACCGGGCAGTTCTCGACAATTCGCCAGAACATTTTCCAAGCGGTCTTGTCGAACATGTCCGAAGGCTGGAAATCTCGGTTTCCACTCATCGGGTCGCCCCTTTCGAGCCGCGCGTAGCGGGCCGCAGGCAGGTCCTGGGCAGCGTCGCCGTGGTGGGCAGACGAGCTTCTCGCAAGCGGTTGCTGAGCCCGCGGATCGATGGCTGACCGGACACGGAAGGGACCCCCGAGGCAGGCGTTGGTGGCTTACCGGGGGAGATCGGCGGGGTGGGGGAGGCTCCACCGGTCGACCCAGCAAGCGATTGTGGCTTCACGGATGAGCGGGTTAGGGACCGCCGCGAGGCTACCGCCTCCGGGGCGATTCGGCGGCGAAATCCTGCGGGCGTTTCCAGGGCGGTCGGCGCACTGCCGACCCGCGGGATGTACGCGCGCAGCGATCGTCGTCCCCCGATCCGTGGCCGCGCTGCTGATGCGGAGAGTAACTAAATGGGTGGTCAAGGTGGGACCCTGTGCGGACCGTGACCTGCCTGTGTCCTACCCGGCCCACACCCCCGTAGGGGGTTGTGCGAACGTTGTTGCGTCCGCCCCGATGGTCGGGGCTTGATAAGCGGTGACCTTCTTCCTACGCTTCGTAGCAATTGTCGGGGCGGGAAGAGGCGGAGCTGGAGGAACGGCGGTTTTCGTGGCGGTGGCACGTGGCGGTTGGTTGGACGCCACCTCGTTCGTGGAGGACGAGGTCCGGGAGCTCGTTCGGCGGCGTTCCCTGGATCCCGTGCGCGATCCGGCCCTGGTCCGCCAGCTCGTTCAGGAGGTGCTCGCCGACTATGAGGAACGCGTTCTCGTCAGCGACCTTCCGCCTGTCGTCGACCGGGATGTCACCGCCCGTCTGGTCTACGACGCGGTCGCCGGCTTCGGGCCGCTGCAGCGCCATCTCGACGACCCCACCGTCGAAGAGGTCTGGATCAACGAGCCGGGTCGGGTATTCGTCGCGCGGGCCGGTCGCAGTGAGCTGACGACGACCATTCTCACCGCCGACCAGGTGCAGGATCTGGTCGAACGGATGCTCAAATCGTCCGGCCGGCGGGTGGACCTGTCGACCCCCTTCGTCGACGCCATGCTCCCCGACGGTTCCCGTCTGCACGTGGTGATTCCCGACGTGACCCGGGTGCACTGGTCGATCAACATCCGCAAGTTCGTGCTGAGCGCGGGCAGCATGGACGAGCTGGTCGGGCTCGGCACGATCACCTCCGCGGCGGCGGCGTTCCTGGAGGCCGCCGTCGTCTCCGGGCTCAACATCATCGTCGCCGGTGGCACCCAGGCCGGGAAGACGACGCTGCTCAACTGCCTCGGTTCGGCGATTCCCGCCCGCGAGCGGGTGATCTCGTGCGAGGAGGTCTTCGAGCTGAAGCTGCGCGCCCCGGACTGGGTCGCGATGCAGACCCGGCAGGCCAACCTGGAGGGCAGCGGGGAGATCCGGCTGCGCCGGCTGGTCAAGGAGGCGCTGCGGATGCGCCCGGACCGCCTGCTGGTTGGCGAGGTCCGCCAGGAGGAGGCGCTGGATCTGCTCATCGCGCTGAACTCCGGCCTGCCCGGCATGTGCAGTCTGCACGCCAACTCGGCCCGCGAGGCGGTGACCAAGCTGTGCACGCTGCCGCTGCTCGCCGGGGAGAACGTCAGCCACGCCTTCGTCGTGCCGACCGTGGCCGCCAGCGTCGATCTCGTCGTCCACCTGGAGAAGGACGTCTCGGGTCGCCGGCGCGTCACCGAGATCGTCGCGCTGCCCGGCCGGGCCGAGGGCGACATCGTGGAGATCGCCCAGATCTACCGCTCCCGCGCCGAGGGCCTGGTCCGCGCCGACGGCTTCCCCCCGCACGTCGACCGTTTCACCCGAGCCGGCTACGACCTGCCCACCCTGCTTGCGCAGGGGGAACGTGACCATCCCCAGCGCCGGCCCGGTGGGGGCTGGCCCGAGATCGCCGTGGAGCGCTGATGGGTATCTTCCTCGGCCTGCTGTGCGGGCTCGGCCTGTTCCTCATCATCACCAGCGGCCGGCCCCGCGCGTCCCGCGGCCCGACGACGATGCGCTGGGAGCACACCACCGCGGAGCTGCTCGCCCAGGCCGGCATCCGCGGCCTGAGCCCCCGTCAGTTCGTCGCGATCAGCGTCGCGCTCGGGCTGCTCGTCGGTCTCGTCGTGCTGGCGTTCACCGGGACCCTGTCGCTTGCCGGCGCGTTCGCGGTCTTCGCGAGCCTGCTGCCGCGGGCGCTGGTCGTCCGTCGTCGCCACGGCCGCATCCACGACCTGCGGGAGCTGTGGCCGGACGTCGTCGACAACCTTGCCAGCGCCGTGCGCGCCGGGATGTCGCTGCCCGAGGGCCTGGCCGCCGTCGGGGTGCGCGGGCCGGTGCAGCTGCGTCCGGCGTTCACCCGCTTCGGCGAGGACTACAGCGCCACCGGATCGTTCTCGACCTGCCTGGACCGGCTCGCCGACGAACTCGCCGACCCGGTCGCCGACCGGATCATCGAGTCGCTGCGGATGGCGCGGGAGGTCGGCGGCACCGATCTCGGCCGGCTCCTGCGCACCCTGTCGACCTTCCTGCGCGAGGACGCGCGGACCCGGGCCGAGCTGGAGACCCGCCAGGGCTGGACGGTCAACGCCGCCCGCCTCGCGCTCGCCGCCCCCTGGATCGTGCTTCTCCTGCTGGCCACCCGCGGCCAGAACGTGCAGGCGTACGACAGCCCGACCGGCGTGCTGGTGCTGGTCGTCGGCGGCGGTGTGTCGGCCCTCGCGTACCTGCTGATGAAACGGATCGGCCGGCTGCCCGAGGAGGGCCGGGTGCTGCGTGGCGGCGCCGCCGCCGCTCAGGCCGCGGCCGCCGCCACTCCCGCCGGGCGCGGCTCGGGATCACGCCCGGACGGTCCCGCGGCCGCCCGCCCGACGATCGCCGCTCCCGACCTCGACGGGCCCGGAGGATTCGACGGCCTCGGAGGTTTCGACGGGCCTGGGGGCTTCGACGGGCCTGGGGGCTTCGGGGTGGGGCCCGATCGGGGGATGCAACCATGACGATGGTCGCCGCGGGGGCGCTGCTCGGCCTGCTCGCCGGGCTCGGTCTGGTCATCGTCGTCTACCGCTCGCCCCGGGCTCGGCGCATCCAGCTCGCCGACCGGATCGACCCCTACCTGCGCGACACGCCCAGCCCGTCCCGGCTGCTCGCCGACCGGCCGCGGGCGTCGTCCCGCCCGGGCCTCGCCGCCGTCGAGGCGCTCGTGCGGCCGTTGCTCTCCGACGTCGCCGGCCGCCTCGACCGCTTCCTCGGTGGTCGGGCGGCGTTGCAGCGCCGGCTGACCCAGGCGGGCGGGCGGACCAGCATCGAGGAGTTCCGGGTCCAGCAGGTGATCTGTGCGGTCAGCGGCGCGCTGGTCGGCGCGTTCCTGCTGGCGCTGCGGGCGCTGCTCGGCGTCGGCCCGCCGGCGCTGGTCAGCGTCGCCCTCGTCGTCGCCGGCGCGGCCGGTGGGGTGGTCGGCCGCGAGTACTGGCTGACCCGGGCGATCGGCGAGCGCGAGGACCGGATGCTGCTGGAGTTCCCCACGGTCGCCGAACTGCTGGCGCTGGCGGTCACCGCGGGGGAGTCCGCCATCGGCGCGTTGGAGCGGGTCAGCCGCCTCACCCACGGCGAGCTGGGCCGCGAGCTGCGCCTGGCCCTCGCCGACGCCCGCGCCGGCGCCACCCTCGTGCAGGCCCTGGAGGGCATCGCCGCCCGCACGGCGCTCGCGCCGCTGACCCGGTTCGTCGACGGCATGGCCGTCGCGATCGAACGCGGCACGCCGCTGGCCGACATCCTGCGCGCCCAGGCGATGGACGTCCGCGAGGCCGGCAAGCGCCAGCTGCTGGAGGCCGGCGGCCGCAAGGAGATCGCAATGATGATCCCGGTCGTCTTCCTTGTCCTGCCGACGACCGTGATCTTCGCCTTCTACCCCGCCCTGGTGAGCTTCACCGTGATCGCCCAGTGATCGCGGCGGCCCCCGGGGAGGGACGCGGCCTTGGTCCGACTCGGACCCAACCGACATGGCACAACGCGGTGCTCGACGCGGATGCGCAGGGTGCGCGGCACGGACGACGTGGGCGCACGGCTCCTGGCCGGGCGCATGGCCCAGGCCAGACGGTGATGGAGGAGACATGGGACGACGTATCGGGCAGACCCTGAAGGCGAGGTGGCTGGCCTGGCGGTCGGCCACCGACACGACCGGCGACGGCCGTGACGGCGATGACGGCCGTGACGGCCGCGACCGGGGGGACGTTCCCGGCTGGGTCATGATCACGGTGATGACGGCGGCACTCGTCGTGGCCATCGCCACGCTGGCGACGCCGGCGCTGCAGAACCTCTTCACCTCGGCGATCAACTCGGTGTCGGGCGTCGGCGGCGGTGGCGGCGGCTGACCTCCCGGCCACGCCGGCCATGGCCGCGCGAGACGGTGCAGACCCGGTCGAGCCCGACGGCGAGGCCGCGCCGGGCGAGGCCAGCACGGCGGCCGGCAGCTCCGTGCCCGGCGAAGACGCCCCGCCGGGCGACGAAGGGTCCGCCGTCGTCGAGTTCATCCTGGTGGGGACGTTGCTGCTGTTCCTGTTCCTAGGGATCCTGCAGGTCGGCCTGATCCTGCACATCCGCAACACGCTCGCGGCGGACGCGGCGGAGGGCGCCCGGCACGCGGCCAACCTCGGCGTCCCGGCCGCGGACGGTGGCCCGTACGCGCAGGCGCTGATCGCCCGGACGATTCCCGGCCGCGCCGACACCGTCTGCACCGGCACCGACGTCGAGGGTCCCGGCGGCACCCCACTCGTCCAGGTCACCTGCAAGGTCGCCGTCCCGCTCGTCCTCGTCCCGCTCGGCGACGGCGTGACGATCACCGTCACCGGCCACGCGGTCAAGGAGCAGCCATGACGCCTCGGCGGCTGCGTACCGTCCACGCGATCTGGGCGCGGGTGGTGTGGGGGAAGGGGCAGGCGCGCGGCGTCGGGGGCGCGGCGCACCGCGTCGGACGGGGGGCAACCGACGACGGCTCGGCGATGATCGAGTTCGTCGGGCTGTCCGTCGTGCTGCTCGTCCCGTTCGTGTACCTGTTCCTGTGCGTGTTCGCGGTGCAGAAGTCGGCGTTCGGCGTCACCCAGGCGGCCCGCGAGGCCGGCCGCGCGTTCGCCACCGCCGACAGCGAGACCCAGGGCGCCGACCGCGCCCGCCTCGCCGCCGCCCTCTCCCTACAGGATCAGGGCGTCTCCGGCCAACCACAGGTCCACTTCGCCCCGGCCGGTGCGAACTGCGGCGCCGGCAATCCCGGCGACGGCGCCCAGACCCTGGAACCGGGCGCGTCGTTCGTCATCTGCGTCCGGACGGTCGTCGCCCTGCCCGGCACGGGCGCCCTGTTCGCCGGCATCACCGACGTCACCGTCAATGGCCAGTTCACCGTCGTCATCGACCAGTTCCGCGCCGACAGACGAGAAGCCCAGCCGTAGCTGGGGTTTCATGCGTTCACGGTGTTATGTGGGATCGCGCGGTTTTACCACATCATGCGGATCTTTTGCAGACTGTGATCTTGCCTCGGACGCACACCGGCGGGGCACTCGGTTCGACGCCTGGCGGCTCCGGCAACCGTGTCGAGCCCTGTCGAGTCCCGTCGAGCCCAGACACGACGACGGCCCTGGGCGCGAGGGTGCGTCCGGGGCTGTCGTTACGCTCTGCTGTAGGGCCGGGTGGCGCCTAATCTACGAAGATCGATAAAAGGCCCTTTCATGCACGCCTCGAAGGCGCCCAGGTGTTATTCGGGGGCAGGGTCAAACCCGCTTGGTCAGGGTCACTCGCGAGGGCAGCGGCAGCGCCATCATCAGATCAGCGCCGGCTTCAGCCCGCGCTTCGGTGCCCGGACAACGCTGGTGCCGGCGGCGCGGTCGTGGAGAGCACGGCGCTTGTCGTCGCAGGCTGCGACGATGGCGTTCACGGGGATGATCAGCAGGGTGTAGGTCGGCAGCAGCATAAGGATCATCCGGGTGAACGCCGACGCCCGCGGAAGCATGGCGGCGCGCTTGTCCTCCCGGATCACCCGAAGACCCATGAGACCCCTACCCAGAGTCTGGCCGTCTCGCCGGACAAGAAGCAGGACCTCGATGCCAATGAAGGCGAAGAGAATGATCGCCGTGGTGTCGGCGGCTAACCCAGCCTCGTATCCGGTACCACCCAATGCCCTTCCCGGGCCTGACCTCCCTCCTGCTCGCCTGGGTTACTCCGCGTCCCGCAGTCCCGCAGTCCGGCCATCGGCGGGATCAGCCAGGTCGTGTTGCGGCGAGCACGGCGACAAGACCCGCCGTAGGCGAGGAGGGTTGAACCGCGCGTAACGCGGAGTGCCCTCCTGGTTGTCACACCGTTGCGTGGCGACTCCGGATGTTGGGGAAAGATTTGGTCGGACACGTCAACCCGAATGCGCCAACGCCGCTCTTAGGAGGTGGAAAACATTCGAACGGCTGCTGAGCTGTCTCGGTGTGTGGAGTCACCGTGGCCAGCGCCTACCAGCGCAGGAGGCGACAATGGCGGATTGTTCTGACGGCCCTTCCGGCATCGGATGGGGGCGAACAGGCCCTCCGGACGGGGCGAGGCGACGGCTTCACCAGGGAGGATCCCATCCGGCCCGACGACGGCGGCGGCGGCACCTCCCAGGACGTCGGCTGACCCGCGCCCTCGGCAGCCTGACCGCCCTGGCCCTGACCGGCCTGGTGACCGTGGCAGCCGCCGGCCCGGCGACGGCCGCCGGCCCGGGCGGCGGGGGCCCGGGAGGTGGGGGCTGGAGGCCGGCTCCGAGCGTGGACGGGGTGCAGGTCGGCTGGCTACCCCGCGGCGTCAGCCTCACCGGCGCGGAGCCGACCACCCGGATCGGCCGCAACGTCGTCGTCGGCACGTTCGAGGGCGGCGACACCCGCGTTCAGCTCACGGTCCAGCGGGGCACGCCCGAGGCGACGCTCGAGGACGTTGCCCGCGCCTATGCGCAGTACTACCCCGGCTCCCAGTCTGGCCGGCTCGCCCTGCGGGGCACCGAGGCCGTCACGCTGCGGACGGGCGGTGCCGGCATCCACGAGCTGACCTGGGTCGAAGGTCACCCGTCCGTCGTACTGACGATCGGCGGCCAGGTCGGCGGGCACGCGACCACCCCGCCGAGCCCGCTGCCCGAGGCCGACCTGCTCCGTATCGCCGAGTCGCTCACCGTCGGCGCGGCGCCGGCACCGACGGTCTGGCAGAAGGTGTCGGAGCCGCTGATCGGCGCTGCGTTCGCGGTCGGTCTCAACAGCTCGCAGGCTCCTCCACAGGTGCCGCTGGCCGCCGTGGAGAACGGCCAGCGCCTGGTCGGCCTGCTGGCGAAGTTCCGCGCCACCTACCCGGGCCTGAGCGCGCGGATCACCGTGAACCAGGTCTACCTCTGGGCGCACGACAACGCCAGCGTCAGGTTCACCATCGCCTATACGTACAAGGGCCAGTCCGGTTCCCTGGGCAGTGGCGGGCGGGCCGTCTTCACGCACGGCGGGTGGAAGGTCTCGGAACAGACCTATCGCGACGTGCTGGGGTTGGCATCGCTGCTCGGTAGCGGTCGGGCGTAGTCCGTCGGCCGGGTGGCTTCCCGGAATCCGCGCGGCCAGGGTGCCGCGACGCCTGAGCCAGGGCCTGCCAGCCCGGCCGCACGCGGCGGCGCGATGGTTGCGTCGCGCCGCCGATGACCGACAGTCGGCTCGACTCGCCCGGCGGGGCGGCGGTTCGCGTCACGACGAACCGCCGCCTCCTTCACGTCTACGCAGCCGTCCTTGGCGGCGCGGGCCAATCGAGGGGGGCACTCGATGGACGAGGCGTCCTACGAGTCGTTCGAGGATTTCGTCACCGCTTCGGCCGACCGTTTGATGAGGACGGCCTTTCTGTTGACCGGTAACCGCCACGCAGCCGAGGACCTGCTGCAGGGTGCTCTGGAACGCACCTACCGACGATGGGGCAGGGAACGGATCATCACGCCGGAGGCCTACGTCCGCCGTGCGCTGGTGAACGCGGCCTCACGCCGGTGGCGGTCGCGCCAGTTCCGCGAGGAACCGCTGGACGCGGCGGCCGAACGGGCCAGCGCGGACGGCGAACCGGACCTGGCGCTGCGGGACCAGGTGCTCCGGGCACTGCAGGAACTACCGAACCGGCAACGTGCCGTGGTCGTCCTGCGTTACTACGACGATCTGCCGGAAGCCGCGGTGGCCGAGATCCTCGGCTGCAGCGTCGGCTCGGTGAAGTCCCACGCGTCGCGGGCTTTGGCCCGGCTGCGTCTGAGTCAGCATCTGGGTGATGCCCGCATCCGAAGCGAGAGGGGGCTCTGATGCCTTCCAAACACGCTCACCCCGGCTCCGGCTCCGGCTCGCGCTCCGGGTCCGGCTCGCGCTCCGGGTCCGGCTCGCGTTCCGGCTCCGGACCCGCCTCCGCATCTGACCTGGCCTTCGAGCAGACGCTGCGCGAACTGCTCGATCGGGCCACCGGGTCCGTCACGGCACCGGCCGACCTGGTCGCCAGAACATGCACGTCGGCGCCGCCGCGTCAGCGAGGGCGGCGCAGGGCGCTCGTGCTCGCAGCGGCGGCGCTGGCCACGAGTTCTGTGATCATCGGCGGCCTGACCGTAGACCGGCATATTGCTTCCGACAACGGCGTGAACGTCATCGCGCCGGCGGTGGGAAGCTCGCTTCCCACCAGGCCGGCCACCGGCGCGACGGTGCATTCGGGTGTTTCACCGACCGGCCGGGCACTCTTCCCGGCACCCGCCGGGGCGAAGCCGGACCGGGCCACCGTCGACGAGATCACGACGGCGTTCACCGAGGCCTTCGACGCGGACAACAACATCGACGACGGGTTGGCCTACGTCCAGAACGGTCAGCGGTACCGTGACATCACACAGCGTTTCCTTCAGCATTATCCAGGTGTCGTCGGTAACCTCAGGGTAAGACTCGAGAACATCACGCTGATCGGCAGTGACCAGGCCACGGCGACCATCATCATCACCCATAGCGACCCCGAGCTCGGCGCGCAGTGGGGGTACGAGATCAGGCAGGAGGCGAAAGCCGTCCGGATCAACGGCCGCTGGTTGGTGAGTGCCAGCACGTACTCGTTCCTCGTCGGCACCTCCTGATCGGAAGTTCTGGATCAGCGGCGCGCTGTATGAACCGACCGCGGCCGTGACCGCGACAGGAAGGCGCCCGACTTTCGTCGGCCTGCCTGGGTACACCGTGGTCAGCCCGGCTGCCGGACGGCGGCTGGGGTCAGGGGTACAGCGTTGGAGGTAACGGACATGCCGTTCGTCGACGTGAAAGTGATCGAGGGCGTATTCACCCCACAGCAGAAGCAGGAGATGATCACCAAGTTGACCGAGGTCATGGTCGGCATCGAGGGCGAGGCGATGCGATCGGTGACCCATGTCGTCGTCGAGGAGGTCCGCAGCGGGGACTGGGGCATCGGAGGACGGTGCATGACCGCCGAGGACGTGCAGAAACTCCAGGTCAGCGGGAGCACCTGAGAAGCCGCCGACTACTCGCCGAGGAATTCCGAACATCTTGGTCGGAATCGACGCCCGATGGGCAGGTGCGACTCGTCGTTGACCGTGACACCCCCCTATCGTTGACCGTGAAACCCCCTATCTGCGCCGGTCGATCCATTGCTGGATATGGATGGTGGCGGTGGCGTGGTCGATGCCGGGGTGGTGGCCGAGGACGGCGTGGGCGGCGGCGAGTTTGCCGACGAGTTTGTCGATGAAGGTGTTGCGGCTGTCGGGGGTGAGGTTTCCGTCGGCGATGAGCTTGGTGTAGCGGACGGTGTCGACGATGGCGGATTTCACCCGCTCGTGGGCGAGGTAGGTGTCGAGGTCGGGTTGCCATCCCTCGGCGGCGGCGCCGCCCACGACCGTGCTCCACCCGGTGACGACGGCGATGGATTCGTCGGGCTGGTAGCTCATCTTGTGAAGGTGGACGGCGAGGTCGTAGACGGGGTCACCCCAGAGGGCGAGTTCCCAGTCGAGGAAGTGGGCGCGCCCGTCGGAGACGATGATGTTCTTGCGGTGAATGTCGGTATGTAGCAGCCGGAAGGGCCGGGGGTGCAGGGTCGCCCATCGTTGTTCGATGGGGGCGAGGGCGTCGGCGGGTATTCCGAACCGGGTGTACAGGTCACCGAACTCGGGCAGGAAACGGGAGTGCACGCCGGCGGTGACGGCGGACAGTCGGCGGGCGAAGTCGGCGGTCCGGCGGTCTTCGGGCCAGTCGGTGGCAAGGCTCGGGAGGTGCTCCCGCGGGACGAGGCCAAGCTGGCCGAACAGTTCGACGACGTCGTCGAGGAGGTGCCCGGGCACACGGGTGCCGCGGGGGGCGGCGTTGTCGAGGAGCTGGCCGCGGAGGAACTCGACGATCTGGTAGCGGGGCTGGGTGCGGGCGTAGAGCAGGCGGGGGGCGTGGGTGACGGTCCCGCGGATGGCCCGCAGCACGTCGGCCTCCGGCCAGATCATCAGATCCATGATGTCGCTGCCGGGGATCGGGATGCGGACGATCACGTCGCCGGTGGGGGTGCCCATCCGGATGTTGTGGTTGTAGAAGCCGGACGCGGCGTCGGGGCGGCCGATCGCCTGCCGGTACAGCTCGTCGGGCTGCCAGGCGTACCCGTCGAGGAGGTCGGTGACGAAGTCGCGGATGCGGGCGTCGAGATCGGCGTGGGTGCCGAACGGCTGGATACCCGCCCGTGCCCGCCGGGCGGCGGCGGTCACCCGGTCGTCGTCGACGCCGAGGACTGCCAGGGCGTGCGCCGCGCTGACGATGATGGTCGGGTAGACGTCGGCCGCTTCCAGCTCGTGGACAGCCCAGCGCAGGGCGGTGACCGCCTCGTCGAGCCGGCCGCGGCGGGCATGGACGGCCGCCCGGTAGAACTCGGCGCGGGCCCGTCCGGACCGGTAGCCGACTCCGTCCAGGGCGTCGCAGGCGGCTCGAAGAGAGTTCTCGGCCTCGTCGAGCTGACCGCAGCGCAGCTGCCCGACGGCGAGGGCGGTATACGCCTTGCCGAGTTCGTGGTGGGCGCCGATCTCCCGTTGGATCTCGATGGCCTGCCCGGCCTCGATGATCGCCTCGGCAGGTCGGGTGAAGGCGAGGAGCTCGGCCCGGTTGGTCTGGATGTTGGCCGCGCCCAGGACGCTGCCGGCTTCGGCGTAGCGGGCGGCGGCCTCGTCGAGGAAGCGGGCGGCGGCGTCGAAGTCGAAGGCGAACCGGTGGGCGAGGTGTCTCAGCCGGGCCACGTCACCGCAGAACTCGGCGTCCTCGGCCGGGCAGGACTCGTCGAGCTCGGCGGCGAGGGTCTCGCAGTCGCGGAACCTGCCCTGCGCCATGTGGAGGTCGGCCGCCCACAGGCCCGCGGTCCGCCGCGGCGATCCGGTGGCCCGGTCCCAGACATGGGTGAAGATGGTGAGCGCCGCGCTGGTCTCACCGGCGATGCGTCGACCGTTCCCGGCGGCGACGGCGAGCCGCGCTCCGACGACGGTGTCGACGGCGAGCGTGGTGATGGGCCCGGGGGTGAGGGCGATGACAGTGGCGGCGTCGCCGAGGCGGACCGCGGCCTCCGCGTCGAGGCATCGCAACGCCTCGGGAAGGTCCCTGCCGGCGGGCTGATGGGGCAGTTGGGTGCGCAGGTCGTCGGTGATGCCGCGGGCGGCACCGTGCCCGCCGCCGCGCACGGCCCGGTCCGCATAGTCGAGGATCGCGGTGCCGCCGGCGTGGTGACCCTGCAGCGCGTGGTAGGCGGCCTCGCGCAGGGCTCGGGCGGACAGGCTGCCGCTGTCGCGGCCCGTCGCCAGATCGGCGCGGTTCTCCCACAACCCCCGCAGCAGCGCGTGAATGTCCGCGGTGGTGGTGGCGGACAGGCGCTCGCGCAGCGCGGACGCCATGAGCTGGTGGAAACGCAGCGCGGTGTTCGCCGGATAGACGAAGGAATACGCCGTCAGGGATTCCCAGGCGATCCGGTGCGCGGGGAGGTTGAAGGTGCTGGCCAGGAGCTGGAAGATTCCGTAGTCGAAGATCCGCGCCGGGCTCAGAACCTCCAGGGACCGGATTTCCTCCGGTGCGACGTGTTGCAGGAAACGTGCCAGGATCTCCTGCTGGGAGACCAGGTCGCCGCTGACCCGCCCGCCGGTCTGCTGGTGCGTGTCGACGGCCAGATTCAGGTAGAAGGGGAGCCCGGCGCTGGCGTCGGCGATCGTCCGGCGCTGGAACGGATCCGCGATCCCGCCGGCGTCGAGGAGTTCCAGCCGGGCTTCCATCGGCAGCCCACCGATGTCGCTCACCCGGATCAGGCCATCCCAGTCGGGATCGGTGAGCTCCCAGCGCAGGGGCTCTCGGCTGGCGATGACGACCAGGCCGCGGTCGAGCTGCGCCACGAGGTCGCGCAGCCACGCGTCCGCGAGCTGGGTCCGCCCCGAGCGCACCGGGCTGGGTACCAGCGCCTCGTGGCTGTCGATGACGATGACGTACGGCCTGTCCTGGCTGGCGGCCCGCAGGTCCTCGGCGAACAGGTAGGTGACGGCGTCGGCGAGTTCGCTGATCGGCAGGTCGTCGAGTGTCGCGAGTGTCGGGTCGCGGCGCAGACGCATCCGGCGGCGCACGTCGGACGTGCCGCGTTCCAGCAGCCTGACCAGTCCGCGGGCGGTGCCGAACACCGGCAGCCCGGCCACCGCGTCGACGATGTCGGTCAGGATCGAACTGTCGTCGACGAAGGCCAGGTCCGACCGGTTCAGCCGGAGATGCGGGTGGAGCCGCTGCCAGAGCACGGCATAGGCGATGTCGAACCGGTCGAAAGGAACGCCCTGGGATCCCAGCTCGTTACGGAGCACCGCCAGCGCCTCCTCCTGCTGGCGCATCGAGTGAATCTGAAGGTCGAGGGAGGCGGTGCGGCCCTGGCTCGCGGCCCGGTCGGTCAACTCACGCAGCAGGCGCGACTTGCCGATGCCGCCGACACCGATCGCATTGAACACGCGCGGTCCCGCGCCGATGCGCGCCATTTCCTCGGTGAAAGCCGCCAGTACCGGTTCGCGGTCGACGAAAGGACGCTGCAGGGCCGCCACCCGACGAAAACGTGGCGCTGGCGCCATGTAAACCTCCGACCATCACAGACCGCAATGCCACCGAGGACGATGCAATCATAGTCGTGGCCGGCATGCCGGTTGATTCCCGCGCTCGACCGGTCCCGATCGCTGCGGGCTCCCCGTCGTCCGCGCAGCGATGGCCCGTCGGCCGGCGTCAGTGAAGGCGCGGATCGGCCTACCCGGGCGATCCGCCGGGGGTGGGTCGGACCTTTGCCGGTCGGCCGCGCATTCACGCCAGCGCTCGGCGGCCGTATGTCCAGGAGTGTGAGCAACACGCAGCGCAACGAATATATCACGCAGGTAACGGCGTAGTGGCTCCGCGTGATTACTCTTCGTGTCCAGCGGGTGTCGATGACGGCACCTATGGTTCTGAGGAGCGGACATGCTTCGTCGAGGACGGCTGGGGACGGGGGCGGTGGCGCTGGCCGCCGCCGGCATCGTGGCCCTGCCGGCAGCGGCCACAGCGGCCCCCGCACGGGGGACGCCCTCCAGGCAGCACCTAGCCGTCGCGGGGTCCGGCACCGAATGGTCCTGGGGTTACAACGGCCTCGGGCAGCTGGGCAACGGCACGATCACCAACAGCGCGGTGCCGGTCCGGGTCAGCGGCCTGACCGGCCTGACCGACGTGGTCGGCGTCGCCGCGGGCAGGTACGCCGCGTACGCGGTGCGCCGGGACGGCACCGCCTGGTCCTGGGGTTACAACGCCTACGGGCAGTTGGGCAATGGCAGGATCACGAACAGCACGGTGCCCGTCCGGGTCAGCGGCCTGACCCGGGTCGTCGCCCTCGCCGGCGGCGCCGTCAACGGGTATGCGCTGCGCCAGGACGGCACCGTCTGGGCCTGGGGCTACAACAACTACGGGCAGCTGGGCAACGGCACGATCACCAACAGCCGGGTACCCGTCCGGGTCCTCGGCCTGTCCCGGGTCGTCGCCATCGCCGGCGGGGGCACGACCGCGTACGCGGTGCGCCAGGACGGCACCGTCTGGGCCTGGGGTGACAACGACGAGGGGCAGCTCGGCAACGGCACCACCGCCAACAGCCCGTTCCCCGTTCGGGTCACCGGCCTCAGCGCAGTGATCGCGATCGCCGGCGGCCAGGAGACCGGGTACGCGCTGCGCCGGGACGGCACCGTCTGGGCCTGGGGCGCGAACGACGAAGGGCAGCTGGGCAACGGTACCACCGTGTCCAGCACGGTACCGGTCGCGATCCGCAACCTCACCGGGGTGACCGCCATCGCCGCCAGCAGCGAGGGTAACAGCGGGTACGCGCTGCGCGGGGACGGCACCGCCTGGGCCTGGGGCCTCAACAACACCGGGCAGCTTGGCAACGGCACCGACGACACCTCCCTGGTACCCGTCCAGGTCAGCGGCAGCACCGGCCTCGTCGGGGTCACCGCGATCTCCGCGGGCAGCTTCAGCGGGTACGCGCTGCGCCGGGACGGCACCGTGTGGGCCTGGGGTAGCAACTTCTTCGGGCAGCTCGGCAACGGCACCACCACTCCCGCCTTCAGCCTGCGTCCCGTCCAGGTCAGCGGCATCGCCCGGGCCGACGCCATCGCCGGTGGTGGCTTCAGCGGGTACACGCTCGTCAACACCTCGATCAGATGACCGGGGCCGACCGCCAGATCACGGACCCGACCGCCCTGGCCCCCTTCGTGGGAACGGACCGCGGACTGCAGCCACCGCCACCCACGACGACGCCACAGAACCTGATCGACGACGGGCGGGGAACCTGACCCCGCCCGATCCCCGCGGCCCCGGCTCGGCATCCTCGCCGGCCGGGGCCGCGGCACGTCCCCATCCGCGGCGTCACCAACGTCGCGGCGTCACCAACGTCGCGGCGTCACCAACGTCGCGGCGTCACCAGCGTCTGGCGTCACCGCGGCGAGCCGGGCCGGCACGGCGGGCACGCCTGCGGGAACGTGTCCTCACCCGTCGGGCGTTGCGGTGGGTGCGTGCCGCAGGGCCGCCCGAGCCGTGACCGCTCGCCGCTCCCCACCCCTGGCCCCGCCGAGACCAAGACCCACTGGGAGGACTCACGATGATCCCCGCCCACGGCTACACCGCCTTGTTCAGGCCCAACTCCGAAGGCGGCGACAAGAACATCGTGGGCGGGCTGCCCGCCAGCACGCGTGACGGGGAGAAGCTCGTCTGCCAGGTGCCGGTCGTCGCCTGGGGCAACAACGGCGAGGCCCTGGTTGCGGACATGGCAGACGGCTGCCTACGCAGTGTTCGGGGTGCCGAGGGGTTCATCCGCCTCACCCGGGCTGCGAGCGAGACCCGGGCTGCGAGCGAGACCCGGGCCACGAGCGAGGCGGTCGGCCTCGGCGACGAACCCCGGTTGCTCGCCTGATCGCCGACTGCGGTGAGTGGTGATTTGACGAGATCCACGCCGGAGCCAGAGTCGGAGTTGAGTCGCCTTTCACAGTCGCAGGTGCCTGGAAGTTCGGCCGAATGCCTCCTCCGCGCCACCTGGCGGCGCCATAATTCCGGATAGACGGTTCTGGCCCGCCTGCTTTCGACGGCGCATGGGCTGGTCTCCGGTGTACTTCGGCTCGCCCTACCGCAACGTCGTCTTCGCCATGTAGGCACGTCAGTCGGCGGACTCCGCCCCCTCCCTGCACCGAGGCCATCATGTGTCAGCTCTGTCCCGCCGGCGTGCCCAGACCCGATTTTGGGATCCGCATTCCCGAGCGGCTGCATCCCGCGGCCGACCGCATCGGCGAAAACCTTCTGTCCTGGGCCGCCGAGTTCGGCCTGGCCACCGATGCCGCCGCGCGCGCCCGGTTGGACGCCGCCGGATTCCATCTCGCGGCCGCCCGGAGCCTGCCCGACGCCCGGCAGGACGACGTCGAGCTCTTCGCCCAGTGGGTGGTGTGGCTGTTCCACCTCGATGACGAGCAGGACGAAGGGCCCATGGGCCGCGACGCCGCGATCGTGCGTGAGACCTATGCGTCGATCACCTCGATCGTCGAGGGTCAACCCGCGCCCGCCACCGCGCCTCCCTCGGTGACCGCCCTGGCCGACCTGTGGCCCCGCACCGCCCGGGGAATGTCCGCACCGTGGCGCCGCCGCATCCTCCAGCACATCCACGACCACCGCGACGCCTTCCTCACCCAGATCGCCCACCGGCAGGGCGGCACGGTGGCGACCCCGGAGGAATACCCGGCGTTGCGCCGGAACGACAACGCCATGTTCATGTACGACCTGGTGGAAGTCGTCTACCGGACGGAAATCCCCCCGGACCTCGCCGCCACGGAGAGCTGGACCGAGCTGTGCGCGGCGTCGAGTGACATCATTGCCTGGACCAACGACGTGGTGTCCCTGCCGCGGGAAGCCGCCCTCGGCGAGACCACCAATTACGTCATCGTGCTCCAGCGCGCCACGGGGTGCGACGAACTCACCGCGCTCGAACAGGTACAGGCGCAGATAACCCGACGGCTGCGCGCTCTCGACGACGCCGAACGCGCCTTCCACACCGAGCGCGCCCTTGCCGCCTCACGTGCCCTTCCCGCCGACACGCGGAGCCCGGCGGCCACGGCACACCTCGACCAGCGTGACCCGGATCGGCTGGCCCCGGTCGTCCGCGCCGTCCGCGACATGCCGGGCGCCCACCTGGCCTGGATGTTCACCTCCGGCCGCCACCGGTAGGGGCCCGCGCAACCGTCATCCAGGGATGATCGTGATGCGGTGGCGACCCGGCTGCGCGATGTACACGGTCCCGTCCGGCCCGACGGCCACCTGGCGCGGATCGGCCACCACCACCGGTCCGGACCTGCTGGCGACCACGCGCAGGGTGCTGTCGCCCTGCAGGGCGAGTACCTGGTTGTTCGCAGAATCGGCAACGTAGACGATGCCGTCGGGGCCGACGGCCAGGCTGGTCGGCGCGCCGATATCCGTGGCGCGCGCCGGCCCGCCAGCCGTCGCCGGGCGACCCCCGTAGGCGGTGCCGGCGATGGTCTCGATCCGTCCGGCGGCGTCGACCCGCCGGACGCGGCGGTGCTCCTGGTCCGCGACGAGCAGTCGGCCCTGGGCGTCGACGGCGACCGCCTGCGGGCCCCTCAGCGAGGCGTGGATCGCCAGACCTCCGTCCCCGGAGTGCCCAGGGGTGCCGGAGCCGGCGACGACCCGGGCCGTGCCGTCCGGGTCGAGCCGCCAGACCCGGTGGTTGCCGGTATCGGCGAGATGGATGACACCGTCCCCGTCCACCGTCACCGACCTCGGGCGACGCAGACCGGACACGACGGTCACGGTCTCGATCCGGCCCTCGGGTGAGACCCGGCAGAGCCGATCGTTGAGGCTGTCGGTGATGAGCAGGGACCCGTCCGGCCCCACGGCGATGCCGGCGGGACTGTCCAGTTCGGCGTCGGACGCGGGGCCGCCGTCGCCGGTGCGGCCAGCCTTCCCGGTGCCGGCGACGACGCTCAGGCCCCCGCCTCGGCCGTGGGGAGGCACGCCGGTAGGGGCCAGGTCGAGGAGGAACTCCGGGTCGACCCTGCTGATGCGGTGCAGGAGCGGCTGGGAGACGATCAGCGCCCTGTCCGGGGCCACGGCCACGCCGAACGGGCTGTCGATCCGGTAGTCGACCGGCCGCCCGGCCGATCGGGCGGCCGGCTTCCGCGTCGACCTGCGTCGGCTCGGCCACCATCCGCGCGTGCCGCCGGCCGGGGGGGTTCCGCGTCCGGGCGGCGAGTCCGCCACCGGGGCGGGGGGAGCCAAATCGGTGGGGGACGGTGCGCGGACAGTGGCTGGTGCCTGCGCCGCTGCGGGGACGTCGTCTGCCGGCGTACCCGACTCCGGGGGGCTGTCTGTCGCCGTGTACCCGACCGTCTCGACGGCGTCCGGGACGGCGGGCCGGCGCGGCGCGGTGGGCCGGCCCTGCGGTACCGACGGCGGGGCGGTGGCTGTCCGGCCACCACGACCTGCCGACGCGCGGATCTCGTCGGGAAGATGGAGAGGGATGGTGCAGCCCTGTAACCAGCCTGGTCCGAACACGCGGGTCGTGGCGGTGACGAGGTCGTTCGCGAAGTCCGCGGCCGTGGGAGGCCGGCGGGCCGGATCGGCGTCGAGGGCTCGCATCACGACCGAGGCGATCGCGGGCGGGGTGGGGGCGCCCAACGGCGGCGGCGGTTCGTGCAGGTGCCGTTGGGTGAGGTAGGTGGCGATGCCCCGGCCGGAGTACGGGGTGCGGCCCGAGAGCAGCTCGTAGAGAACGATGCCGAGGGAGTACAGGTCGGTCGCCGGCCGCAGGGCCGTGCCGGTGAACTGTTCCGGAGCCATGTAGGCGGGGGTGCCGATCACGGTGTTCGTGGGGTTGCCGCTGAAGGCCACGATCTTGGCGATGCCGAAGTCGGAGACCTTCGGGGTTCCGTCGCCGGCGAACAGGACGTTCTCCGGCTTGATGTCGCGGTGGATCACCTGTTGGCGGTGCGCCAGGTCGAGCGCGGCGGCGACGGCGAGCCCGATGCCGACCGCGGTCACGACCGTCGGTCGGTGCCGTACCCACCGGCGCAGCGTCCCCCCGCCACAGTACTCCATGATGATCATGGAAAGATCGTCGCGTTCGACGAAGTCATGCACCCGCACGATGTGGGGGTGGGCAAGGCGTTCCAGCAGGCGCGCCTCGGCGGCGAAGGTGTCGCGGGCCGCAGCCGCGCCGTCCGCTCCCGGGAGCAGGATCTTGATGGCCACCGGTCGGTCCAGGCGCAGGTGCTGGCCGGCGAAGACGAGCCCGAACCCGCCGCCGGCGATGAGCCGGGTGACCGTGTAGCCGGGGAGAGCCGCCTCCAGATTCGCGCGGTCGAGGTTCACGCGGCCGGCCCGACACGCCGGCACCGCCGTCCGTGTGCCCGCCGCCCGCCCGCCCTCCGCCGGCCGGTGCCTAGACCGTGCGTCCCCCGTTCGCGCCGGTCCGAAGGGGACGGCGCGATCGGCGCGAACAGGGGAATTTTCGCGAAAGGCTGGATTGTCGCAAAGGCCAGGTCAGTCACACGGCGGATCGTAGGCCTGGTCTGGCAGGAAGCGTGCCCACTCCGCCCTGGTGATGCCGACTCCCGCCTGGGTGCAGACGCGTTGCGCGACCCGCTTCACGTCCAGGTCCCACAGCGTCGCGGGCTGGGAGAACACCGTGCCGATCAGGGTCGACCCGTCCCGGGAGAAGTCGATCGTTCCGATCCCGGTGTCGGTTCCGCCGGAGCGGCTCAACCGTTCGACCAGCTTCGGATGCGCCAGGCGCTGGACGTCCCAGACCCGCACCGAGTTGTCCAGGCTGCCGGTCACCAACGTGCGGCCGTCGGGGCTGAACGTGACGGTGTTCACCTGACTGACGTGGCCGGACAGCGAGGTGATCAGCGCCGGTCGGGACGGGTCGGCGACGTTCCACAGGGTGGCGTGGGGGCCGCCACCGCCGACCGCGAGAGTTCGGCCGTCCGGGGAGAACGCAGCGCGCAGCGCCTCGCCGGGGAAGTCCGGCAACGTCGCTTGGGGGACGATCCGGCGCGGGTCGCGGACGTCCCACAGTCGCACACTGCGATCGGCGACGGACACCATGATCCGGCCGTCCTGGCTGAACTTGATGTCACGGACGTTGTCGCGGTGGGCGGTGACGGCGGCGAGCCTGGCCGGATGCCGCGGGTCGCGCACGTCCCAGGTCTGCAGCTCGGTGGAGAAGCTCGACGCTGGTGGCGCGCCCAAGCCGCCGAGGACGAGGGTTCGGCCGTCCGGGCTGAAGCGGAGCGTGAACACCCCGCCGACCGGTCCGGCAAAGGTGCTGATCATGGATGGTCGCCGCGGGTCGGTGATGTCGTAGAGGCAGACCCGCTTGGCCGTCCCGACGGCCAGCAACTGACCGTCGGGACGGAACGCCGCGCCGTTCGTGACGTCGCCGTCGTCGGCCAGATCGTCGGTGATGGCCGACAGTGACGCGGGATGGTACGGGTCGGCGATGTTCCAGAGTTCCGCCGCCCGGTAGGACACCGTGACGACGTCACCGGTGCGCGGGTTGACCTCGGACGACTGCTGCTCGCCGTGGCGGCCGATGAGCGCGGGCCCAGGGATCTCCCAGACGCGCAGGGCGCCGTCGGCGGATCCGCTGGCGAGATGGCGCCCGTCGGGGCTGAAGGCGACGGTCCAGGTCACCGCGCCCTCGTCGAGGAAGGTGAGGGGCCTCTCCCCGTCCGAGGTATCGGTGAATGCGGTGCTGGACGTGGTGGCGGCCGGGTCGTACAGCGGGACGCCGTCGAACAGGTTGCCGCCGGCGGCGACCAGACCGCCCCTCGGGGCAACGGCGAGCGTGGTCATCGGGTCGTTGCCGACGCCCAGGGTCGCGGTGTGGGTCAGGTGCAGCAGGTTCGGCCCGCTGAACACCCGGATGCGGCCCGCGGCACCGGCGGTGTAGACGCTGTGGCCGTCGGGACCGAACGCCACGGCCCGGATCGCGCCGACCCTGGGCGACGTGGGGTCGCCGGCGGGGGCGTTGAGCAGGCCGACCGGGCCGATGCGCAACCCGGGGCCCACCCACCACAGCACCGCGGAGGCGGCATCGTCGCCGGCGGCGAGAAAGGTGCCGTCCGGGCTGAAGGCGAGGGCGTCGATCGGCCCCCGGTGCAGGGGTTCCCGATTGTTGATCAGTAGCGCACCCTGCAGGGTCGGTCGGGCCGGGTCGGAGACGTCGTAGATCCGCGCCGAGTTGCCGTAACCGCCGACGGCGAGCCGGTCCGCGGCGGGGCTGAACGCCAACCCGTACACATCCCCGGTGGCCTCCGGCAGGGTCGCCAGAAGGCGGGGACGGCTTGGTGTCGAGACGTCCCAGATCTTGGCGGTCCGGTCGCCGCTGCCGGTGGCGAGCAGGGTCGAGTCGCGGCTGAAAGCCACCGACTTCACCGCCCGCGTGTGGCCGCCGTCGCGCGGGCCCGGCAGGACGGCGAGCGGCGTCGACCTGCGCGGATCGGCCGCGTCCCAGATGGCCGTGGCCCAGTCGTCACTGCCCGTCGCGATCAGTTTCCCGTTCGGGCTGTAGGTCACCGCCCCCACGGCGTTGCGGTGGAACAGGTAGCGGGTCGGCACTCCGGAACCGCCGTTGAACGACGACAGCACGCTGCCCCGTGCCTCCGGCGTGTCGGCCTTCCGGTAGGCGACCAGGCTGAGCTGCGCCGCGATCGCCGGATTCGGCCCTCGGACAAGGTCGGCCTGGTTCGCGATCCGCTGGGACAACGCGCGGTCGCGGGCGGCCGCCGCCGTGCGGCCCTGCCGGTAGGCGAGCCCTGCCAGCGACGCCGCCACCAGCGCGAGGACGGTCGTGACGGCGACGAGTCGCCGCAGCCGACGGGTCCGCCGGACCGCCGCCTGCTGCGCGGCGAGATCGACGCGCAGGCTCTCGTCGTAGAAGGCCCGGGCGACCGGGGAGAGGGGCGCCTGGTCCGGTTGCGACTCCACCCATTCCCGGGCCGCCGCCAACCGGGTCCCACCGAACAGGTACGACGGATCGCGCGCGCCGCGATCCCACGTCTCGGCAGCGTCGCCGAGCTGCTGCAACGCGATCGCGGCGGCCCGGTCGACGTCCATCCACTCCCGCAGCCGCGGCCACGATCGCAGCAGGGCCTCGTGCGCGATCTGCAGGCTGTCGCCGTCGCCTTCGGTGTCGGCTTCGACGAGCCTGGCCGCGACCAGCGCGTCGAGCACGGCCTCGGCTTCGCGCGCGGGCACCGCGGCGAGCAGGTCCGCCCGTCGCACCCGCCGCCTGCTGTCCTGCTCACCCTCGCCCAGGCGGACCATCCGCATGAGCAGCGGACGGGCAGCCTGCTGCGCGCCGGCCGCCAACCCCGTGTAGGCGCCCTCGGCCGTCTGCGCGATCGCGCCGGTCAGGCCACCGATCCGCAGATAGGCCCCCACCGTCAGCGGCGACGAGTTCCCGCCGAGCGACGATTCCCGAGCGAACCAGGTCGAGCGCAGGGCGTGGGCGAGCAACGGCAGCGAGCCGGGATCGGCCACGACTCCCGCCCCGCTCACGGCGCCCTGGGCAGGGGCCGCCGTCGCCGCTCCCAGGTCGCGCAGCAGCAACTCGACCAGACCGGGTTCCACGTCGACGCCCACCGTCCGCGCCGGTTTGACGACGATGTCGCGGATCTCCCCGGCCGTCATCGGGCCGACCACCACCTGGCCGGTCTGGAGCGCCTCGACCAGCTCTGGGTAGGCCGCGCAGCGGGCATAGAAATCGGCCCGCAGACCGAGGACGACCGCGGCCGCCGGACCCCGGTCGTTGCGGGCTGCCGCCGCCGCGCACAGAGCCCGGACGAAGGTCTCCCGTTCGGAAGGATCGTCGCAGCTGGTGAAGATCTCCTCGAACTGGTCGACGGCGATCACCACCCCTCCGCCGGGGTGGGACGCGAGGATCTCGGTGAGCCGCTGGGGGAGCTCGGCGTCCGTACCCGACACCGCCGCCGCGATCCCGACCCCCGCGATCTGATCGAGCAGGCTTCGCACGGGATGCTCACCCGGTGTCATCAGCACCTGTGGCCACGTGTCCGACCCTGGGACCGCCCCGCGGGCCAGCACCGGCAGCAGACCCGCGCGCAACAGCGACGACTTTCCCGATCCGGATGCTCCCACCAGGACCAGCGGACCGCCCGCGGTCAGCCGCGTCCGCACCTGGACGACCAGGTCGATGACCATTCGCTCCCGGCCGAAAAACCACCGCTCGCTGGCGGCGTCGAACCCGGCGAGGCCCGGATAGGGGCAGCCGGTGCCCCCGGCCGGATCGTCGATGCCACCGGGGGCGGGAGGCTCGCGCGAGGAGTCCGGACCGGCTCGGCCCGGCGGCGGGACGGGCGATACAACCCGGGGGGGCGGCGGTGAGGCCGCGGGACCGTCGAGGACGCGGGTGGGTACCGGCTCCGGATCGACGGGCGCCGACCCGCGCGTCTCGCCGGGCTGCGCGGGAACCGCGGGGATCGCGGGAACCGCGGGGACGACGCCCCGCGCCTGCCCGGACTCCTCGCCGCTCGACCGGTCAGGGCCAGAGGGTGTGGCTGATGACACAAATCACCGACTTAGGTGCAGAACGGACGGAATGGGTGACCACGCGCCATCATGGCGTGACGCTGTGAACCACACGGCGCCCGGTCGTCCAGGCGACACCACCGGCAGACCGCGGGCGCAACCGATCGCCCTCGGTGGCCGTGATCCAGAAGGGCGGTCGGGATGCCATCGCTCGATGCCGGGTGGCCGAAGCCGGGCGGGTCCGGCGCCGGCGGCGAGGAATCGTCGAACGACGTGTCGCCGGGGCCGCATCGCCGCCGAACGTGTCCAACCGGCCCGAACGTGCCGCCCAGAAGCCGTTTTCGGGCTACTACCCGGGGGCCTGCCTGCTGGTGTCGTTGCTGATCCACGTATCGATGGAGGAGACCTCACCAGTCGGGGCTTGAAGATCGGGGCTGACAATGCGTGTGTTGCTGGTCGAGGACGACCACGGCGTCGGCGGCGCGATCAAGGACGTCCTGGACGCGCGCGGCCACCCGGTCGAGTGGGTGACCCGGGGAGCGGACGCCCTGCTCCGTCATCGCAACGCTGACCTGCTGCTCCTTGACCTCGGGCTGCCGGACATCAGCGGGCTGGAGGTGCTGCGTCGCCTGCGCCGGCTGGCCGCGACCCCGGTCCTCGTCCTGACCGCGATGGGCACCCACGAGCGCGACATCGTGCGCGGCCTGCGTCTCGGCGCCGACGATTACCTGATCAAGCCGGTGCGGATGGACGAGCTGCTCGCCCGCATGGAGGCCATCCTGCGCCGCACCGAGCGCGGCGGTGCCACCCCGGTCGGGCGAGTGCAGGTCAACGACATCGCCATCGACCTCGACACCCATCTGGTGACGGTCGCCGGCGAGGAGGTCGTGCTGACGCGGATCGAGTTCGAGATCCTCGCCGTGCTCGCCCGCAAGGCGGGCGCGGCCGTCAGCCGCGAGCAGTTGCTCGACGAGGTGTGGGGCGACGCCTACGTGGCAGTGTCGCGGACGTTCGACGTGCACCTGTCGAAGCTGCGCAAGAAGCTTGGCCGGCCCAGCCCGCTGCACAACATCCGCGGCTTCGGCTACCGGCTGGGCGACTGAGATGCGCCGGCGGCTGCTGATCGTCCTCATCGTGGCCGGTCTCGGTGCGCTCGCCGCGTTCGCCGTTCCGCTGCTCTACACCACCTCCGCGGAACGCTCCGACCGGTTCGTCAGCCGGCGCACCGCCGACATCAACCGGTTCGCCGAGCTCGCGCTCACCGGCTCCGACCAGCTCGAACCGGAAATTGACGCGCACGCCGACCTCTACGGCGACGCCGTGGCCGTCGTCGACGCGGCGGGCCATCCCATCGTCTCCCGCGGCGACCTCGGCGACCTCGCAAGCGGCGGGCAGGTCGCCCAGGCGATCGACGCGGCGCTGCGCAACCAGCGCCAGGCCAGCCTGCCCGACATCCGGCCCTGGTCGTCCGGGCGGGTCCTGTTCGCCCGGCCGGTGGGCAACGGCGTCGAGGTGAGCGGTGCGGTGGTGCTGGTGTCGAGCCGGGACCGCGCCGCGGCGGACGTCGGGCGGGTGTGGGGGCACGTCCTGCTCGGCGTGCTCGCCGTCGCCGCGGTGTTCGCGACGGTGATCCTGCTGATCGTGCGTTGGGTGCTGCGACCCATCACCCAGCTCGAGCACGGCCTGCGGGCGGTCGGCAAGGGGGTGGTGGCGGCGCACGTGCCGCCGCAGCAGGGGCCGTCGGAGGTACGCACGCTGCTCACGTCGTTCAACCGGATGTCGGACGCGGTCGCCGACTCCGCGCGCCGTCAGCGGGCGCTCATCGACGACACCTCTCACCAGCTGCGCAACCCGCTGATGGCGATGCGGCTGCGGATGGACATGCTGGCCGGCTCGTTGCCGGACGAGGCGCGCGACACCTATGCCTCCATGGTCGCCCAGGCCGGGCGGCTGCAGGTCCTGCTCGACGGCATGCGCGCGCTCGCGGTCGCCGACGCGGCCGCGACCGAGCTCGCCGCCCATCCCGCGACTCCGGCCGCCTGCGACGCGAGCGCGACGGTGCTCGAGCGGATCGACTTCTGGCTGCCCGCCGCCGCCGCCCGGGACGTGACGCTGGTCGATCGCGTCCCGGCGGAACCCATCCCGCTGCTGTGCGCCGACACCGACCTGGAGCAGATCGTCGACGTGCTGATAGACAACGCCATCAAGTACGCCCCCGGCAGCACGGTGACCGTGACGGTGACCGCCCGCTGGCCGTCTGGGCGGGGCCGGGTGACCGTGGCCGACGACGGCGTCGGCGTGCCGCCCGGCGAGCTGCCGCACCTGACCGAACGGTTCCGCCGCGGCAACCACGACCTGTCCGGCTCCGGGCTCGGCCTGGCGATCGCCGAGCGGCTGGTGACCAACAACGGCGGGCGACTCATCCTGGAGACGGTGACGCCGCACGGGCTGTCCGTGGCCGCCGAGCTGCCCGTCGGGGAGCGGCCCACGTCCCCGCCGGCCGACTCCGCGCCCGCGGGCACGCCGGCGAACGGCGGGCGCGGCTCGGGGTTGCCCGGCTTCTCGCGGTCAGGCGGGGCCGACACGATGCCGACGATCTGGCTGCCCAGGTCCCAGCGCCGCCGGGCCCGACGGCGCGACGACCCGGCGAGGGCGACGACGCCCGGAGCCGCCTCGTGACCGCCTCTCGCCGCGCGGTGCTGCTCGGCACCCTGGCAGTCGGGGCCACCGCCGTCACCGTCGCCAGTGCCGGCGGCTGCTCGTCGGACGACCCCACGGTCTCGATCGCGGCCGGGGAACCCGACGGCTTCTACATCGAGTTCGCGAACCTGCTCCGCCCGTTGCTGCACGCCCAGGTGGTTCCGACGCTCGGCAGCGTGCAGAACATCCGCAGCGTCTCGGCCGGCACGGCGGACCTCGGGCTCGCCCTCGCCGACGCCCTCGATGCCGCGCAGAAGGGTCTGCCCGCCTTCGGCCGCCCGGTGCGGCTCTCCGCGCTCGGCCGGGTCTACGAGAACTACATGCAGCTCGTCGTGCGCGCCGACAGTCCGGTGCGGGCCGTGCCCGACCTGGCCGGCCGGGCCGTGTCGCTGGGTGCCAACGGCTCCGGCGCCGCACTGTTCGGCGAGCGCCTGTTCGCCACGGCGGGGGTGATGCTCGGCCAGGCGCGCCACCTGTCCCTCAAGGACGCCGTGGGCGCGCTGCGCGAGGACATGATCGACGCCATGCTGTGGTCGGGCGGCGTTCCGACGGAGGTCCTGGCCCAGGCGGACCGGGAGTGGGGCATCCGGCTGCTGGAGCTCGGCGCCTACGTCCCCGAACTGCGCCGCCGCTACGGCCGGTACTACAACGAGGTCGCCCTGCCCGCCGGCACCTACCGGGCGGCGGGCGCCGTGCATACGGTCGGCGTTCCGAACCTGCTGGTCACCGGGCCGCACTGCCCGGATCGGGTGGTCCGCAACACCGTGCGGGTGCTGGTCGAGCACGCCGGGCAGCTCGTGCCGAAGCAGGCCCGGGGCACCCAGTACCTCGACGTCGGCAACCTCATCAACACCGAGCCGCTGCCGCTGCACCCGGCCGCCGCCGAGACCTATCGGGCGCTGCGGGGATAGCCCGGCCTGGGCGCCGCGCGGCGAGCGGCTGTCCGCGGCCCGGGCGGTGTGAGTAGACGGGCACCGGGCGCGCCCGCCCACGTCCATGCCGTTCGGATGCCTCACACCACGTCGGCACCGAGGGTGAGCCGTGCTGAGTTCCACGACAGAACGTCACGTAATACCCGAGACGTAGTAACCTCCCCCATGGGAGACTCGGGGCGCTCCAGCGCCTCGGAGGGTCCTCAGTCAGGCAGCGGGAGGAAGTCTTTATGCAGCGTTGAGCCGGTTGTTCACCCTTCGATGCCTACTCGGAAAGGTTGGACGTTCACGTGCGCAAATCACGTCTGGCGGGCCTGGGGCTCGCGTTCACGCTCTCGGCGGCGGCGGTGGCGGGAGTGGCGACGCCGGCCAGCGCCGGGACGGAGTCCGGCAACGCAGGCAATGCAAGCGACGCGGACAACGCGTCCCTGGCCGCGCTGGTCGACTGGCTGTCCACCCACGAACTGCAGGACTGGCTGAACTTTCTCGCGCTGACCAACCCGCCGCCGCCGAACGCTGGCAACGCGGCCAACGCGGGCGGGAAGGGTGTGACGCATCCGTCCGCCCCCTTCTCTGGCAACGCGGCCAACGCGGGTGGAAATGGTGCAGCCCATCCGTCCGCCGGCAACGCGGCGGACAGGTGAACCGCGCCGCCCAGGCGCCGGCGCCCGCGCCGCTCGACCGGGCGACCTGACCAACGCGGGCGATCCGCGACCAGGCTAAGGGCCACCCCCGGGCCCCGTGACGGGCCCGGCGGCGGCCTGGGCGGTCGCCGAGCTGCCCGTCAGCGGATCCGGCGGTTGAACAACACGCTCGAAGCCACGACTGACACCGCGATGATGCCCAGGCTCCACGCCACCGCGTGCCAGGCGATGGAGCCGACCGGCTCGCCGGTGAGCGCCGCGCGGGTCGTCTCGACCACGGTGTTCACCGGCTGGTCGCGAGCGAAGCCCCGCAGCCAGGACGGCATCGTGTCGACCGGGACGAACGCGCTGCTCGGGTAGGCCAGGAAGCTGACGAAGAAGGTGAACCCGTTCGCCGCCTCCGGTGAACCGGCGACGATCCCGATCGTCGCCGACAGCCAGGACAGCGCCAGCACGAACAGCGCCAGCACGCCCCCGGCCACCAGCCAGCCGCCGACCCCGGCGGACGGGCGGAAGCCGATCGCGAGGGCCACGGCGACCACCAGCGCGGTGGAGACGAGGTTGCGCACCACGCTCGCCACCACGTGCCCCGAGATCAGCGCGGCGCCGGAGACGTCCATCGATCGGAACCGGTCGATCACGCCGGTGGTCAGATCGCTGGTTACGGTGACAGCGGTGGTCGCCGCCCCGAAGCCGGCGCAGACCAGCAGCACGCCGGGCACGACGTAGTCCACGTAGTCGATGCCGGTCCGCAGCGCCCCGCCGAACAGGTAGACGAACATCAGCATCAGCATGATCGGGAGTGCGAGTGCGGTGATCATGCCGTCGACGCTGCGCGCGGACAGCCGCAGGCTGCGGCCGATCATCGTCGCCGCGTGGCCGGCGGCGTCGACGAACGCCGGCCGGGGCGTGGGGCGGACGGTCGCTTGGGCCAAGGTCAGCTCAGACACGAGTGCTTCCCTTCTCGATGGCGGTCGGGCGGATCTCGGTGGGCGTCGGGCGGGTCTCAGTGGGCGCCGGGCGGGCGGTGAGGGCGAGGAAGACGTCGTCCAGGGTGGTGCCGTGCACGTCGAAGCGGGCGACGCGGTCACGGCCGGCGTCGATCTCGTCGAGTAGGGCGCGCACGTGGGCCGCCGTGCCGTCGGTGGCGATGCCGAGGGTGCGCCGGGCCGGATCGGCGGTGACGGCGCGCGAGCCGAGCTGGTGCACGACCGTCGCGAACGCCTCGGGCCCGGCGGCGGCCGTCAGTTCCACGTCGAGGCGGCGCCCGCCGACCTGCTCCTTGAGCTGCGCCGCGGACCCCTCGGCGACCACCCGCCCGCCGTCGACGACCGCGATGCGGTCGGCGAGCCGGTCGGCCTCGTCCAGGTACTGCGTGGTGAGGAAGACGGTGACGCCGGCGGTCGCAAGCTCGCTGACGATCTCCCACATCGCGGCCCGGCTGCGCGGGTCCAGCCCGGTCGTCGGCTCGTCCAGGAAGATGATCTCTGGCTCGCCGACGAGGCTTGCCGCCAAGTCCAGCCGGCGGCGCATCCCGCCGGAGTAGGTCTCGACCCGGCGCCGGCCGGCGGCGGTCAGGTCGAACCGTTCCAGCAGCTCCGCGGCGCGCCGGCGGGCCAGGTGGGGCGGCAGGTGCAGCAGCCGGCCCATCATCCGCAGGTTCTGCTCGCCGGTCTGCGCCTCGTCGAGGGCCGCGTACTGGCCGGTCAGACTGATCCGCCGCCGGACCTCGCGACGCTGGGTGCCGACGTCGTGGCCGGCGACCCGGACGCGGCCGGCGTCGGCGCGCGTGAGCGTGCCCAGGATCCGCACGGTGGTGGTCTTGCCCGCGCCGTTCGGGCCGAGCAGCGCGAACACGCCGCCGCGGGACACCCGCAGGTCGACATGGTCGAGCACGGAGGTCGAGCCGTAGGACTTGGCCAGCCCGACGGCCTCGATCGCCAGGTCAGTGGACATCGTGAGGGTACTCCTCGCCGCGAGGTCGAACTGCGTATGACGTACGTTGAATAGCGTAGATGGTACGCAGATCTAGGATGGCGTCAACGGCGGTGCGGCGAAGGGCGGCTGTCGGATCCCTGACGTGCGCGGAGGTGACGATGGCCGGCAGCCCCGGACCGGGAGGCGACCCGGCCAGCGCGCCCGCGGCATCCGGCGTCGCGCCCGCGGCATCCGCCGGCGTGCCCTCGGGCTCGGGCAGCGTGCCCGCGGCCTCCGCTGTGGGCGCCAGGCCGCAGGCGCCCGGCGTCTTCGCCCTTCCGCCGGCCGTCGAGATGCTCTGGGGGATCAGGGAGCGGCCGAGCCGCGGACCCCGCCGAGGGCTCAGCCTGGAGCGCATCGTCGCCGCGGCGGTCGACGTCGCCCAGGCCGACGGCATCGGCGCGCTGTCGATGAGCCGCGTCGCCGCGGAGCTCGGCGCCGCGACCATGTCGCTCTACCGGTACGTCGCCGCCAAGGACGAACTGCTGCTGCTGATGGTGGACGCTGCGATGGGCAGCCCGCCCGGCCCGCGCGAGCCCGACGACGGCTGGCGGGCGGGTCTGAGTCGCTGGGCGCAGGGCGCGCGGGCGGCGTACGACCGTCATCCCTGGGCCCTGCGCGTCCCGATCAGCACCCCGCCGCTCGGCCCGAACATGGTCGCCTGGATGGACGACGGCCTGCGATGCCTGGCGCACACCCCCCTGACGGAGCAGCAGAAACTGTCCTCGGTGCTGCTGCTGAGCGGTTTCGTCCGCAACGAGGCCACGCTGTCTGCCGACCTGAAAGCGGCCTCCGGCGGGGAGAAGATGATGCCGGGCTACGGCGCGCTACTCTCGCGGCTCATCGATCCCGCGGTGTTCCCCTCGTTGCAACGCGCGATCGATTCCGGCTCGCTCGACGATGACGACGACATGGACGGCGAGTTCGACTTCGGCCTCGCCCGCCTGCTTGACGGCATCGCCGTGCTCGTCGACCGCCTCGCCACGCCCTGAAGGTCCCGGCAGACGCCCCAGGCCGGCAGATGCGTCACGCGATCATGGATAGTTGCGCCATGAGCTGCGTCGATGTTGTTTTCGATGATCGAACTTCAAGGTCCGATGGGGCGGTGTCGCTGTTCCGCGACCGGGACCGCGGTCGCAGCGAGGTCGTCGCCGTGCTGGAGCGGGCCTCCGACGGTGAGCGACTCGACCGGCGGAATCGTGACGCCGCTGCCTTGAGGGTTGATCGTCAGACGTGCGGCCAGGCGGTGGCGTCGAGAGCCGCGGAGACCGCCGCCGGGGTGGCGCCCCGGAAACGGGAGAGCCGGCAGACGGTGAGCACGCCGGTGCGGGCGTTGTAGCGCGGCAGCGGCCAGATCCGCTCGTACTGGGAAGTCTGTACGGGTATGTCCCCTTCCATCAGGGTGACGGCGAGCTTTCCGGCTGCCACCCGAGCCGTGTCAATCCGGCTCCAGTGAATGGTGAAGTGGTACCACCCGCGTTCCGTCGAGATCCGATCCGCGTCGATCGCGAGATGTCCCGTGGGCTGCGCGGCCCGCCAGAACAACGCGAACGCGGCGACGACCGGCACCGCGACCGAGAGCAGATGCCAGGGATCCCAGAGGTTGAAACCACCGCCGAGACCGGCAGGCACGATTCCGGACGCGAACAGCAGGATCAGGCCCACCGCGAGCAGCGCGACCCGCGACAGGCGCCGCTCGGGAAAACTCGCCGCACCCTCGCCCAGCCCCTGCAGCGCCCGCCCTTTCGTGGCCTCCCTCCTATCGAGGTCGCCCGTCCCGGCAGGGTCTTCCGTGAAGCCGAGGTCTTCCGCGGCCCCCGTTCCGTCGAGGTCGTCCGTTCCGTCCGTTCCATCCGGGTCTTCCGCCTGGCCGAGGTCCTCTGTGCTGTCGAGGGTCTCCGTGCTGTCGAGGGTCTCTGTGGCGAACGGGTCTGCGGTCACGTCGCCGGCGGCGCCGTCGAGGAACTCCCAGATCGCGGCGAGCGCCTGTTCCGCGGTGGGCCGCGCGGCCGGGTCGGGCATGAGCATCCGGTCGAACAGCGGGCCGAGCGGGCCGGACCGGGCCGTCGTCGCCGCCGCCCGTCCGGGCTGGGCCGACGCGGCCTCGGCCCAGGTCACGGAGTCGAAAGGCGGCCGGCCCTCGGCGGCGGTGAACAGCGTGACCCCGAGCGCGAACACGTCGGCGACGGGCTGCGGGGAGCGCCCGGTCAGCACCTCCGGCGCGACGAAGCCGGGCACGCCGAGAGCGCCGACGGTGATCCGCTGATCGGTCGTGCGCAACGCCGCCCCGAAGTCGGTCAGCCGCGCCGAGCCGTCCGTACCCAGCAGGATGTTCGCCGGGGTGACGTCGCGGTGCACGACCCCCGCCGCGTGCGTGGCCACAAGGGCCGCCAGTACACACGTTCCGATGGCCGCGGTCTCGGCCAGCGCCAGCCGCCCCTCCCGGTCGAGCACCGCCCGTAACGACTGGGAAGGGTAATAGTCCATGACAATCCACGGATCGTCATCCACATCCCGGACGACATCGAGGGTCGTGACGACATGCGGGCATTTCCGCAGCGCGGCGGAGATCTGGCATTCTCTTTCCAGCCGGGTCTCGATCTCGTCCCGTTCGGCCTCGGACAGGTCGGCTGGGCGCCGAATTCCCTTCAGGGCGACGTCCGCCCGCAGCTTTTCGTCGAATGCCCGCCACACGGTCCCGAACCCGCCCCGGCCGAGCATCTCGACCAGCCGGAAACGCTCCGCGACGAGCGCCCCCGGTGACCCTTCAGTCATGATCCTTCCCCCCCGGGGAGGTATGCGCGCCGCATGATCCGTACGTGGC
Organism: Frankia alni ACN14a; assembly: GCF_000058485.1. Classification (NCBI taxonomy): domain Bacteria; kingdom Bacillati; phylum Actinomycetota; class Actinomycetes; order Frankiales; family Frankiaceae; genus Frankia; species Frankia alni. The sequence goes on from NC_008278.1 coordinate 1,456,859, forward strand.
GCATTCTCCTATAATGCGGGGATGCCGGGCGGCGGATCGGCGAAGGACGCCGGTGCGGGGTGCCCGGCGATCCCGGACGGGGAGAAGCACATGCCTGGTGACCTGCGGCGGAACCCGGCGACCGGTGAGCGGGCCGGCATCGGTGAGCGGGCCGCGACCGGTGAGCGGGCCGCGACCGGCGGCGCCGACGGCGGGACGATCCTCATCCTCACGCTCGGCTACCTGATGGTCGCCGCGATGCTGGTTGTCGTCGTGACCGACGTGTCCGCCGTCTACCTGGCTCGCCGGTCGGTCGCCTCGGCCGCGGACGGCGCGGCGCTCGCGGCCGCGCAGCGCATCGACGAGAACGCGATCTACACGGCGAGGGACGCCTTCCAGGAACTCCCGCTCGCGGACATCAACGCGACCGTCGCGCAGTACCAGCAGCAGTCCGACCCGAGCGGCCGCACGACCCTCACCTCCAACCTCGTCGACGCGACGACGGTGGAGGTGGAGGGTTCGCGCCTGGTCGACCTGCCGGTCGTGGGCTACCTCGGGGTCGGGCCGGTCACCGTGCGGGCCGGGGCACAGGCACAGTCGGTGGTCCGCCAGCCCGCTGCACCATGACGCCGCTCGGGCCGGGGGCGCCGAAACGCGCCGCCGGCCGCTGGGGATCCCGGTCGGCCTCCCAGCTCTCGCGCAGCCAGGGCGTGGTGGCGTCGACGAGATCGTCCAGGCCCTGCCCGGTGCGCAGGTCGGCCAGCTCGGAGACGTCACGCACGAGCCGGGCCAGCCACTGCGCCGGCCGGTCCGCCGACAGGGTCACCGCCTGGCCGGCGTAGGCGGCGGCCTCGTCCCGGTCGGGGATCTCCCGGGCGAGCGCGGCGCGGGCCTGCGCCATCCGGACCGAGACCACCATTCCGGTCTGGCCGGAGCCGGCGATGAGCGTCTCGGCCCGCTCCAGGTGCGGCGTGGCCTCGTCCGCGGCGCCCACGGTGGTCAGCGCCTCGGCACAGGCCAACGCGAGGTCCGCCGGGGAGTACGTCTCCAGGGCGAACCCGGGGGAGCCGAAGTCGTCGTCGCCGAGGCGTTCCATCGTCTGCCAGGCACGGGCCACCGCGTCGCGTACTCCGGGGGTGTCGCCGGTGGCCGCGCAGGCGCTCGTGACGACCTTGCCGGCGATGAGCGCGCGGGTGGGGCTGAACCCGGCGATCCGCGCGGCCACCCCGGCGATCTGCAGGGCGACCGCCGGGCTGTGCGGGCGGACCATCCGTGCGCGCAGGGCCAGCGCCCGCGCGGCGAGTGGTCCGTCGCCGGCGGCGCGGGCGAGGGCGGCGGCGCGGTCCGCCCGGGTGGCGGCGTCGGCGTGCTGGCCGCGGTCGTAGGCCACGGCCGCCGCGGCGGTCGTCACGGCGGCGTGCAGGCGCATCCAGTCCAGGGCGGCCCGCCCGCGCAGCCGGTGCTCGCGCGGCACCGTCCTGGTCGTGCGTTCGAGGGGGACGAGGGCGGCGGCGGTCGCGCCGAGATCGGTGGTCTCATAGGCGTCCACCGCAGCGTCCAGCGCGGCGGCGCAGGCGTCATGCAGTCCGGCGGCGTCCGCGGCGGCGTCGGCTCCCAGGCTCATGGAGCCCACCGCCGCGAGGCCGGTAGCGACCAGGACGGACCGCCGGTTCGAGGCTTCGGACACGGTGGCACCCTTCGTGCTCGGGTGGGGGTGATCGCGCCGCCGTCTGCCTGCCGGCGAAGCGCGACGGGACGGTGAACCGCCAGGTCTAACTGCGCGCCCCGGTCGGTCTGCTGACTGAGCTGGGTTCCCATGGCGGCCTCCCTCGCTTTCCCTGTCACGCGGCCCGGCACTGACTGTTCCGCCCCCTGGCGGCCCGCATTAACCGTGTGTCCGTGTTCGTTGGTCTCCTGACCATGACCTGGTGGCAGCCCGGCAGCCGGCGGGACCACGTTGCCCCGCGGAGCCAGATGCCCGGCGAATTCGCCGGCGAAGCGCCGCGGTCAAAGATATCGTTCGGGGGCGACGAACGCGCGGGATCGTGTGCGCTCAGCGATGTGGGACAGGTCTCTTCGTGGATTGGCGTCGATCGACGTCCGGGCGGTGGCCTGCCCGGGTAGGTGGTGCGGTTACCGTTCGGATTGTCCGCGGTGCGGGTGTCGGTTGGCCGGATATTCGCGAGCCCGCATCCCGTGTTTCAGGCTGATGTCTCCATGCCTTTGCATGTTTCATCGACGTGGCTTTTCACGACCGCAGCCCGGTGTCGGCGCGACGGCGGCGGACGGTGTCGGACGTGGCCGCCGACCGTCCTCGGCGGCCGGTTGGTTCGTAGGCGGACGACCTCCCGCCGCCCCGGTCGGCCCCGCGCCGGGGGACGGCCAGCCCGGCCGCTGTGGTCCGTCGCGCGTCGGGTCAAGATCAGTCCTGCCCGTGGTCGCGGGAGGCGCCGGTAAGGTGAACACCATGGCCGTCGACCTGTCCGAGGAGATCAAGCAGCTCGATGCCACGCTGAGCGGCATCGAGTCCGTTCTCGACGTGGAGGGGCTGCGCCGTCGCGCCGAGGAGCTGGAGCGGCAGGCCGCGGACCCCGACCTGTGGTCTGACCAGGACCGGGCGCAGGTCGTCACCCGGCGCCTGTCGTCGACCCGCGGCGACATCTCCCGCGTGGAGGGGCTGCGCCGCCGGCTCGACGACATCGCCGCCGCCGCGGATCTCGGCGACGACGACCTGCTTGCCGAGGCTGCGGCCGATCTGCCGGCGCTCAACGGCGACATCTCCGCGCTGGAGGTGCGCACGCTGCTGTCCGGCGAGTTCGACGAGCGGGACGCGATCGTGCAGCTCTCCGCGGGTGCCGGCGGCGTCGACGCCGCCGACTGGACGGCGATGCTGCTGCGGATGTACCTGCGCTGGGCCGAGCGCCACGGCTACCCCACCGAGGTCTTCGACACCTCCGAGGCCGAGGAGGCGGGCCTGAAATCCGCCACCTTCCAGGTCAAGGCCCCCTATGCCTACGGGACGCTGCGCAGCGAGCACGGAGTGCACCGGCTCGTGCGCATCTCGCCGTTCGACAACCAGAACCGGCGGCAGACCTCCTTCGCCGGTGTCGAGGTGACCCCGGTCGTCGAGCTGTCCGACCACGTCGACATCGACGACAAGGACCTGCGGATCGACATCTTCCGGTCCTCCGGCCCGGGCGGCCAGGGGGTCAACACGACCGACTCGGCGGTCCGTATCACCCACCTGCCCACCAACATCGTGGTCACCTGCCAGAACGAGCGCAGCCAGCTCCAGAACAAGGCCGCCGCGATGATCGTGTTGCAGGCGAAGCTCCTGGAGCGGCGTCGCGCCGAGGAGGCCGCGGCCAAGCAGCGCATCACCGGCGGCCCTCAGGACGTCTCCTTCGGATCGCAGATCCGCAACTACGTCCTGCACCCCTACCAGCTCGTGAAGGACCTGCGTACCGACACCGAGACCTCGAACACCGGCGGTGTGCTCGACGGCGAGCTCGACAATTTCATCGATGCCGAGATTCGGTGGCGGCGGGCCGTCGAGAACCAGGCGTGAGGGCGCCAGCCCCGTCGCCCGGTGCTGTTCGGCGTCGGTTCTCCGCGCCTGCGCGGATCGATCGATCGAAAGACCTGTTCTCCGCCGTGGCCGGCGGCCTTCACGTTTGTCGTTCATGCCTTCCGCGGGGCTACCCATCCGTGTTCCCCCGATTTACCGGACGATTTTGAATTCGACCGTATCCGCGGTGAACGCCCGGTGAAATGGCAGTGATCCGGCCGGCGGCCTGATCCGGACCGTCCGGCGAGTGGGTCGGGACCGTGTAGACCACCCCTGGGTGACGTCTCCGGCGGATCTCCCGATGCCATTGGCACGCCCGGTATGCGCGTGTAGAGTCCCGGGTAGTTCGCGGACCGTTCGATGTTTTAGTTTCGGCCTCCTGAGCTGGTTCGCGCACTACTTCACTCGATGGGATGTTCGCCCGTGTCACCTGTTCGTCCACGATTGCGCACCGTCGTCGCGGAGGGAGTACGGCCTGTGTCCCTGCAGATGAATGCACACAGGTATATGCACGGAAATTTCCGGCTCGATCCGGGCATGACGGCGATCGTCGCGGGTACGGGAACGAGGTGACCACCCTGGCGACCGCGCTGCCCGGTGCCGCCTCCGGCGTGCTGGACGAAGCGCCTCCGATGCCCCTGCCCGTCCTGATGTACCACAGCGTGGGTGACTCCGTGAGTGCCGACTTCCGGCGCTGGGAGGTCCCGCCGGGCCTGTTCGCCGAGCAGCTCGGCGCGCTCGCGGCCAGCGGTTACCACCTCACCGGGCTCACCGACGCGCTCGCGCATCCGCACCGCCGGCAGGTGGCCATCACCTTCGACGACGGCTTCGAGGACTTCGTGACGACGGCCCTGCCGGCCCTGCAGACGGCCGACGCCGGGGCCACCCTCTACATCCCGACCGCCTACGCCGGCCGGCGCGCCACCTGGTTGGACGACTACACCGAACGAAATCTCCCCCTGCTGGGCTGGTCCGACCTGGCCGACCTCGCGGGGGAGGGCATCGAACTGGGCTCGCACGGTCATCGCCATCTCGAACTGGACGTGGTGCCCACGGCGCTGGCCCGCTATGACGTGACCGCCAGCCGGCGCATGATCGAGGAGAAGACCGGGCGCAGCCCGGACAGCTTTTCCTACCCCTTCGGATACCACTGCGCGTCGGTTCGGCACGTGGTCGCGGCGGCGGGATTCGATTCGGCCTGCGAGGTCGGTTACCGGCTGCATCAGCCGACCCAGTCCCGTTTCGGCATCAGCCGGCTGGTGGTGGACCGGGCGGCCGGGGCGGCCGACATCCTGCGCCTGGTTTCCCTCGGGCACCGCGATGCGCTCACGAGTGCCCGGCGCGGGTTGCGGTCCGGCTGGCGGGCATATCGCGCGGCGCGCTGGCGGCTCGGCCGGGACGGCTGACCGCGGGTCCGCAACGGCGCGGCGAAAACGCGCCCGTGCGCAGGCGCGCGCCACCATTCCCGGATGACGTCGTCGGACGAGGTGTCCGACGCTGTCGTGCGCTGTTGTCCCTTGTTGTCGGATGGCGTCGTCCGGCGGGGGCGTCCGATGACGTCGGGGCGACGGTGGTCAGGCAGAGGAATCGGAGAAGGTCGCGCTCCGGCTCAGGCGATCGCCAGCCGGTAGCCCCGCTTGATGACGGTCTCCACTGCGCGGCCGGCCGGGCCGAGCGCTGTGCGCAGGCGGGCGACGGTCATCTCCACCGCGTGCTCGTCCGTCAGCCCCGCGGTGCCCGTGCGGCGCAGCAGCTCCGCGCGGGACAGCACCCGGCCGGGACGCTCGGCGAGTGCGTCGAGCACCGCCGCCGTCTTCGGCGCCAGCATCACCGGCTCCCCGTTGACGATCACCGCCGCGCCCTGCACCCGCAGTACGTGCCCGGCGGCCTCGACGGTGCGCACCCGCCGGCGCGGCAGCTCGTCGGACAGCGTGCGCACCAGCGCCCCCAGACGGTAACGCTCCGGCGTCACGACGGGGATCCCCGCGCGGACGAGGGGCGCGGCGCACACCGGTCCCACGCAGGCGGCCAGCACGTCGGCGCGCAGCGCGGCCAGCGTCTCGTCGAGACGGCCGGCCTCCCGCGCGGTCCCCAGCAGGCTCAGCACGGCCGGCGCGCTGGTGAAGGTCACCGCGGACACCCCGCCGGTGACGATCAGCTCCACCATCCGCCCGACCGGGCGCAGGTCCTCGGGCGGCTCCCACCGGTACACCGGGATCTCGACCACCTCCGCCCCGGCGGCGCGCAACCCCTCGACCATGTCCGGCAGCGGTTCGCCGTGCAGCTGCACGGCGATGCGCAGGCCGGCGAGGTCGGTGCCGAGGAGATGGGCCATGAGCTCCGCGCCCGACTCCGAGTGGGGCGACCAGCACTCGGTCAGCCCCGCCGCCCGGACCGCGCCGGTCACCTTCGGCCCGCGGGTGAACAGCCGGGCCTGCGCCAGGCGGTCGCGCAGACCGTCGCCGAGACCCCAGCCCTCGGCGGCTTCCAGCCAGCCACGGAAGCCGATCGCGGTCGTGGCGATCACGACGTCGAGGCGCTCGGTGAGGCAGGCCCGGGTGGCGGCGAGCAGCTTCCCGTCGTCGGCAAGCGGGACGATGCGCAGCGCCGGTGCCTGCACCACCCGGGCGCCTCGCCGTTCGAGCAGGCTGGCGAGCTCCTCGCGGCGCCGGGCCGCAGTGATCCCGACGGTGAACCCGAGCAGCGGAGGCAGCTCCGTCACCGGCATCCGTTCCGTCACCGACGCACCGTCGGCGATCTCGCCGGATTCGGGCCGCGCGGAACTGGGGGTTGGCAAGATGACGACCTCCTGGCCTGTGGACCCACGCCGATCTCAGGTCCCTGGAAGGATCAGGCACCCCGATGTCCGGGCGCTTACCGGTTGGCAACGGCGCGGTTAACCGGCGTCGTTTCGGTCCTGTGAGGCCTGTCCGGTCCGGGCCGACGGAGTCTCACATCGGGCCGCGGCCGAGGGTGCGTGCCTTGTTTCCGCGACGACGTCGACCTGAGTCGGCGGCGACATCCACCGCTCGTACGGTCAGCCACCGTAGCGGGTTCCCTCCGACGGTGGCGGATCCCTGGATCGGATATGGGACATGGGTGGTGCGCGGATGTCTGCTCGGTCGCTGGTGGTCGTCGGTCACGGCATGGTCGGCCACCGGCTGTGCGAGGCGCTGCGGGAACGGGACGCCGGGCAGGTCTGGGACGTCACCGTCCTGGCCGAGGAGCCACGGCCGGCCTACGACCGGGTCGGCCTGTCGGCGTACTTCACCGGGTCGACGGCGGACGACCTGAGCCTGGTCGCGGCCGGTTTCCTCGACCATCCCCGGCTGCGGGTCCGGCTCGGTGAACCCGTCGTCGCCGTCGACCGGGCCACCCGCACGGTGCGCACCGCCCCCGGGCACAGCTACCGGTACGACGCCCTGGTGCTCGCCACCGGCTCCTCGCCGTTCGTGCCGCCGGTCCCCGGGCGCGAGGCCGCCGGCTGCCACGTGTACCGCACCATCGAGGACCTGGACGCGATCAGCGCGTCGGCGCGGTCGAGCCGCACCGGCACCGGCGTCGTCATCGGCGGCGGCCTGCTCGGCCTGGAGGCGGCGAACGCCCTGCGCAGCCTGGGCCTGACCACCCACGTCGTCGAGTTCGCCCCCCGGCTGATGCCCGCGCAGGTCGACGATGCCGGCGGCCAGACGCTGCGCGCCCACATCACCGGGCTCGGGATCGGCGTGCACACCGACACCGCCACCGAGCGGATCGAGGCCGACGCCGACGGCCGGGTCGCCCGGCTCGTCTTCGGTCGCCACCCCGAGGGCCTGGCCGGCCTTGACGCCGACGTCGTCGTGTTCTCCGCGGGTATCCGCCCCCGCGACGAGCTGGCCCGCGCGTGCGGCCTGCCCGTCGGCGAGCGGGGCGGCGTCGTCGTCGACGAGGGCTGCCGCACCGGCGACGAGCACGTCTACGCGATCGGCGAGTGTGCGGCGGCCGGCGGGCGGGTCTACGGGCTGGTCGCCCCCGGCTACGCGATGGCCGAGGTCGTCGCCGACCGGCTCCTCGGCGGCGCGGCGACCTTCACCGGCGCGGACCTGTCCACCAAGCTCAAGCTGCTCGGCGTGGACGTGGCGAGCTTCGGCGACGCCTTCGCCGCGACGCCCGGTGCGCTGCCGATCACCTTCGCGGACCCGGTCACCGGGGTCTACAAGAAGCTGGTGCTCTCCGACGATGCGGCCAGCGTGCTCGGCGGCATCCTCGTCGGCGACGCCGGCGAGTACGGCACCCTGCGGGCGCTGGTCGGCGCCGCCGGTGCGGTCCCGGACGACCCGGCGCGGCTGATCCTGCCGGCCGGCGACGGCGACGGTGCCGGCGTGGCGCTGCCCGCCGAGGCGCAGATCTGCTCCTGCAACAACGTCACCCACGGCCAGATCTGCGCGGCGATCGGCGACCACGGGCTGACCGACGTCGCCGGCCTCAAGGGCTGCACGAACGCGGGCACGAGCTGCGGAAGCTGCGTGCCGATGCTGAAGACGATCCTCGGCCAGCAGCTCGCCGCCGCCGGCATCGCGGTCTCCACGGCCCTGTGCGAGCACTTCGACCACAGCCGGGCCGAGCTGTTCGAGCTCGTCCGCGTCCGCGGGATCACGACGTTCTCCCAGCTCATCGGCGAGCACGGGCGGGGCCGGGGCTGCGAGGTCTGCCGGCCGGTGGTCGCGTCGATCCTCGCCTCGATCCACAACGGCTACATCCTCGACGGCGAGCGGGCCGCGCTGCAGGACACCAACGACCACCTGCTGGCGAACATGCAGAAGGACGGGACGTATTCGGTCATCCCCCGGCTGCCGGGCGGCGAGGTCACCCCCGAGGCGCTCATCCTCATCGGCGAGGTGGCCCGCGACTTCCACCTCTACACCAAGATCACTGGTGGTCAGCGCATCGACCTGCTCGGCGCCCGTGCCGAGGACCTGCCGAAGATCTGGAAGCGGCTCACCGATGCCGGGCTGGAGTCCGGGCACGCCTACGGCAAGTCGCTGCGCACGGTGAAGTCCTGCGTGGGGGAGACCTGGTGCCGCTACGGCGTGCAGGACTCCACCACCCTCGCCATCGACCTGGAGCTGCGCTACCGCGGGCTGCGCTCCCCCCACAAGATCAAGATGGCGGTTTCCGGCTGTGCCCGCGAATGCGCCGAGGCGCGTTCCAAGGACGTCGGCGTGATCGCCACGGAGCTCGGCTGGAACCTCTACCTGGGCGGCAACGGCGGTCACCGGCCGCGGCACGCGGAGCTGTTCGCCGCCGACCTCGACACCGAGACCCTCGTGCGCTACATCGACCGGTTCCTCATGTTCTATGTGCGCACCGCCGACCGCCTGCAGCGCACCGCGCCGTGGGTGGAGGGCCTCGACGGCGGCCTGGCGCACGTCCGCGAGGTGATCGTCGAGGACTCGCTGGGCATCTGCGCCGAGCTGGACGCGGCCATGGAGCACCACGTCGACACCTACCAGGACGAATGGAAGGCGACGCTGGCCGATCCGGTGGCGCTGCGCCGGTTCACCTCGTTCGTCAACGCCCCCGACACGCCCGACCCGGACATCCTCCACGTGCTCGACCGTGGCCAGCCCCGGCCGGCCCGCGACGCCGAGCGGGTGGCGCTGATCGCCGGGACGACCCTGCCGGTCGTGCGCCAGCCCGGCCCGCCCGAGTCCGCCGCCGCCCCCGCCCCCGCCGCGACGCCGGCACTCGCTCTGCCGGACCCCGCCGAGACCACCTGGAGGTCAGCGTGAACTGGACCGATGTCTGTGCCCTGGAGGATCTCACCCCGGACCGGGGGGCCGGCGCGCTCGTCGACGGCGCGCAGGTCGCCGTGTTCCGGCTCAGCGACGGGCCGGTCGTCGCGGTCGGGAACACCGACCCGATCTCCCGGGCCAACGTGCTCTGCCGCGGTCTCGTCGGATCCCGTGGCGAGCGCGCCGTCGTCTTCTCCCCGCTGCACAAGCAGGCGTTCGACCTGGTCACCGGTGTCTGCCTGGACGCCGAGGGCGTGTGCATCCCGGTCCACCCGGTCGAGGTGCGGGCCGGTCGCGTCCTTGTCGGCCCGGCGGCGGACCGGCGCGATGGCTGAGCCTGCCCGGTCTGGGCCTGCCCGGTCTGGGCCTGCCGACCTGGGCCTGCCGGTCTGAGCACGTCCGGTCTGGCCGCATCCGGTCTGGTCGCGTCCGTCCGGCCTGGGCAGGTCCAGACGGACCGCGCGATCCGCCCCGAACGGGCTGGTCAGGCCGCACACTGGGAGAGTCGTCGCGCCCGGGGCTCGCGCGCCGGCAGCCGAGACGGGCCCGGCAGGGCGACAGCGACGGAGGTGATCGGCGTGGACAGACCCTCCGAGGGTTGGGTGGCGCTCGTCGGCGGCGGGCCCGGCCGGGCGGATCTCATCACCGTGCGCGGCCTGCGTCTGCTGCGGATCGCGGACGTCGTGGTGGTCGACCGCCTCGCCCCCCGCGAGCTGCTGGCCGAGACCCGCCCCGACGCCGAGATCATCGACGCCGGCAAGGCCCCGCATGGCCACAACCTGACCCAGGACGAGATCAACACGGTGATCGTCGACCGTGGCCGGCGCGGACTCGGAGTCGTGCGGCTCAAGGGCGGCGACCCGTTCGTCTTCGGCCGCGGCGGCGAGGAGGCCCTGGCCTGCGCCGCGGCCGGACTGCCGTGCGAGATCGTCCCCGGGGTGACGAGCGCGGTCGCCGTCCCGGCGCTCGCCGGCATCCCGGTCACCCACCGTGGCATCACGCAGGACGTGTCCTTCGTCAGCGGGCACGTCGATCCCTCCCATCCCGGCTCCACCGTCGACTGGGACGCGCTGGCCACCGGGCCGGGGACGGTCGTCGTGCTGATGGGGGTGGCGGCGCTGGCGGGGATCAGCCGGGAGCTGGTCAAGCGCGGCCGGCGCCCGGACACGCCGGCCGCGGTCATCCACGCCGGGGGCACCGCCGACGAGGTCGTCCTGACCGGCGCGCTGTCGGACATCGCCGAGCAGGCCGCCGAGGCCGGCATCGGCTCGCCCGCCGTCATCGTCGTGGGCGACGTGGTGGGCCTGCGCGAACAGATCGTCGGCGTCAGGTCGGCCCGGCGCGGTGCGGACCACCCGGCTGATCCACCCGGCCTGATCCACCCGGCCGACGAGCGGAGCTGACCGCCGCCTCGTCCAGCTTGCCGGTCCACCCCCGGGACGGGGCAGCCTCTGTCCGAGCCCGGCGTCCCGCCGGGTAAGGGTGATCATCGGGGATCCGGACAAGCCGGAAATTGACCCTTACGTTAGGGTTTACCCTTCGAGGTGGTGTGCCGGGGCGCGGCCAGCAGGACGTGGGCCGCTTCCGATCGAGGGGGGTGTGCGGTCGTGGAGACCACACGGGGGGCCGTCAGATGATCATCTGCGGGAGGTCCTCCTGCCCGACGGGGGGACCCTGCTCCCGGATCCTCTGCGCGCGGGGCGGCCGGGCAGTGGCGCCAGGCCCGCATCTGCGGGGCCGCGACCGGCGCTTCCGCCGGCCGCGCCCGCCGCTGCCGCTGATCCTCGGGCTGCTGATCCTCGGGCTGCTGGCCGAGGGGCTCGGTGCCTGCTCCGGCTCGTCGGAACCGGCGCCGGAGCCGAAGCCGGCGGGAGTGCACTGGGTGTCTGGCACCAATGGCAACTACCCGGCCGACGTGAACGCCTGGTCCACGTTCACCGGCCGCGGGATCGGGCTGGCGGTCGTCTTCACCAGCCGCAAGGACTGGTACAACCTTGTCTCGGCGGACTGGCCGACGGCGGCCTTCACCCGGGACAGGTTCCCCGGCGCACTGTCGATCGCGCAGCCGCCGTTCCCCGAGGACGGCGACGAGGCCACCTGCGCCGGCGGCGCCTACGACGGCTACTGGCGCACCTTCGGCGAGACGCTGACGAAGTTCGGTCGGGCCGACGCCTACGTCCGCCTCGGCTGGGAGTTCAACGGCGCCTTCAACTACTGGCACGTGCGCGACGTCGAGACCTGGAAGACATGCTTCCGTCGAACGGTGACCGCGATCCGGTCGACCGCGCCGGAAGTCAGAATCGACTGGAACATGAACGCCCACGCCGACAGGCTGCCTGGTAGCGGGCGGGACGTGTGGGATGCGTATCCGGGTGACCGGTACGTCGACGTCGTCAGCATCGACGCGTACGACTTCTACCCCCCGTCGGTCGACCAGAAAAGCTGGGACCTGCAGTGCCACCAGCGGTCCGGGCTGTGCACGGTGATCCGGTTCGCCCGTGATCACGGGAAGAAGTTCGCCGTCCCGGAGTGGGGGGTGGCCTGGTCGAACGGCGGTGGGAAGGACAACCCCTTCTACATCGGCAAGATGCACGAGACGTTCGTGGCGCATGCGGCGGACCTGGCCTACGAGGCCTACTTCAACACCTCCGAGCCGGCGAACGTCCGGTCGTCGCTGTATCGACCGGATCTGAATCCGAACTCCTCGAAGCGTTACCGAGAGCTGTTCGGCAGCCGCTGAGTGGCCCCGCGTGCCGGGGTCGCCGGCTCGACGATGCCGCGGCGGCTAGCGCAGGGCGACGATGCGGTCGTCGCCCTGCTTCGGGGCGCCGCGGCCGTCGGTGTTGTTGGTGAGCAGCCACACCGAGCCGTCGGGAGCGGCCACCGCCGCGCGCAGCCGGCCCAGCTCGCCGGTGAACAGCGCCCGCGGTCGGCCCTGCACACTCGCCCCGGCCAGGGTGAGCTCCCACAGCCGCTGCCCGCGCAGCGCCGCCACGTAGAGGGTGTTGCCGCGGATGGCGATCCCGCTCGGGGACGCCTGCGCGGTGGGCCAGGTGACCAGCGGGTTGCGCAACCGGCCGCCGTCGGTGTCGCCGACGCCCTCGACGCCGGGCCAGCCGTAGTTCCCGCCCGCAACGATCAGGTTGATCTCGTCGAGCCGGTCCTGGCCGAACTCGGACGCCCATAGTCGGCCGGCGGAGTCCCAGGCGAGGCCCTGGACGTTGCGATGGCCGAGGCTGTAGACGAGGGAGCCGGGGAACGGGTTGCCCGGCGGGACGCCGCCGTCGGGTCGCATCCGCAGGATCTTGCCGTTGAGACTCGACCGGTCCTGCGCGCGCGTGCGCACCGTGGCGTCCCCGACGCTGGCGTAGAGCAGGCCGTCGGGTCCGAACCGAATCCGGCCGCCGTTGTGGAACGTGGCGTCGGCGAGCCCGGTGAGGATCGGGGTGGGCGCCTCGGCGTGGTCGCCGGACAGCCGGAAGCGCACGATCCGGTTGTCGGTGGCCGAGGTGTAGTAGGCGTACACGAGCCGGTCGGTCGCGAAGGCCGGGGAGACCGCGAGCCCCAGCAGCCCCGACTCGCCGTGGTGGACCACGCCGGGCAGCCTCGTCACCTCGGTCGCCCGCCCGCCGCCCGCCGGCAGCCGCAGGATCCGCCCGCTGTCGCGTTCGCTGATCAGAGCCTCGCCGGACGGCAGGAAGGCGACGTCCCACGGCGCGGCGAGCCCCGTGACCACGGTGCGCAGCCCTGCCGCGGCCCCTGCACCGGTCGCCCCCGGACGGGTGCTCGCCGCATCACCGGCCGACGGACCTGCGGCCGGCGCCGCGAGGGCGGACGCACCGGCGGCGGAGGGCTGGGAGCCACCGCCGCACGCGACCACCCCGACCGCGGCCACGGCGAGTGCCGTGGTGAGCAGGATCAGCCGGCGCAACCACTCTCGGCCACCGCGGCGTGGGCCGACTCGCCCGGGGCGCCGGACGGGCACAGCTGGGACCATCGACGCTCCAGGCGGCAGGTTGCGGGCATCGACGGAGACAGTACGCCCGGACTTCCTCAAGGCCAACGATCGCCGGGTCACCTGGGCGCCCGGCCCGGCCGCCTTCGGACGAGGGTGCGCCATGGCCGGAAGGTGGACGTGTCGTGGCCCGCCCGGGCCTCAGGTTCAGGTGGCGTGGCGGACGGCCAGGGCCGCGAGCATCATGACGATCGCAATGATCGCGAGAATGAGCTGCGGGGAGATCGTGACGGAGTTCCGGCGCAGGTACTCGCGCGACGCGCGGCAGGTGGGGCACCGACCCTCGATCACCAGACCCGAGCAGCGCGCGCAGACCAGATCCTCGCTGCCCATGCCGCCTCCTTCCCGCTTCCCGCCGCGGCACGTCGACCGCGGATCTGAGGGATCGTCCCCACAGTCCCTCCGGGGAGCCGGGCCCGGCGCCGTGCCGGTCGTCCCCCGCTCGCCCGCCGGAACGGGATCCGGACGATCGACTCCCTCTTACGGTACGCCCGCGGGCGCCCCTTCGCCCTGCCGACGGACGGTGGGTAGCCGGGCTGGCGCGGCTCGCCCTCGCGTGCGGCGCCGTGCGGCTCCGGTCACGTCCTACCATCTCTGTCACGGAATGTAGATGACCTGGTGCTCGACGTGAGGATGTGCGGTGATCGTCCTGAGCTCGGTGAGCAAGTGGTACCCCAACGGCGCCCGGCCCGCCCTGATCGACGTCAGCGCCGAAATCGGTGCCGGAGAGTTCGTGTTCCTGGTGGGGCCGTCCGGATCCGGCAAGTCGACGCTGCTGCGGCTGCTGCTGCGGGAGGACCGCGCGACCAGCGGGCAGGTCGTCGTCGCCGGCCGGGACGTCGCCCGGATTCCGGATCGGCGGGTTCCGCAGCTGCGCCGGATCGTCGGCTGCGTGTTCCAGGACTTCCGGCTGCTGCCGAACCGGACCGTGGCGGCCAATGTCGCGTTCGCCCTCGACGTGGTCGGCCGTCCCCGACATGTCGTGCGCAGCGTCGTCCCCGAAGTGCTGGAGCTGGTCGGCTTGGGGGAGAAGGCGGACCGCTATCCCGACGAGCTGTCCGGCGGCGAGCAGCAACGGGTCGCGATCGCCCGGGCGTTCGTCGGTCGGCCGCGGGTGCTGCTGGCCGACGAGCCGACCGGGAACCTCGACCCGGCCACCAGCATCGAGATCATGAGCCTGCTCGACGCCGTCCACCGCGCCGGCACGACCGTCGTCATGGCCACCCACAACGCGTCCCTGGTCGACGCGATGCGGCGCCGGGTGCTCGAGCTCGGCGACGGCGCACTGATCCGCGACGAGGCCGACGGCCGCTACGACCAGACCGCGCCGCAGCCCCTGCCGCCGTCCGAGCCAGCGCCGTCCGAGCCAGCGCCGTCCGAGCCAGCGCCGCTGGTGCCTGCGATGGTGGTGCCTGCGATGGTGGTGCCCGCCCAGCCGACCGGGGGGGCGCCCGACGGCGGCCCCCGCAGCCCGTGGGCGGCGCCGACGCGCAACGGCCCGGTCGGCTGATGCGCCCGGGCCCGCTGGCCTCGTTGCTGTGGACGGGGCTGCGCCGCAACCTCGCGATGACCGGGGCGGTGATCGTCACGGTGACGATCTGCCTGGCGATGCTCGGCGCGGGCCTGCTGCTGCGGGCCCAGGTGCACACCATCGACGGCTTCCTGCTCGACCAGATCGAGGTCGTCGTCGACCTCTCCGACGGCATCACCCCCGCCGAGCGGTCCGCACTGGAGGCGGAGATGCGCCGTGACCCGCTGATCGTCGGTGTGCACTACGAGACGAAGAAGCAGGTGTACGAGCGGTTCCGCCGCGACTTCCGGGGCTCGCCCGACGTCGTCGCCGGGGTCGGCCCCGAGGATCTGCCCGCGGCCCTGCGGCTGACCCTGGCCGATCCTCGGGCGTCGCGCGACATCGTCGTCACCTACACCGGGCTCGACGGGGTGGAGGCGGTCCGGGACCAGCGTGCCCTGCTCGATCCGCTCTACCGCTTCCTCGACGCCTTCACCGTCGGCGCCTTCACCCTGGCCGCCGTGCAGGCGCTCGCCTCGTTCGCGCTGATCTACACGATGATCCGGATCTCCGCGCACGGCCGCCGCCGGGAGACGGCGATCATGAAGCTGGTCGGGGCATCGAACGGGACGATCCGGGCGCCGTTCGTGCTGGAGAGCGCCGTCGCGGGGCTGGCCGGTGGGCTGCTCGCCGCCGGCGTGCTGGTCGCGGCGAAGGTGTTCCTGGTCGACGGCCAGTTCGCGCGGCAGACGATGTTCCCGCTGTTCGGCTGGTCCGCGGTCTGGGAGTCGGCGGTCGTGGTCCTCGCCGCCGGCGTGGTGGCCGCCGCGGTGATGGCGTCGATCGCACTGCGCCGCCACCTGCGCGTCTGAGCCGCCCCCGCATGATCGATACAATGGTGGATGGCTGCCGGCCCAGCGCCGTGCGGGCGTGGGGCGCAGCCAGGACGTAGGTTCGGGGACGTTCGCGCGAACGTGTGGCAAGTGGGAAGAGGGTCGCAGACGGTGCCGAAGGAGACGGGGCGCAAGTCCATCGCGCAGAACAAGCGTGCCCGGCATGACTACGACATCCTCGACACGTACGAGGCCGGGCTCGTGCTGCGCGGCACCGAGGTCAAGGCGCTGCGGGCCGGGCGGGCCTCCCTGGTCGACGGGTTCGCCCAGGTCAGCGACGGCGAGATCTGGCTGCACAACGTGCACATCCCCGAGTACACCGAGGGGACCTGGACGAACCACGCCCCGCGGCGCAAGCGCAAGATGCTGCTGCACCGGGCCGAGATCGAGAAGCTGATCGGCCAGACCCAGGAGGGCGGCCTCACCCTCGTGCCGCTCGCCCTCTACTGGAAGGATGGCCGCGCAAAGATCGAGATCGCCCTGGCCCGCGGTCGCAAGTCCTACGACAAGCGGCACGCCCTCGCCGAGCGGGATGCCGCCCGCGAGATCAGCCGGGAGATGGGCCGCCGCGTCAAGGGCCGCTACCGCTGACCGGCACCGATACCGAGCGCCTGGCCCAGCTCGACGCCCTGCTGACCGCCGACGGCGGCGCGGTGCTCGCCGCCGCTGCCGCGGTGTACACCGGCGGTGACGGCCCCGGCGGGAGCGGCTCCGGGGCAGGCGGTCCCGGCCGGAGCACGTCTGGCACGGGCGGGTCCGGTAGGGGCGGGTCCGGCGGGAGCGCGGCGCGGGAGCTCGCCGTCGGCGCGCGGCTGCGGGCCGAGGGTGTGCCCGCCGAGCTGGTCGCCGCCGCCTTCACGCAGGCGGAGCTGCGGCATCGGGCGGCGGCCAAGTTCGCCCGTGCCGAGGAGATGTTCTTCACCCGTGCCGGGCTGGAGCAGGCGTCCTCCCAGGCCGCGGCCGAACACCGGGCGGCGCGGTTCGCCGGCCGCAGCCGCCTGGCCGACCTGTGCACCGGGATCGGCGGGGACGCCCTCGCCCTGGCCCCGGGCCGGGAGATCCTGCTCGTCGACCGGGACCCGGTCCACCTGCGGATGGCGGCGCTGAACGTCGCAGTCCACGGGGCGCACCGGGTCGACACGCTGCTCGCCGACGTCCGCGCGGCCGACCTGACCGGCTACGACGGAGTTTTCGTCGACCCGGCCCGGCGCACCGGGGACCGCCGGCTGGCCTCGCGGGCCAGCGAGCCGCCGCTGCCCTGGTGCTTCGCCCTCGCCGACCGAGTCGCGGCGGTGGCGGTGAAGGCGGCCCCGGGCCTCGCGACAGACCAGGTCCCGCAGGGTTGGGAGATCGAGTTCGTCGCCGACGGCCGCGACCTCAAGGAGGCCGTGTTGTTCTCCCCGGCGCTGGCCACGACCGAGCGCCGCGCGACCGTGCTTCACCCCGCATCGTCGGCGCACCCCGCGTCGGGGGCGCATCTCGGGTCGCCGGCGCATCTCGCGGCGCTCGGGTCGGCTGAGGCCGGCATCGCCTTCCCCGACGGGCCGGTCAGCCTGGTGGGCGTTGCGGACCCGGCGGAGCCCGATGGCCCGGTCGCCGCCCCTGGGCGGTACCTCTACGACCCGAGCCCGGCCGTGACCCGGGCCGGCCTGGTAGGCGAGCTCGCGCGCCAGCTCGGTGCCTGGCAGCTCGACCCGATGATCGCCTTCCTCAGTTCGGACACGCCCGTCGCCACCCCGTTCGCCCGGCTGCTGCAGATCTCCGCGAGTCTGCCGTTCGATGTCCGCCGGCTCGCCGCCGAGCTACGCGGGCGCGGGATCGGAGCGTTGGAGATCCGTCGTCGTGGGCTCGCGGGCGACGTCGACGAGCTGCGCCGCCGCCTGCTGCCACGCCGCCGCGATCTGGTCGCCGGCGGTCCGGCCATCACCCTGGTGATGACCAGGGTGCGGGACGAGCCCTGGGCCTTCCTCTGCACGAACTGGCCTGCGGACGACCACACCCCGCCGCGCCCGTCCGTCATCGAATGAACCCGATTCCGGTCCCAACCTGTGCGTCACAGCCCTCGGCACGATCTGACCGCAATCTGGCCGCGGGACGACAGCCGGAGGTCCGGCTGGTGATGAGGCGGTCCTCGCGGAGGAAGCCCGAAGGCGGGTGCGGAGCCGGGTCGACCATCGACGATCGGTTGGGCGTGGAGCGGATCGTCAAGGCGCGATGAGCAGGCCCGCGGCGGCGGCGGTGAGACAGCCGGCGGCGATGGCGGCGGCCAGGGCGAGCGGCACGATCCGGTCGACGTGCAGCAGAAGCGCGCCGCCGACCAGCGCGCCGATGAACATGGCCAGGGGCGCGGCCAACCGGCGCGGGGCGTGGAAGCCGGGGCCGCCGGCCAGCCGTGAGTCGATGACCAGCCCCGTGAGGGTAGTGGTCAGCACATTGGTCGGGACCTCCGGGACAGCCACCCGCCGTGCCGTCGCGTGCTGCAGCCCCATGGCGCCGGCCAGCGGCACGATGATCGCATAAGGCCGGTCCGTGTCGCCGGTGACCGAGGCGGCGGCCAGCGCCGCGATGATCAGCCCGGTCTGGAGGGCCAGCGCGACCGTCAGCCAGCGGGGTCCGCGCCCCTGGCGCAGCCCCGGGGCCCTGCCGGTCCGCCCGGCGAGGACCGCGCCGGTCAGGAAGCCGGTCAACGCGAGTGCGGACAGGTCCGCGGACAACCCGGGCGCCCCCGCCAGCGCGAACGCGAGCAACACGACGTTGCCGGTCATGTTCGCCACGAACACCCGGCCGAGCCCGAGGAAGCTGGTCGCGTCGACCAGCCCCGTCAGGCTCGCCATCGCGAGCAGCAACGCCACCTCCCGCCGATCCCACCCCGTCGACGGCGCGGGCGGCCGCGGGGGCGGGGGCGGGGGACCGGCCGACGGCAGGGGTGGCGTCGACGGCGTCATCGGCTCAGTGTCACCGATGCCGAGTCGCGGGCCTCGCAACCCTTGGCCACCGGACGACCACCCGAGCCGGTGGGTGCCGCAGCGAGGGGGCCGCGGGGGAGGCGGGGGCCGCGGGGAGGTGGGGTGCGGCTCGCGGTGCCGGCGACGGGTGCCGTTACAGGCGCAGGGGGCGGATCGGGGCGGCGATCAGGTGCGGCTGCGACTGCCAGTCGACGCCCGCCACGTCGATGTAGAGCTCGATCTCGTTGCCGTCCGGGTCGAGGATGTAGAGGCTGTGGGTGATCGTGTGATCCGACGCCCCGACGATGTCGACGCCAGCCTCCCGGATGCGGGCGAGGACCTCGCGCAACTCGTCGTCGGTGTCGCCGACCTTCAGCCCGAAGTGGTAGAGCCCGATCCGCCGGCCGGCCGGCACCGCCGCCGCGTCCTCGCCGACCTCGATGAGCAGCAGTTCGTGATGCGTGCGGCCGGCGGAGAAGCCGGCCGCGGGCACCCGCAGCGGACCGTCGGCGGAGGCCGCCGGGTCCGGGAACACCTGCCGCCAGCCGAGGACGTCCCGGTAGAACGCGACCGAACGTTCGATGTTGCGGACGTAGAGGACGAGATGTCCCAGTTCCTTGATCTCCACAGTGGTCTCCCCGGGGCTGGCGGACGGGATGCCGTTGTACGTACAACTACCACGCGGGGCCCGGCATGCCCGCCTTCGCTCCTCGATTCCGCGTCTGTCGGGCCGGGCGCCGACGCCCTCCGCTGCCGACGCGGACCGGGTCCGCCGGCCGCGGCGCATCGCTCCGATCGCCCGCGTCCTGCGGTAGCATGAGACGGTAGGCAAGACAACCGTACCTGGGGGTGATCGGTTTCGACTTCGGACGTCGAGGCAGGGGAAGCGGGCCGAGGATGAACGGTTATCTCGTTAACGATCCGTTCAAAAAAATAGCTGCCAACAAGACGCAGCCTGTTACCCCCCTGTACGCCCTCGCGGCGTAGGGACTAGGTAACCGTCAGCCTGGGAGTGCCTCCGGCCCAGGATCTGACGTCGCTAGGAGGATCACCGACTGACCCGGTCGCGGGGCCAGTTGGAAAATCAAACAGCGACTGAGCCTACGTCGGCTTGCCTGTGGGTCCGACGGGGCTGAGAAACAAGTAGCAGGCTCCGCCCGGAGAAGCCCTGTGTCGGTGCCGGAGGACGCGGGTTCGATTCCCGCCACCTCCACCCCGCAGCGTGACGAACCGCCTGACCTGCAGAAACAGGTTGGTTCGCACGTTGCGGACGTGCTCGTGCCCGCCGAAACTGCAGGTCGGCGGGCCGGGCAGGTGGTTCGAGCCTCCTTTGGCTCTGTAGCAGTCGACTCCTGTCGGTAGTCGCCGCGGCTGGGATGGGTCAGCGTGCGGGTCGTTCGCGGCCCTCGCTGCGAGAGTTGGCAGGTCCGTGGTCGGGCTCCTGCTTACCGGAGCTCGTCCGCACGGCCCCGACCTGCGCCGCTGGGCGGTGCAGTCGGCGAATATCGCCCGGATGCTGGACCAGCGGAGGTTCGTCGCGGACGAGCTGGAGGAGCCGCGACGACGCTGGGACACCTGACGGCCCGAGGCCAGGCTCGATGCCGCGCCGCCGACAGCCCCTCCCGCTAGTCGGGTGGAGGCGACGGCGGGGCGGCCTAGGGGACGGGCGCGGGGAACCGAGATGACCCATCCGCCGATCGACGTCCGGCGCGAGGGTCACCTGTATCGCCCTCACGCGGAGACAGTACGAATCGGGCCCAGACGCCCACGGACTGTCGATACCGTGTGGGCGAAATTGGTTGCGCGGGCGAGCGATAGACAGTCGGGGGCGTCGGTGGCGATGAAGGTACGGGTGGGCAAGTATGCCTACCTGTGGGAGGGCGCCGAGCCGCTCGTCCCGGGCGACCGCGTGCTCCTGCCCGAGAACTGGCTCAGTCGTACGATCCACGGCCCCGGGCCCTTCGAGGACACCGTGACCGCCGTCGGAAGCGACTACGACGGGCCGATGTCGCGGGTCATTGCCAAGATCGGACGGGATCCGGACTGGAGACCGCCGGAGCCGGACACACTACCCGCGCCCCGCGTCTCCCTCGTCCACGAAGGCCGGTACCAGCAGGCGCTGGCCGAATACGACCGCCAGGTCGAGGAGTGGCGTCGGCGTGCCGGTGGCACGGCTTCCGATCCGGTGACCGTCGGGCGGGCCAGGCTCGTCACGTGCCCGAAGTGCGGTGCCCCTGAATCAAGCCCGTGTACGGATGCTGCGAGGCCCCGGAAGGCGAATCATCAGGAGCGGCTCCGGCGGTTCCGTGCGTGGATGCAGGAGACCCATCCCCGGTACCCTCGGCGCGAGACGCTCTGATCATGTCGGTGTGACCGGTCCGGCCGGGGCGCGCCAGCGGGCGGGCACCGAGGGCGCGATGTCGCTGAGGGCGATGCGGAACGTCAGCCGGAGCGGCGGCCGGGCCTACGGGTGTTCCTCCGCGTTGGTGGCGGCTGCGGTGGTGTGCTCCCAGTGCAGGATCAGCTCGGCGAGCGCCTCGACTGCTCTTCGCCGTTCCTCGGCCGTCATGGGTATGGTCTCGACCCGCTCGATGACCATGTGGCGGGCGACGGGTTGTCGTCGTGTTTTCCGGGACGGTTCCGCGCCAGCTTGGTTGCCGGCTTCCGTGTTCTCCGTGCGGGGATCGTCCTGGGCGTGGTCGGGACCGGCCATCGGTAGGGTGCCCCCTTGCGGCTCTCTGGCCTGTATCGGCTGTCGGGGCACTCTATTGCTGCTGGGAGCGGTTCCTGGGCGACCACGGCGTCGCCCTTCGTCGCCTCCGATGGCTTGTTCTGGTGCCGGGTTGTCCCAGCGCTCGCGCGGTTCGTCCGCGTTTGCCTGTTCCCGGTCCGGGTAAGCGCGTTTCCGGTTCGGCCGGTTGGGGGTCGCGGTTGTCGAGACCCACCAGCTGTCTCCGCTGGCTGTTGGCGTATGAGGTCGATCGCCCGACAGGCTGGTTGATCGGGTGAGATCATGATGGGTCGTGTGGAGGAGCCGGAACTCACGCGGTTGTGAGTCAGAAGATCGCGGGATGACGGTGCGCGAGTTCTTCGCGGCGCTTGCCTTCATCGCGCGGGACGCGTGGAGCCCTACGCCCCGGTCAGATCTCTACTTGCACTGTGATGTCTGCGGTGGTCCGACCCCGCACTCCAGCTATCGGCGGATCATCTCCGCGACCGAGGTGAATCCGACGCTCGTTGCCGCGCCCCCGGAGCCGGTCTGCGCGGTGTGCCGTGACGCGCATCCGCGCACTCTCGGCGACGAACCGCCTTGCGACACGGCCATGGTGTGTATCGGCCAGCGACGGCGCCGCTGGCGCGCGGGGAGGTCCCGGCGGCCGTGTGGCGCGCGATTTGAGGTTCCCGCGTCCGCGCCGACCGTGATCTGCGCGTGGTGCAGCACGCAGCAGGACGGACCGGTCAGGCAGCAATGACCACGTCGCGGGACTGACATCAACACTCCCAGGAATCCGAAGATCTTGGTGCTGTCACAGCCGACCCAAGTGACGCCGCTTGGTCACTCTTCGCGTAGGGCGCGGTAAGATCTCAATCGGTGTGGGCTGGCCGTCGGGGGGCGTCGTGGATCTGATCGTGCAGATGTCCGGTGGCACGTCGGGGGATGATCTGGGTCGTTTGCGGGGCTGGTTGTTGGACGAGCCGCTGCTGCGAGGCAGGGTCCGGCTACAACCCGCGGCGGCGCCGCCGGGCGCGATGCCCGGTGGAGTGATCGAGGCGCTGGTGGTCCTGGCGGCCGGTGGTGGGCGGTGGCGACGGCGGCCCGGGTGCGTACCGCGGGCAGTGTGCTGATCACCTGGTTGAAGGGCCGGCGGGGTGATGTGCAGGCGACGGTGACCACCGCGCAGGGCGCGTCGGTGTCGCTGTCCGCGTCGCTGTCCGCGACAAACGTGCGCAGCCTGACGAGCGCGGAGGTCAGCGCCCTGCTCGACAAGCTGGGCGTCGTGGCCACGGGCGAGTCGGAGCAGACCGGTGAGGGCGAGGGCTCCGGTCCGCCGGCTGAGCCGGACGGATCGTCACAGGCGGCGGGCTGAGGCGAGGGGCCGTGGTGTTCTCGGATCTCGCCGGGCCGGGAAGCCGGATTCTGCTGATCGGTTCCGGCCGGCATGTGACCGGTTCTCTCCTGCCGGACCTGCCGTCGGTAGCCAGCACTCTTACCGATCTCGCCGAGGTGCTGGCCGGCCGGTGTGGTATGCCCGCCGGGCAGGTCACGACGGTGATGGATCCGGCGAACCCGATCGAGCTTGCCAATGCGATCGAGCGGGCGGCGGAGCAGGCCGGCGACGTGTTCCTGCTCTACTACGCCGGCCACGGCGTTCTCGATGCCGAGGGGGCGTTGCACCTCGCGACCCAGGCAACCATCGACCTGGGTCGTGGCCGGGTGGGGCATCAGGCGCTGGCTTTTGCGGACGTCAATGACCTGCTGCGGGAACACTGCCAGGCCGCCCGAGTTGTGGCCGTCCTTGATGCCTGTCACGCCGGGCGGGCTTCCACCCCCTCGGCGGGAAGTCTGCATGCCGCGTTCGAGCGTGCCGGGCAGGGGAGCTGCCTGCTGGCCGCGGCCTCGCGGGACGAGCATGCCCTGGCGCCGGTCGGAGCGGTGCCCACGAGGCTTCATTGAGTAGTTCAAGTCGAAACAAAGGTGACGTCGAGACCATGGATTGCGAGCTCATTCTTCCTCCGCCTCCCCTTGATTCGGGAGAAGGAACGGATGTCGATCGCCTGAGGATGCTCCAATGCCAGCGGGGACGGTGGGCTGAAGAATGGGCCCACTATCGCGTGCGCCTCGCCGCTGACCTCGCTCGGATCGAGCAGCGCTCTCGCGACCGCACGAGGTACTGGGATGCCTGGCGAGATCGCGCGATCGAGTCCTGGAGGACGCGGCACGATTTTCGGCGTACAAGTGTCGCCGACTTCCCGATGCTGCGTGAGCAATGGCATCGAGATAATCCTCCGCCCTGGACGATGCCCGCAGGATTTGCCAACAGGCAGGAATCTGGTCGTCCAAGATGGGTCTGCCCGCTCGATGATCACCATACTTGGGAGGTCTGGCCAAAAGATCGCATTTCACGCGGCACACGATGCCCCGCGTGTCAGAAGAAGGGCGTGATTGCCGATGTTGCGCTTCTACTGGACCAGTGGGACGACGAGGCTTCTCCAGATGAGGTGACCTTGGGTTCGAATCGCGAGGTTTCCTGGAAACACGAGACGTGGACTGTCGTGCCCGAGACCGGAGAATGGAGGAAGGTGACGCACCATTGGCGCACCGAACCCAAGGTCCGGACGGGCCAGCTCGACGCCTGCCTCGTGTGCGCTGGACATCAAGTGGACGAGACGACGAGTCTCAAGACCTGGTTCCCGACTCTGGCTAGAGAACTGGTCAGCTCGGTCGACGCGGCGACCTTGTCACCCGGTAGCCATGATGGCGGAACTGCGCGATATGAGTGGCGATGCCTCACGAATGAGAAACATCCGAACTGGCGGTCGACTATCCTCAACCGGGTTAACGACACGGGCTGTCCACGGTGTCGTCGCCGAGGTGTCTCCGACCGTCAAGCGCGTATCGCCGCCGAAATCGATAGCCTCGGCGCCCTGATTCCACCGGACGACCGGCTAGGTGGTCTCCCTGGTGGCGTACCCGACCTCTGTTCGTATCAGCTCGACATCCCGTCCGACGTCCGAGAGCGCTATCAGTGGAGATACTCAAAGATCGAAATCGACATGCTCATCGATGCGGGTGGACGACGGATAGCAGTGGAATATGACGGCGCCGCCTACCACGCGAGCCGGTTCCGTGATGATGATGAGATCGAACGGCGAAAAGACGGTATTCTGCGAGCGCTCGGTCTACCCGTAATTCGGGTGCGGGAGCAGGGGCTGACTACGCCGGTTCGTAAGGGCCTGTGGGTGATCGAGATCAATCGGGACGAACCCTGGAGTGTAGCGGTCAAGATCTTCGACACCGTGAGGAAGATCACTGGATGGATGCCTACGGGCTTGCGCTCTTACCGCCTAGGCCAGGCTAACCAGGGGGAAGTCAACGCGGGAAATTTTCTGGCCGCGTACCGGGAACCGCGGGAGAGGGGGCCTCGTCCGCCACGGTCAGTCTCTGTTCCGCGACCGCGTCGGCCGCGCTCGACCATTCCTGCTGGCACCAAGATTGGACATCTCACAGTACGGTCGGATGCCATTTTTGACAAGAATTCTCCCCCGCGTTCAACCCAACGATGGAATTATAAAGTTGACTGCGCCTGTGGCGCAACCAATGTTTCCAAGACGCACGCGGATCTCACGCGAAACGATGGGAGGCGGGCCAAATTCTGCTCTCGTCAATGCCCCCTCATTACGGCGAGCGTCTGAAGGATGAGCGATCCACCAAAGCGAAGTGGTCGAGGCACCTCTACCGTTTCCGACCGAGTTCATCCCGGCGTTCACCAGAGATCAAATATAGTCCCATCTGATTCTAGTCCATAACGCAGCAACTGGGGTCACGGAGCGACTGAAGCCAAAGATTCCGCGAGTTGTTGAGGCGTAGCCCATCCGTGATGACGTGGCCTTCTTTGACACGGTGCGCCAGCAGATCGCGAAGCTGGAAGCCGCGGACCGGGAGGGCACGACACCGCCGCCCTGGACACGGCCGTCCGGCAGATCATCAGCCAGCACATGACCGGCACCGGCGTCATCGACATCTTCGCCGAGGCCGGCCTGGGCAAGCCCGGCGTCTCCGTGATCGACGGCGAGTTCCGCAAGAGGTTCGAGACCTCCGACCGCCAGCACCTACAGCTGGAGGCAGTCCGGCGGCTCATCGCCAACGAGGTCAGGCTCATCAGCCGGCGCAACATCGCCGCGGGTCGCAAGTTCTCCGAGAGCTCAACGACGCGCTCAACCGGTACCAGAACCGGGCGATTATCTCGTCCCAGGTAATCGCCGCGCTCGTCGAACTCGCCAAAGCGATCCAGGAGCAGCGGAAGCGCGGCGAGGACACCGGGCTTTCCGAGAACGAGCTGGCCTTCTACGACGCGCTGGCGAACAACGAGTCCGCCCGTGACGTCATGCAGGACGAGACGATGCGGAAGATTGCGCACGAGCCGACCGGCATCGTCCGCCGCGACGCGAAGACGGACTGGCAGGTCAAGGCGTCGGTGCGGGCCAAGCTCCGCACCAGCGTCAAGCACCTTCTACTCCTCACGGGTACCCACTCGACCAGGAACCCGGCGCGACCGAGCTGATCATTCGTCAGGCCGAACTCTTCGCCGAGGAGGAAGTGGCGTAGTCCGGATCGGATGAAGGCCGGCTCATGCCGTAGTCCTGATTGGTACAATCGGACGACTACGGGTGCTGCAAGTGGGCCATCTTGTGCGCTGTCCTTCCCGTGTCGTGCTGGGCATCGGTCGTCAAAACCTGACCACGCTCCCGTCTGGCGGGCGCGCGGCTCGATACCCTCACTGCCCGTAACGCGACAGGCTGTCTCGCAGTCGCCAAGTGCCGTCGCCGACCGAAAGATTCCGTCTCATCTGGCCCACCAAGGGGTTCGCGCATCCAGATGGGCACGCACCGCTTTCATGAATGACATTTCAAACGGCGTTAGAGATCTGAGATCTATTATGGCTGTCGGGATAATCATGTCCGCGTCTGATGTTGTTGCCGGCCCCCTCCAAGCATCTTTCATCGCGGTCCCCGCGATCTCGCGGGCCTGCTGAACGAGGTCGGCGTACGCGGCTCCGACGGTTTCGGATTCCGCCGCCGTCCAGGCAACGTGGTAGGCGAGCCTGGCTTGAATATCCCGAAGCGCCTCGGAAAGCCGAACCCTCTCGTCCGGCGCTGCATCGGTCCGCCTGCGGCGGATGGCGTAAGGGAACTCCTTGTAGGCCGCGTACGTCGCGAATGCTTCAGCGAACGCTGTGCGCAGGCGGTTGCACTGCTCTTCCCGGCTGCGTCGATGGGCAAGCCAGATGTTGATCGCCGCCGCGATTATGCCAGCGAGAAATGCGCCGGAGAGCACTGCGGTCGCCAGGAGATCCGGTCCGCCGGTTGTCCCTCCTTGTGCGCCCGGGGTGGGTGCGGGCGTCCGTGTCACCGTAGCGGTAGTCGTGGCGCTGGTTTGAATCGACGGCAATGGTGCAACGGCGGATCCAGACGTAGTGGCGGTTGGCATTGGCGCTTTCTCTGTTCATTGTTGATATTGGCTGACAGTCGTCGATGTCAGGCATGGATGACCTCGCACCCCGGCCATTCTCCTGTAAGGCGCCACCATTCTTCGCGAAGCAAGTGAGCGACGATGTAGCCGAGAAGGGCAGGCGGGCCGTCGGAACGGCTCCAGCGTCGTTCTATAGGATCGGCGGGGTACCACATGCACAGCGCGCCGCCAGAATAGCGATGTGGCGAGTCGGATGGTCCGTCCGTGTAGACGTGCGGGGACTCGGGAGACGCCAGGCTGAAGACGATCGTGATTGTCTGGACAGGCAGGTCCGCGACGTCGAGCCTGATCTCGACGGCGAAGCCACCTCTGTATCGCCGGAAGGGAAACCGCACCTCCCGGATCTGAAGGCCACAGTCGGCGAGCCGGCGCAGGAACAGGATGCGGGGCGCCGGCCTGGCGAACCAGGCCGGCTCCCGCCATGGTGCTCGGCGGGTCACGCGCTGTGGAGCGGGGTACCGTAGGCGCGGGTAGGCCGGACGAGTGCCGGCCTACCCGAGAGGCCCAATGCGGCGGTCGAGACTGGGTTTGGTCGCCTCAACATCGCTGCCTTGCCCGCCAGCCCGGACGGTGTCGGGTCTTCCAGATACTTCCAGTAGACCCGCGAGAGCACCGAGAGCACCGCTTCGCGGTCGTCGTCGTGTTCGAGGGCCTCGCTGACGGCATCGGCCGCTGTGCGCAGTCGCCGGGCGGCGATCGAGCGGTCGATCAGGGGCTTCACATTGGGCGATACCCCTGCCGGATCCTTCGTCGCGTATCCCGCCTCCAGCCGGGTCGATGCCTTGTCCAGCACGGAGAAGAGGGCGGTCGGGAGCCCCATCCCTTCCGTGATGAATTCCCATGCCCAGACGGACAAGTTGTGGGATGAGAACCCGACGGTGGTGTACTGCCGGTTCCATGCCTTGAGCAGACGGATGGTGCGGCGACGGGTCTGGGCGCGCGACTTGCCGCCAGACGTGAACAGCGTAGCGTGCTGCTCGGGGTCCGAGGCTTCCCACTTGCTCTTCTTGAGGTCGGGGATCCAAAGCCCATTGCCGTCGCGGCGGGTGAGCGCCATGACGAGGTCGATGGTCGGGTCCTGACCGTCCACCGGACGGACGAAGTAGATCTTCGGTCCTCGCCTCGACGTGCAGCAACGGGCCTTCGGGTAGACGTTTCGGATACTCGGCCCGAGCAGGGAGCACAGCGCCTCGATAGTCTCTTCAGGAGACTCGTCAGCGCCATCCGGACCGAGCGCCGGGTAGACACGGCGGTCCAGGACGACACCGCCGTCCCCGTCCGCCACTGGATGAATGAAGGTGTGCTGCGCCAGCGAACCGCTGGGGTACGTGCG
The DNA here is from genome assembly GCF_000058485.1 of Frankia alni ACN14a. Lineage (NCBI taxonomy): Bacteria > Bacillati > Actinomycetota > Actinomycetes > Frankiales > Frankiaceae > Frankia > Frankia alni. The sequence goes on from NC_008278.1 coordinate 1,485,127, forward strand.
CAACGCGCCCCGGAAACCGATCGCGACGTCCCGGCTGAGTCTTAGCCGGCCACGTGCCTCCGCGAGCGGTTCAGCGTGCGCGTCGATCCGACCGCGGACGTCGTTGAGGATGTCGTTTGTCTGTCCCATTCGAGTGCTTCGTTCGGTAGGGGTGCGGGCTGCACCTGGGCGCCCGGCCTGGGCGGAGCTGCTTGATGGCCGCTCACCCTTACTGACGTCGGACCGTGAGGCAGCTCCCGCCCGAGGCGGTCGACGCCCCCCAGCTCTTGTTCATTCGGCGCAGCTGCGGCAGATCGAGCGGCCTGGATCGAACTGCGTAGCCGCCAGCACGAGGAAGCAGCGATCACACCGCTGCTCTGCTCTGGCTCCCGCGGGGGCGCAGCCGCAGTGGCCGTTGCCGCATTTCGGCTGCCCGCAGCGCTGGCACGGCGGGCCGAAGACCTCGAACGGGTCGGCATCCGGGCAGATCTCGCAGATCCACCATCGCTCCGCAGGATAGGCCGCGCTGGCGGATCGGGGCGGCGCGAAGCGGCGCCACGCAACGTTGTCCGGCGCGAGTACCGCAATCATGTACTGCTTGTCGCACCAAGCCGCCTGCCCGTACAGCGGGTCGCTCCGGCCCCCATTGCGGTAGGCCACGAAGGTGTTGTCGTGCTCGACCGTGGCATCTCCACGAAGCGCGGCCCGGATCAGTGGCGTGTCGGATTGGTCAGAGCCCCGCGCCGGTGGGACGACCCCCCGTGGTGACGCGAACACCACCCGGCCTGCCGCGTCGAGGAGAACGACGACGCCTCCGCCGCTCAGCAGTTCGGAGGCCCGTACGCAGCACGCTTCGCGAGATGCCTGGGAGTTCTGGAACATGTCGACGATCTCTGTGGCGGTCGGACCTCGTAGGTCGACGCGATCGCGGACCCACCCATCCGGCAGGAGCACCCGGGCGGCGAAGGCATCGCACGCCGCCTCCTCGAAGTTCTCGGAGTCCACGCGGGTGAAGACGCGCTGTCCAAGCTCTGGATCCGTCTGCTGGAGGTGATGACCCAGTTCGTGGAGCACGGTGAACCCGCGGCGCCGGCGCGATCGCGATGCGGCGATGCGGAGGGTCGGAGGCTGGGTATGGTCCAAGTAGCTGCCAGACACCGAGCATCCGTCACCATCACCTGATTCGGGTACGACGGACACTTGGACGTCGGGCCACGACGAGATCGTGGCCAAAGGGTCGGCGCAGAGAGCCGCGAGCGATCCCGGATGACGCTCCTCGACAACGCGCAAGATCGCCTCGGCCTGGCGAGGAGCGTCAGCGAAGAGCGGTCTCGCCCGCACTATGCATCCTCCTCGCCCGCGGCGCTACTGTTGAGGAACTGCCGAAGCCGCGAGTCCCAGTCAGGCTCGCCGCCGCCGGTTTCTCGCGCGGCAAGGCTAAAGGCGCCATAGCTGCCGTCTAGACGTGCTCGTTCCTCAGCGATACCCAACCGGCGCGCACGTCGAGTCCACGTTGATCTCCACCGTGGATGCTCCATCCGGATGACAAGCCCGGCCGGGAGTGGGCGAACCGAACTCGCGATCTCCCCGGAGGTGACGCCAGTCACCTTCGCCACGAGGTCGATCTGCTCCATCGTCATCGGGACCTTGCCACGGAGAAGGCGCATGGCCTCGGCTTGGCTCACGTTCAGCGAAGCGCAGAATGCGCCAAGATCAAGACCCGATCCCAGGATCGCTGCAAGGGTGCGTGGCTCGATTCCCGGGACGGCAACCGGCAGCCCGGGTGCCTGCCTCAACAGCTCCAAGTCGTCGGTGAGCTCTGCGCGGAGCATAGCCGAAGGGTCCATAGGGGACGTGATCTTGCGGCCCCGTCTCACGACTGCTGGCAATGGGGCTGGCTTCTGCACGCTCGCGGCAGCGATGCATCGGACCAGCGAGTCGCTCCAGACATCCACCAGTTGATCGAGGACCCGGTTCGGCACCGTCGCCGTAAGCCCCGCCCATACTGTGACGGCCACGCCGAACGCGGTCGCCGTCTCACCGACCACGATGCCATGGTCATCCTCCCTGGACGGGTCGATGGTCACCGGCGCACCTTGCACCTCGCGGTCTCGTACAGCCAGTACCACCAGCAACATGACGGTCTCGTCCCAGCGGGCGCGCCACACTTGCCCGACGCGGACCTCGACATCCGTCGAAGCGCCGAACCGTTCCTCTAGCCCCGGCTGGGTTAGTTGGTGCATGTCTGGTACCTGTGCCGCAAGATCGAGAAGATGCTGGGCAGTCCGCTGGTCGCTCACGGTGTCCTCCGGCGGGGGGTGGGCCGAGTATGCCGGCACCTAGATCTGACGTCAGAACTCCCGCCGCGCTCCATCGGGCGCACGGTCAGCCCAGGGCGGTCGTGGTGCCACACAGCCGGATCACCTCCTTGGCCACTGCCTCTCGGTCTTCGCCTTCGCCGACAAGCTGCCTGAGCTTCTCAGCCACCCTGTCGGCATGCAGGCGCGCCTGCGCCAGGCCGCACGCCAGGAGCACCCGGATGTCGGCCGGCGATGCCAGGTACAGGACGATCCGCCGCTCCACCGGCGACAACATCCCCACGATGCCCGCAGCCGTGGCCGCAGCACTCAGTTCTTCATCGGCGGCAACGACGAGATCCTCGGGAGTCGGCTCATCCGCGTCGGCACGGTTCTCAGCGCCCTCGGGCAGGTAGACGATGTCGGGGTCCAGCACGACCGGGAACCGAGCCGCGAACACGTCGACAAGCTGAGCTTCCTCAAGCGACCCGCTCGCCGCCGTGAAAGCCGCCTGGGCTACGGCGATGATCGATGCCCGGTCCGCGATCGGTGGCCGGCGGGTCGTGCTCGACCACTTCGGGATCCTCACGTTCGGGACTTCACGAGCCGCCCGCGCCAGGTCATCGATGGGGCCAGCCCACGGCGGAACCGGTGTGCCCGTGAGCCTCCAACGGCCGGCGCCCGGCTCGCCAGCAGGCACCTTTTCGAAGGCGTCATCTCCCGACAGGACCTCCACGAGCCGGCGCCGCAACGCCCCCCGTGATGTCTTGCGCACGCTGTCGATCAGCCAGTTGCGGACGGACCTGCGGAGGAGACGTCCGACGGACGCGTCATCGGTCGCCTGCGCAAGGAGGCTCGTGGTTACGGGCCCGATCCGGTCCACCAGAAATTCTTCGACAAGATCGTCGAGATCCCGGGCGCTGTCACGCCGAATTTCCGGGAAACGTCGGGCTTCCTCCTCGACCAACCTGGTGACCAGGTGGAGGCAATCCTGACCGGGATGCCCAAGACGGTGCAGCTCTTCAAACGCGGAGATGACCAACCTCCCTGAGGGCCGCGTCAACGGCGTCGGTGACGCGAATTTTTGATTGTCGAGAAACACGGACGCTGACGCGACCAGCGCCCACAATTTCTTCGGTCCGAGCGCCACTTGGCCTAATGACGGTCTAGGCCACCAGACCGCCGCCGAGCCTCGTCGTCTCACGGTTGGTCGCCGGGAGGGTGCTGGCCGTCGAATATACAGGCCTCGTGCGGGCCGCGACCGAAACCGGCCTTCACCGCACCAGCGTCCCGACTGCGGGGCCAAGGACGTCACGATCGCGATCCGGGCCTCACCAGCGTGACTGGACGGATCCCCGCGGAGTACGACGCGGCGAGTTCCTCACCGGCGTAGGCGGTGTCCGCAACAGTAGCGGTCACCGTCGGGACACGGCGGCCCGCCAACTACCCACCCACCTCCACATCGGCCGTGGCGGGGGCGTACGCGAGAGAGCCGTTCGACGGTTCGTCCATCGGGATACGCATCCTCGTGGTCAGCCTGTGGCGGCGTCGCAGGTGTCAGGCTGCCCCGTTTGGGACTGGAGCTGACGCCGACCTGCCGAACGTGGCCTTGGTGTCGCTGCGTAGCTGCGCGACGAGGCTGCGTGCGGTGCCTGCGCCGATGTGAAGGCGTTTGCGGAGGTTCTCGGCGGAGATCGGGCGGTGATGGAACTGCCAGTGCAGAACGTCCTCGGCGCGTGCCCGGTGGAGCAGGTCCTGCTCCCGTGTGCCCGATCCGTCTCCCCGAGACGTCGCCTCGACCGCAGGCGCTCCCATCCCTACCGGGCCAGGAACCTGCGGCACTTCCGGTCGGTCAGCCGCGATCGGCTCGGTCGGGTCGTCCGCGGCCTGCCTGCCCAGTGCAGCCATGGACGCTGTGGTGGTCTGCATCGCCTGGAGCAGGCTGGGGCCGACCTCCGACCAGCCGATAAGCAGGAGCGGTCCGACGGCGTCGAACGCGGCTTTGCCGTAGTGGCCGGCGATGAGGGGTTCCGCGATGTTCAGGGCCAGCGTTACCGTGCTGGAGAAGATGAGCAGACGCCGCGCCGCCCGAACCACCTCCACCGGCCCTCCGTGCAGGACGAGGTGCCGTGTGCCGACCAGAAGCGCTACGACCGACAGATCAACTGCCGGTGCGGCGAGGATCGCGACGTACGTCGGCACCCCCAGGCGGATACCGAGCGTCGCCACGTTCCCGAACGCGAACAGGAACGTCAACCCGACCACGGTCCCCACGATCGCGGTCACCAGACGGACCGCGACGTCCGGACCCGCCAGACCTGCGGAACGTACGTTCGATTCGATCGATGTTGTTGCAAGGCGGGCGCTCACTCTGCATCGCCCCTGGTCAGGAGCCTCGCGGAGACCGGGCGGACGGTGATCTCGGGACCCTGAACCAAGATCGAACGGTTCTTATTGTGGTGCGTTAGGTCCACGAGCTGGCCCGCCGTGGTCGCTGACCTTTGGTCAGCTTCCCGGCGGGCCGCGATGTTTTCGGGGGGACGACCCACCGAACCCCCCGAGTGCCGAGCTTCGCTCGGCCGGGCATCGGGTTCGAGGAGCGATGGTGACGTCCACGGCCGGCCCGAGGCCGTCCGCCGCGGGCAGGCACAGTCGGGTTCAGCGGCACCTGGAAGTCAGTTGCGGCGCTGGTGTTCGTCGAGGCCGGTCATCTTCTGCCGGATGGAAGTTCCTCTCACGGGCCCGGCCGGGAAAATGTCGGTCTAGTACTACAGCGGTAGCGATCTTTATAGACCCGATCGCCGGGGCCGCCCCGAAGCTCGGCCAGCATCCCGGCGACGAGGGTGGCGACCGAGGTGCAGGACAGGTGAGTGCCGTCCGCCGCCGTCCTGATGATCACTGAGCATGATCGTCCTGGGGTTGAGGCCCGTCTGCGTGGCGTCCTCGGGCACGATGGCCTCATGACTGCCTACTGGATCAGTGTCTACAAGGAGATCGTCGATGAGAGCAAGGTGGCGGCGTACGCCGAGCTGGCCGGCCCGGCGCTGCGTGCGGCCGGCGGCACCTTCGTAGCCCGGGGTCTTCCGGAGCAGACCTACGAGGCCGGGGAGAAGACCCGCACCGTGCTCATCGAGTTCGATTCGGTCGAGGCCGCCCGGACCGCGCACGACAGCCCCGCCTACCAGAAGGCCCTGGCCGTCCTCGACGGCGGCGCCGTTCGTGACATGCGCATCGTGCCGGGCGTGTGACGAGTCGGGACGATCTGGTTCCGGGGGGCGGCGCACACGATCTCAGGAGACGCTGCACCCGGCGATGCGACGCTGATGATGGTCAGCGCTGCTCAGACGTTTCGACAGTGGAGGTGACCGTGGAAAGTGCCGAGGACCGTCTTCAACGGCTCGAGGACCGCGATGCGATCCATCAGTTGTTCGTCGATTATGGCCGGCATCTTGATCAGGGCAACTGGGAGCGGTTGGCGGCCCTGTTCGCCGAGGACGGTGAGGTCCTCCTGGGACCGATGGGGCGGGCCAAGGGCCCCGAGGCCATCCAGGAACTCATGGCCCGGACCCTCACGGCCGGGCTCGGCACCTCGTTCCACATCATTTCCAGCCCCGACGTGACCCTCGCCGGAGACACCGCGACGGCGGAGGTCATGTGGACGGTGGTGGAACGACGCCCCGATGGCGGCCTGGGGATATCCCTGCTCGGGCGGCACCTGGACCGACTGTCCCGGACGCCCGAGGGCTGGCGCATCCAGCGTCGGAAGGGCGATCTCCACCTGGTCGCGAAGCCACCGGCAGCGGGGGCCGCCCAACCCTCGTCGAGCGGGCCGTGAGCGGGCCGAAAGCCCGCCCGCGGTAAGACCAGGCTCCCGACGCTGAAGCGGCGCTCGGCGAAGAACCCGATATCGAGCATCGGGTGCGCGCAACGCCGTTCCCACCCCACGAAGGCGACAGGACCGGCGAGGCCGACGGCAAAGGCGGCCAGGATCGAGGGAGACGTCCAGCCGTCGTCGGGCGCCTGGATGAACCCATAGAGCAGTCCGGTCACGCCGACCACCGAAAGGAAAGGACCATCCCCGCCGACCGGTGGGTCCGGTGATCAGGGGCGGGCCATCGAGCCGGCGTCGACGGCGATGGTCGAACCGGTGATCATACGGGCCTCGTCGGAGACGAGGAAGGCGACGACGTCGCTGACGTCGCGGGGTTCGATCAGCTCGACGGGAAGCGCGTTCTGCATCGCGGCCGCGAGGTGCGGCAGGCTGGCGATGCTCGCGAACAGCGCGGGGTTCTCCACCACCATCGCGGTGTTCACGCCGGTCGGGGCGACGGCGTTGACGCGGACGTTGTCCGGGCCCAGCAGGGCGGCGTAGGCCTTGACCAGGGCGACCACCGCGGTCTTGGCGGCGGTGTAGGCGTCGGCGCCGGCCGTGCCGTCGGTGAACGCCTTCAGCCCCGCGACCGAGCTCGTCACGATGATGGTGCCGGTCCGGCGTTCGCGCATGTGGGCGGCGGCGAGCTGAAGGGTGTGCCAGGCGCCGGTGAGCATCGTCCCGAGCGCGTCGTCCCACACCTGCTGCATGTCCGGGTGGTCGCTGCCGGAGATGATCACGCCGGCGTTGGCGATCGCGATGTCGACGTGCCCGAGCTGGGCGACCCCGGCGTCGAAGGCGATCTGCTGGTCGGCCCGGGAACGCACGTCACCCTTACGCAGCACCGCCGTCCGGCCGAGCTGTTCGATGAGCCGGCCGGTCTCGGCGAGATCCTCCTCCGTCGCCATCGGGTAGGGCACCGTGTCGAGCTGGGCGCACAGATCGAGACCGACGATGTCGGCCCCCTGTTCGGCCAGCCGTAACGCGTGCGAGCGGCCCTGGCCCCGCGCGACCCCGGTGATGTAGGCGACCCTGCCGTCGAACTTACCCACGTCGCTACCTGCGCCTTCTCATCACGAGTGAACTGGACGTCGGCCCCGGCACGCGGCTCGCATCAGGCCGGCGGGTACCCGATCGTCTTGATCTCCAGGAAGGACTCGAAGCCGGGGATGCCGTTCTCCCGGCCGAGACCGCTCTGCTTGTAGCCGCCGAACGGCGAGTCCGGGGCGAGCCAGTGGGCGTTGTTGATCGCGACCGTCCCGGTCCGCAGCCGGCGGGCCACGGCCATGGCCCGCTCGACGCTGCCGCTGGAGACCACGCCCGACAGGCCGTAGATACTGTTGTTGGCGATCGCGACCGCGTCGTCGTCATCGTCGAACGGGAGCACCGTCACCACCGGGCCGAAGATTTCCTCCTGGGCGATGCGGGCATCGGGATCGACGTCGACGAACAGCGTCGGCTCGACGTAGAACCCGCGGTCGTGCCGCGGCGAGCGGTCGCCGCCGCAGACGAGCTTCGCCTCGGACCGGCCGACGTTGATGTAGTCGAGCACCCGGGCCCGCTGCCGATCGCTGATGAGCGGCCCCATCATGTTCGCCGGGTCCATCGGGTCGCCGTACGGGAAGGCGCGCACGGCGGCCTCGGCCGCGTCGACCGCCTCGGTGTAGCGGGAGCGCGGGACGAGGATGCGGGTGGCCAGCGCGCAGCCCTGCCCGGCGTGGAAGCAGATGTGCGAGGCGGCGAGGCCGACGACCGCGCCGAGGTCGGCGTCGTCGAGCACGATGGAGGCCGACTTCCCGCCGAGTTCGAGGAAGGTCCGCTTCACCGTCCCGGCCGCCGAGGCCATCACCGCCCGGCCCGTCGAGGTCGAGCCGGTGAACGTGATGAGGTCGACGTCGCGGTGCGCGGTGAGCTGGGCGCCGATCCCGTGGTCGGCGGAGGTGACGACGTTGAACACGCCCGGGGGCAGGTCGGTGTCCTCCAGCGCGATCCGGCCGAGCAGCGCGGCGGTCCACGGGGTGTCCGGGGCCGGCTTGAGCACCACCGTGTTCCCCGCGGCGAGCGCGCCGGTGACCTTGACCAGGTTCAGCATCAGCGGGAAGTTCCACGGGGTGATGGCACCGACGACGCCGACCGGCTCGCGGCGCACGATCCGGCTCGCCGGGCCCATGAGGGTCGTCGTGTCGGGCAGGGCCTGCTCGTACTCGTAGGACTCCGCGAGGTCGGCGACGTAGGCGATGTCGGCGATCACCGGCTCGACCTGCATGAGCCGGCTCAGCGAGAGCGTGCAGCCGGTCTCGGCGATGAGGACCTCCCGGACCTGTTCGATCCGGGCCTGCAGCGCGGTCTGGAGTTGACGCAGGCAGTGCGCCCGAAACGCCGGGTCGGCGCTCCACGCGCCCTCGTCGAACCGGTGCCGGGCCGCCGCGACCGCCGCGTCGAGGTCGACCGGTCCCGCGTCGGCGGCGACGCCGAGGAGCTCCTCCGTGGCGGGGTTGGCGTTGTCGAACGTCCGCCCGGAGCGGGCGGCGACGAGCTCCCCGTTGATGATCAGTTCTGACTGGTCGATCATCGACCCTCCTGTCGCCGGGAGCGGCGGTGATCCCGCGCTGCCGTGACATTGGTAACAATCTCGCAGATTATTGTCAACCGCGGGGTCGGTGAAATTGGAGTCGAGGATGGTCCCCTACGCTCCCTGCCAGCGGTACAGGTTCCCGGGGCGGCCGCACCGGCCGTAGCGATGGGAACGGATGGCCAGCCGGTGGACGGCCAGGTGCTCCAGGTAGCGGCGGGCCGTGGCGCGGGACACCCCGATCGCGGCGGCGATGTCCTCGGCGGAGGCCGGCCGCCCGGCCCTGGCCCGTAACTGGGCCACGACGGAGTCGAGGGTCGTCGCGGACACGCCCTTGGGCTGGTCCGCGATCGGGGCGACCGCGGGCCGGAGCGCGGCCAGAGCGCGATCGACCTCCCCCTGGCTGAGGTGGTGCGGGGTAGCGGTCGCCAGCTGGCGGTGCGCCGCCGCGAACCGGTGGAGACGGTCGCGCAGCGTCGCGGCGCTGAGCGGTTTCACCAGGTACTGGGCGACCCCGTACGACAGCGCGGCCCGGACCGTCGCCAGGTCGCTGGCCGAGGTCACGGCGATGATGTCGAGCGCGGCGCCCCGGGACCGCAGCGTGCGGCAGACCTCCACGCCCGTCGTGTCGGGCAGGAGGAGATCGAGCAGGACGAGCTGCGGATGACCACGGGAGACGAACTCCAGCGCCTCGGCGCCGCTGTGGACGATGCCGACGACGGTGAATCCCGGAATCTGGTCGACAATGCCGCCCTCCTGCTCGGCCAGTCGCGCGTCACCGTCGACGATCAGGGTGCGGATCGGCTCGTCAGGCATGCGTCGCGGCTCCGGACGGTCTGGTAGGAGAAACAGTAGGAGGCGTATCGGGTTGATGGTCTGTCTGATTTTCCCGTCTCGGGTGGTGCGTATTTTCACAGCGTACGTCCAGGAATGCATCCGCCACCTGTCGGAAATGCACCCCGGTTCGCCCGACGTTCGTGCAGAAACGGCGGTCGGTGCCCCGGCGTCGCGGCCGTGTCGGCACCGTCCGCCTGCAGATCACCGGCACTATGGTGCCGTGTCTGGAGAATATGAGCAGAACCGTGACACGGGGGCCGGTGCTGAGCAGTGTGGTCGCGAACAGCGACACCACCGGGAAAGGTTTTCCCGCCCGGCGAGGAGGCATCCATGACCGCGCCCGCTCCACCGGCCCCGCGGACCCGCCGTCCGTGGTACCGCCAGTTGTACGTGTGGGTCCTCGCCGGTATCGCCGCGGGCATTGTCGTGGGTCAGCTCGCCCCGGATTTCGCGGTCCGCCTCCAGCCGCTGGGCACGACCTTCGTCGACGCCATCAAAATGGTCATCGCGCCCATCGTGTTCTGCACCGTCGTCGGTGGCATCGCGCAGGTCGACAACCTGCGCAAGGTGGGCCGCGTCGGCCTGAAGTCCATCGTCTACTTCGAGGCCGTCACCAGCATCGCGCTCCTGCTCGGCCTGGTCGTGATGAACGTGTTCCGGCCCGGGGACGGAGTGCATGCCAACCCCGGCGGCCTCGTCGTCAACGACACCGTCGGCGGCTACATCAAGCAGGGTAGAAGCGAGGGCTGGGGCCACTACCTGTCCGACATCGTGCCGAACAGCGTGATCGGCGCCTTCGCCGACGGTGACATCCTGCAGGTGCTGTTCTTCGCGGTGCTGTTCGGGATCGCCCTGAACCTCATCGGGCCCGCCGGCGCCGGGCTCGCCGCCGGGGTGGAGCGGGTCGGCACCGCCATGTTCCAGGTGATGCGGATCGTCATGTACGCGGCCCCCGTCGGCGCGTTCGGGGCCATGGCCTTCACCATCGGCAAGTACGGCGTCGACACCCTGACCAGCCTCGGCAAGCTCATCGGCATCTTCTATGGCACCTCGGTGTTCTTCGTCCTCGTCGTTCTGGGCGCGATCGCCGCCGCCATCGGCGTCAACATCCTGCGGCTGCTGCGCTATATCCGCGAGGAACTGCTCATCGTCCTGGGCACCTCCTCCTCGGAACCGGTGCTGCCCCAGCTCATGCGCAAGCTCGAGGCGCTCGGCGCCCCCCGCCAGGTCGTCGGGCTGACCGTGCCGACCGGGTACTCGTTCAATCTGGACGGAACCTGTATCTACCTGACCCTCTCCGCCCTTTACCTCGCCCAGGCCGTCGACGCCGACCTGTCGATCGGCCAGCAGCTTGCCATCGTCGGTGTGCTCCTGCTGACCTCGAAGGGCGCCGCGGGCGTCACCGGCTCCGGATTCATCGTCCTCGCCGCCACCCTCTCCACCGTCGACACCATTCCGGTGGCCGCCATCATGCTCATCTTCGGCATCGACAAGTTCATGTCCGAATGCCGGGCACTGACGAACGTCTGCGGGAACACCCTCGCCACCCTCGTCGTGGCCCGCTGGGAAGGCGTCCTCGACACCGAACGCCTGCGCCAGGTCCTCGTCCACGGCTCCACCGAACCGCCAGTCCTCGTCGAGGCAGCGCGGGACGCGGCACCTCGAGACGCGGCACCGCGAGACGTCGCCGACCGCCAGGAGGCGGGCCGCCCCGCCATCGAGGCGAACAGCCCGGAGGACCCGGACGACCCGAACGTCCCGGCCGCCGCGGGCGGCCCACACGACGCGGAACTGACGGGTGCGGTTGCCGTCCCCGCACCCCTGACCAGGCAGGGACCCAAACGTTGAGGGAGGCCCGGAGCCGCTACCGTTTGACGGCGACACCGCCGTAGCCGGCGACCTGGACGTCGGGCAGGTCCGTCGCGGTGCCGTCGGGACGCCAGCGGTGCACGATCTGCACGCCGGGGTCGATCAGGTCCAGGCCGGCGAACAGCCCCTCGACCTCCGCGCGGCTGCGCAGCTGCAGCGGGATGCCCTGCCGGTGGTAGGTGTCCATGAGCCTCGACGCGGCAGGAGGATCGAAGTCGGCGGACAGATGGGTGAGGACGAGGTGGCTGCCGGGCGCCAGGGCGTCGAGGAGCCGGCGCAGGATGCCGTGCGGATCGTCGGCGTCCGGAATGAACGGGAAGATCGAGATCAGGGACAGGGCGACCGGGCGGGACAGGTCGAGCGTGCTGCGCAGCTCCGGGGCGTCGAGGATGTGGCCGGTGTCGTGCAGGTCGGCGTCGATGTAGGCGGTCCGCCCCGCCGGGGTGCCGGTGAGCAGGGCCCGGGCGTGGGTCAGGACGATCGGATCGTTGTCGGCGTAGACGACCCGCGCGTCCGGCGCGATGCTCTGCGCGGCCTCGTGCAGGTTCGGGCTGGTGGGAATGCCCGTTCCGATGTCGAGGAACTGGCGGATCCCGACCTCACCGGCCAGGTACCGGGTTGCCCGGATCATGAACTCCCGGTTCTGGCGGGCGGCGATGCGCGCGTTCGGGAACACCGACAGGGCCTGCTCGGCGGCCTCCCGGTCAGCGGGGAAATTGTCCTTCCCGCCGAGGTAGTAGTCGTACATCCGGGCTGAGTGCGGTTGGTCGGTCTTCAGCGCCACCGGGATGCGTTCGTCCGCGAGGGACTTCCACCACTGTCGGTCCTCCGTGGCCCGGTCAGCTGTAGCCTGGTCCGCCGCGGCCCTGTCGATGGTGGCCCCGCCCTTCGGCTGCCCGCCCACCGGGTCGGGTAGATCCGCGCTCGACACCACAACCAGCCCCCTCACCTTTTGTGACGATCCCGCCTGATTGACCCTAATAGGTGGCTGTGCGCTGCGTGTCGGTTTGGTGTGATTGCGTGACCGTCCTCGTCGCGGCGACCCCGAGCTGGGACAGCGCGGCGCCGACGAGGATCACCACCGTGCCGGCCGGCTCGTTCCACGACAGGCTCTCGCCGAGGATCAGGACGCCGGCGAGCGTCGACACGACGGGCACGACGTAGGTGACCGTCGCCGCGACCGTCGCGCCCGCGTCCCGGACGAGCCCGTACTGGATCAGGAACGCCCCGCCGGTGCCGAGGACGCCGAGAACCAGCACCGCGAGCAGGGGCCGGAGCGGGAAGCTGGCGGGCGGATTCGAGAAGGCGGCGGTGACGATCGCGAGTTCCACCGCCCCGGCGACGAGCTGACCGGTCGAGAGCGCCAGGCTCGAACACCCCGAACCGGTCAGAAAACGCCGCACGTACACCCAGCCGACGCCCATGCTCGCCGCCGCGGCCAGGGCCAGGAGCATGCCGGTGATGCTCTGCCCCGTCGCGCCGTCCCAGACGCCGAACACGACCAGGACGCCGAGAAAGCCGATCAGCAGGCCGGCGAGCTGGCGCCGGGCGGGCCGCTCACCCGGGAGGGCGACGAGTGTGCCGAGCGTCGTGAACAGCGGCGTGGTCGCGTTGCAGATCCCGGTGAGCGCTGAGGGGATCCGCTGCGCGGAGAAGGCGAACAGGGCGAACGAGGCCGCGTTGAGGAACATCGCCGCCACCGCGAGATGCGCCCACAGCCCGAGCCCGCGCGGCAGCCGGTCGCGCCTGAGCGCGACGACGCCGGCAAGGGCGACCGCCCCGAAGACGACCCGGCCGAACGCGACCTGCAGGGCGGGAAATCCCTGCGTGCCGACCTTGACCAGGAGAAAGCTGAGTCCCCAGATCGTCGCGAGCAGACCGAAACGCACCCGCCAGTCGACCCCGGGCAGGGCTCGGCCGGAGACGTTCGACGGCGAGGAATCATCCTCGGTCGAGCCACGACTCCCGGCGGCCGAGTTCGATTCCCGCGGGCTACGAAGGAATGAAGGTGGCATTGGGCCATCATTCGCGCTCTCCGGCGCCGAGAACAAGGTGAACCTGCTAATGAGCACCGCGTAGCATTGCTTACATGTTGAACCTGGAACGATTGCGGGTCCTGTGTCTGGTCGCCAGGTACGGATCGGTCGGCGCAGCCGCGGACAGGCTGCATGTCACCGCGTCGTCGGTCTCCCAGCAGATTGCGAAACTGGAGCGGGAGACAGGTGCTGAGCTGCTGTTCCGGCAGGGCCGGGGGGTCCGGCTCACGGATGCGGCGACCCTGCTGGTGGACCACGCCGAGCGCATTCTGTCGATGATGGGCGAGGCGGAGGCGCACCTGCATGCGCAGCTCGGAAAGGTGGTCGGCACGCTGACGGTCGGCGCGTTCCCGACCGCTGCCCGGGGATTGTTGCCGGCCGCGTTGCGCCTGTTGGGGGAGCGGCATCCCGATCTGGCCGTCCGGGTCGAGGAGATGGACTTCGCCAGTCCTCTCGTGCGGGTCGGCCGGGGTGAGCTGGACCTGGGGCTGGTCCAGGACTGGGAGAACGCGCCCCTGACCCTGCCGACCGGGGTCCACCGCGCCACGCTGATGGCAGACGTCGCGCAGGTCGCGCTGCCGGCCGACCATCCGCTTGCCGGACCCGGCCGGGACTGGGTCGCCATCGACGAGGTACTCGGCGAGCGCTGGATCAGCCGGACCATGGGATCCACCTGCCACGACTGGCTCGTGCACACGATGCGGGCCCATGGCGCCCAGCCCCGGATCGAGCACACCGTGATCGAGTACCCGACCCAGCTCGCGATGGTCGCCGCGGGCATGGGGCTCGCCATGGTCCCGCGGCTCGGCCAGGGTCCGCTGCCCGCCGGGGTCCGCGTGCTCCCGCTGCGCCCGGTCCTGGGCCGGAGCATCCACGCGGTCTGGCGCGCCGACAACGCCGGTCGGCCGGCCGTGCGGCACGCGGTCGCGGCGCTGCGGGCCGTGGCCCGGTCCGCGTGACGATTCCCGGCGAGACCGAGAGTCGAGGGGCCGTGCCCACGCACGGGTGGTTCTTTCTGAGTGGCGTCGTCGGCGGGGCAATACGGGCATAGCGGGTCGCGGCCGCCCGGCATCGTACTTTTGCTGCACTCGGGTGTTGTCACCAGGTTCCGGGATCGTTACGCTTCACCTGCGCCGGTTCACGATCCGCCCTTTCGGGTAGCCGGCGTAATCACGGGGGTTCACGTTTCTGTGCCGGCGCCTGGGTTGCCGGCCATTGTGGACTGTCTCGCGGTCGGGTCCGGCCGGCCGTTTCCGTCTCTTTCCCTGGCCGGATTCCTGCATGGCCGAGATACGGCTGTGCGGATTACGAAAGGTGGGAACATGTCCCTTTACCACACCGAAATCCAGTGGGGCGGTCCGGGTGCGGCCTGGAACAAGGACAGCGACCTGCAGATTGTCATCAGCAACCGCAACGGGGTCGTTCCGCCGTCGGGCCGGCCCGCCACGGGCACCCAGGTGTCCTGGTCCGGCCCGCACGGCAGCGGCAGCGTGACCTTCTTCGACGACGGCGCCTCGTTCCAGGGCGCGGCCCAGTTCCCGGGCGAAGGCCCGGTGGGCTACCGCGGCACGGCCGCGTCGTAGGAGATCGCGGGGCCGGTACGCCGTCAACGTCGCGTTGACGGCGTGCCGCCTATCATCGGGCGTGCTCAGCGGCCTCGGTGTCACCAAGGCCGCCGCGCAGGCGCACGTCACCGCCGCGCTGGTCGATTCTCCGGCGGTTACTCCACCGGCCGCCGGCCCGCCGGGCGCTCCCGAGGCGCCCAGACGCAGCCCTCGATGAGCTGCGGCGTGCCGGGGGCGAAGCGCGGCAGGTCGATCAGGCTCGGCAGGTCGGCCGCCATGGCCAGGGCACTGACCGCCGCGTCGAAGGCGTCCTCGCAGCCGGCCGCCCGCTCGAGCAGCACCGCATCCTGCTCCGGGAATCGGGCGTGCAGATGGTCGCGCCGGCTGCGGTGGCGGCTCTTGACCACGCCCGCGGGCGTGCACAGCCGCGGGTAGACCTCGACGACGCGGGGCCAGCCCGGTTCGTCGAACGGCCAGATGGTGAAGCCGGCCGCGGAGAGCTGGGCGAGGTGGCCCATGCCGCGCAGCGAACCCGTGCCGACCGCGCCGGCCCCGCCGATCTGGAAGGTGCTCTTCGGCCGTCGTTCGAGATCCTTCTCGGTCTGGCGGAACGGATCGCCGAGGCGCTGCGCCACGGTCCCCGGCCGGCCCCAGAACGGCGGCTCGCCGTCGGCGAGCAGCTGCTCGGCCTGCGCCCCGATCGCCGACCAGACCTCGCGGCCGCTGCGCCAGCCCTGCCGGGCGCAGAACCATGCGGGAAACGAGAAGGAGAAGTCCAGCCCGACGACGGTCCGCGGTTCCCGGCGGCCGCGGTCGACGAGGGCGGCCACGACGGCCTCCCGGTCGAGCCCGTTGTCCAGCTCGACGAGCCGCCCGGCGACCACCCGGGCCAGCCAGATCGACTCGGCCGCGCCCTTCGCCCGCCCCGACCAGTCCACCGCGATCACCTGCGTCACGAGCTGGAGACGCTATGCCTGCCCCGGGTCGGCGTCGACCGCCGGATCTGCCGGCCACAGCTCGATCGCCCGTTTCACGGCGCTGCGGATGAGCGCGCCGTCGACGGTCAGCGTGGACTCGGCCAGGTCCCGGGCCGCCAGCGAGGTCGTGAAGGTGACCGGACCCGCCGGCGGCAGCGGTCGCAGCCAGTAGCGCAGCCGGGTCCGGCCCGGGACGCTCGACGAGCCGCCGAAGCTGAGCGTCGCCGCGGGTGGGGGGCCGATCGCGGCCGGGCCGAACCCCGGGGGCAGCGCGACAGGCGTGTCCGGACCGGTCGCCTCGGTCCCGTCGGCGAACCGCACCCGCAGTGGCACCCGCACCGGGGCCCCGTGCAGCCAGCCCCGGTTGGGTGAGAGCTTGGCCGCGCCGGGATTCCCCCGCCGCAACACCACGTCGACGGATACCGCGACCCCGTCCGCGCAGGCGGCCAGCCCGGCGAGCACCACGGCGGTGTCGGCCGTCCGACCGATGACCGCCGTGACCGGAACGATGCCTGGAACCACGTTCTCCGGGGGGCCGTCCGACCAGGCCTCGGCGGCCCAGGCATGGAAGGCCGAGAACGGCTCGTCCGCAAAGGAGCTCACCCCCCGAGGATCGCCGATCATCGCGGTGGACACGCCGATATCGGCACGCATCGCCGGAAACCTTGACACCGCGTTCCCGATGCGCCGAGATTCCCGTGGGCCGGCCTCGCCGCGGCCGCACCGGGCGAGAGGATCAGCCCATGACCCAGGACGCCGCATCGCCGCACCCCGCGCCCGCGGGGCCCGTCCAGTCCGAGCCGACCGTCCAGTCCGAGCCGACCGTCCAGTCCGAGCCGACCGTCCAGTCCGAGCCGGCCGCGGAGCCCGAGCCGGCCGCGGAGCCCGAGCCGGCCGCGGAGCCCGAGCCGGCCGCGGAGCCTGAACCGCCCGTCCTCGCCGAGCCGTCGTGGCGGCAGGTGGGAGCGCGCAACCCCGAGTGGCTGCCGTGGGTGCGCGAGCTGCACTCCATCGCCCAGGCCGGGCTCGCCTACTCCCAGGACCCGTACGACCTGGAGCGATTCGAGCAGCTCCGACGGCTCAGCTACGAGATCGCGGCGCACTGCACCGTCGTCACCGTCGAGGCGGCGGAGGGCCTTTTCGGCGGCGAGGTGGGCTACCAGACGCCGAAGGTCGACGTGCGCGGGGTGCTGTTCGACGACGATCGGATCCTGCTCGTTCGCGAGAAGGAGGACGGCGGCTGGTCGCTGCCGGGCGGCTGGGCCGACGTGGGCCTCACTCCGGCCGAGGTCGTCGTCAAGGAGATCTTCGAGGAGGCCGGCCTGCGCGCCGAGCCGGAACGCCTGCTCGCGGTCCTCGACAAGCGCCGTCACGGCCACCCGCCGTACCCGAACGACACCTACAAGATCTTCATCCGGTGCCGGGTCGTCGGCGGGATCGCCGGGGGCGGGCTGGAGACCTCCGAGGTCGGCTGGTTTCCGCGCGACGCCCTGCCGCCGCTGTCCGAGAAGCGCAACACCGCCGGCCAGCTCGCCCTGATGTTCGGCTACCTGGACGATCCCACCGCCCCGGCCGTCGTCGACTGAACCGGTCGTCCAGGCCGCTCCGGCAGCCAGGGGCGTCAGCGCTCGTTGTCGAGTGCCGCGGCGAGCCTGGCGGCAAGGTCGTCCATCACCCCGGGCGGCACCCATTCGGCCTCCGGACGGCGCAGGAACGTGAAGACGTCCGGGCCCTGGGCCGCCGCGGGTAGATCCCCGGCCCGCGGTACGACGTGGACGTGCAGATGCTCGAACCCGGCGGCCTCCGAGAACGCGGCCACGTAGGTCTTCACGCAGCCGGTCACCTCGACCAGTGCCCGGCTCAGTCGCCAGGTCAGCACCCCGAGCTCGGCGGCCTCGGCCTCGGTGAGCTCCGCCGGGGAGGTGAGGTGCCGCCGGCTGACCAGGACCAGCCACCCCGGCAGCGCCGTCCGGATCGCGTGCGCCGCCCGCCACCCCGTCCCGACCACCACCCGCTCTCGCGGCGGCAGCCCGGCCAGCGCCGCATTACCCGCACACGAATAGCAGCCTTCCTCTCCCTCGGCCGGTGCCACACCGATGCCCATCGTCGTCCCGCCTTCCCGGTGAAGAATGCTCCACGCCTCGCCTGACGATGCGTCGCTGTCGGGCCGCAGAATGCGATCCAGGTGGCCGGGCTGACACGGACGAATCATCTGGAGGCCCTCGGTGGAACTGATCTCCGCCTGACGTGGCCTGCCCGGCACGCGGCTGCGCTCGCGTGTGAATGGCCAGTCCTCACGGTCGACGCAGATCGCTACCGGCGGGTTCCTGTCGACGTCCTGTCACTCTGACCGCCAGCGCCCGCCATGCAACGCCAGATGCTGGGCGGGACCGACGGCTGCCGCCGCGACGGCGCTGGCATGGTCCTGACGGTTCCGCGGAACCGCGCCGGCGCCGTCGGCGGCGAGCCCGACGTCACCGACGACCCCGACGCCCATGACCAGACGGTCCCACGGCGATGCCTCGACGGTCCGGGTCAGGTGGCGCCGACACGCCGCCTGATCACAACCACCTACGGGACCCCTCTAGGCGGTGAAAAGGCCGCTGGCCCAGAAGTCCTTGGGGTCGCGGACGCCGGGGGGGATCGCGAAGACGGCGCTGCTGGTGTGGACGATGTACTCGTTGAGCGCGTCCGACGCGGCGAGCCGGCGCTGGATCGGGAGGAAGCCGGTGCGGGGGTCGCGCTGGAACGCGATGAAGAACAGGCCCGCATCGAGCTGCCCGGTCTCCTGGTTGACGCCGTCGGTGTAGGAGTAGCCGCGGCGCAGGATCGTCGCGCCGCCGTTGGTCGACGCGGCCGCGAGCCGGATGTGGGCGTCCGCGGGGATGACCGGCTCGCCGTCGGCCCCCCTGGTGGTCAGCGGGACCGGGTCGAACTCCTCGGCCGCGCCCAGCGGCGCGCCGCTCGTCTTCGTCCGCCCGAAGACCTGCTCCTGGTCCAGCAGGAAGTCGCGGTCCCAGGACTCCAGCAGCATCCGGATGCGGCGGGTGACGACGTAGGTGCCGCCGCGCATCCACGCCTGGTCGCCGTCCGCGCCGACCCAGACGTGCTTGTCCAGCGACGCGGTGTCCTCGCGCTTGACGTTGTTCGTGCCATCCTTGAAGCCCATCAGGTTTCGGGGGGTGTCCTGGCTGCTGCTGGTCGTGCTGGTCCGGCCGAAGCCGAGCTGGAACCAGCGCAGGACGGCGGTGCCCTGGGCGAGGCGGCGCAGGTTGCGCACGGCGTGGAAGGCGACCTGCGGATCGTCGGCGCAGGCCTGGACGCACAGGTCGCCGCGGCTGCGCAGCGGGTCGAGGTTGTCGCCGGGCAGCGGCGGGATGTCGGCGAGCGCCGCGGGCCTGCGCCCGGCCAGGCCGAAGCGGCCGTCGAACAGGCTCGGCCCGAGGCCGAAGGTGATGGTCAGGTTGCCGGCGGTCAGCCCGATCGCCTCGCCGGTGTCCCGCGGCGGAGAGTGCGGCGCGGCGGCGTCGTCGGCGACGGCCTGCCCGGCGGCCATCCGGGCGGCGGCCGCGGTCCAGCCGACGAGCAGCTCGCGTAGCTGGTCCCGGCTCACCCCGGCGGAGACGTCAAAGGCGGCGAAGGCGAGTCGGTCCTGGGCGTCGGTGGTGATCCCGGCCTGTTGCGCACCGTGGAACGGCACGACCCCGCGGGGCGCCGCGGCGGTCGCGGGCGACGAGTCGTCCGAACACCCCGCGGCGGTGGCCGCCACCACGCCCGCCCCGGCGAGGCCCGCGGCGCCGAACAGCGCCCGCCGGCGCGACAACGCGACTCGCTCGGCCATGTAGACACCCCTTCTCCCGTGGGTCAGGGGGTTCTCCCACGGGTCGAGAGGGCGGGCGATCGCCCGCCCCCTCGACTCCTCTGACCTGGTCGTTCGCGGTGCACGGCCGCCCGTGCACCGCCCTGCCCTGGTGCGCCGCCCGGCTCCCGCCGGGGGCCGGACTAGCTGACGACGACGCCGGCGACCTGCGACAGCGGCTCGGCCAGGGCGTCGACCGCCTGGGACAGGCCGCGGCGCTGGTCCTGCGTCACCTTGTCGTAGCTGACGTAGCCGGTGCCCTCCTTGTACGGGGCCAGGGCCTTGTCCATCGCGGTGAAGCGGGTGCGCACCGTGCTGGCGAGCGTCGGGTCCAGCGACTTCAGCGCCGGCTCCAGCAGGGTGAAGGCCTTGTCCGCACCCTCGATGTTGCCCTGTATGTCGAGGAGGTCGAGCTTGCTGTACCGCTCCTCCTCGCCGGTGATCTTCGTCTTGCCGACCTCGTCGAGCAGCTCGGTGGCGCCGTTGGCGATCTGCGCCGGCTGGAAGGTCGCCTTGGCCACGAGCGTGTTCAGCTTGCCGACGTCGGTGTTGAGCTTGTCGGCGATCGGCGCGGTGCCCGCCAGCGAGCGGTCGGCGAAGATGGCCTTCTCCAGCCGGTGGAAGCCGGTCCAGCTCGCCTCGTCGGGTGCGTCGTCGACGCGGGCGTCGATCGCGGGGTCGAGGTCGCCGAACGACTCGGCGACCGGCTCGATCCGCTCGTAGTCCAGGCGGGGGGCGCCGTAGAGCTTCGCGGCCTGGTCGAGGTCGCCGGCCTTGACCGCGGTCACGAACGCGCCGGTGGTGGTGACCAGGTCCGCGACCTGCTGACGGACGTAGGTGGCGTAGCCGGTGGTCGCGGCGGTCAGCGCCGTGGTGACCTCGGCGCTGCGGGTTGCGGCGGCGGTCGCGCCGGTGGCCTGGGTGACGGTGAAGTCGACCTTTTCCGTGTCCGCGCCGGGGCAGTAGAGCTGGTACTTGCCGGCCTTCACATTCAGCGAGAACGTCCCGGACAGGCCCGGGGTGAGATTCTCCTTCTCGCCGAGAATGGTGTCGCCGTCGACCAGCTCGGCTTCGGTGACGGCATCCGCGCCCTTGTTGACCACCTTGAACATGGTCGGGCCCGACGGAATCGTCGAAACGTCCGGCGTGCACGCCTTCGACGTGATTGTGACGTTCACGATCTGTTTCGCTCCGGCGGCGCCCGAGCCGCCGGAGCCGCCCGAGTCGCTTCCCCCGCAGGCGACGGCGCCCGTCGCGATCACAACGGCGATGGCGCTATACGCGACAGGTGCGCGGCGCACGTGTGCCCCCAAAATCCTAGTTTCTGCTTTCGGCGAGATGGATACCTGGTGCGGCTGTCCGCGTGCGACTGTCCGCGCGCGGTCGTGCCTGACAGGTCTGCGTTGCGGGCCCGGGTTGGTTACTGGGTGATGGGTGCCGGGTCGGTGGCGGCGGCGCCCGCGGGGTCGCGTTGGGTGGTGTCGGTGGTGTTGGTGGTGCTGGTGGTCCGGGGGGCGCCGGGCGGACGACGGCGGGCCGGCCAGGCGACGTAGGCGGCCAGCGGGATCAGGTACACCAGCCAGGCGACGACCTCGGCGACCACGGGCCGGGGCTGCAACCCCAGCACCCCGGTCAGCACGCTCGCCAGCGGCGTACCCGGGCGGACCAGCCACGACAGGTCGAACGTCCGCTGCTGGCCAGCATTGAGCCAGCCCGCCTCGTGCGCCGTGTGCGCCGCCATCGCCAGCAGGCCGGCCGCGATCAGGACGAGGACGAAGCCCGTGACGCGGAAGAAGCGCGCCAGGTTGAGGTGGACGCCGCCGCGGTAGATGCCGAAGCCGACCACCGTGGCCACCAGCACGCCGAGCAGCGCGCCGCCGCCCGCGGTGCCCGGCGAGCTGCTCGCGTTGAACGCGGCGATGAGGAACACGGCCGTCTCGAATCCCTCGCGCAGCACGGCCAGGAAGGCCATGAGCACCAGCGCCCGGGTCGAGCCGGTCTCCAGTGCCGACGCCGTGGCCGACTCCAACGACCCCCGCAGGTCGCGGGAGTGACGGCGCATCCAGACCACCATGTAGGTCACCATGGCCACCGCGATGAGTCCGATGACCGTCTCGAGCCCCTCCTGCTTGCGCTGGGGCAGCTCGCGGTCCAGGACGTGCAGCGCGATGCCGATGCCCAGGCAGAGCAGGAGTGCGAGCGAGACGCCGAGCCACACCTGGCGCAGGGCGTCCCGGCGGTCGCGCTGCCGGAGGAAGGCCGCGACGATGCCGACGATCAGCGACGCCTCAAGGCCCTCCCGAAGGCCGATCACAAACGTGGGAAGCAAACCCTGCCTCCGTCTCTGGTCACCCGCGGCTTCCGGCTCTGCATGTGCGGCCCGTCACCTGCGGTTAGCCTAAGCTAAGTTAGGGCAACCTAATGGCGTTGGCAAGAGAACCGTGACGGAAGGTGCGGGCCGGGGCATCGCGGCCGCCGGCTCCGCTCGACATGCCCGCGACCTGCCCGCGACCTGCCCGAACGATGGTCATGCTCCGCCGCGGCGCCGCCGGTCCGCCGCCATCCGTCCGCTCCGTGCCGCGACGTGCAGCCATCCGCCCACCCTTCGCGTCGGGTAGTCACCGGTGGTGCGCAGATGAATCGCCGTGGTGGCATTCTGGAGTGTTTTCCGATCCCTCGGCTGCTCGGGCGGACGTGACCTGCGCGTATACCGGAGCAGTGAGGTGCTCCCGGGCAACCTTCATCAGCTCGACCGAAAAGTGAGGGAATGGCCGCCGATCGGCGGAGATGACAGGAATCACACCGCCGCCGCCGTCGGCGCCGAACGGCGGGGCAGGCTGTTACTCACGGTAGTTGGCCCCGAGGTGTGCGCGGTGTCTGCGGTGGTGGGGCGGTCGTGCCTGCATCGGCCTGCGACCGGGGGGGATGCGGACGGGCGGGCGAGGCGGTCCCGGGCACTCGGGTGGTCCAGTCGCATGTTCGTATCCGCAGATACGGTCGATATCGGCTTGGGTGGACGTATGTGCGCAGATTTGGAGGGATTCACTCCGCGTTCGCGGTTCTGTAATCAACAATTCCCGGCGGTGCGCGAGGATCCCGGCTGGACTGCTCCGTTCACCTCGGTCCGGTCGGAAGGAGGGATCCTTCCGTATCGTCGACACTGCCCGCCTTAGTTGGCAGAACAGCTCGTCCCGGATGCTCGGGGCGCCGCAGATGTCAACGAAATGAACGCGCGATCTCGTGGATTATGCTCGCCTGGAAGTTCATGCTTCCGGCGCGTGGTCTTCCTCGTGGTCGCCGCGAATCGCTGGCGAGGCCGGCCATTTCGTGGTCGGGTATCGGTGATGCGGCTGCGCAGGCGGTCCGCTTCGTGGCTGCCGGCCTGATCGTCAGTCCTGCGCCAGATGGGGACGGACATGAATGAAGATCGTGAGAGTTCCAGTATGACGGA
This sequence comes from Frankia alni ACN14a, assembly GCF_000058485.1. Classification (NCBI taxonomy): domain Bacteria; kingdom Bacillati; phylum Actinomycetota; class Actinomycetes; order Frankiales; family Frankiaceae; genus Frankia; species Frankia alni. Next base: position 1,508,440 of record NC_008278.1, read on the forward strand.
CGGAAGCGGATCTCATAACGGAGCGCATTTCACCGGACGCGAACAGCGCTCGCCGGAGGGGGCGGCGGACTACGTGGTGGACGGTGGAGTGCCCACCGTGACCCGATCGGCGGCCAGCGGCGAGATCCCGCCGATGGCGCAGCCCTATGTAGCCGCCGGCGCGCTGTTCTTCGACGACGACGGCCGGGTCATGCTCGTCGAGCCCTCCTACAAGCCCGGGTGGGACATTCCGGGCGGGTTTGTCGAACCAGGGGAATCTCCGTACTCCGCCTGCGTGCGCGAGGTGGAGGAGGAACTCGGCATCACTCCGCCGATCGGAGAGCTCCTCGCGGTCGACTGGGCCCCGCGTCCCAAGGACGGCTGGCTGGAGGGGGAGATGCTGCTGTTCGTCTTCGACGGCGGCCTGCTGCCCGCCGCCTGGCGCGAGCGCATCCGGCTCGACATGGATGAGCTCGTCAACTTCGCCTTCGTGGCGGTGGACGAGGTCGACCGGTTGCTCCCGCCGTTGCACGCCCGCCGGGTCGCCGCGGCCGCCCGGCTGCGGCGCACCCCGCACCGGGCCGGCTATCTGGAGCACGGCGAGCAGATTCCCGTCCAGTCCGTGGGGCGTGCGACGGTCGGGCGAGGCGCGGTGCGTCGTCCTCCCGGCCCCGCGCCCGGCCCCGATCTCGCCGACTGGCCAGCCGATCTCGGCGCGCTGTCCGCCAACGCCCAGGAGAGCCACGGCTGACCGCGTCGTGAGCTCAGCCTGGGCCTGCAGCCGCCTGGAGCAGTGGCCGGTGCCGAGCCGTGGCCGGTGCCGAGCCGGCGACGAGCCGGTGGCGAGTCGGAGTCGGGGTCGGCGGCACGTCAGGCTGCGTCGACGGCCATCTCGGCGAAGGACGCGACGCAGGGATGATTGCCGGCGAGGTGGTGGGGCTCGCCCGGGCGAAGGACGGCGACGGTGGCGAAACCGGCGGCCGACGCGGCGTCGAGTTCGGCGGACACGTCGGACAGGAACACCGCGCGCCGCGGTGTTACGGCGAGCTCGGTGGCGATCCGGCGGTAGGCGGCCGGATCGCGTTTGGGCCCGGCGCTGTCGATGTCGAAGTACCCGTCGAACAGACCGGTCAGATCGCCTGCCGGGGTCGCGGCGAACCAGGCTCGCTGGGCCAGGACCGAACCCGACGAGAACACCGCCAGCCGGACCCCCGCCGCGTGCCAGCGCCGCAACGCGGGGGCGACGTCGTCGAACAGCTCGCCGGTGAGCTCCCCGGCCGCGAAACCCGCCGCCCAGATCAGCCCCTGCAGCGCCTTCAGCGGCGCCACCTTGCGGTCGTCGTCGCTCCACCGGGTGAGCGCGGCGACAACCCGCTGCACCGGCGCATCGGCCTCACCGAGCAGTGACCGCGCCTCGGCGACGATCCGGCGCACCTCGGGATCGTCACCGTGGTCGCGAACCCATGGCCCCAGCCGCGCCCGGGCATACGGAAACAGGCTGCTCAGCACGGCGGCGGTGGGGCTGGTCGTCCCCTCGATGTCGAGCAGGGCGAGCTCGGCGCTCGGGCGTGGCGAGCTCACGAGGCCGCGGCCGGCGCTTCCGCCTGCGGCTGGGCGGCGCTCGAGGACCGCCGGGCGAGGGCGTCGAAATCCGGGATCCGGGTGGCGATGTCGCTGCCGGTGAACGCGCCGACCCAGCCGTCCTCGGCACGGAAGAAGCGGACGGCGGCGAAATCGGGTTCGACACCCATGTCGAACCAGTGGGTCGTGCCCTTCGGCACGCTGATCAGATCGCCGGCCTCGCAGCGCACCGCCTGCACTCGCTCGTCGACGTGCAGGTAGAACACGCCGCTGCCGGCCGCGAAGAACCGGATTTCGTCGTCGTCATGGGTGTGCTCGGCCAGGAAGCGCGCTCGGGCGGCGGCCGCCACCTCGCGCCAGTCCGCCGCCGCGCTCGGGTGCAGCGCCGCGACGTCGACGAGCACGAATCCCTCCGCGGCGCTCAGCGCGTCAATCCGTGAGCGGTAGGCGGCGAGAATGTCCTCGGCTTCGGCCCCGGCCGGCAGCCCGGGGGCCAGCGGCCAACGCTCGAAACGCACGGCTATTGCGGCCAGTACCGCCGCGATCCGCGCGGGATCGGTGGTTTCCTCGAGAAGGCGCGGCCGGGCATCGGCCGTCCACGTCGTGAGATAGGTCATCGCCCTTCGATGGTCCGTCGGTCCGGGATGCGGGTCAAGGCCGGAGTCCGGCGCCTGCCGCCGGTTGCGCGCATCCCGGTCGTTTCGCCGGGCGCAATCCACGGTCATCGGTTACGGTCCGATCATGGCGGAGACCGGCGACCCCGAGCCGCGGCCGCTCGTCTGGACGGGCACCTCGCTGCGCCTGCTCGACCAGACTGCGCTGCCCGCGGCGCTGGTCCACCTGGAGGTGGACGACCCGGACGAGCTGGTCGCCGCGATCCGCCGGCTGGCCGTGCGCGGAGCACCCGCGCTCGGCGTCGCCGGGGCGTTCGGCGTCGCGCTCGCGCTGCGCAGGGCCGAGCGCGACGGCTGGGAGCCCGGGCGGCTCGACGCGGCGCTGGGCCGCCTGCGGGGCGCCCGGCCGACCGCGCTGGCGCTGGCCGCCGGCGTCGACGCGGCTGCCGCGTGCATCCCCGACGGCCTGGCGGCGGTGCTGGCGGTGGCCGAGCGGCTGGCCGCCGAGGACGAGGCCGCCAACCGGGCGATCGGCCGCCACGGCGCCGACGGCGTGCTCGCCCGCACGACCCGGCGCCCCCTGCGCGTGCTGACCCACTGCAACACCGGCTCGCTGGCCACCGCCGGGTGGGGGACCGCGCTCGGCGTCATCCGCGAGCTGCACGCCCGCGGCGCGGTCGAGGTCGTCCACGTCGACGAGACGCGCCCGCTGCTGCAGGGCAGCCGGTTGACCGCCTGGGAGCTGGCCCGGGCCGGCATCGACTGTCGGATCCAGGCCGACGGCGCCGCCGCGGGCGCCATCCTGCGCGGCCTCGTCGACGTCGCGCTGGTCGGCGCGGACCGGATCGCCGCCAACGGGGACGTCGCGAACAAGGTCGGCACGGTCGGGATCGCGCTGGCCTGCGCCTACGCGGACATCCCGTTCGTCGTCGCCGCCTCGCGCTCGACGATCGACCCGGACACCCCGGCCGGGGCGGACATCCCGATCGAGGAGCGCGACGGCGCGGAGGTGCTCGCGCTGGCCGGCCACCCGATCGCGCCGCCGGGTGTGCGCGGCTTCAATCCCGCGTTCGATGTCACCCCCGCCCACCTGGTCACCCTCCTCGTCACCGAAGACGGCATCGTCACCTGACGACGGCATCGTCACCTGAAGTCGTCGTCACCTGAGGACGGCATCGTCCCTGACAACGACATCGTCACCTGGCTCCCGCTTGTCCGGAGGCCTCGGTGTCCGAAATATCCCTCTGGACAAGCAGGGTGCCGGGCGGTCTCGGGGGCTAGCCGATCGTCCGCTCGGCGGTGCGCACCGCCCACTCGCACAGCCACTCCACCGCCTCGGCCCGGTGCCGGGCGGCGAGCAGGTCGGCGCCCCAGACGTACATCCCGTGCCGGGCGACGAGGACCGCGGGCGTCAACGGTTCCCACGCCGCGGCCACCCGGCCGGCGAGCACGGCCATGTCCTGGCTGTTCGCGACGACCGGCAGCCGAACCAGATCCCCGTCGGCCGCGCGGCCGAGCGCCTTGAGCATCTCGTGGTCGCGCAGGACCAGCCCGGTCGGGAACCGGTCGGCGGCCAGCACGGAGGCGACCGTGTGCAGGTGGACGACCGCGCCGGCCCCGGTCAGACCGATCAGCCGGGCGTGCAGGACGGCCTCCGCCGACGGTCGCCGCGGTGCCCCGCCCGTCGCCCGCGTCCCGCCCGCGTCCGTCGGCGTCCCGCCCGCGTCCGTCGGCGATCCGCCCGCGTCAGTCGGTGCGCCGCCCACATGTGTCGGCGCGCCGGCATCGTCCACCTCGACGGCGTCGGCGGCGGTGAGGGCGCCCTTGTCCAGGCCGCTCGCGGTGACGAGGATCCGCAGGGGATCCCTTCCCACGACCACCGAGAGGTTGCCGGAGGTCGCCCGCATCCAGCCGAGCCGCGCGAAGCGCGCCGCCTCCCCGGCAAGCGCGGCGCCCGGTCCGAACCCACCGCCGTCACCGCGGCTGGTGCCGTCCCTGCCGCCGTCGCTGCTGCCGCTGTCACTGCTGGCACCGCTGCCGCCGGGGTCGGTGCGGCTGTCGTCGCCGGGCGCCGCCGGTGCCGTGGACATGGCGCGAGTATGGCCGCGCCGACGGGACTTCGCGGCACATCCGGCCCGTTCCGCGATGGCGGGTGAGTGATCATCTGGCGGGGTCGAAAACCCTGTGGAACGATTCAGGCGCTTGGAGTAACTAGGTGGACGTGCCGCCCGGCTGCTGCCGGGGCGGTCCCGGCGGCGGAGGGGGTGCCGAGTGCGCAGGTACCTGGTCGAAGGTCTCGGAACATTCGTGCTGGTCCTCGGCGGAGTGGGGACGGCGGTGCTGGCCCGCGACGCCGTGGGCGTGCTCGGGGTCGCGCTGGCGTTCGGGCTTGCGCTGCTGGTGTTGGTGTACGTGATCGGGCCGATCTCCGGCTGTCACGTGAACCCGGCGGTGACCCTCGGGCTGTTGCTGTGTCGGAAGATCGAACCGAGGCATGCGTTCGGCTACGTCGCGGCACAGTGCGTGGGTGCGATCGTCGCCGCGGGCACGGTCTGGCTGCTCGCCGACGCGGGGCCGTTCGGATACTCGCCCGGCCTGGAGGGACTCGGTGCCAATGGCTACGGCGTGCACTCACCGGGCGGTTTCGGCCTCGGCGGCGTCTTCCTCGTCGAGGTCCTGCTCACCGCGCTGCTGGTGGGCACGGTGCTCGGCGCGACCGACGTCCGGGCGCCGTTCGGCTTCGCGGGCCTCGCGATCGGGCTGGTCCTCGTCCTGTGCAACCTGATCAGCATACCGCTCGACGGCACCTCGGTGAACCCGGCCCGCTCGCTGGGACCGGCCGTCTTCGTCGGGAGCTGGGCACTGGGGCAGCTCTGGCTGTTCATCCTGGCGCCGGCGATCGGCGCCGGGCTCGCCGCGGCCGTCTATCTCGGCCTGCAACCGGGGTCGCAGGTCAGCGCGTCGACCGCCGAGGCCGAGCTGCCGCAGGAGTCGCTGACCCGGATCGCCCGGGAGACCGCCCGGCTCATCCGCGGCGGCGTCGAGTAGGCCGGCCGTCGAGTCAGCCAGGCGCGGTGCGGCATGCCGTGCCGTGGCGGGGCGGGGCGTGGCGTGGTGCGGTTCGGCGGCTGGGGGGCGTCAGACCTGGGCGGCGTCGGCGAGCGCGTCGGCGGTCGCCTCGATGAGCTCGTCGGCGACGAGCCCGACGGTGACGCGCAGGTGGTCGCCGTCGAGCGGGGCCGCCTCGAAGGGCGTGCCGGGCGCGGCCCCGATGCCGCGGGCGGCGAGCGCGACCAGGGCGACCTGTTCGTCGGCGACGTCGATCCACAGGTTGATGCCGTCCGCGCCGACCGCCCGCACCCCGCGCGCGTCGAGCGCGTCGAGCATCCGTTCCCGGCGCGCGCAGTAGCGGGCGCGGGCGTCGGCGAGGGTGCGTTCGGTGGCCGGGTCCTCCAGCAGCTCGGCGAGGACGGCCTGCAGCAGCCGGCTCGACCAGCCCGGGCCGAGCAGCCGGCGGGTGGCCACCGCCTCGACGGTGGCGGCGACTCCGCCGACGGCGGCCAGGCGCAGGTCCGGCCCGTGACTCTTGGAGAAGCTGCGGATGTGCACGCAGGACGCCGGCAGGTGGCGGCCGAGGCTCACCGGTGCCGCGAGGGCCACGTCGCCGGCGTGGTCGTCCTCGATCACGGTCACCCCGGTGCCGGCGAGCAGCTCGGCGAGTTCGCGGGCGCGGTGCTCGGTCATGCTCACCCCGGTCGGGTTCTGCGCCCGCGGCTGCAGGTACAGCGCGACCGGGTGGGTGGCCAGGGCCTCGCGCACCGCGTCGGGACGCACCCCGGCGGCGTCCGAGGGCAGCGCGACGACCTCCGCGCCGACCAGTTCCAGCAGGTCGAGCAGCGGCGGGAAGCAGGGGTTCTCCACCATCACCCGGCTGCCGTAGCCGACCAGCGCACCGGTCACCCGGTCGAGGGCGTCCATGGCCCCGTCGACCACCGTGATCGCCTCGGGAGAGAACGGCCAGCGGGCCCGAAGCGCTGATTCCAGCCCGGGCAGCACGGGGTCGTCGAGGTAGCTGGTGGTCAGGTTGCCGCGGGCGATCCGGGCCAGCACGGGGGCCAGGTCGGGCAGCAGCGCCGGGTCGGGGGTGCCGGTGGAGTAGTCCCGCCCGATCCGGCCGGGGCTGCGGGTGACCCGCCGGTAGCGCCGCGCCCCGCCGACGGTGGGCGCGGCGCCCTCCAGCACGAAGGTCCCCGCCCGCCCGCGCGGCACGATGACCCCGGCGCGGGCCAGCGTGCGCCAGGCCTGGCTCACCGTGGTCGGGCTCGTGCCGAGGATCGCGGCCAGTTCCCGCACGGTGGGCAGCCGGGTCCCGCCGGGCAGGCTCCCCGCGGAGACCAGCCGGCTCACCGCCCCGGCGATGCCTCGCGCGGAGCGGTCGTCCACCGCGGCGGCGATCAGTTCGAGCATGGCGTTCGTCCCCCGCCTGTAACAAATGGTAACAACAGGACGATTGTCCGGGTTGAAGTGTGACAGTAGTCTGCGGTCACGCAAAACCGATCCTCCGGCGTGTGCGGACCGGCGTGCGTGGACCGGCGACGGGGTACGGCGAACAGCGCCGGACCGGTCCGCGGCGGTGCGCGGCGGTGCGTGGAAGCGGTACACGGCGAATCTGACACAACAGATTTCTACGGCAGACCGTCGGGGCGAACGCGCGGTGGCCCGGCGGGCCGGCGACAGGGGTGGTGCAGGCATGTCCAGGGTGATTCGAGCCGCTCTCGTCCAGGCCCGCTGGACCGGCGACAAGGAAACCATGACCAAGGCGCACGAGGAGTACGCCCGATCCGCCGCCGCCGCCGGGGCGAAGGCGATCTGCTTCCAGGAGCTGTTCTACGGCCCGTACTTCTGCCAGGTGCAGGATCCGGCCTACTACGCCTACGCCGAGTCGGTCCCCGGGCCCACGACCGAGCGTTTCCAGACGTTGGCCGCCGAACTCGGCATGGTGATGGTGCTGCCGATGTACGAGCAGGAGCAGCCCGGCGTGCTGTACAACACCGCGGCCGTCGTCGACGCCGACGGCCGCTATCTCGGCAAGTATCGGAAGACCCACATCCCGCACGTGACCGGGTTCTGGGAAAAGTTCTACTTCCGGCCGGGAAACCTGGGATTCCCGGTCTTCGACACCGCGATCGGGCGGGTCGGCGTCTACATCTGCTACGACCGGCACTTCCCCGAGGGCTGGCGGGCCCTCGGCCTGAACGGCGCCGAAATCGTGTTCAACCCGTCGGCGACGTCCCGCGGCCTGTCCAACTATCTGTGGAAACTTGAGCAGCCGGCCGCGGCGGTCGCCAACGAGTACTTCATCGGCGCGATCAACCGGGTCGGGATCGAGGATCTCGGCGACGACGACTTCTACGGCACGTCCTATTTCGTCGACCCCGAGGGCACCTTCGTCGACGGCACCGGCGACGCGCACGAGCCCGAGCTGCTGGTCCGCGACCTCGACCTCGACCTGCTGGCCGAGGTGCGCAACCGCTGGGCCTTCTACCGGGACCGCCGCCCGGACGCCTACGGCGACCTCACCGCCCCCTGACCGCCCACCGCAAGGAGGAGCTGACCGATGAGGACGCTCATCACGGGTGGGACGCTGGTCGGACCGCTCGGCGCGACCCCGACCGACGTGCTCGTCGACGGCGAGACGGTGGCCGCCCTGCTCGCCCCGCCGGTCCCGATCGACCCGTCCGCCCGGGGCGCGGCCGGCGCCGCGACGGCGGCAGCGAGCGGCACCGGCCGGCCGGTGGTCGACGCCGATCGGGTCATCGACGCCACCGGCAAGTACGTCATCCCGGGCGGGGTCGACGTGCACACCCACATGGAGCTGCCGTTCGGCGGCACAGCGGCCTCCGACACGTTCGCCACCGGCTCGGCCGCCGCGGCCTGGGGCGGCACGACCACGATCGTCGACTTCGCCGTGCAGCGCACCGGCGAGGTCGTCGAGGAGGGCCTGACCGCCTGGCACGCCAAGGCCGCCGGGCAGTGCGCGATCGACTACGGCTTCCACATGATCATGGGTGGGGTCGACGAGGCCGCGCTCAAGGCGATGGACTCCCTCGTCGCCCACGAGGGCGTCACCAGCTTCAAGCTGTTCATGGCCTACCCGGGCGTGTTCTTCAGCGACGACGGCCAGATCCTGCGGGCGATGCAGCGCGCCGCCGAGTCCGGCGCCACGATCATGATGCACGCGGAGAACGGCCTGGCCATCGACGTCCTCGTCGCCCAGGCGCTGGCCCGCGGCGACACCGATCCGATCCACCACGGCCTGACCAGACCGCCGGCGCTGGAGGGCGAGGCCACCCACCGGGCGTCCGTGCTCGCCCAGGTCGCCGGCAACCCCCCGCTGTACTTCGTGCACCTGTCCGCCTCCGAGGCCCTCGGAGTGATCAGCGCCGCCCGCACCGCCGGGCGCAACGTGTTCGCCGAGACCTGCCCGCAGTACCTGTACCTCAGCCTGGAGGAGCATCTCGGCGCCCCCGGCTTCGAGGGCGCCAGGTACGTCGCCTCCCCGCCGCTGCGGACGAACACCGCCCCGCACGCCGACGACCTGTGGCGCGGCCTGCGCACCGACGACCTCGCCGTCGTCTCCACCGACCACTGCCCGTTCTGCCTCAAGGAGCAGAAGGAGCTCGGCCGCGGCGACTTCTCGAAGATCCCCAACGGGATCGGGACCGTCGAGCACCGCATCGACCTGATCTACCAGGGAGTCGTCACCGGGAAGATCTCGCTGCAGCGGTGGGTCGAGACCTGCGCGACCACCCCGGCGCGGATGTTCGGCCTCTACCCGCGCAAGGGTGTCGTCGCCCCCGGCTCGGACGCGGACATCGTCGTCTACGACCCGAACGCGACGACGACGATCAGCGCCGCCACCCACCACATGAACCTCGACCACTCGGCCTGGGAGGGCTTCGAGATCGCCGGGAAGGTCGACACGGTGCTCTCCCGCGGATCCGTCGTGGTCTCCGACGGCCAGTTCCACGGCCGCGCCGGCCACGGCCGCTACGTTCCCCGCGGCCTGTCCCAGTACCTGCGGTGACCTGCTCTGACCTGCACTGCTCTGACCTGCCCTGACCTGCACTGACCTGCGTTGACACGGAAGAGGGAGGTGCGGCGATGCGGACGATCGGCCATCTCATCGGTGGGGCCGAGGTGGCGGACGCCGCCGGTCGCTACGCGCCGGTGTGGAATCCGGCGACCGGCGAGCAACAGGCCCGCGTCGCGCTCGCCTCGGCGCAGGAGGTGCGCGCCGCGGTCGCCGCCGCCCGCACGGCGGCCCCGGGCTGGCGGGCGACGCCGCTCGGCCGCCGCGCCGAGGTGATGTTCCGCTTCCGCGACCTGCTCGACGCCGGCCGCAAGGAGGTCGCCCGGCTGCTGACCGCCGAGCACGGCAAGACCCTCGACGACGCGCTCGGCGAGATCGCCCGCGGCCTGGAGAACGTCGAGTTCGCCTGCGGCGCCCCGCACCTGCTGCGCGGCGGCTACTCGGAGCAGGTCTCCGCCGGCGTCGACGTCCACGAGGTGCGTCAACCGCTCGGCGTCGTCGCCGGCATCACCCCGTTCAACTTCCCGGCGATGGTGCCGCTGTGGATGCTCGCGAACGCGCTGGTCTGCGGCAACGCGTTCGTGCTCAAGCCCAGTGAGCGCGACCCGTCCCCGGCGCTGTTCCTCGCCGAGCTGCTCGGGCGTGCCGGGCTGCCGGCGGGCGTGCTCAACGTGGTGCAGGGCGACAAGGTCGCCGTCGACGCGCTGCTCGACCATCCCGACGTCGCCGCGGTGAGCTTCGTCGGCTCCACCCCGATCGCCCGCTACGTCTACGAACGCGCCACCGCCGCCGGCAAGCGGGTGCAGGCCCTCGGCGGGGCGAAGAACCACCTGGTCGTCCTGCCCGACGCCGAGATCGCCGCGGCCGCGGACGCCGCGGTGTCGGCCGCCTACGGCTCGGCCGGTGAACGCTGCATGGCGGTGTCGGTGGTCGTGGCGGTCGGGGAGGTCGCCGACCCGCTGGTCGAGGCGATCGCCGCGCGGGTCCGCGGCATCCGGGTGGGACCCGGCTACGACGAGGCCAGCGAGATGGGACCGCTGATCACCGCGGCGCACCGGGACCGGGTCGCCGGCTACCTCGACGTCGCCACCGCCCAGGGGGCGAGCGTCGTCGTCGACGGCCGTACCGACCCCGCGACCAGCGGCCCCGGCTTCTTCCTCGGCGCGAGCCTCGTCGACCACGTGCGGCCGACCAGCGCCGTCTACACCGACGAGATCTTCGGCCCGGTGCTCGCCGTCGTCCGGGTCGCCGGCTACGACGAGGCGCTGCGGTTGATCGAGGACAACCCCTACGGCAACGGCGCGGCGATCTTCACTCGCGACGGCGGGGCCGCCCGGCGGTTCACCGCCGACGTCGAGGCCGGGATGGTCGGCGTCAACGTGCCGATCCCGGTGCCGGTCGCCTACTACAGCTTCGGTGGCTGGAAGGGTTCGCTGTTCGGCGACCTGCACATGTACGGCCCGGACGGGATCCGCTTCTACACCCGGACCAAGGTCGTCACCTCCCGCTGGCCCGACCCGGCGACGAGCGCGGTCGACCTCGGCTTCCCCCGGACGAGGTGACCCGGTGGACGTCGGAGTGGTGCTGCAGACGAACCCGCCCGCCTCCCGGGTGGTCGACCTCGCCCGGCAGGCGGAGAACCTGGGCTTCAGCCACATCTGGACCTTCGACTCCCACCTGCTGTGGGAGGAGCCGTTCGTCATCTACAGCCAGATCCTCGCCGCGACCCGCAAGGTGCTCGTCGGGCCGATGGTGACGAACCCGGCGACGCGGGACTGGACGGTCACGGCGTCGCTGTTCGCCACCCTCAACGAGATGTTCGGCAACCGGACGATCTGCGGGATCGGCCGGGGCGACTCGGCCGTGCGGGTCCTCAACGGCAAACCCGTGTCGCTGGCGACGCTGCGCGAGTGCGTCGGCGTCGTGCGGGAGCTCGCGAACGGGCGTAGCGCGCAGGTCGGCGGCAGCACCGTGCGTTTCCCGTGGGGCGCGGCGAGCCGGCTCGACATCTGGATCGCCGCCTACGGGCCGAAGGCGCTGGCGCTGACCGGGGAGATCGGCGACGGGTTCATCCTCCAGCTCGCCGACCCCGACATCGCCGCCTGGACCATCCGGGCGGTGCGCCGGGCCGCCGAACAGGCCGGGCGAGACCCGGCGGCGGTGAGGTTCTGCGTCGCCGCCCCCGCCTACGTCGGCGCCGCGGACCCGCTGTCGCTGGCCCACCAGCGCGACCAGTGCCGCTGGTTCGGCGGGATGGTCGGCAACCACGTCGCCGACCTCGTCGCCCGCTACGGCGCGAACGGCTCCGTGCCGACCGCGCTGACCAGCTACATCGCCGGGCGCACGGGCTACGACTACAACGAGCACGGCCGGGCCGGCAACGCCCACACCACGTTCGTCCCCGACGAGATCGTCGACCGGTTCTGCCTGCTCGGCCCGCCCGAGGCCCACATCGAGCGGCTGGCGCAGCTCGCCGAGCTCGGTGTCGACCAGTTCGCCGTCTACCTGCAGCACGACGCCAAGGTCGCGACCCTGGAGGCCTACGGCGAGACGGTGATCCCCGCCGTCGCCGGGACGGTCCGCGCGACCAGCGCCGGCACCCAGCCTCCCGCCCCGATCGCCCCGGCGACCTCGGCGCCGTCGGCGACGCCGCCCGCGGTGCCGCCCGCCGTAGTGTCGACAGACGACCCGACTGAGGCGGCGGGCGGATGACCGACGCCGCCCTGTCGACGGCCGCGGCGGCGACCGCGGCCGGTCCCGCCACCGGGTCCCCGCCCGCCGGCGACCTCGCGGGCCCCGACCCGTTCGGCCTGCCGCCGCGACGGCAGGCCTCGGCCGCGGCCGCGGTGCGGGACCGACTGCGCCGGGGTGTCCTCGCGCTCGTCGCGATCGTGCTGCTGTGCGCCGTGTGGGAGGGCTACAAGGCGATCGGGTCGCCGCAGGGCACCCGGCTGTTCGGCGCTCCGGTGCTGCCGCGGACCACGGACACGGCCATGCCGCACGTCTGGTCGGTGCTGGCCGAGCTGGGCCGGCCCGAGCTCAGCCTGCGCGACGACCGCACCGTCGGGGAGTCGGTGCTGCGCGGCATGTGGTTCTCGTTGCGGGTGGCGCTCGCCGGCTTCGGGGTCGGGGTCGCCGTCGGCGTGCTGCTCGCCGTCGCGATGGCCCGCCTGCGGGTGCTGGAACGCGGGCTGCTGCCGTACGTGATCGCCAGCCAGACCGTCCCGCTGGTCGCGCTCGCCCCGCTGGTGGCCGGCTGGGGCGGCCGGCTGCACCTGGGCGGCCTGGAATGGCAGCGCTGGATGTCGGTGGCGCTGATCGCCGCCTACCTGGCGTTCTTCCCCGTCGCCGTCGGGATGCTGCGCGGGTTGCAGGCGCCGGCGGCGGAGTCGGTGGAGCTGATGCGCAGCTACGCGGCGTCGTGGTGGCAGACGCTGATCCGGCTGCGGCTGCCGGCCTCGGTGCCGTACCTGATGCCGGCGCTGCGGCTCGCGGCCGCCTCGGCGGTGATCGGCACGGTCGTCGCCGAGATCTCCACCGGCACCCGCGGCGGCGTCGGGCGACTGATCATCGACTACTCCATGTCGGCGAGCAGCGACGCGACCCGGCTGTACGACGCGGTGCTCGGCGCCGCGGTCACCGGGCTGGTCATGGCCGCCGCGGTGGCGTTGCTGGAAGCGGCGGTCGGCCGCCGGTGGGGTCGTCATGCCTGACGGCCCGCGCGGGCGGCGCACGGAAGCGAGGACGAGCGGCATGACGGCGCAGCCCATCCCGGCGGCGGGCACGGCCGAGGCGGCGGGCACGGCCGAGGCGGCGGACGCGGCGCCGGCCACCCCGGCCACCCCGGCCACCCCGGCCACCCCGGCCACCCCGGCCACCCCGGCCACCCCGGCCACCCCGGCCACCCCGGCCACCCCGGCCACCCCGGCCGCAACAGCCACCCCGGACGCGGCGGTGGTGGTGCGCGGGGTGACGAAGGCGTTCGACGTCGCCGGGGCGGCGCCCACCGTGGCGCTGACGGACATCGACCTGACGGTCACCCGCGGCGAGTTCGTCTCGCTGATCGGACCGTCCGGCTGCGGGAAGTCGACGCTGCTGCGGCTGGTCGCCGACCTGATCCCGCCGACCCGCGGGGAGATCCTCGTCGGCGGCCGGCCGGCGCGTCAGGCCCGCCTCGACCAGGACTACGGCATCGCCTTCCAACAGGCCGGCCTGTTCGGCTGGCGCACCGTGCTCGGCAACGTCGAACTGCCGCTGCAGGTCCACGGGATGCGCAAGGCCGAGCGCCGCGCCCGCGCCCGGGAGCTGCTCGACCTGGTCGGGCTCGCGGACTTCGCCGGCCACTGGCCCGACCAGCTCTCCGGCGGCATGCAGCAACGGGTGGCCATCGCCCGCGCGCTGGCCGAGCGGCCCCGGCTGCTGCTGCTCGACGAGCCGTTCGGCGCCCTCGACGAGATGACCCGCGAGCGCATGCAGGCCGAACTCGCCCGCATCCGGCGGGAGACCGGGACCACCGTCATCCTCGTCACCCACTCGATCCCCGAGGCGGTGTTCCTCTCCGACCGGGTGGCGGTGATGTCGGCGCGGCCGGGGCGGATCACGGCCATGGTTGCGGTGGAGCTGGCGGCGCGGACCGGCGCGGGCCGCGGCGTCGACAGCACCGACCTGCGGGAGCAGCCCGAGTTCTTCGCCGCGGTCACCGCCGTGCGCGAGGCGCTGCGCGCCGGCGACTCCAGCGGGGTCGGGGTCTCGTGAGCGGGGTTCGGCTGCCCGCCCGGGTGCTGGCCCGCGGCCGGGTGTTCCTGCCACCGCTCGTCGTCGCGGTCGTCGTCCTCGGCGCCTGGCAGGCGTTCGTCGACCTGGGCGACGTGCAGCCCTACCTGCTGCCGAGCCCGTCGGCGATCGCCCACCAGTTCCGCGAGCACACCGGTCCGATCCGGTCGGCGGCGTGGGTCAGCGGGGTCAACGCGGCGGTGGGGTTGGCCCTTGGCGCGATCGCGGGGCTGGTCGCGGCGGTCGTGGCGGCGCGCTCCCGGTTGATCGACGGAATGCTCGCCCCGGTCGCCGCCGCGATGAACGCCATTCCGATCATCGTGCTGGCCCCGCTGTTCAACGCGATGTTCTCGACGACGTCGTCGGTGCCGCGGCGTGCGGTGGTCGCGGTCGTCGTGTTCTTCCCGGTGTTCGTCAACACCGCCCGCGGGCTGCGTGAGGTCGCCCCGGTGCACCGCGAGCTCATGCGCAGCCTCGCGGTCGGGCCCTGGCGGTTCGCCCGGACCGTGTCGCTGCCCGGGGCGCTGCCGTTCTTCTTCACCGGGCTGCGGCTGGCCTCGTCGCTCGCGGTCATCGCCGCGGTCGTCGCCGAGTACTTCGGCGGCCGGCAGAACGGCCTCGGATCGCGGATCACCTCGGCGGCGGCGAACAGCGCCTACCCCCGGGCCTGGGCGTTCGTCGTCGCGGCCTGCCTGCTCGGCCTGCTGTTCTACCTGGTCGTCCTGGCGGTGGAGCGGGCGGCGACGCCCTGGCGCCGGCATGGCGGCCGATAACTCCACCTACCACGAACCGGGAATCCGGCGTACCTACCCGACCCGGCATTCACGCACGAGGGCCGGCACTCATCGACGAGGGCCTGCATTTGTTCACGGGCGCCTGCACTTATTCACGAGGGACAGTGGGAGCGACATGAGAAGGAAAAGGATGCTGGGCGGGCTCGCGGCCGGGTTGGCCGCGGTGCTGGCCCTGGCCGCCTGCGGCTCGGACGGGGGCAGCAGCGGCTCGGCCGCGTCGACGACCGGCACCGGGGCGAAGCTCACCCCGGTGAAGCTGCAGTTGCAGTGGTTCACCCAGGCGCAGTTCGCCGGCTACATCGCGGCGAAGGAGAAGGGCTTCTACCGCGACGCCGGTCTTGACGTCAGCCTGCTGGAGGGCGGCACGGACATCGTGCCGCAGACGGTGCTGGCGCAGGGGCAGGCCGACTTCGCCGTCGCCTGGGTGCCGAAGGCGCTGGCCTCCCGTGAGCAGGGCGCGCAGATCACCGACATCGCGCAGATCTTTCAGCGCTCCGGCACCCGGCAGGTCAGCTTCGCCGACGCCGGCATCGGCGGGCCGGCCGACCTCAAGGGCAAGAAGGTCGGCAACTGGGGCTTCGGCAACGAGTACGAGCTGTTCGCCGGCATGACGAAGGCCGGGCTCGACCCCGGCGGGGACGTCACCCTCGTCCAGCAGCAGTTCGACATGAACGCGCTGCTCTCCGGCGACATCGACGCCGCCCAGGCGATGAGCTACAACGAGTACGCCCAGGTGCTGGAGGCGAAGAACCCGAAGACCGGCGAGCTGTACAAGCCGTCGGACTTCACCGTCGTCGACTGGAACGACGTCGGCACCGCCATGCTCCAGGACGCGGTGTGGGCGTCCACCGACAAGCTCCAGAAGGACCCGGCGTACCAGCAGACCGCGACGAAGTTCCTGACCGGTTCGCTGCGCGGCTGGATCTACTGCCGCGACCACGCCCAGGAATGCCGCGACCTGGTCGTCGCCGCCGGCTCCAAGCTCGGCGCCAGCCACCAGCTCTGGCAGACCAACGAGGTCAACAAGCTGGTCTGGCCGTCACCGGGCGGCATCGGGATGGTCGACAAGGCGGCCTGGGACCGGACCGTCCAGATCGCCAGGGCGACGAAGAACGCCGACGGCCAGACCGTCCTCACCAAGGCCCCCGAGGGCCTCGCCTACACCAACCAGTACGTCCAGCAGGCGCTGGCGTCGCTCAGGGCGGACGGCGTCGACGTCACCGGGTCGAGTTTCAAGCCGCTGACCGTCACCCTGAACCCGGGCGGCGGCTGACCCGTCCCACCGCCGCGCGCCCGCCGGCCCGAACCCGGGTCGGCGGGCGCGCGGCGCGTCCGCCCGGACCGGGCGGTCCCACCCGCGGGACGCCGACGACGAGGAGAGGACCCGATCCCTTGACGACCACCCCGGCCACCCCCGCCACCCCCGCCACCCCCGCCAGCCCCGACGTCGCCGGCCGCAGCGAGGCGTACGCCGACGATCGTCGGCACGTGTTCCACTCCTGGTCGGCCCAGGCCAGCCTCGACCCGGTGGTCGTCGCCGGCGCCGAGGGAAGCTGGTTCTGGGACGAGTCCGGCCGCCGCTACCTGGACTTCTCCTCGCAGCTGGTCAACGCCAACATCGGCCACCAGCACCCGGCGGTGGTCGAGGCGATCGCCGCGCAGGCCCGTTCGCTGACGACCGTCGCGCCGTTCCACGCCCACGAGGTGCGTTCCCGCGCCGCGCGCCTCATCGCCGAACGCGCGCCGGGCGACCTCGACCGCGTCTTCTTCACCAATGGCGGGGCCGAGGCCACCGAGAACGCGGTGCGCATCGCCCGGCTCGCCACCGGCCGCCACAAGATCCTCGCCGCCTACCGCTCGTACCACGGCGCGACCGGCGGCTCGATCACCCTGACCGGGGAGCCGCGACGCTGGCCCAGCGAACCGGGGATCCCCGGCGTGGTGCACTTCTTCGGGCCCTACCCGTACCGCTCGCCGTTCCACGCCGTCGACGCCGCCGAGGAGTCCGACCGCGCGCTCGCCCACCTCGCGGAGGTGATCGCGCTGGAGGGCCCCGCGACGATCGCGGCGATCATCGTCGAGCCGGTCGTCGGCACGAACGGGATCCTGGTGCCGCCGCCGGGGTACCTCGCCGGGGTGCGTGAGCTGTGCGACACCCACGGCATCGTGTTCATCGCCGACGAGGTGATGTCCGGCTTCGGCCGGTGCGGCGAGTGGTTCGCCGTCGACCACTGGGGGGTCGTCCCGGATCTGATCTGCTTCGCCAAGGGCGTGAACTCCGGCTACGTCCCGCTTGGCGGGGTGATCCTCGCCCCGCATCTCGCCGACGCCTTCGCCGAGCGCCCCTACCCGGGCGGGCTGACCTACTCGGGGCACCTGCTGGGCTGCGCCGCGGCGGTCGCCTCGATCGAGGCGTTCGAGGCGGAGGGGATCCTCGACCACGTGCGGATGCTCGGCACCGAGGTCATCGGGCCGGGGCTGGCGAAGCTGGCGGCGAACCATCCGTCGGTCGGCGAGGTCCGCGGGCTCGGGGTGTTCTGGGCGCTGGAGCTGGTCCGCGACGGCGCCACCCGCGAGCCGCTCGTGCCGTTCAACGCCGCGGGCCCGGCCGCGGCCCCGATGGGTGCGGTCGCCGCGGCCTGCCGCGAGCGCGGCCTGTGGCCGTTCACCCACTTCAACCGGGTGCACGTGGTCCCGCCGTGCACCATCTCCGTGGCGGACGCGCGGACCGGTCTGGCCATCCTCGACGAGGCGCTGACAATCGCCGACGGCTTCACCACGGCCTGACCCCGCACATGCCGGAGCCCCGGCGGGGACCTACCCGCCGGGGCTCCGGGTGGTGCAGGTGGTGCGAGTGGTGCGAGTCGGAAAGTCCGCTCAGTGGGTGGGTTCCCCCGTCCGGGGACTGTCCTGCTCCCGCGCCGGCTGGCCGGGGACCTGTCGGACGTGACCGCCGGTGCCGACCGGCTGGCCGGCGGAGGTCAGCGCGTCCGCGGGCAGCGGGGTGTGCGCCAACTCCTCGATGTCATCGGCGGACTCGACGGAGATCCGCGGCAGGATCCGGTCGAGCCAGGCCGGCACCCACCAGTTCGCCTTGCCGAAGATGTGCATGAGCGAGGGCACGAGGATGGTTCGGATGATGAACGCGTCGATCACGATCGCGCTCGCGAGCCCGAGCCCCATCAACTTGATGACGCGTTCGTCGCCGAGGATGAACGAGGCGAACACCAGGGTCATGATGGCGCCGGCGGCGGAGATGACCCGGCCGGTCTCGGCCTGCCCGAGCGAGACGGCGAGCCGGTTGTCCCGGCGCGCGGTCCACTCCTCGTGCATCCGGCTGACCAGGAACACCTCGTAGTCCATGGACAGGCCGAACAGGATCGCGAACAGGATGACCGGGATGAACGCCTCGACCGGGCCGCCGCTGATGCTGAACACCGACGATCCCCAGCCCCACTGGAACACCGCGACGACGACGCCGAAGGCCGCGCCGACGGCGAGCAGGTTCATCACGGACGCCGTCAAGGGGACCAGCAGGCTGCGGAAGACCGCGACCAGCAGCAGGAAGGCGAGCACGACCACGATGCCGATGAACAGCGGCAGCTTGCTCGACAGCGTGCTGGAGAAGTCCTCGAAGATCGCCGTGATACCGCCGACGTAGATCCCGGTGCCGGACCGGTTGGCCTGCGGGACGACGTCGTCGCGCAGCTTCTTCAGCAGCTTCGAGGTGTCCTCGGCCTGCGGGCTCGTCGTCGGGTACAGGGAGACGATCGCCGCCTGGCCGTTCGGGCTCGGCCGTGGCTCCGACACCGACGCGACGCCCGGGGTGGCGCGGGCCGCCTTCACCACGGCGTTGAGGTTGGCGGTGTCCTGCGGGGACTTGATCTCCGCGACGATCGTGAACGGGCCGTTGAAGCCGGGGCCGAACCCGTCGGCGAGCAGGTCGTACCCGCGCTTGGTGGTCTTCGAGGTGTCGCCGTTGCCGAGGTCGGAGGAGCCGAGCCGCAGCGAGAAGAACGGGATCGCGATGACGAGGATCACCACGGCGCTGATGACGGCGAACAACTGGGGCCGGCGCTCGATGCCCTTGGCCCAGCGCCACCAGAAGCCCCCGGTGTTCTCGTACTCCGGGCCGCTGTCGGCGAGCTTGCGTCGGTCGCGCTTGTTCAGCACCCGCATGCCGTAGAAGCCCAGCAGGGCGGGCAGCAGCGTGACGGCCGCCGCCATGGTCATCGCGACGGCCACCGCCGCCGAGATCGCCACGCCGTACAGGAAGCTCACCCCGAGGGCGAACATGCCGAGCAGCGCGATGCAGACCGTGATGCCGGCGAACAGCACGGCGCGGCCCGAGGTGTTCACCGCGGTGACCGCGGCCTCCTCGGGCGACTTGCCGGCCCGCAGGCCGATGCGGTGCCGGTTGACGATGAACAGCGCGTAGTCGATCCCCACGCCGAGGCCGATCAGGGTCGCCAGGATCGGGCTGAACTCGGCGATGGTGAGCACGTGCGAGAGCAGGATGATCAGCAGGCTGCCGACCCCGAGCGCGACGATGGCGGTGATCAGCGGCAGCGTCATGGCCAGCAGCGAGCCGAAGGCGATGAACAGGATGATCGCCGCGGCGACGATGCCGATGAGCTCGCTGTAGCTCTGCTGCTGCTGCTCGGTGATCGACACGACCTGACCGGTGGCCTCGACCTGCAGGGTGCTGGAGCCGTAGCCGCGGGCGGTGTCGACGAGCTGCTGGATGTCGTCCTTGGGCAGGTCGATGCCCTGCTCGTCGAAGTCGATCGTGGCGAAGGCGGTGAGCCCGTCCTTGCTGACCTGCGAGGCCCCGCGCGGGCCGTAGGGGCTGCCGACGTCCGAGACGTGCGGGACCTTGGCCAGCTTGTCGAGCATCTCCGCCACCGGCGCCTTCAGGGCCGGGTCGGTGATGGGGGCGCCGTTCTTGCTGTGCAGCACGATGGTGGCGCTGTCTCCCGAAGCGGCCGGGAAGTCGCGCTGCAGCAGGTCGATCGCCTTCTGCGAGTCGGTGCCGGGCAGGGAGAAGGCGTCCTTGTAGTCGCTTCCGGCCGCCTGGCTGATCCCCCCGAGGCCGATGATTGCGACGATCCACAGGAGTAGTACGAGCCAGCGGTGCCTGAAGCACCATCGGGCGAGCGAAGCCACGGTTTCCCCTCGAGCGTTGATGATCGGTCGGTGTCGTCACCTGCGACGTCTTGATCGGCAGCGATTGTTGCCTGCTACCTGGGAACTTACCGGTCGTTTAGTAGGTAAGGTTGAGGGTAACATTCGTCGCGGACTCGATCGGAGGGGTGCAGGGCTGCCATGGTCGAGTCGACGTCACCCGGGTCAGCGAGCGATACCAGGTCGCGGATCCTCGCCGCGGCGGTGAGCCTCTTCGGAGAGCAAGGGTATGCCGGCACGTCTGTGAGGGACATCTCCGAGCGACTCGGCGTGACGAAGGCGGCACTCTATTACCACTTCCCGTCGAAGGAGACCATCCTCGACGCGCTGCTGGAGCCCTTCGTCTCCGAGCTGGGCCGGCTGGTCGAGCTGGTCCACCAGTCGCCGGCGCCGAGCGCCCGGGTCCTGCTGGAGCGGATGGTCGACATCATGGCCGGCCCCGGCGGCGTCCTGCTCGCCTTCGTCAACGATCCCTCGGTGATTCACCGCAAGATCGGCAAGAGTGACATGCTCTCCCTGCAGCAGGCCCTGGTCGGGGCGCTCGCCGGTCCGGCGCCGTCGGACCTGCGGCTGCTGCGGGCGCACTGCGCGGTCGGCGCGCTGCGCGCGGGGATCCTCGGGATGGCGCTCGAGCGCGCCCACGCCCAGGCCCGCGCCGAGGACGCCGACGGCGCCGGGGCTGTCAGGGGCGGGGGTGTCGCCGGGGTGGGTCCCGGCGACGCGCTGGCCGCCTTCGGTGGGTCCGGCCCGATCGGGGCGGCCGGCCGCGGGGAGCCGCTCTGCTCGGCGGCGCTGCGCAGCGTGGCGGCCCGGCTGCCGCAGAGCATGCGGCCGCTGGTCTCTGCCGCCGAGCGTCGCGAGATCGTGGCCGCCGCGCTCGCCGCCCTCGGCGCCGAGGAACCGGTGCCCTGGCCGCCGGGAACCGCCTGCCGACCGGGCGGGGGCGAGGGCGCCCGGTCCACCGGGACCACCGGATCGTGCGTGGAATCCGCGACATCCGGGGCGCTGTCCGCGTCGGTTTCTTCCGCATCCTCGCTTCCCGGTGTGCGGGGAGTCGGGGTCACCCGGATCGGTGGGCCGAATCCGTCGGGCATCCACCCGGGGTAGTCCATCCGCTGGATGGATGAGTGGATTGAACCGGCATTCGTGCGGGTGATCGACTGGTGCGGTTGAGTGTCCGATTGGGGTAGTCAGCACCCCCGGCGGCCACCGAACGTGCCTCCGTCGTCGTGCCGGCGACCACTGTCGGACCTCCCGTGATGCAACTTCGGGGCACATGTGTCGGATGTCACCGTGGCGGGTGATATCCACGCCCGGCGGTCCGTCCATTAGGTTCGGAGAAATGCCGCTTTCGATCACGTTTGTCGAAGGCGGTAGGGTGGTCGTCGTGTGGAGGATGGATCAGTGCTCGGACGATGCCCCACCAGCCTGTCCGGCGTACGTCGCGGACCGGCCCGACCCGGCGCGGGAACGATCCACGGATGAACCTGGGCGCCGACGTGGCTGCTCCGGTGGCGACCCGATCGGACTGCCGGCAGGGTACTGACGGCAGAGGTGACGGGCCTGCGCCCGCCGGTTGTGATGTCGTGGTGACAGCCCTGCCGCGGATCGTCGCCGGGTAATTCCGGCGTAGGCAATGCGGTGGGAAATCGCCCCAATACCCGGGCCGGCCGTGGGAAGCGGTTCGCGCGTCCCAGCAGAAGATCCCGAATCCATCGTACGACCGTCAAATCGGACCGCACCCGCGGCCGGCGATAGCGGGCGGCCCTGATAGCGGGGACCGTGGCGATAGAGGGAGTGTGATAGGGAGTCCGGAGCCGCGCATGTGATCCGCCCGCCCCGATGTCGCCCATCTGACCATGGACGATCCGACGGCGGGACGGTGAAATGGTGGGAGTCGTGGACCCGGTGGCGCTCGCGCGCCCGGGGTCCTGAAGTCCGACGCTTGAGAAGCAGTAGCTGTCCGGATCGGCACGGCCATCGAGTGTGGTCGAAGCGGTGGTCCGACGGGAGAGCTCGTGCCATCGGACCATGCCGATCACGCTGGGTCGGGCCACCTCGCGACGCGGGGCGAGATGAGTGGGGAAAGTAGCAGGTGACGTGCAACCAGTGCCCGCGGGGGAGAACTGCGTGAAAGGAACGACCGGAAGTGGTGTGTCATGAGCACACGGTCCCGGCCTGCTTTCCGTGAGGGAGGGTTGACCGTCCTCACCAACCGGACCGCGCGAACGGGCACAGCCCCCGCCACCTGGCCGCCTCGAACGGCCGTCGTGACCGGCGCATCCAGTGGCATCGGGCGAGAAGCAGCCCTGCTGCTGGCCGCCGGCGGCTGTCGCTCGCTGCTGGTCGGCCGCAACGGTGCGGCGCTGGACGAGGTCGCTGCCGCCACGGAGGGTCACCGCATCTCCGTCGACCTGTCGGCCGCCGGTTCGGAGGTGGCGGTCGCCTCCCGGGCCAGTGAGCTGCTCGGCGATGTCGACCTGCTGGTGTGCTCGGCGGGGCTCGGCGCCGCCGGCCCGTTCGACATGATGTCGCCGGAGGCGATCGCGGAACTCGTCGCGGTCAACGTCCTGTCGCCGATGGCGCTCGTCCGGGCCATGCTGCCGGCCATGCTGGATCGTGGGCAGGGGCGCATCCTGATCGTCGGCAGCATCGCCGGTGCGCTCGGCGTGCGCGGCGAGGTGGCCTACTCCGCGACGAAGGCGGCGATGGTCGGCTTCGCTGACGCACTGCGGGCCGAAGTCGCCGGACGCGGCATCACGGTGACGTTGTGTTTACCTGGCGTCGTCGACACCCCGTTCTTCCACCGCCGCGGTGCGCCGTACGTGCGGCGATGGCCGCGGCCGATCCCGGCCGCGCTGGTCGCCGAGCGCATGCTGGCGGCGGCGGGACGGGGTAGCGCGGAGGTCTGGGTCCCAGGGTGGCTGCTCGGCGCGGTGCGGGTCCACGGCGCGGTGCCGTCGCTGTACCGCAGGTTGGCGGGTGTCTTCGGATGATCCGGTACCGGGGGCGTGCTGCCGGCTGGCCCGTGTCGCCCATTGGGGGTGAGTGACACCGACCACAGCTGCGGCGGCCTTCGGGCCGCCGGCGGCAGACGCGCAGGGTGGGGCCGAGGGCGCAGGGCGCCGTCGGCCCCGCGCCGCCGGAACCCGGGCGGCACCACGGCGCGCCTGCCAGGACCGGTCACCTGTGTCGGTCCGTCCGGACCTGCGCAGCAGGTCCCGCGTGAGGCGCGCCCATGACCTCCGGTGCGATCGGGCGCCCTGGTCCGTCGGCGGACCGGGTCGTCGCCAGCGCAGAACCCGCCGAACCTCGGCGCTGCCCAAGGCCGCGGCGCCGGCCAGGATCCGGCTCCGGCCAGGATCCCGGGCGCCGGCCGCGGCCTGGCGCAGGGACCCCCATCCCGGCACACCGCGCCCGGAGTGCAGACCGTCATCGAAGGAGAGGCGTATGACCGCCATCGACGCCCCAACCGGCCCACCACGCACGCCTGCGCTGTCGGGCGCGACGGGCCTGTCCACTCCCGCCGAACAGCTCCTGCGCGCCGCGCCGGCGGAGAACTTCCCGGTCTCGCCGATCGTGCTGCCCGCGGCCGTGCGCGCCCACTTCAACGCCCTGTACGCCTTCAGCCGGTTCGTCGACAACCTCGGCGACGAGGCCGCGGGCGATCGGCTCGCCCTGCTCGACCGCGTCTCCGCGGATCTGTCGGTGATCTGGGCCGGCGGTGAGCCGGAACTCGGCGTCCTGCGCCTGCTCGCGCCCACCGTGCGCGCCTGCGACCTGCCCGCCGAGCCCTTCGAGCGGCTCGTCGAGGCCAACCGTCAGGACCAGCGGGTCACCCGCTACGACACGTTCGACGACCTGGTCCGCTACTGCACCCTGTCGGCCGATCCGATCGGACGGATGGTGCTCGGCGTGTTCGGGCTCGCCACCCCCGACCGGGTCGTGCTCTCCGACAAGGTGTGCACCGCGCTGCAGCTCGCCGAGCACTGGCAGGACGTCGCCGAGGACCTCGCCGCCGGGCGCATCTACCTGCCGCGGGAGGACCTCGACACCTTCGGGGTCACCGAGGACGACCTGCGGGCGAAGGCGGCGAGCCCCGCGGTGCGCCACCTGATGGCCTTCGAGGTCAGCCGCGCCCGCACCGTGATGGACCAGGGCGCGCCGCTGGTCGCGACCGTGCCGGGCCGGCTGCGGCTGGCCCTGGCCGGCTTCGTCGGCGGCGGCCGGGCGGCGCTCGACGCGATCCGCCGCGCCGACTACGACGTGCTCGGCGGTCCACCCAAGGCACCCAAGCCGCGGATGGCGCGCTTCGCACTGGTGGCGCTCGCGCAGTCGGCGGCCCCGGGAGCGCCGGCGGCGGCCCGCACCGCCGCGGCGGTGGCGACCGCGACCGGCACGGCCGGCGTCGCGGCCAAGCGCGAGCGCGCTGCGGGGGAGGGCCGATGACCAGCCCGGTGCCGAACCCGACGAGCCGGCCCACCGTGGCCGAGGCCTACGCCGCCTGCGAGGCCCTCACGAAGGAGGCGGCGCGGAACTTCTCCTACGGCATCCGGCTGCTGCCCCCGGAGAAACGGGGGGCGCTCAGCGCCGTCTACGCGCTGGCCCGCCACCTGGACGACATCGGTGACGGGGATCTGCCGCCCGAGGAGAAGCTTGCCGGGCTCGCCCAGGTCCGAGCCGAGGTCAACAACCTGGGCGCGGGCAGCTCCGACCCGATGTACGTCGCCCTCGACGACGCCGCCCGGCGCTTCCCGATCCCGCTGGAGGCGTTCATCGAACTCGCCGACGGCGTCGAGAGTGACGTGCACGGCACCACGTACGACACGTTCGACGACATGGTCGGCTACTGCCGGCTCGTCGCCGGCACGATCGGCCGGCTCTCGCTGGGCATCTTCGGCACCGAGCAGGCGGCCTCCGACCGCTCGGCGCCGGCCATCGCCGACGCCCTCGGCGTGGCCCTGCAGCAGACGAACATCCTTCGTGACGTCCGCGAGGACCTGCTCGGCGGGCGCATCTACCTGCCGGCGCAGGAGCTCAAGGCCGCCGGGATCGAGCTCGCCGTGGACGCCAGCGGTCGACTCGGCGGACCGCCGACGGCACTGCTGGGCTACCTGCGGTCCTCGGCGCAGCGGGCCGAGGAGTGGTACGACCGCGGCATGGTGCTGCTCGACCTGCTCGACCGGCGCAGCGCGGCCTGTTGCGGCGCGATGGCCGGCATCTACCTGCGGCTCAATCGGCGGATCAAGAACGAACCGGCCGCCGTGCTGGACCGTCGGCTGGCGCTGCCCGGGTGGCAGAAGGCGGTCGTCGCCGCCCGCAGCCTCGCCGGGCGACCGGAGACGAGCGCCGCATGACCGCCGGGGTGAGTGAGGCCACCGAGGCCGCCGGCGCGACCGTGGCAGGTCGGGACGGGTCCCGACCGCACCTGGTCGTCGTCGGCGGAGGTCTCGCCGGGATGGCCGCGGCGCTGCTCGCCGTGGACAGCGGCGCGCGGGTGACGCTGCTGGAGGCCCGGCCGCGCCTGGGCGGCCAGACGACGTCGTTCCGACGGGGAGACCTGTGGATCGACACCGGTCAGCACGTGTTCATGCGCTGCTGCACCGCCTACCGCGGACTGCTGGCGCGCCTCGGGGTGGAGCACCTGACCACCCTGCAGCCCCGCCTGGACGTCCCGGTGCTCCTCGGGGACTCGCTCACCCGGACCCGACTGCGGCGCACCAGCGTGCGCCTGCCCGCGCCGCTGCACCTGGCCCCGGCGCTGCTGGGCTACCGGGCGCTGCCGCTCGCCGAGCGGCTGCGCGCCGGGCTCGCGGCCTTCCAGCTCGGTCGCCTCGACCAGCGGTCCGCGGCGGTGGACGAACGGTCGTTCGGCGCGTGGCTGGCCAGCCACGGCCAGGGCCCGGCGGCGACGAAGGCGCTGTGGGAGCTGCTGACCGTGGCGACGCTGAACGCGCCGGCCGCCGAGGCCTCGCTGGGCCTGGCGGCCAAGGTCGTGCGTACGGGCCTGCTGGACGGCGCCGACGCCGGCGACCTCGGCTGGGCGGAGGTCCCGCTGTCCCGGCTGCACGGCGACGCGGCGATGGCCGCCCTGACCGCGGCCGGCGCCGACGTCCACCTGGGGGCCAAGGTCCGCGCCATCACCGCCGCGGGCGGCGGCTGGGAGCTCGCGGTCACCGCGGGCGGGACCAGCCGCGGCGAGGCGGTGCCCGGCACCGACGCCGCGGGCCGGCTGCACGCCGACGCCGTGGTCCTCGCGGTGCCGCCACCGGCGGCGGCGGACCTGCTGCCGGCCGGGGCCGGCCCGCGACCCGAGCGGCTGCGTGAGCTGGGCGACTCGCCGATCATCAACGTGCACATGATCTATCCACGGCAGGTGATCGAGGGGCCGTTCCTGGCCGTCGTCGACTCGCCGATCCAGTGGATCTTCGACCGGACGATCTCCTCCGGCCTGGCCGCCTCGGGTCCGCCGGGAGCCCAGTACCTGGCGCTGTCCCAGTCGGCCGCCGAGCCGTGGATCGACCGGTCGGCGAACGAGCTGCGCACGTTGTTCGTCGACGAGATGGCCCGGCTGTTCCCGGCCGCCCGCGCGGCCGCGCCGATCGAGGTCTTCGTGACCCGGGAGCGCACGGCCACCTTCCGGCAGGCGCCCGGTTCGCTCGCGTTGCGCCCGGGTACCTCGACCGGACTGCCCGGCTTTGCCCTGGCCGGCACCTGGACCGACACCGGATGGCCCGCGACCATGGAATCTGCTGTGCGTAGCGGACTCGCTGCAACCCGTGAGAGCCTGGCCGGTATGGGGGTCGTCGTCAACGGGTTGGCCGGGTCCGCCGGGGGAGTCCGGGGGGCCGCCGGTCGACCACCGGCGCCGGCTCGGAGACTCCCACGGCAGGGCGCCGACGGGGCGCCCGCCACGAGCACCACACCTGCGTCAGACCCGTCAGAACCTACGTCAGTCCCATCAGACCCATCGCTTGTGCTGGATACAGCGGTTGCACCGAATGCATCGGATTCGTCGGATTCTCCGGATCCACGGGGGGAGAACGCGGTGACCGCCGCAACGAAGGCGGTCACCGGGCCGGTGCCCACCGGCCAGCCAGGGCACTCATCCACAGGGGGATTCCCGGTATGACCATGACGGTTCCGGATGCGATCGAGCGGGGGCGGACCCTCACCGTGCCGGCGCTGCGCGCCGTGGTGGACCGCCTGCACCCGCGCCTTCGCCACGTCGTCGCCTACCACCGCGGCTGGGTGGACGCCGCCGGCGAACCGCTGCCCGGTGGCGGTGGCAAGCTCGTCCGCCCGGCGTTGGCGCTGCTGTCCGCCGAGGCGGCCGGCGCGCCGGCGGAGGTCGGCCTGCCGGCCGCGGTCGCCGTCGAGCTCGTGCACGACTTCTCGCTGCTGCACGACGACCTGATGGACGGCGACACCGAGCGCCGCCACCGGCCGACGGCCTGGACGGTCTTCGGCGCCGACGGCGCGATCCTGGCCGGCGACGCCCTGCTGGGGCTCGCCACCCAGGTCCTGCTGGAGGTCGAGGGCGACGCCGCGCGGCGCGCGGCGCTGATCCTCGGCGCCGGCGTCCAGGATCTGGTCCGCGGCCAGGCCGAGGACCTGATGTTCGAAAGCCGTTCCGACGTCACCGTGGCCGACACGCTGCGGATGGAGGACGGCAAGACCGGCGCGCTGCTGGCCTGTTCGGCGTCGCTGGGCGCCGTGCTCGCCGGTGCCGGCGACGAGATGGTCGACGCGCTCGCCGAGTACGGCTCCCGCCTCGGCACGGCCTTCCAGCTCATCGACGACCTGCTCGGCATCTGGGGCGACCCGGCGGTCACCGGCAAGCCGGTGCTGTCGGACCTGCGTTCCCGCAAGAAGTCCGTGCCGGTGGTGGTCGCGCTGGAGGCCGGCGGCGCCGCCGCCGAGGAGCTGCGTGCCTTCCTCGTCGGCACCGGCGAGTCGAGCGAGGCGGAACTCGCGCACATCGCCGAACTGGTCGAACAGGCGGGCGGGCGGGACTGGACCACCGCCGAGGCCGACCGGCAGCTCAAGGCGTGCGAGAACGTGCTGCGCTCGCTGTCGATGCCGGCCGCGGTCGAGGCGGAGCTGCTCGCCCTCGCCCGCTTCGTGACCGAGCGCGATCGCTGAGGAGGCCGCAGGTGAGCACAGGCGCCCATGCCGCCTGGTCCACCCGCCGCCCCGAACCAGGCCGGGGTGATGCCGGGAGGCCGGGCGGCGCCCCGCCACGGCTCGACCGGCGGGCGGCCCCACCGGGCCGCCGCGACACCGGACAGACCGGCGATCAGCCTGGCGATCGCACGCTTGACCATCGCACGTACGACGAGGGGAGTCGTCGATGAGCCTGACCTCGGACCCGTCCCCGGCTGCTCCGACTGCCGAGAAGAGCCCGAAGCGGCCCACCATCCCGGTGCCCGCCACGGCCGACGCCTACGGGATCTCCCGGTCCTCACCGCCGCTGCCCGCCGCCACCGGCCGGCCGCAGGCGGCCGGCCCGGCCAGCGCGGGCGTCGCCACGGCGCGCGCCCGGGACCATCTCCTCGCGCTGCAGTCGGAGGAGGGCTGGTGGAAGGGCGACCTCGAGACGAACGTCACGATGGACGCCGAGGACCTGTTCATGAAGCAGTTCCTCGGCATCCGCGGTGACGACGAGACCGAGCAGACCGCCCGCTGGATCCGTTCCCAGCAGCTCGCGGACGGCGGCTGGCCCACTTTCTACGGCGGCCCGGCCGACCTGTCCACCACCATCGAGGCCTACATCGCGCTGCGCCTCGCCGGCGACGCGGTCGACGCCCCGCACATGGCCCGGGCCGCGGAGCTCGTGCGCGCCCAGGGCGGGGTGGCCGCCTCGCGGGTGTTCACCCGAATCTGGCTGGCGGCGCTCGGCCAGTGGTCCTGGGACGACGTGCCGGTCATCCCGCCGGAGTTGATCTTCCTGCCGTCGTGGATCCCGCTGAACGTCTACGACTTCGCCTGCTGGGCGCGCCAGACGATCGTCGCGTTGACGATCGTCGGGTCACTGCGGCCGTCGCACGACCTCGGCTTCTCCATCGACGAGCTCAAGGTGCCGGCAGCGGCGCGCAAGCCGGCCGCGCTGCGCAGCTGGGAGGGCGCCTTCGAGCGGCTCGACAAGCTGCTGCACCGCTACGAGAAGCGGCCGATCAAGCTCCTGCGCACCCTGGCGCTGCGGCGGGCCACCGAGTGGGTCGTCGCCCGGCAGGAGGCCGACGGGTGCTGGGGCGGCATCCAGCCGCCCTGGGTCTACTCCGTCATGGCGCTGCACCTGATGGGGTACCCGCTGAACCACCCGGTGATCGCCACGGCGTTCCGCGGGATGGAGCGGTACGTGATCCGCCGGGACACCCCGCAGGGCCCGATCCGCCAGATCGAGGCCTGCCAGTCGCCGGTCTGGGACACCGCGCTCGCGGTCGTCGCGCTCGCCGACGCCGGCGTCCCCGGCGACCATCCGGCGATGGTGAAGGCCGGCCGCTGGCTGGTCGACGAGGAGGTCCGGGTCGCCGGGGACTGGGCGGTGCGCCGCCCCGAGCTCGCCCCCGGCGGCTGGGCGTTCGAGTTCGACAACGACTTCTACCCGGACGTCGACGACACCGCCGAGGTGGTGCTGGCGCTGCGGCGGTTGCTCGGCGCGGGGCACGTCGCCCCGCCGGCCTCCCGGCAGGGCCGCGCGGAGGCCCCCCCGGTGAACACCGTCGAGGACGCGGACCCGCGGCTGGCCGCGGCGATGCGCGCGGCGGCGGCCCGCGGGGTCGACTGGAGCGTCGGGATGCGCTCGTCGAACGGCGCCTGGGGCGCCTTCGACGCCGACAACGTCCGGACGCTCACCACGAAGATCCCGTTCTGCGACTTCGGCGAGGTGGTCGACCCGCCGTCGGCGGACGTCACCGCGCACATCGTCGAGATGCTGGCCGACCTCGGCCGCTCCGACCACCCGATCACCCAGCGGGCGGTGCAGTGGCTGCTGGACAACCAGGAGCCGGGCGGGTCCTGGTTCGGCCGGTGGGGCGTCAACCACCTCTACGGCACCGGGGCGGTCGTGCCGGCGCTGATCGGCGCCGGGGTGCCCACCGACCACCCGGCGATCACCGCCGCGGTCCGGTGGCTGCTCGAGCACCAGTCGCCCGAGGGCGGCTGGGGCGAGGACCTGCGCTCCTACACCGACCCCGCCTGGATCGGCCGAGGCGAGCTCACCGCGTCGCAGACGGCGTGGGCGCTGCTCGCGCTGCTGGCGGTGGACCCGCACAGCCTGGCCGTGAAGCGTGGGGTGCGCTGGTTGTGCGAGACCCAGCGGCCGGACGGCACCTGGGACGAGCCCTACTTCACCGGCACCGGTTTCCCCGGCGACTTCTCTCTGAACTACCATCTGTACCGGCTGGTCTTCCCGCTGACCGCGCTCGGCCGGTACGTGAGCCTCACCGGGGTGGCCACACCATGAGCACCTCCCCATCCCCGGGCGGCGACGGGACCGCTCCCGACGCTGTCGTGACCCCCGCCGACCGCACGGCCCCGGCGGCCGCGGCGGGGGGACCCGCCGTGATCCCCTCCCAGGACCCGGCGTCGCCGTCCGTTCCCTCGTCCGCCGCGGCACGCCGGCTCAGCGCGGTGGGTTCGCCTGTCGCGGTGGGTTCGTCCAGCGCGGTCGGTTCGCCTGTCGAGGCGGGTTCGCCTGTCGACGCGGGTTCGCCCGCCGAGGCGGGTTCGCCGGTCGAGCCGGGCTCGTCCACCGAGGCGGGCTCGGCCGCGGAGGCGTCGGTCGGTGGCGGGCAGGCGCAGGCGCCACCGCGGCCCGCGGAGCCGGCTGCGACCGTGGCCCGGCCCCGCCGACGCGCGCGGCTCGTGGTCGCGACAGCGCTGCGCTTCGAGGCGATGGCGGCCGGCCGCTCCGGCCTGCCGTCGGACACCGTCATGGTGCGCACCGGTATGGGCCCCGACAAGGCGGGCCGAGCCGCTCGGGTGGTCCGTCAGGCGCGCCCCGACGCCGTCGCCATCGTGGGCCTGTCCGGCGGCCTCGCCCCCGGGATCAGGCCCGGGGACATCGTCGTCGCCAGCGAGGTCCGCGGCGTCGACGGTTCCGTCGCCGCCCGCTGTGCGTCCGCCCCGCTGCTGGCCGGTGACCTGCGCAGGCTCGGCCTGACCGTCCACGTCG
Source organism: Frankia alni ACN14a (assembly GCF_000058485.1). Lineage (NCBI taxonomy): Bacteria > Bacillati > Actinomycetota > Actinomycetes > Frankiales > Frankiaceae > Frankia > Frankia alni. Next base: position 1,539,637 of record NC_008278.1, read on the forward strand.
GCCCGATCGTCACCGCGGCCAAGGTCGCCACCGGCGACGAGCGCACGCGGCTGGCCGCCACCGGCGCCATCGCGGTGGACATGGAGAGCGCCCCGATCGCCGCGGGGGTCGGGGATGTCCCGTTCGCCGCGGTGCGGGTCATCGTCGACACCGCCGACGAGCCGCTCGGCCGCCTCGACCTGGTCCGCCGCGGCGTGCTGGGCCTGCGCACGATGCGCCGGCTCGGCCTGCCCATCGGCGCCTGGGCGGCGGCGGTGGGCCGGCGCACCGTGCTGCTCGCCGAACCGCGGGCGTTCTGCGCCGGGGTCGAGCGCGCCATCGAGGTCGTCGAACGCGCCCTGGAGCTCCACGGCGCGCCGGTCTACGTCCGCAAGCAGATCGTGCACAACTCCCACGTGGTGGCCGACCTCGCCGCCCGAGGGGCGGTCTTCGTCGAGGAACTCGACGAGGTGCCCGCCGGCGCGACCGTGGTCTTCTCCGCGCACGGGGTGGCCCCGGCGGTGTGGAACCAGGCCGACGGGCGCCAGCTCTCCGTCATCGACGCGACCTGCCCGCTGGTCGAGAAGGTGCACGCCGAGGCCCGCCGGTTCACCTCCCGCGGCGACACCGTGCTGCTCATCGGCCACTCCGGTCACGAGGAGGTCGACGGCACGCTGGGCGAGGCGCCTGGGCGCATCCGGCTGGTGCAGTCGCCCGAGGAGGTCGACGCCCTCGACGTCCCCGACCCCGAGCGGGTCACCTACCTCATGCAGACCACGCTGGCGATGGACGAGGCCGAGGAGGTCGTCGACGCGCTCAAGGAGCGCTTCCCGGCGATCGTCGGCCCCGGGTCCGCCGACATCTGCTACGCCACCTCGAACCGGCAGAACGCGGTGCGCAAGGTCGCCCAGGAGGCGCAGCTCGTCCTCGTCGTCGGGTCGGCCAACAGCGCGAACTCGGTGCGGCTGGTGGAGGTCAGCCGCCGCGACGGGGTGGCCTCCCACCTCGTCGAGAACGTCGGCGACGTGGAACTGTCCTGGCTGGACGGGGTGGAGACGGTCGGCATCTCCGCCGGCGCCTCGGCTCCGCCGTCACTGGTGGAGGAGCTCACCGCCGCGCTGTCCGGCCTCGGGGCGACGGACGTGACCACCCGATCCGTCGGTACCGAGACGGTCGCCTTCCACCTGCCCAAGGAGCTGCGCCGCGCGGGCGCCATCGCGGCCGGTGCCGCCGCGGCTGGTACCTCCGCGGCTGGTGCCGCGCCGGCGCACGTGTCCGGCCCGTCGTAGCCCGACTCGCGGTCCCGACCGCCGGTCGCCCGACCGTTCGGCGGGGATCGCCGTGCGCGATCCCCGCCACGGCCTCGTCTCTAGGCTGCTGACCATGACCGCGATGGAATCCGCACCCGGCGTTCCCGAGCTCGACCCCGCGCTCTGGGGCGAGCCCCGCAGCAAGTCCGTCACCTGGCACGACCCGATCCCGGTCGCGTCGGCCGCGGCCACCCTGAGCGGCCTGGAGTTCCTGACCGCGATGCGCGACGGCCGGATCCCGCCGCCGCCCATCTCCCGGCTGTTCGACTTCCGGCCGGTCGAGGTCTCGCGCGGCGACGTGGTGTTCACCTGTCAGCCCGACGAGTCGGCGTACAACCCGATCGGGATGGTCCACGGCGGCCTGCTCTGCACGATCCTCGACACCGCGGCCGCCTGTGCGGTGCAGACCACCCTCGACGCCGGCGTCGCCTACACCTCGATCGAGATCAAGGTGAACTACCTGCGGCCGGTGCGCATCGCGGCGGGCCGGCCCCAGCGGCTGACGGCGCACGGCTGGACCACCAGGCCGGGGCGCCGGGTGGCCTTCGCCGAGGCGGACGTCCGCGACGACGACGGCAAGGTCGTCGCCACGGCCAGCAGCAGCTGCCTGATCCTCGACTGAGACCGGCTCCGGTCGCCGGGAACCCCAGGACGTGTAACTCTGAGTAATGAGTCGGCGTCGTTGCCGGCATCGGCGTCGCCCGGCCAGCGGAACCCGCGGGCCGGCGCGCCGGAGGTCGTCCCCACACCTCCGACGCCTCGTCGAAGGTTGACGATGCGAGGCCGGCGGAGGCCGCAATCGGCGTCCTTTGGCCGTCGCGCGAGGCCCTGACCTGGCCGGATACCCTCCGCGACCGGTTGCTCGGACGAGCGGGTCGGCCACCGGACACAGCTGTGCGACAGTTCATCGCTCGATCCACATGCAGCCTGTACGTACAGGCTGTATGGTCAGTGCAGAGATCATCGGTCATCCCACCGGCGACCTGAGGAGAGGGGAGCTACGCCGTGGCGGTCGAGTGGCGGTACCAGCTCCGTATCGGTACCTACCTGGCGAAGCAGAAACTGCGGCGCCGCAAGCACTTCCCGCTCGTGCTGGAGCTGGAGCCACTGTTTGCCTGCAACCTGTCGTGCACGGGCTGTGGGAAGATCCAGCATCCGGCGTCCGTCCTGAAGCAGCGGATGAGCCCCGAGGACGCGCTCGCCGCGGTCAAGGAGTGTGGCGCTCCGGTCGTGGCGATCGCGGGCGGTGAGCCGCTCATGCACCCGCAGATCCACGAGATCGTGAACGAGCTGGTCAAGCGCAAGAAGTTCGTGATCCTGTGCACGAACGGCCTGCTGCTGCAGAAGAAGCTCAAGAACTTCACGCCGTCGCCCTACTTCACCTTCGTGCTGCACATCGACGGGCTGCGCGAGCGGCACGACTCGGTGGTGGAGAAGGAGGGCACGTTCGACGAGTGCGTGCGGGCCTTCCACGCGGCGAAGGCGGCCGGCTTCCGGGTCGGCACCAACTCCACGTTCTTCAACAACGACAGCCCGCAGGACGTCATCGACATCCTGACCTTCCTCAACGACGACCTCAAGGTCGACCAGATCCAGCTCTCGCCGGGTTACGCGTACGAGAAGGCTCCGGACCAGGAGCACTTCCTCGCCGTCCAGGAGACCCGCGAGATGTTCGGGAAGGTCTTCGCGGAGGGTCGCCGCAAGAAGTTCCGGCTCAACCACTCGCCCATCTTCCTGGACTTCCTCGAGGGGAAGAAGGAGCTCGACTGCACCGCCTGGGGCATCCCGAGCTACTCGCTGTTCGGCTGGCAGAAGCCCTGCTACCTGATGAGCGACGGGTACGTCTCCTCGTACAAGGAGCTCGTCGAGACCACCGACTGGGACTCCTACGGTCGCGGCAAGGACCCTCGGTGCGCGAACTGCATGGCGCACTGCGGCTACGAGACCTCGGCCGTGCTGGCGACGATGGGTTCCCTGAAGGAGTCCATTCGCGCCGTCCGCCAGGTCTGACAGTCTGACGATCTGACGGTCCGACCCGGCGGCGGCCCTCCCGCCGCCGTTCGGCCGGCTTCACCCCGAACGCCGTCCCGACCGCTCGCCGCGGCCGGGGCGGCGTTCGTCGTTCTCGGGCCCGATGCCTACCTCGCCCTTCCAGAGGGTTCCCCGTCCGTTTGGTCCCTCCGGAAAGGCAGGCCTGGCGAGCAGATCGGTGTGGCTAGTGGGCGTGGCGGGGTCCGGCGGCGCTGTCGACGCTGACCGGCGGCTGCTCGGCGAGGTCGCCGCCCCGGCCCAGCCCACGCAGCAGCCGGTCGAGCACGATGCCGATCTCGATGCGGGCGGTGTCCGGATCGGCCGCGCCCGCCGTGTAGATGCTCGCCTCCGACAGCAGGGCGGCGACCAGCCTGGTCAGCGGGCCGACGGGGAGCGGATCGATGCGCTCCTCGGCCATCGCCCGTTCCAGCCATTCGGACAGCAGCCGGTAGCCGTGCCGCTCGACGAGGGCGTCCCACGCCTGGTTGCCGAGGACGGCGGGACCGTCGATCAGCACGATGCGCTGGAAGTCGCTGTCCGCGGTGGAGATGTCGAGCAGGGACTGGAACCCCTGGCGCAGCTGCGTCCAGGCGTCGCTGGGCAGCTCGGCGTCGCGCGCGAGCTCGCCCGCGACGAGCTGCTCGGCCACCTCGGTGGCGACCTGCTCCATCACGGTGCGGAACAGTTCGGCCTTGTCGCGGAAGTGGTGGTACAACGCGCCGCGGGTGACCTGGGCGTCGGCGACGATCTCCTCGGTTCCCGTGGCGGCGAAGCCCTGCTCGGCGAACCGGCGGCGGGCTGCCGAGATCAGGGCCTGACGGGTGTCAGCCGTCTGCTCGGTACGACGGCTTCTGGTCACCCCCTGATTATGGTGCAGTCGGCGCCTTCGGAGGTGGCTCTGCCGAGCCAGGATCGTCCGGAGCGCCCGAGGCCCCGTTCGGCGGGGGTACACACAGGACGATGTGATGGCACCGCGGAATTAACCCCGGTCGTCCCGGGCGGCGCGGGGTGGGAGCACCCGGATGGTCGACGGGCCGGGCCCGACTGCGTCCGCAGGGCACCGGGTGCTCCATGGCGGATGGGCATCGTTCCTGCTCAGCGGCTCTTTTCCGGGGTGCGTCCGGGGGCCGGCACCGGCGGCGGGGCCGTCGCGATCGCGGCGGACCTGCCGGGGGCGGAAAGTTCTTAACACACAATTACCGCGCTCGTCCGACGTCCGTACGACGCACGTGGCAGCATCACTCTCTGTGACTGTGCTGCAGTGGATAGCCCTCGCCTCCTTGCTCGCCTGGTTGTATCTGGCCGTCGGTCATGGTTTCTTCTGGCGCACCGACCAACGGCTCCCCGCGCGGCAGGCGCCGCCGTCGTGGCCCAGCGTAGCGATCATCATCCCGGCGCGGGACGAGGCCGACGTGCTGCCCGTGACCCTCCCGACCCTGCTCGCCCAGGACTATCCCGGTCCGGTCCGCCTGATCCTCGTCGACGACGGCTCCACCGACGGGACCACGGAGGTCGCCCGAGCCCTCGCGGAGCAGGCCGCGCGTAACGGGCACACGGGCGTCACCGCCGCGGTCACCGCCTCCACGGAGCCCCCACCCGGGTGGACCGGCAAGCTGTGGGCCCTGCGCCGCGGCGTCGACTGCGCCGGCGACGCCGAGTTCCTGCTGCTCACCGACGCCGACATCGCCCACGACCCGGGCTCGCTGACCAGCCTGGTGGCCTCCGCGCGCACGCATGGGCTGGACATGGTTTCGCAGATGGCCGTGCTGCGGGCCGAGACCGTCTGGGAACGGGTCATCGTGCCGGCGTTCGTCTACTTCTTCGCGATGCTGTATCCGTTCCGCTGGTCGAACCGCCCGCGTTCGCGGGTGGCGGCCGCCGCCGGGGGTTGTTCGCTGGTCCGCCGGGAGGCCCTCCTGGCGGCCGGTGGGCTCGCCGAGGTCCGCGGGGCGGTCATCGACGACGTCGCGATCGCCCGGATCATCAAGCGCTCCGGCGGACGGACCTGGCTGGGGCTCGCCGAGCAGGTCCACAGTCGGCGCCCGTACCCGCGGCTGGCGGACCTGTGGAAGATGGTGTCCCGCAGCGCCTACGCCCAGCTTCGGCACTCGCCGCTGCTGCTGCTCGGCACCGTGCTCGGGATGTCGCTCGTCTTCGTCGTCCCCGTGGTCGCCACCATCGCGGGCCTCGCGGCCGGCGACGGCACGACCGCGATCCTCGGCGCCGTCGCCTGGGTGATCATGACCTTGTCGTACGTGCCGATGATCCGGTACTACCGCCAGCCGGTTCCCGCCGCCCTGCTGCTGCCCGGCGTCGCCGTGCTCTACCTCGGGATGACGCTGGACTCGGCGCGGCTCAAGTGGGCCGGCCGCGGCGCCGCCTGGAAGGGCCGCACCTACGACGATCACGGGACACCGTCGGCCGAGCGGCACTCGTCGGCCGCGACGACGCCGGCCACGGCGCCTTCCGTCCCGGCGCCTTCCGAGTCGGTGCCGTCCGAGTCGGTGCCTTCCGCCGTCGCCCAGCCCACCGCTACGGTGGCCCCGTCCGAGGCGAGTCCGGCCGGGGCCGGTCCGGTGGCCGCCGCGGCATCCGCCGGCCCAGGGGTGGTGACGATCCCGGCGGCTGCCGGCCCGGTCGAGCCGCCGCATGACCCGTGGAACGACGGCTTCTCCCGCCCCAGCCCCAGGCCCGGGCGGACCGACGCGCCGCGCCGCGAGGACGCCGCACGCGCAGTGCCCGCGTCCGGCCGGGCTCAGTCCCAAGCCCGGGCGGACGACCGTCAGCCCGGCGCCGGACGCTGACCCAGCCCTGCGCCGGAGGCCGACGGCGCCTCATCCCGTGGGGTCGGCCAGTGCTGTCAGCCGGCGGCGCAGGGTGACGGCATCGTCGGCCAACGCCGACACCAGGTAGCCCGGACCGGTCAGGGGCAGCCGGGCCACCCCCTCGGCAACGGCGGCGTCGGGTCCGGCCCCGGCCCATGCGGGGGCCACGACGAGCAGCGAGCCGACCGCGCGGGCACCGCCCAACTGGGCCGGACCCCGCAGCCCGGGCACCTGTGGCCCGAGCAGCAGCTCCTGGCGCAGCAGGGGCACCCATCCGAACGGCCCACCCGCCAGGTCGGCACCTGGACCCTCGGCACCGCCCGCCACATCGACGCGCAGCGTGCTGAGGATGGACCCGCCGGGCTCGCCGAACCGTCCGAGCAGGATCTCCTCACGCAGCCGCAGCCGAGCCGTCGCGGCCAACCGGACATCCGTGCTGATCTGGTGATCGGCCCCGTCGGCAACCACGGTCGGTTCCGGACCGAGGTCGAGTTCACCGCCGTCCGCGACCTCCGCAGTGACGGTCAGCCGGGACGGTCCGGGGCCGCGACCTGGCAGCGCGACGGTCGCGGCCACCGAGCGCAGGACCAGGCGCACCCCGCCCCCGACGGAGATGTCCAGCCGCAGGTCGTCGCCGGCCAGCGGACCAGCGGCCCCGTTGACCAGGTGGACCGTCATCGTCGGCAGCGGCCCCGGGTCCGCGCGTGCCCCGGCGCCCGCGCGCGCCCCGGTCCGAACGGGTGACACGCCGGTCATGCGCAGGACGATCGGCACGTCCGAGCGCAGCTCGGCGAGTCGGGGAGCGCCCTGCGGTCCCCGCTCCACCCGCACCGAGGCGTGCGCCCGGACAGCCGTACGGCCCGTCCGGGGCCTGGCTGGCGACGCGGCGTCGGTGGTCGTGGGCATCGGGTGCAGCTCCTCGCGGCCAGGTGCCGGCCGGGCGACGGGTGTCCCGGCCAGGCGGGGCCGCGGGGCCGGGTCAGTGTGATCGGTCTGTGTGATCGGGTTTGTGGGAGCGGGGTAGCGGAGCGGGGGCGGGGGCGGGGGAGTGCCCGCGATTATCCGGAGACGGCGCGCAGAGCGCCGGGGCGGCGGCCGGTGAGTCGGTCGAGTGCGGCCGCGGTCGCCTCGTCTGCTGGCAGGAGGACGAGAAGACACTGTTCGTCGTCGGCCGGTAGATCGAGCCGTTCGAAGGCCAGCCGCAGTTCGCCGACTTCGGGGTGGACCAGGCTGGTGATCCCGTTTGCCGGCGGCAGGCCCGTCAGCCTCGTCACCCGCTCGGTGAACGCCGCCCCGGCGGTGCGGGTCAGCTCGTCGGCGAGGGCCGCGACGAAGGGGTCCACCCGGAACGGGCCCTGTTTGAGCGCGGCCACCTGGGAGTCGGCCGCCTGGTCCCAGTCCGGCAGGGCTGCTCGGGCCCGGTCGTCGGTGAGGACAAAGCGGGCCAGGTTCGGCAGTTGGTCGTCGAGTAGTCCGATCGGACCAGCGATCCGGGCGTATCCCTCGGTGTGAGCCAGGATGTCGGTGAGCCGGTTGAGGAGCACGGCCGGACCCGGCTCGAGCCCGTCCAGCAGCCGCTGCACGGTCGGACGCACCGTCCGGCCGGGTGGTATCCCCGCCATGCAGGTAAAGCCCCCGTCAGCCGCCTTGACCAGGCGTTGCAGGTGAACCCGCTCGTTCGCGGTCAGCCGGAGGGCCTCGGCGAGGACGCCCAGCACGGCCATGGACGGCCGGCGGTCGCGGCCCTGCTCCAATCGGGTCACATACTCGACGCTCACCCCGGCGAGCGCGGCGACCTCCGAGCGGCGCAGCCCACGGGCGCGACGCCGGGGCCCGCTGGGCAGCCCCACGTCGGCGGGCGTGAGGGCCTCCCGACGGACCCGCAGGAACAGCCCCAGCTCGTTGTCGCCCACGGGGGGACCGTAACAGCCCACCCAGCACGGATCATGGCCCTGCGGCTACCAGTCTTCGGCCGGTGCGGCCCACCCTCCCGGATCCGCAGCGGCGCGAGCGGCGGCCTTCCTACGACCGAGCGGTGACGACCCGTCGACAGATTCGTGGCCTTCTAGGAGGTGAACATCCGCAGCGCTGCGAGCCGGTGCTGCTCGGCCAGCAGGTCCAGGCGGACGCCGGTGAGCGCCGGAAGCTCCCGCGGGGGCAGGGCGGCCGCCTCCTCGCCCGCACGGGCGGTCGCCTCCACGTCGTCGGCGAGGCCGGCCAGCACCCCGGTGACGGCCAGCGGGTCCAGCCCGATCAGGCGGGTCGCGGCCGTCGCCGGCCCGGTGACCGTGGTGTGTGCCGCGGCGAGGGCCGCGTCTGCGGGCAGCAGCCCCGCGCCGGCGGCCACCATGCCCAGCGCGATCGGGTGGTGCGGAGCACGAGGACCGGCGGGCACCGGCCACGCGGCCCGGCCGGCGCGCAGCAGGGTACGGCCCTGCGCCCGGCTGGCCGCTCGCTGTGCCGGGGCGGGCGTGCGGGCGTCGAGCTCGGCGTCGAGTTCGGCGACGTCGGTCCGGCCGGTCGCGATGGCGTGGCAGGTGGCCGCGGCGAAGGCGGCGGCGACCAGGCCGGCGGTGTGCAGCCGGCCGAGCAGGAACGCCGCCAGGTCGGTCAGGCTCGCCAGGCTGCCGTCGGTGACCGCGGCCTCCACCCCGCCCGAATGGGCGTGCCCCCCGGTCGGCATGCGGCCGTCCGCGAGCACCAACAACGTTGCCCGTCGCCCGGACCGCCCGATCGAACCACGCCCGTCCCCGTCGCCGTGGCCCGGCTGGTCGGTGTGGTGACGCTGGCCGCCGCCGAGGAGGGCGCCCCTGTCGTCACCGGACTTCACCACGCCCACTTCACCAGGTTTTCCTGCTCGGTGGCCGTCTTCGGCCAGGTGGCACCCTCCGTCATCCGGCCGACAAACCGGTCACGCCGCCCGTCTACCTGTGGAAGAGTTCGCGACCGGTGGCCGTTGTCCGGCCCGGCCGGGCGGCATGGCGGCACTCGTGCTGACTGGCCGCGCGCCGCGCCGGCCCCGCCTGCCGGGCGAGGCCTGCCACCGGAGGCGACGACTGTGAAGAACCGGGACGAGGGACGAGATGTCATTGCGGTCGACAGGGCGCGGACCGCGGGTCCGCCTGACCGGGCTGCTGGTGGCGGCGGTGGCGCTGGCACCCGTGCTCACCTCCTGCAGCGATGATCGCCCGCCGAAACCCCGTTGCCAAACGGGCTACCAGGCTGACTGGGACGACGACGACCACGAGTGGGAATGCGAGCGCAAGGGCTCCCACTCGTCGCACAGCACCCGTCACCGTACCCGCACCCGACACTAGACGAGCAGGTCCGTAGGCCGGCCGACTGTCAGCCAGGCGTCCTGGCCGTGCCGGCGGATGACCGTGTCGGCGGATGACCGTGTCGGCGGATGGCCGTGCGCAGGGCCCGGCATCCGCCGGATTGCTGCTGGTCAGCAACGGCGCCGAAACCCGCTCGCCGTAGCGTGATGAACCGACTGGTCCGGTCGGGGGCCACCCGGGCCGGTGGGGACGTCGAGGGTGGAGGAACGACCATGGGCAGCCCGACTTTCGTCCCGGCCCCGGCGGGCGTGACCTGCGGGGCGCCGTCGATGCCAGCGGTGGCCGAGGTCGGGGTGTTTGCCGTGGACCCGACCCTGCCGGACCCGCTGGCCGCGCCGGCGCTGGCCGGCCTCGACGACTTCTACCACCGCCATGGCTTCGTCGTGCTCCGCGGCCTGCACTCCGCCGAGTTCCTCGACCGGGTCGAGCGGGAGTGCGGCGCGGCGCAGCAGGCCGTCCTCGCCGGGACCGTGTCGGAGCGCTACGGCTCCACGCAGTACCTGGACGCCCGTCACCTGGACCGAGCGGGCCTGGATCGGGCAGGCCAGCCAGAGGGTGCGGCGGACCCGTCCGGAGGGGCCTCGAACGGAACGGCCCCCGCCACTGCCAAGATCAAGGCCGGCGTCGAAGCGTATGTGAACTACGTCGAGCACGTCGAGGAGCTCGCCCCGGCCGTCCGGGCGGTGGCGACCCATCCGCTCATGGTCGCCCTGCTGCGTCGCCTGCTCGGCGCGGACGTGTGGATGAGCCCCAGCGAGAACGCCGGCGTGGTCTACCAGGACGCCCGGCCCGGCCGCGAGTCCGGCTACAGCCGGATCGGCTGGCACTCGGACTGGCAGGCGATGCCGAGCCTCGACGTGTGGCCCGGCTGCGCGTTCACCCTCCACGTGGACGCGACCAGTCCGGCCAACGGCTTCCTGCGGGTGGTGCCGGGATCCCACCGCTGGGCCACGCCGGCCCCCTACCGCAACATCAACAACGTCGCCGTGCCGGCGGACGCCCGCCCGAGCGGGGGATACACCGACGCCGAGCCGCCCTACGAGATGCCGCTGGGATTCGAGAAGGTCCCGGGGGAGATCGCCGTCTACGCCGAGCGCGGCGACCTGCTGCTGCACGACGCCTACCTGTGGCACTCGGCGGCCCGCGCGACGGAGAACGCCACGACCCGCCGGCATGTGCGGGCCGGCTACTACAGCGGCGACCCGGCCTCCTACCGCGACCAGTTCATCAAGAACGCCGCTCGCTGACCCGCCGTCAGAACAGGAAGTACCGCTGGGCCATCGGCAGCTCGCGCACCGGGTCGGCCTCGACGGCCTCGCCGTCGATCGAGACCGTGAACGTGTCCGGGTCGACGCGGATGTCCGGCGTCGCGGTGTTCTCCGGCAGGTCGGCCTTGCCGCGCCGGCGCACGTCCTCCACCGGAACCACGGGCGTGGCCAGGCCCAGCCGCTCGGGCAACCCGTCGGAGATCGCGGCGGGCGAGACGAAGGTCAGCGACGAGGCGGCGGCCGGACCCCGCGCGGCCCCCCACATCGGGCGGGGCAGCACCGGCTGCGGGGTGGGGATGGAGGCGTTGGCGTCGCCCATGGCCGCCCAGGCGACGAACCCACCCTTGAGTACCAGCGACGGCCGCACCCCGAAGAACGCGGGATCGTAGACCACCAGGTCCGCGAGCTTGCCGGGCTCGACCGAGCCGATCTGCGCGTCCAGCCCGTGCGCCACCGCCGGGCAGATCGTGTACTTGGCGACGTACCGCCGGGCCCGCGCGTTGTCGGCCGGGCCGTCCCCCGGCAGGGCCCCACGGCGCCGCTTCATCACGTGCGCCGTCTGCCAGGTGCGCAGCACGACCTCGCCGATCCGGCCCATCGCCTGCGAGTCCGAACCGATCATCGAGATGGCGCCGAGGTCGTGCAGGATGTCCTCGGCGGCGATCGTCGACGGCCGGATCCGGCTCTCGGCGAAGGCCAGGTCCTCGGGCACGCTCGGGTTGAGATGGTGGCAGACCATCAGCATGTCGAGGTGTTCGTCGAGGGTGTTGACGGTGTGCGGGCGGGTCGGGTTCGTCGACGACGGCAGCACGTTGGCGGCGGCCGCGACGGTGATGATGTCCGGGGCGTGGCCGCCGCCGGCGCCCTCGGTGTGGTAGGCGTGGATGGCCCGGCCGGCGATGGCGGCGAGGGTGTCCTCGACGAAGCCGGCCTCGTTGAGCGTGTCCGAGTGCAGCGCCACCTGGACGCCGGCGGCGTCGGCGACGCGCAGGCAGGCGTCGATCGCGGCGGGCGTCGTGCCCCAGTCCTCGTGCAGCTTGAACCCGGCGGCGCCGGCCCGGAGCTGTTCCCACATCGACTCGTCGTTGACCGTGTTGCCCTTGCCGAGCAGGACGATGTTCACCGGCCAGTCGTCCATCGCGGACAGCATCCGCGCGAGGTTCCACGAGCCCGGCGTCACGGTGGTCGCCTTCGTGCCCTCGGCCGGGCCGGTGCCGCCGCCGATGAGGGTCGTGATCCCGGCCCCGAGGGCCTCGGGGACCTGCTGCGGGCAGATCAGGTGCACGTGGCAGTCGACCGCGCCCGCGGTGAGGATCTTCCCGTTCCCGGCGATGATCTCGGTGCCGGGCCCGATGACCAGGTCGGGGTGGACGCCGTCCATCGTGTCCGGGTTGCCGGCCTTGCCGAGGGCGACGATCCGCCCGTCGCGGATGCCGACGTCCGCCTTGATCACGCCCCAGTGGTCGAGGACGACGGCGCCGGTGATGACGAGATCGGGCGCGCCCTGCGCGCGGGTCGCCCGCGACTGGCCCATGGACTCGCGGATGACCTTGCCACCGCCGAAGACCGCCTCGTCGCCGCTGCCGGCGAGCCCCGGACCGCGGCTGCGGTCCTCGGTCACCTCGATGAACAGGTCGGTGTCGGCGAGGCGGATGCGGTCGCCGACCGTCGGTCCATAGAGCGACGCGTAGCGGGATCGGTCCAGGCGGCTCATGAGCCCTCTCCGAGATAGCCCGGCAGGTCGCCGGTCGCGCCCGTCGTGCCTGGCGTCGCTGCGGGACTGTCGCCGACGACCGCACCCCCGGCGCGGACCGCACCCCCGGCGCGGACCGCACCCCCGGCGCGGACCGCGCGCCCGTCGAGCGGGCCGGCCGACTCCGGGCGCAGGCCGGGCACGATGCGGGCCCCGGTCAGCGGGACGAGGTCGACCTCGCGTTCCACCCCGGGCTCGAAGCGGACCGCGGTGCCGGCGGGCACCGCCAGCCGGTGCCCCCAGGCGAGGTCGCGATCGAAGTCGAGCGCCGGGTTGGCCGCGGCGAAATGGTAGTGCGATCCGACCTGCACCGGACGATCGCCGGTGTTGCGGACCAGTACCGTCCGCACGGGCCGCCCCGGGTTGATCTCGACGGGGTCCTCGCCCGGCAGGATCTCGCCGGGAATCACGCGATCGGCTGGTGCACGGTGACCAGCTTGGTGCCGTCCGGGAACGTCGCCTCGACCTGGACCTCGGCGAGCATCTCCGGCACCCCCTCCATGACGTCGTCCCGGGTGAGCACGCCGCGCCCGGCGGTCATCAGGTCGGCGACGCTGCGGCCGTCGCGGGCGCCCTCCAGCAGGAACGAGGTGAGGAGGGCGGTCGCCTCAGGATGGTTCAGCCGCAGCCCGCGGGCGCGTCGTTCCCGGGCGAGTCCGGCCGCCACATGGATGAGCAGCCGTTCCTGTTCATGGGGGCTCAGCAGCACGAACGCGAAGCCTAGCAGGCGCGGCCAATGATGCCGGCGTCGCCGCGGCCCGGACGGCCGGTCGGCGCGCGAGTTCCGCGGCACTCCGCACGTTCGTCTTTCGGCCGTCGCCCGATGTCGGGCAGGTGAACGTTGAACCGCTTTCGGGGCATCCAGGTTTCGGTGACGTTTCGGTCGACGGGAATCCCGGGGGCGGTGGTGGAGCGCGACCGGCCTGGCGGCCAGAATGGAGTTACTGGCAATTCACACAGGTGCGATGAGACGGATACGCCTCCTTCCTAGCGTCCGGGAGACCGCTCGGGCAGGTCGGATCGACCGGCCGACGGGGTGTGCCCGGGACGAGTGTGATGGGGGTTTGGTGACAACAGGTCTGGATCGGCGGGGTTTTCTCCGCCGGGGCGTGGGAGTGACCGCGGGAGCGACTCTGCTCACCGCCGGCGGGGGCGGCCTGCTCGCCGCGTGCGGCAGCGACGACAGCGACGCCAGCGACGACTCGGGCTCGGGCGGCTCCGGCGCCGCGTCGTTCGGGACGCTCGCCGTCCGCCTGTCGTGGATCAAGAATGCGGAGTTTGCCGGGGAGTACGTCGCCGACCAGCGCGGTTACTACAAGGCGGCCGGATTCTCCGGCGTCAACCTGATCGCGGGTGGCCCGTCGGCGACGCCGCAGGACACCGACGTCGCCACGGGTAAGGCCTTCATCGGAATCTCCTCCCCGGACATCACCGGGACCGCGATCGCCCAGGGCGCCCCCCTGAAGATCATCGGGGCGCAGTACCAGAAGAACCCGTTCGCCATCCTGTCCATGGCCAAGAGCCCCCTCAGGACGCCTCAGGACATGGTCGGCAAGAAGATCGGCGTGCAGGCGACCAACGAGTCGGTCTGGTCGGCGTTCCTGAAGGCCAACAAGCTCGACCCTTCGTCCATCACGAAGGTGCCCGTGGAGTTCGACCCGCTGCCGCTGACCACCGGAACGGTCGACGGTTGGTTCGCGTTCGTGACGAACGAGCCGAACCTGCTGCGGGTCAAGGGTTTCGACGTCACCACCTTCCTGCTGGCCGACCACAACTATCCGCTCGTCTCGGAGACCTTCATGGTCACCGACGAGTCGATCGCGAAGAACCGCGACAAGGTGAAGGCGGCGCTGACCGCCGAGATCCGCGGCTGGAAGGACGCCACCTCCGACGCCGCGCTCGGTGCCAAGCTCGCCGCCACCGTCTACGGCAAGGATCTCGGCCTGGACGAGAAGGAACAGGGCCTGGAGAGCGCCGACCAGAACAAGCTCATCCTCACCGAGGAGACGAAGAAGAACGGGCTGTTCACACTCACCGACACGCTGGTCGAGGAGAACATCGCCACCCTCAAGCTCGCCGGCGTCGACATCACTGCCGACAAGCTGTTCGACCTGTCCATCATCCGAGAGCTGTACAAGGAGAAGCCGGAACTCATATGAGCGCAGCCGCCACGTCCATGCCAGAGCCGGCCCCGGGACCGTCGGCTCCCTCCGCTGCTGTTCCTGGTTCCGGCGTGAGCGTGGTGGGCCTGCGCAAGGAGTTCCGCCTCGGCCGTTCGTCGATTCTGGCCCTCGACGACGTCAACCTCGCCACCGAGGAGGGCTCGTTCCTGACGCTCATCGGGCCGTCGGGCTGCGGGAAGTCGACGGTGCTGCGCATCCTCGCCGATCTCGACGCGCCCAGCGCCGGTGAGGTGCTGGTGCACGGGGAGCCTCCGGCGACCGCCCGACGTGGCCATCACCTCGGCATCGCCTTCCAGGACGCGGCGCTGCTGCCGTGGCGCTCGGTCGAGGCCAACATCCGGCTGCCGCTGGAGGTCGCCGGGGTGAAGGCGAACCGGGCGGTGATCGCGGACCTGATCCGGCTGGTGGGGCTCACCGGCTTCGAGAAGGCCCGCCCGGCGCAGCTCTCCGGCGGGATGCGCCAGCGGGTCGCGATCGCGCGCGCCCTCGTCGTCGAGCCCCGCATCCTGCTGCTCGACGAGCCGTTCGGCGCCCTCGACGACATGACCCGCCAACGGCTGAACTTCGAGCTGCTGCGGATCTGGGGCGAACGGGCCACGACGACCCTGCTCGTGACCCACTCCATCCCCGAGGCGGTGATCCTCTCCGACACCGTCGCGGTGATGAGCGCCCGACCGGGCCGCATCTCCTCGCTCGTCGACATCGACCTGCCCCGACCGCGCACCCCGGAGATGCTGCGCTCGGCGCGGTTCCACGAGCTGCACGACGAGCTGTCGGCGCTGCTGTTCTCCGGCGGCGAGACGGCGTCGGCCTCGGCGGGGACGCCGGCGGCCGACCCCGCCCGGAGCGGCGCATGACGACCCTGCAGGACGCCGCCTTCGGCGCCACCGGCGGTGGTCCGGGCCGGCCACCCGGGGGGCCGGGGGGATCCTCCGGCCCGAGTGGGTCGGGCGGGTCGGACGGTCGCGGCACGGGACGCCGCCGCGGCGGGGCCGGGACGGGCGCCGACCTGCCGGCCTGGATCGGTGGCGCGGCCGGGATCGTCGGGCTCCTCGCGCTGTGGTGGGTGCTCGCGGTCACCGTCCTGGACAACGGCGGGGTGGTGCCCACCCCGTGGGAGGTCGTGCGGGCGCTGTGGGATGACCACCGGCTCATGTGGACGTCGGTGACCTCGACGGTCCAGATCGCGGCGAAGGGCTGGCTGATCGGCAACGGCCTGGCCATCGGCCTCGCCGTGGTGTTCTTCGGCGTGCCGGTGGTGGAGCGGGTGCTGCTGCAGATCGGCGTGGCGTCCTACTGCCTGCCGATCATCGCGATCGGCCCGATCCTCACCACCGTGTTCGACGGCAGCACCCCGCAGATCGCCCTGGCCGGCATCTCCGTGTTCTTCACGACGATGGTCGGCACCCTGCTCGGCCTGCGGGCCGCGGACCCGGCGAGCCTCGACGTGGTGCGGGCCAGCGGGGGCGGCGCCTGGAAGCAGATGCGGTACATCCGGTTGCGGGCCGCCCTGCCGAGCACCTTCGCCGGGCTGCAGATCGCCGCGCCGGCGGCCGTCCTCGGCGCGATCATCGGCGAGTTCCTCGGCGCCGACCGGGGGCTCGGCGTGGCCATGGTCCACTCCCAGCAGGCCCTGGAGGTCCCGCGGACGTGGGCGCTGGCCGTGGTCGCCTCCGCGGTCGCCGGACTGGGCTACGCGCTGACCGCGCTCGTCGCCCGCCTGCTCACCCCGTGGGCACCGCGCGGGAACCCGGGAGGCGGGCTGTGACGGCCGGCGCCCCGCCGGCGACCGCCGCGGCACCGGCCACGGGCGGCTCCGCGCCTTCGGCTTCGGCGGCGGCCGCGGGGCATGGCACGCACGTGCTGCTCACGGCGATCCTGCTGCGGGTCGGGCGCACGCTGCTGTCCGTCGTCGCGTCGGCCGCCGTGATCGTCGGTCTGTGGTACGCGTTCATCGCCGTGTTCGACCTCAACCCGCTGGTCGCCAAGGATCCGCAGGCGGTGTGGACGTACCTGTTCACGGCCGACAAGGCCGCCGAGAGCCGGCGGGCGATCCTCGACGGGCTGTGGCACACCCTCGGCGACGCCGGGGTCGGGTACGCGGCGGGCACCGTTGCCGCGATCGTCGTCGCCGTGACCTTCGTGCTGTTCCGCTCGGTGGAACGGGCGCTGATGCCGGTGGCGATGATGCTGCGGTCGGTGCCGCTCGTGGCGATGATCCCGCTGCTCACCCTGATCTTCGGGCGGGGTCTGACCGCGGTCGGGGTCATCGCCGGGATCATCGTGTTCTTCCCGTCGCTGGTCAACCTGGTCTTCGGACTGAGGTCCGGCCCGCCGGCCGCCGCCGACCTGGTCCTCGCCTACGGGGGTGGTCCCGCGACCGTGCTGCGCAAGGTCGCGCTGCCCAGCGCCCTGCCGGCGCTGTTCGTCTCCGCGCGCATCGCCGTCCCGGGCGCGGTCATCGGTGCGCTGCTCGCCGAGTGGCTGGCGACCGGCGAGTGGCTCGGCTACTACATGCAACGCGCGCAGCAGACGTTCAACTACGGCGGGGTGTGGGCCTCGGTGGTCGTGATCACGGTGGCGAGCATCGCGCTGTACGCCGTCGTCGGCTTCGTCGAGGCGATCGTCCTGGCGCGGTACGGGCCGAACTCGGGTCGTGGCAGGTAGCGATGACTGTGATGCCCGCAATGGTGCCGTCGATCGCACCCGCCGCCTCGTCCGGACGGGCCATCCTGGGGCGGTCGGCTCTCTGCCGTGCACGTCGTCGCCCCCCGGCCTGCCCTCCCGCGGCGTATCTCGCGATTCCCCTGCGATATAACAAAAATCGGCGCGAATTACGCGATGTTCCCGGGCGGCCGCCTTCCCTGCCTGCCGTCTTCGGATGTAGATGCGCCGCCGGCGCCGGCCGGCGGACGAAGGGCTGCCTTTGAACGTCGAATGCACCAGCCTCGGACCCCGGCTGATGGCGGCGCACGGCCGGGTGGTCCGGCCGACGCGGATGGTTTCCGCCGGTTCGGCCACATACCCGCGGGCGCCAGCCCGCACGGAGTCGCCCGTGGTGATCCCCCGCCTGGACCGGCACGAACCCGCGCCGGAACCGGCCGGTCCGATCGGGCGCCTCCCGGTGACCGGCGCGGACCGGTTGCCCCCCTCGGCCGCCGAGCTGGCCCGCCTGCGCCGGGTCGCCGACGGCGAGGAGGACGCCGACCTGATCGTGCGGGGCGGCCTGGTCGTCGTCGTGCACGACGGCACGGTGGTCAGCCGCGACATCCTCATCGTCGGGCGGTACATCGCCGCCGTGACCAGGCCCGGAATGCTCAGCGGCCGGCGCTCTCTCGACGCCGCCGGCCGTTACGTCGTACCCGCCTACGTCGACGCCGGGCTGCGGGTCGAGGAGACACTGCTCAGCGCGGGCGAGCTGGCCCGTCTGCTCATCCCGCGCGGGACGGTGACGCTGCTGAGCGACCCGGCGGCGCTGCTCGCGCTCGGCGGGGCCCGGGGCTCGGAGCTCGCCACGGGCTCCGCGACGCCGCTGCGGGTACTGCTCCGTTCGGGCGGTGTCCTGCCTGCCGACGCCGACCTGACGCTTGCCGCGTCGCCCCCGCCCATCGCACCGGTCACCGGTCCCGGGGCGATCCCTCCCACCTCGCCCACCACCACCTCGGTGGTCGAGGTGAGCCCGGCACCGCCGGGGGCCGGGGTGAGCGGCCTGTCCGCGCTGGGTGCGGGGCCGGTGGCGGACGCCGCCGGACTGCGCTGGGCGCTGGACTACCCGAGCCCGGCGAGGTACCGCACGGTCACCGAACTCGCCACCCACGGCCATCTCGACCACGACGTGCGGCTCGCCGTCGGCCAGGGCATGGGGCCCATCGACGCCATCCGGCATGCCACCCTGCTCCCGGCCCGGTCGTACGGCCTGGACTCGGCGTTGGGCTCCATCGCCCCCGCCCGGCTGGCCGACCTGCAGGTGGTGACCACGCTCGCCGGCACCGCCCCGCCCGACGTGGTGGTGGCGGGCGGCCGGATCGCCGCAGAGCATGGCCGCCCACTGTTCGACAACCACGATGTGGCGCCGGCCTGGGCCGTCGGCCGGATCCGGCTGCCGGCGAACCTGCATGCCGGCTCCTTCGCCGGCCCCGGGCTGAGCCGGGCGGGCCGGCAGGACGTCAGCGTCGCGGCGGTGAGCATCGACGTGCCCCGCGAGCCGGCCGCCCATCCGGTTGCGGGCGGGTCCGGACGCAGCCCCCTGGGCGGTGCGGGGCCCGAGCCGGTGACGACGACGGCCCGTCGGCACGGCGTGCGCACGGTGCGGGTGCAGCCGACGGTGCACGGCGGGTACGCCGTCGCCGATCCCACCCGCGACCTGCACAAGGTCGCGGTCTTCGAGCGCGACGGCGGCGGCGCACCGATCGACGTCGGGCTGATCCGCGGCTGCGGGCTCACCCGCGGCGCGCTCGGGGTGTCGACGCTCCACGCGCCCGGCCACGTGGTCGTGGTCGGCGCCCGCGACGACGACATGTTGACCGCCGCTCGAGCGGTCGAGGGCATGGGTGGCGGGTTCGTCGTGGTGGACCAGGGCTGGGTGCGGGCGGCCTGCCCGCTGCCGTTGCTGGGCCTGATGAGCGATGCCCCGTGGGAGGCGGTGCTCGGCGAGCTCGCCGCCGTCGACACCGCCGCGGCCGATCTCGGCTGCCGGCTGCCGTTCCCGCTTCGGACCCTGGCGACCCTCGGCCGGCTGCTCTACACCCGCCCCTGATATCCCCGACGCCTCGTGCCCGCGTGGTCGCGTGGTCGCCGGCCACCGATCCCGACCGGCTCTCCCCTGGGATCTGTCGCCGGACGGGTGAGGTGCCTCGGTTTCCGTCAGCCCCCGTCAGCCGCCCGCGGCCGGTGGGGCAGGGCGGGACCCCCACCGGGGATGGCCCATCCAGGCGGTGCGGGTGACAGCGGCGATGCTGGTGGGGGCGGCGCGGGCGGCGCCGGTGTCGTCGGATGGCCGACGGCGGTCTGGGCCCGGACGTGCGCCGCGCACTCGCGCAGGTCGCGGTGCACCTGATCGGTCAGATGCCAGGTGCGGCCCGCGCTGTCACCCCCCACCTGGACCAGACCGGCGTGGAGCAGGCGGATGAGGTGGGCGCGTGCCTGCGAACGATCCACGCCCAGCAGGGTGGCCGCCTGCGCCGTGCGTAGCCGCGGAGTCTGCCGTAGCGCGGTGATGAGCTGAAGGTCGGCTCGACCCAACGGCCGGCCGAGCCGCTCGCGGGCCGCGACGTACCGGGCGAAGGCCAGGTCCGCGGGGACGGCGGGCAGGGTGGCGACGATCGTCCGTTCGGCCGGATGATCGAAGTGGGGAGCCGCGAGACCGTGCCGGAGCTGGTCGGCGACGGCGCGGCTGATCCCGTGCCCCGTGCGCTGGGCGATCCCGGCCCGCCGGAAGGCGTCGGCGAGCAGGGGGTTGCGCGGGCGGGGCGGCCCCGCGAGCGCGGCCGCGGGTGGCCCTCCGGCGCCCGGCGCCACGGGATTGGTGATCTCGATGCGATCGTCCGCCCATCGCACGTGGACGGCGCCGGGAACCTCATAGTCCCGATGGGTCAGCGCGTTGGTGATCAGCTCCCGGAACGCCTGCTCCGAAAAGGCGGGAACGTGTACCCGCAGGAGTTCGAACCGGATCACCTGCTCGGTGTTGCGGGCGCGGAAGCGGGCGAGCAGCTCCTCGGCGAGCCGGAACAGCGGCCAGTGAAAGAAGTCGTTCACCACCGCCGTGTCGGCCCGCAGGACCTGCATCGCCGCCTCGTGCCAGGGCAGGAACCAGCGGATCGCCTCCGGCCGGCCGAACAGCAACAGGGCCTCGGGCAGCAGGACCGGCTCCGAGCTGTCTGCCGTCGACGTCGACGGAGCGCCCGGGCGGGCCACCCCGAGGGCGGCGGCCAGCTCAAGGTCCGCCAGCCCGGCGAGGCCGACGTCGGCGCGTGATCCTGAGGCGCTCACCAGCCGGCGGAACCGCTCGAATTCGCGGGGATCGAGATCCGCCCATCCAGGGTCGACGATCGGCCGCGCCCGATCATGCTCCGTCATTGGTTGGCAGGTCGGCTGCCGTGTACGAGATGAAGAAGTCCCAGTGAAGTGCCACTGTCTCGGGCCCCGGCTCCGGGCAAGTCCACGATTGACAGCATGCCAGATCGCGCCGTCGTATCGGGCTGAAACTGACTCGTCCGGGGACAGTGCTTTGGACTGTCGTTTCGCCGGGCCGCCGGATGCGACTCCGTCGGCCGGCTCGGTCACCCGCCTTCTTCGCTCGCCTTCTTCGCTAACGGATCGGTGTGTGCCGGAACTCGGTGCGGCGGGCGGTGGTGCGGGGCCGGTCCCGGCCGTCGGAGGGTTGCCCGGAGCCGCTCGTCGGCAGCCGGGCCGCCCGCTCGACGAGGGAGGCCAGCGACCGACGCAGTGCGACTCCCGCGGCGTCGGCCCGGACACTCACCTCCTCGGTGAGGTCGGCATCGTCGCCCCGCAGCGGTTCGCCTCCCGGCGGGTCGCCGAGCAGGGGCAGGCCGTCGAGGTCGAAACGCTCCTGCAGTGCGAGGTCCTCGTCGAGCACCGCCTGTTCGAAGCGGGCGGCCTCGGCCATCAGCGCGGCGTCCCCGCCCAGGTCGTCGCGCAGCAGCCTCGTGTAGATCCGGGTGGATCCGGCGTCCTCCGGTTGCAGGCAGAACTGGATCGTGTTGATCATCCCGGCGTCGGGGTAGTCCAGGCGCAGGCGCAGCATGAACGGTGGCCGGTACACGTAGGTCGACCAGCGGCGCTGAACGAGCGGATGCTCGCCGGTGGCGACCTTGGGGTCCTCCGGGTTGGCGACCCGCTGTTCCATCTGCACGACGAATCCGTCGCCGTCCGGTGTCACCCGGTAGGGCGCGACCACGGTGGCCTCGCCGGCGCCGATCGTGCCGGCGTGCACGAACGGGAAGTGCGCCGTGTCCAGGAAGTTGTCGGCGAGCAGGCCGGCGCAGGCGGAGGACCGCGACGGCTCGAGCCAGACCGAGTCGAAACCCGGCTCGTCCGCCTCGGGGATCTCGATCAGGTCGGTGAACGGTTCCTCCGGCGCGATCCAGATCAGGCCGTGCCGCTCCACCACACCCCACGGTGGGGCGGCCCTGGCCCGTCTGGGGGGCGGCACCCCGGGGCCCAGGGCGGGAACCGCGGTGCACTCGCCGGAGGCGACAAAGCGCCAGCCGTGATAGCCGCAGACGAGCTCGCGCGCATCGACCCGGCCGGCCGACAGCGGGGCGAGCCGGTGCGGGCACCGGTCGGCGAACGCCGCCAGGCCATCGTCCAGGCGGGCGAGGACCCACGGTTCACCCAGCAGCCGGACCGTCACCGGCTCGTCGGCGACCTCCTCGGAGCGCGCCACCGGATGCCAGCCGTGGCGCAGTGCGGTGGTGGTGTTCTTCAGACGACGTGACATGCCCACCTCGCTCGCGTGCCGCCGGCGGCGATCGGGCCGCCGGCCCGGTGCGGTGTCCGGACGACCTCGCGATCTGGCCGGAGCCGTTACCGGGCGGACCATCCTTTCCAGGAGGCCATCCTCCCGGTCGGACCCTCATGACACGCGAGGACGGAGGAGAACCGCGCGTTCCGGCCACAGAGGGGACAAAGGTCCCATTTAAGGAGGGAAACGGCTCGGTATCTCGACTCGACATCGTGCATGTAACACTCGGTGAGGGAGTGCTGGCCGGCCGGTGAGGGTTCGGGCCGGCCGGATGCGGCGACTGTCCCCGGTGGGGCTGGTGCAACGGCCCCCGGCCCGGTCGGGGTGGCCTCACGGAGCGTCCGCATGGTCGAACATCATTGTAACTTTTCGCCTCTAGGGTCGGTTTCCATGCACCGTTCGTCCGCCTGCCCCGCCGCCCCCGGGCGTGCCCGCCGATCCCGCCCGTCCGGCCCCCCCGGATTCTCCGCCGCGGGCCCGAGGGGGCGAGTGCGGTCCAGGACTCTCCTGGCGCGGTCCTGGCGGTCGGGTTCCGGTCGGCGTCGGTTCCGGCGGAAGTGGGCATGGTGATGACCGGGGGAACGACGTCCGCGATGTTCCGGCCACGCACCGTCGGTGAGGCGGTGGAGATGCTCGCCGCCGCGCACGACTCCGGTGCCGCGGTGGCGCTGCTGGGCGGCGGCACCGATCTGGTCCCGGCACTGCGCTCCGGGGAGCGGGCCGCGGAGGTGGTCGTCGCGCTGCGCCGGGTGCTCGAACTGCGGGTACGCGGTGCCGGGGCGGACAGTCTGACCGTCGGCGCGGGGGTGACCTACACGGACCTGGCGGGCTGGTCGCTCTCGCCCGGCCTGGCGCGGGCTGCCCGGGTCGTCGGCTCCGTCCAGATCCGCAACACCGGCACGGTCGGCGGTGCGCTGGGGTCGGCGCGGCCCGCCGGCGACCTGCTCACCTTCCTGACGGCCGCCGACGCCGAGGTGCTCACCACCTCGCCCCGAGGAGCGGACCGGCTGCCGTTGCCACGCTTCCTCGCCGACGGGTTGGCCCCCGACGCCCTCGTCACGGCGGTCCGACTGGCTCGTCCGGGCGGCCCGCAGGTCTACCTCAAGATCGGTGATCGGCAGGCCGCGTATCCCGCGGTCGTCTCGTGCGCTGTGCTCGTGGACCGGGTCCGCCACCGGCTGACGTGCGCGATCGGGGGAGTGGGTCTGCTGCCGGCCCGGATGGGGGCGGCCGAGAGCTACGCAGGCGACGAGGTCGACTGGTCGACCGGGACGGTGTCCCCGGCGGCGGCCCGGCGTTTCGGCGACCTGGTCGTCGAGGCGGCTGCCCGGATCACTCCCGCCCTGCCCGTGGGCCCTCGTGGCTCCGCGGAGTACCGCTGGCACGCGGCCGGGGTGCTCGCCGGCCGGGCGCTCGCCCGCTGCCTGCACGTGACCACACCCCCGGCGACCGGCCCCGCCGGGGACCCCGCCACCGGGGGGATGTCGTGACCGCCGCGTCCGCGGACGGCCCCGACCCGTGGGCGGACGGGGTGAGCGCTGCCGGCGGTGAGGCAGACCGTGCCGGCGGTGGGGCAGATCGTGTCGGCGGTGGGGCAAGGGATGCCGGCGATGGGGAGGTCGGCGGTGGGGATGGCGGGGCGGACGGCGGCGAGAACTACCGGCTGAACGTCGACGGTTTCCTGCGCACGGTGAACGGTGCGCGGATCGGCGATTCGCTGCTCACCGTGTTGCGGGACACCCTTGGGGTGACGGCGGTGAAGGACGCGTGCGAACAGGGTCGGTGTGGGGCCTGCTCGGTGCTGCTGGACGGCCGGCTCGCGGCGTCCTGCACGGTGCTCGCCGCGGACGCCGACGGCACCCGGGTGGTCACCGTCGCCGGGTTGGGCGGTGTGGGGCTGGCCCGGGCGATCCGGGCGATGTTCCTGGCCGAGGGGGCGGTGCAGTGTGGCTTCTGCACCCCGGGCTTCGTGGTCGCGGTGACGGATCTGCTTACCCGCCATCCGGACGCCGACGAGCAGGAAATCCGCGAGGCGCTGGCCGGCAACATCTGCCGGTGCACCGGCTATGGCCGCATCCTCGCCGCCGTGCGGGCGGTCCAGGCTGAGCGCGGCGTCCTCCGCTCGGGGGATGCTGACGCGCCTGAGGGGATCCACCGTCGTCTGGATGGGGGTGCGGATGGGGGGTGAGGTCGTGCGAGGTGGGATCGGGCGGGCGGTGCATCGCCCGGACGGACCAGACAAGGCGAGCGGAACATTCCGGTACGCCGGCGACCTGCGGATGCCGTCGATGCTGCACGCGCGCACGCTGCGCTCGCCGCATCCACGGGCCCGCCTCGGGCGCGTCGACGCCGCGGCGGCCCGCCGCCTGCCCGGGGTGGCCGCCGTGGTCACGGCCGCCGACGTCCCGGGCGTGGCCACCTACGGGCTGATCGTCGCCGACCAGCCGGTCTTCGCCGCGACGGAGGTGCGCTACGCCGGGGAGCCGGTCGCCGCCGTGGCCGCGGTCGACGCCGCGACCGCCCGCCGCGCGCTCGCCGCGATCGAGGTGGACTACGAGCCGCTGCCCCCCTCGACCGACCCGGATCGGGTGCTGGCCGCGGACGCGGAAGCCCTGCATCCTGCCGGCAACCTGTTCCGCGAGATCGACATCCGGCACGGCGAGCCCGGGGTTGACGGTCCCGTCGTCGTCGAGGACCGCTATGTGGTCGGCATGCAGGACCAGGCGTTCCTGGCACCGGAGGCGGCCCTGGTCGTCCCGGCGGCCGACGGCGGGGTGGACCTGCACGTCGCGACCCAGTGGCTGCACTCGGACCGCGAGCAGCTCGCCGCCTGTCTGGGCATCCCGGAGAACCTCGTCCGCCTCACCCTGGCGGGCGTGGGGGGTGCGTTCGGGGGGCGCGAGGACGTCACCCTCCAGATCCACGGCGCGTTGCTGGCCCGGGCGGCGGGCGCGCCGGTGCGGATCGCCTACGACCGGGTCGAGTCCTTCCTCGGTCATCCGCACCGCCATCCCGCCCGGATGTGGTTCCGCCACACCGCGACCGCCGACGGCGAGCTGGTCAGCGTCCAGGCCAACGTGGTTCTCGACGGCGGTGCCTACGCGTCGTCCTCCCCCGCGGTGCTCGCGAACGCGGTCACCCACGCCGCCGGCCCCTACCGGGTTCCGCATGCGCGGCTGCGCGGGGTGGCCGTGCGGACCAACAACCCGCCCTGCGGGGCCATGCGGGGTTTCGGCGTGCCACAGGTGACCATCGGCCACGAGGCCCAGATGGACCGGTTGGCGGACGCGCTCGGCATGGACCCCGTCGAGCTGCGGATCCGCAACGCCGTCCGACCGGGGGATGTCCTGCCGACGGGGCAGGTGCTCGGCGCCCCGCTGCCGGCGCGTGAGCTCATCCAGCTCGTCGCCGCCCGTCCGCTGCCCCCGGCGCCGCCGGCCGCGGACGTCACCGGCCTCGCCCTGCCCGGCGGTCTGCCCGCCGCCGCGGAGCCGGGCCGGGTGCGCCGCGGCGTCGGCTACGCCCTGGCCTACAAGAACCTCCTCTTCTCGGAGGGCATGGACGACTCGTCGGCCGCTCGCGTTCGGCTGGACCTGACCGACGACGGCACGCCGCGTGTCCGCGTGCACAGCGCCTGCGCCGAGGTCGGCCAGGGCTTCGTCACCATCGCCGGCCAGATCGCCCGCACCGAGCTCGGTGTCGAACAGGTCGTCCTCGCCCCCGCGGACACCGCGGTCGGCAGCGCCGGCTCCACCAGTGCCTCCCGCCAGACCTGGATGAGCGGCGGCGCGGTGCGCGGTGCCTGTCTCGCGGTCGCCGACCGGCTGCTCGCCCGGGTCGCACGGGCCGCCGACCTGCCGGCCGAGGTCGTCGAGGCCCCCCGGCGCACTCTGCGGATCGCCGCCGGACAGATCGTCGGCGTGGAGGCCGGGCTGCGCATCGACATCGCCGACGCCCTGGCCGAAGGTCCGATCGAGGCCGACTACACCTTCCACCACCGGCGGACGACCGCGCTGGACGCCGAGGGCCAGGGAGATCCGCACGTGGCGTTCGCCGGCGCGGCCCACCGGGCGGTCGTCGACGTGGACATCGATCTCGGCCTGGTCCGGGTCGTGTCGATGGCCCTGGCCCAGGACTGCGGCACCGTGCTCAACCCCCTGTCCCTGCGTGGGCAGGTCGAGGGGGGCACCGCCCAGGGGCTGGGCCTCGCGTTGATGGAGGAGCTGGTCACCGTCGACGGGGTGGTGGTCAACCCGACCTTCCACGACTATCTTCTGCCGACCACCGCGGACGTCCCCGACCTGGACTTCGTCGCCGTCACCGAGCCGCAGCCCGAGGCGCCCTACGGGGTCAAGGGCGTCGGGGAGGCGCCGACCTGCACCGCCACCCCCGCGATCGTCGCCGCGATCCGGGCGGCGGTCGGGCGGGACCTGCGGCGGGTCCCGGTGCGCCCCCAGGACCTCGTCGACCTCCCGACCCGCCCCGACGTCCCGACCCGCCCCGACGTCCCGACCCGCCCCGACGTCCCGATCGGCGTCGACATCTTGATCCGCCCCGACGTCCCGACCGACGCCGGCGTCGACCCGGCTGGAGGTGCTTCGACGGCATGAGTGAGTACCCCCCAGGCGCGCCGGCGCGCCTGCCGGAGCGGCCGCAGGTGCTGCGATCCAGTCGGGTAGTCCTGCCCGACGGCGAGCGGCCGGCGGCGGTACACCTCGCCGACGGCCGGATCGCCGCGATCACCGAGCCCACCGAGGTGCCGGCGGACGTCCAGGTCACCGACCTCGGCGACCTGGCGTTGCTACCCGGTGTGGTCGACAGCCATGTGCACGTCAACGAGCCGGGTCGGACGGAGTGGGAGGGCTTCGCGACCGCGACCCGCGCCGCGGCGGCGGGCGGCGTCACCACGATCATCGACATGCCGTTGAACGCGATTCCGCCGACGACCTCGCTGGCGGCGCTGGCGATCAAGCGGGCGGTGGCCGAGGGGCAGATCGCCGTCGACGTCGGGTTCTGGGGCGGCATCATCGGTGCCGACACCCGCAGTCTCGCCGATCTGGCCGCCCTGCACGACGCCGGCGTCTTCGGCTTCAAGGCTTTTCTGGCCCCGTCGGGGGTCGAGGAGTTCCCGCACGTCTCGATGGAGGTGCTGGCTGCCGCCGCCCGGCACACCGCCCGGATGGGCGCCCTGACCGTCGTGCACGCCGAGTCGCCCGCCGTCCTCGCGGCGGCGCCGCCGGTCGCCGGGCGGGCCTTCGCGAGCTGGCTGGCCTCCCGGCCCGCGGCGGCGGAGACGCAGGCGGTGGCGGGGCTGGCGGCGCTGTCCGCGGCGACGGGCGCGCGGCTGCACGTGCTGCACCTGTCCGCCGTCGAGGCGCTCGACGAAATCCTCGCCGCCCGCGCGGAGGGGCTTGCGCTGACCGCCGAGACCTGCCCGCACTACCTGACATTCACAGCGGAGGAGGTCCCCGAAGGGGCCACGGTGTTCAAGTGCGCCCCGCCCATCCGGGGCAGATCGAACCTGGACCGGTTGTGGGACGCGATGCCGGCGGGATTGCTCACCGGGATTGTCAGCGACCACTCGCCGTCGACGCCGGAGGTCAAGCACATCGACAGCGGCGACTTCGCGGCCGCCTGGGGCGGCATCGCGTCCGTGCAGATCGGGCTACCCGCGGTGTGGACCCAGGCCCGCGCCCGCGGGCACACCCTCGCCGAGGTGGTCGCCTGGATGTGCGCGGGGCCAGCCGACCTCGCCGGGCTGCGCGGCAAGGGCCGGCTCGCCGTCGGTGCGGACGCCGACCTCGTCGTCTTCGACCCGGATGCGTCGTTCCTGGTCGAGCCGTCCATGCTGCGGCATCGCCACCCGCTCACCCCCTACGCTGGACGCAGCCTCGACGGAGTCGTCCGGGCAACCTATCTGCGGGGGGTGCGTGCGGACGGTGACCGCCCGCCGCGGGGACGCCTGCTGGCACGGTGAGGTTGCCACCTCACCCGATCGGGCCAGGACCCCTCCTGCCTGCCGGGGCCCGGGTCCATGGCTGGCGCGGATGGGCCCCCACGTCCGGCCGTGCGATGCCGACCCGGACCAGCCGCAGGCGTCGTCGGGACGTACCCTTTGCGTCCCGCAAACGTGCCGACCCAGCCTGCCCGCACCGGAGCGCCACCGAGCCCGGTGGCGACCCGGCGGCCGCCCGACCAGCGGCGCAGCAGCCGGTTGCCGCAGGTGACACCGCTCGACCGAGAGAAGGATCCGATGAGTGACGAGCCCGACCTGACCAATCTCGTCGACCTGGCGGCAGCCCGTTCCGGCGGCACGGTCGTGGCCGTCAACGACGAGTTCTTCGCGTTCGCGGAGCGGATGTTGCTGCCCGAGCCGCCGGTCGTGCGCCCCGGCGTGTTCACCGAACGGGGCCAGTGGACCGACGGCTGGGAGACCCGCCGCCGCCGCGATCTGCCGGGGGCCGACTGGGCCATCGTCCGTCTCGGCGCGCCCGGGATCGCCCACGCGATCACCGTCGACACCACCCACTTCACCGGCAACGCACCGGAGGCCGTCGAGATCCACGGCGCGACGGTCGCCGGGTACCCGTCCGCCGCGGAGGTCGCCGATGACGCCGTCGACTGGGTGGAGCTGGTCCCGCGCACGCCGATCACCGCCGACGCGGTCAACGTGCTTCCCGTGGCGGAGGCGGGCCGGCTGCGCATCACCCACCTGCGGCTGACCATCCATCCGGACGGCGGAGTCGCCCGGCTGCGCGTGCATGGCACGGTCGTGCCAGATCCGCGCCTGCTCGACCGGGTCACCTCCGATCTTGCCGCCGCCTACCTGGGCGGGGTGGTGGTGGCCGCCAGCGACATGCACTACGGCGACCGGCACAACCTCAACGCCTCCGGCGACGCCCGGGCGATGGGAGAGGGCTGGGAGACCCGGCGCCGCCGTGGCACCGGGCACGACTGGGCGGCGGTCCGCCTGACGACGCAGGGTCTGATCGTGCGGGCCGAGGTCGACACCCGCCACTTCCGCGGCAACGCCCCCCGGGCCGTCGAGCTGTGGGCGGCGGACTACCCGGACCTGCTCGACCCGGATGACATCGACGCCATCACCGAGTGGGTACCGCTGCTGCCGCGCACGCGGGTGCAGCCCAACACCCGGCACCTGTTCGACCTGGAGGTGCCCGTCCAGGCCACCCATGTTCGCGTCGACGCGATCCCCGACGGGGGCCTGGCCCGGCTGCGGCTCACCGGCGTCCCGACGGCCACCGGGCGCGAGGCACTGGCCATGCGCTGGTTCGACGCACTCTCCCCTGACGCGGCCCGCGAGGAGCTGCTGGCCTGCTGCGAGTCCGAAGACTGGGCCGAGGCGGTGGTGGCCCGCCGCCCGTTCGGCACCCTGGCCGCTCTGCTTCCCGCCGCCGAGCAGGAATGGTGGCGGTTGCCGGAATCGGCCTGGTTCGAGGCGTTCACCGCGCATCCCCGGATCGGGGAGCGCCCGACCGGCATCCCCGCGCCACCGACGACGTCACGCGCATCGGTGGTCTCCCTCGACGCCCCCCGGCGGGAGCAGGCGGCGATGGACGAGGCCCCCGAGGCGATCAAGGCGGCGTTCGTCTCCGGCAACGCCGCCTACGAGGAGCGCTTCGGCTACATCTTCCTGGTCCGCGCGGCGGGACGCGGCGCCGAGGAGATGCTCGCCCTGCTGCAGGAGCGGATGGCCCACGAGCCCGACGAGGAGCTGCGCATCGCCGCCGGCCAGCAGGCGGAGATCACCGCCCTGCGGATCCGGCACCTGATCACCGGAGCGTAGCCCGCCGGCGGTGACGACGGACGACGATCGGGGCCCGGCCGGCCGAAGGGCGGCCGGGTTGGCGAAGGCGCGGGTTGGCGAAGGCGCGGGTTGGCGAAGGCGCGGGTTGGCGAAGGCGCGGGGCGGGGGAGGACCGGCGACGCAGGCTGGTCGCGACGGGGCCGGGGACTGGACGGAGGCGCGATGGGACTGTCCACACACGTCCTGGACACGGCGCAGGGGCGGCCCGCAGTGGGGGTGCCGGTTCGGCTCGAACGGGGGAAATCCGGCCCGAAGTCCGACGGCACCGGCGAGACAAGCCGGAGCGGCACCGGCCGGAGCGGCACCGGCCAGACCGGTGCCGACTGGACCGTGGTCGCCGAGGCGGTCACCGACGCCGACGGCCGGGTCGGCGACCTGCCGCTGACCATGCCCGGCCGCTGGCGGCTCGTCTTCGACACAAGCGCCCGCTCGACCTTCTTCCCCGAGGTGAGCATCGCGTTCCACGTCACGGACCCGGCGGAGCACCATCACGTCCCGCTCCTGCTGGCGCCGTTCGGCTACTCGACCTATCGCGGCAGCTGACCCGATACCGCACGCCGGGTGGACGACCCGGGGCGAGTCAACGGGGAATGACCTAGCCGTGGGTTGACGGGGGCCGTGACCTGGGCTGTGGGTGGACGGGGGCCTTGGCCGACCGACCGCGACCTGGGGGAGAACCGCTCGGCGCAGCGGTGCCGAGCCGTCAGGTCTCGGTGGCGGGCCGTGGGCGGGACGGGGAGGCCAGCGGCCACCCGCCGGCTGCCAGCCGGGCGCTGACTCGGGCGATGTCGCCCTCCAACGGGGTGTCGTGGGTGACGTCGGCGATCGCCGTGCGGATCGCCAGGGCCGAGGCGGAGTCACCGTTCGTGGTCAGCGCGTCGGCGATCGCAGTCACCTCGTCCCCGGTCAGCTTGCGCCGCAGCAGCGCGAACAACGGCAGGTAGTCCCGCTCCGGGACGCCGTCGGGATATCCGGCCCGCAGCCACTGGATGATGGATGCCAGCAACGGAGGCAACGCCACGCCACTCACCTTTCCTTCACCTCCCGGGCGACTCCGGGAACCGACCAATGACGTTCCCTGTCGGCACCGTCACGTTCCCTGTCGGCACCGTCCCGTTCCCTGTCGGCACCGTCCCGTTCCCTGTCGGCACCGTCACGTTCCTGCGACAACGGAGTAGATACCCCAGCCGATCGCGGCCAGCACCACGGCGAAGCACGCCGCGCCGGCGGCGATCCCGAGCGGATTCGTCCCGATGACGCGGTCGCCGCCCGCCTCGTCGACGGCGGGCACGCCGCCCCGACCCGGCAGGCTCACCGCGCGCAGCCCGACCGCGAACAGCGCGGGCAGCCCCGCCCCGGCGAGCAGGCCGATGACGACGATCTTCCACAGGGCGTCCAGGTCGATCCAGGAATCCATGCCCGCCTCTCCCTTCGTCACGTCCACCGGTCGTCACCAGGATCCGTCCGACGGGCGACCGGCCGTCTCGTCCGAAACCGCTGTGCGCGCGTACCTCAGGCCGCGACCGACTCCTTGGCGTCCGCGGGGGCGGTCGCGCCG
The DNA here is from genome assembly GCF_000058485.1 of Frankia alni ACN14a. NCBI lineage: Bacteria > Bacillati > Actinomycetota > Actinomycetes > Frankiales > Frankiaceae > Frankia > Frankia alni. The sequence continues at coordinate 1,571,190 of NC_008278.1, forward strand.
TCCCACTCGTCGTTGACGTTGTGGTGGCTGACCGGTGTCCGGCGGGCTCGCAGGTACAGCAGGACGGACGCGATCACCAGCAGCACGAAGACGATCACCACGCCGGGGGTGCCGCCGATGCCCTGGGCGATCCCGTAGCATCCGGCGCCGACGAGCCCGGCGGCCGGCAGGGTGAACAGCCACGCGGTCGCCATCCGACCGGCGACGCTCCACCGCACCTCGGCGCCCTTGCGGCCCAGGCCGGTGCCGAGGATCGAGCCCGTCGCCACGTGCGTCGTCGACAGGGAGTACCCGAAGTGGCTGGAAAGCAGGATCGTCGCGGCCGAGGACGACTCGGCGGCCATGCCCTGCGGGGAGTCGATCTCGACCAGTCCCTTGCCGAGGGTCCGGATCACCCGCCAACCACCGAGGTAGGTACCGAGGCTGATCGCGAGCGCGCAGCTCAGGATCACCCAGAACGGGGCCTTGGAGCCGGCGTCCACCGTGCCGTTGGCGATGAGGGCCAGGGTGATGACGCCCATCGTCTTCTGCGCGTCGTTCGTGCCGTGCGCGAGCGAGACGAGCGACGCCGAGCCGATCTGGCCGATCCGGAATCCGTGGCTGCGCGTCCGGTCCGGGACACCGCGACTGAGCCGGTAGATCAGGTAGGTTCCCACGGTCGCGATGAGGGCGGCGATCACCGGGGAAAGGCCGGCCGGAATGATTACCTTCGACACGACGCCATGCCATTTGACGCCGTCCGTGCCGGCGGCGGCCATGGTCGCCCCGATGACCCCGCCGATGAGGGCGTGAGATGAACTCGACGGTATTCCGAAGAACCAGGTCAGCAAATTCCAGGTAATGCCGCCCACCAGGCCCGCGAAGACCACCGTCAGCGTGACGATATGGGTGTTGACCAGGCCACTTGCGATCGTCGCGGCCACGCTGAGCGACAGGAACGCGCCGACGAGATTCAGTGCCCCGGACAGGGCGACGGCGACCTTCGGGGGCAGCGCCCGCGTCGCGATCGAGGTCGCCATCGCGTTGCCGGTATCATGGAACCCGTTTGTGAAGTCGAAGGCCAGCGCGGTCAGGACCACCAAAACCAGGATGCCGTCGTTCACGCTGTCTGTTGTAGACCTCAACTGGGCTCATGTCGACCCGTCGGGAACATCCAGAACGGGGTATCGAACGATGTTCGCCGCCGTTCACCTATTATTAATGCAAAGAACTACCGCTGTTTGGTTTATCGAGTGACGCCTGGCCGGCGGGGGTGGTCGTGTTGGATTTCCGCCGGCCACCCAGGCGGGTGACCGTCGCCCGGTCGAGGCCCGCGGCGGCGAGGCGCGGGTCGTCCAGCAGGCCCGCGTCCAGCGCCCGCAGGACGTGCCCGGCCAGGGCCCGCCCCGTCGCCGGTTCGTCGGCGACCGCGCCGGACTGCCGGGCGGCGGCGTGGTCGGCCAGCCGGGTCAGCGCCTCGTCGAGCCCGGCCAGCAGGCAGCCGGCCACCGTCGCGTGCCGGCTCACCAACTGCCCGGGATGCAGGTCCCAGCCCTGGTAGAGGCCACGGTGCCAGGCACGGCGGACCAGCTCCGCGTGCCGGTGCCAGGCGCGGCGCACGTCGTCGCCGGAGGCGCCTGGCCGCTCGTCGCCGTCGACGGGCAGCAGGTTCGACGAACCGTCCGCGACGTCGACGCCGGTGCCGGCCGCGGCGAGCTGCATCATCGTCGTGGCGAACTCCACCGCCGGGTGGTCGCTGGCCTGGTGCGCGGCCGTGATCCCGAGCGCCGCCGAGTAGTCGTAGGTGCCGACATGCAGCCCGACGAGGCGGCCGGGGCCCAGGTCGAGGCCGGAGCGCACCAGTTCGGGCAGGGCGAGCACCGCGGCCGGCGTCTCGACCTGCACCTCAAGACCGATCGGGTCGAGCCCCAGCCGCCGCTCCAGCTCGCCGAGGACGTCGGCGAAGACCCGCAGGTGCCGTGGGTCGCTGACCTTCGGCAGGGTCACCACCAGGCCGGGCGGCGGGGAGTCGTCGCCGACGAGCGCGGTGAGGAACAGGTCGAGGCTGCGCAGCCCGCGGACGCGGACCAGCGGATCGAGTGACTTGGGCCGCAGCCCGTAGCGGGCGGGCAGGGCCCCGGCGGCCGACGCGGCGCGCAGTGCCTCGGCCGCGCGCACGGCGTCGGCGTCCTCGACGTCGTCCGGCCGCAGGCCGTAGCCGTCCTCCAGGTCGACCCGCAGGTCCTGGATCGGCTCGACGGCGAGCGCGCGCCGGGTGTGGGCGTGGACGGCCGCGGCGACCTGCGGCCGCGGGTCGCCACCGGTCGCCGCGGCGAGTGTCGCCGGGTCGGCGCCGTACGTCGCGAGCAGGGCGCTTGCCCGGGCGCCCCAGGCCGGCACGACGTCGGGGACCATCTGATCTGCGGGCAGGTAGCAGGTGTGGACGGGCTGGCGGGCGCCGGTGTCGCCCGGATGGCGGGCGGCGAGGTCCGCGTCGACGAGGTCGAGGGCGGCGGTCAGTCGGGCGACGACATCGGGCGGCAGCGTCGGCATACGCCCAGTCTCCGGCCTTCGCCGGTCCGGTCGCCGGCCGGGGCGCTACTCGGAGCGTCACTCGGGGCGCCTACTCGGGGCGGCTACTCGGGGCGCTGGTCAGGGCGCTGGTCAGGGCGCTGGTGAAGGTGCCGAGTCGGGCGTCGGGTCGGGCCCCGGTGGACGCTCACCGGTATCCACGGCGCGGGCGGGTTCGATGAGCGCGGCCAACCCGTCGAGGACCCTGGCCAGGCCGAAGCGGAAGGCGTGTCCGGGGTCGTGCGCGCTGCCGCGGGCCGCCCCGGCCGCGCTGCCGACCCGGACGGCCAGCGGGAAGGCATCCGGGTCGAGGACTCGGGCCAGCAGTGGGCCGGCCCGGTCCCACCACTGCTGGTCGGACAGGCCGTCGGCCGCCCGCGTCTCGTTCGCGTCGATCGCGGCCCGCGCGTTCGCCTGGACGAAGGACAGCAGGTGGGTGAGGCAGTCATCCATCTCGGTGTCACTGAGCCCGAGGCCGTCGAGCGCGGCGAGTTCGTGCTCGTACTTGGCGATCGAGCCCGGCCCCAGCGACGGGCGCAGCGTGGAGACGGCGGCGGCCCAGGGATGGGCCTCGAACAGGGCCCTGTTCTCCCTGGCGATCGCGGCCAGCCGCTTCCGCCAGGGTTCGCCGGTGCTGTCTGCGCGCTCCATCCGGGCGTAGGTCGCGTCGAGCATGAGGTCGAGCAGCTCGGCCTTGCCAGGGACGTAGGTGTACAGCGTCATCGGGACGACCTCCAGCGCCTGCGCGACGCGGCGCATCGTCACCGCCGCCAGACCCTCCCCATCCGCCAGGGTGACGGCGGCGTCGACGACCGCGTCGACGCTGAGCCCGCGGGCGGGTCCTCGGCGCGGGGTCGCCGAGGGGTCGCGCCAGAGCAGGGCGAGGGTCCTGACGGGGTCGCCGGCGCTGGTCCGGTCGCTGGGCATGGATCTCCGTTCTTACTTCATACGGCGTACTATGTACCTCGTACAAGATTCTCGTGCGATCAGGCCGCCCGCACGCACCTCGGGAGCGCAGTCATGAAGATCACCTCCTCCGCCGTGTCGCTCAATGTCGAGGATGTCGCCGCGTCCAGCGCCTTCCTCGCCGAGCACTTCGCCTTCGCCGAGCAGATGGCCGCGGACGGCTTCGCCTCGCTGGCGCGCGAGGACGCCGGCATGAACGTCGTGTTCCTGCGGCGCGGTCTCGCAACGCTGCCCGCCGATCAGCGCGACGAGCACGCCGCCGGCCTCATCCTCGCCTTCGTCGTCGACGACCTGGAAGGGGAGTTGGCCCGGTTGCAGGCCGAGGGGGTCGCCATCACGATGCCGCTGACCGTGGAGGAGTGGGGCGAGCGGGCGTTCCAGGTCCGGGACCCCAACGGGGTGATCGTCCAGCTCGTCGACTGGAACGGCTCCGAGGCGGCGGGGCAGGCCGCGCCGGCCGGGGACGCCGACCGGTAGGTAGGGCCCGCTCGGCTCAGGCCAGCGGGGGGACCGCCTGCGCCTGCGCTTCCGGCGCCGGCGCCGCCGGGTCCGTCGATCGGTTCGTCGCCGGGTCGCCGACCGCGGGTCGAGCGGCCGTCACCAGGTCGGTGTCGACTCCGACCGGCCCGAGCATGCCCGCGCCACCCGGGGCGCCGATCGGCTTCGGCCGACCGGACAGGGGGCGGTAGAAGAACGCGTGCGCGTCGCCGAGGTGTGCGTGGCCGTCGCCGTCGAGGTCGCGCTCCCACACGATCGCGTCGACGGGGCAGACCCGCGCGCAGGCGCCGCAGTCGATGCACTCCTCCGGATGGATGTACAGCTTGCGCCGGCCCTCGTAGACGCAGTCGACCGGGCACTCGTCGACGCAGGACCGGTCGGTGACGTCGAGGCAGGCCGCGGTGATGACGTAGACCATCCGCGCGCTCAGCCCCGGCCCGCGGTCGGCACGGGAACATCCGGCGAACCTGTGGTGCCCGTGGTGCCCGTGGTGCCCGTGGTGCCCGGGGTGTTCGGGGAGGTCGCGACGGCCGGGAAAACGGGGGCGGCCGGGGGTGAAGCCGCCGCCGGCGCTGGGCGCACCGATCGGGGGGGTCGATGCGCGGCACCGGCGGCGGCGGTCTCGGTGGGGGGCGTCCGGCTTCCCGTGCCCGGACCATCATCGCTCAGGTCGCCAGAGTCGAGGGAGTCAACTCGGTAACCCGGTCCGAACTGCCCTGTTGCTTTGTACCAAACGCCCCCTCGGAGGCAGCCGACCGGGGTCAGCCGGCGCGGGTGGGAGATGGTCTCGAACCCGTCCGTGAACGAGCACTCGCCCGTCTCCACCCGCAGGACGCTGACCTCGGCGTCGCGCCCGACGTCGAGGGAACCGAGCTGCGCCGAGCGCCCGATCGCCGCCGCGGTGTTGGCCGTCGCCATCGCGATGACGTCGACGAGGTCGACCCCGAGCGCCCAGATCTTCGACATCGTCTCGGGCAGTGACCAGACCGGGCCGGCGGTGTTGAACAGGTTCAGGTCGGTGCTGATCGTCGTGGGCAGGTAGCCGAGGTCGAACAGCGCCCGGGCCGCAGCGAAACGGAAGTCCGAACCGGAATGCCCGACGTCGAGGCGCAGGCCCGCCTCGACCGCGGCGGCAAAGCGCCCGTCGACGGCGGTGTCGTCGTCGACGAGGATCCCGGAGTGGCCGCGGAAGGCGTGCGTGACGATGTCGCCGGGGCGCAGGGCGGCGATCGCGTCCAGGTTGGCCAGGCTCGGCGTGTAGGGGTAGCGGCCGAGATGCACCATGATCGGCAGATTGCCGGCGATGGACTTCGCACCCTCCAGGAACGGGGAGGTCCGGGGGTCGTCGGTGACGGTGGCCCGCACCTTGAAGCCGACAATCATGTCCTGGTGCGCCTCGACGGTCGCGGCGGTGGCGTCGAGGTCGAGGTTGCGGGGATCGGCTGCGATCTCCAGCCGGTGCGCGAGGAAGTCCTTCGTCGCCAGGTACAGCAGGCACGGGTCGAGGAAGGCGAGCACCCGGGTCCGCACGGTGGGGCCCTCGACGAAGGCCCGGGCCAGGCCGAAGGTCCGCACGCCGGAGGTGCCGCCGTCGACGACGACCGGGACGCCCACGTCGACGCCGGCCCGGTCCGGGTGCACGCAGAAGTCGCCGAGCCCCGGGTAGACGTGGGTGTGCAGATCGATCAGCCCCGGCGTCACGATCAGGCCCCGACAGTCGACGATGACCGTCGCCCCGCCCTCGACCCTGCCGCCCGCGGCGCCCGAGCCGACCGCGCCGCTTGCCAGGACCGCGCCGCTCGCCAGGACCGCGCCGCTCGCCAGGACCGCGCCGCTCGCCAGGACCGCGCCGCTCGCCAGGACCGCGCCGCTCGCCAGGACCGCGCCGCTCGCGCCGGCTCGATGCGCGTCCGCCTCGTCGGCGGGCACGACGGCGCTGATCCGGCCGTCGACGCAGAACACGTCCGCGATCCGGTCGACGCCGTTCGCCGGGTCGATCACCCGGCCGCCCGCGAGCACGGTCACCGGCCGACCCGCGCCGGCTGCCACCCCGTCCCATGCGCTGCCCTCGGACATGCTCCTCCGCGTCCCGTGCGCCAGGACGCCGCCCGTCGGGCGGCGCCGCGGCCGACACCGTCGTCGGCGAGCCGAACCGTTCCGCCCGATCGTCCGTCACCGCCGCCGGAGCCGTCCAAGACGCAAACGGCCGATGGGCGATAGTGGTTCACCTATGGGCCTCCCGGCGGCCAAGGGTTCCGGAGATCGACGGGGGATACAACGACAGACATGCGGGGATGGCTGAACCTTCGCCAGGCGGCCTATTTCATCGTGGTCGCCGAGGAGGAGTCGTTCACCCGGGCCGCGGCCCGCCTGCACATCGCCCAGCCCTCGCTGTCCCAGCAGATCCGCGCGCTCGAACGCCAGCTCGACGTGGTCCTGCTGGAGCGGACGTCGCGCGGGGTGCGTCCCACCGCGGCCGGGCGGGTGTTCCTCGACGGCGCGCGTTCGGCGCTCGCCGCGGCGGAGGGTGCCGTGGCCCGCGCCCGAGCCACCGCCGGCCACGGCGGCGGGGCGCTGCACGTCGCGACCGTGACGTCGCTGGCGACCTGGGTCCTGCCGCGGGCGGTCGCGCGCTGGCGGCCCGGCCATCCCGACATCACCCTGCGTATCACCGAGTTTCCCGACCGCCGCACGCTGGAGGCGTTCATGGCGGGCGGTGAGGCCGACGTCGGCATCGGCCCGCGCCCGGCGACCTGGTCGGGGCCGGTCCGCGGGCTTGGCCACGAGCGCTTCGTCGTCGTGGTCCCCGCGGCCGATCCGCGTGCCGGGCGGGCCGGGATCGAGCTCCAGGCGTTCGCCGACCAGGACTGGGTCCTCTACGCCCCGGACCACGGCCTGTCCGAGCTGGTACGCGAGGCGTGCGCGGCCGCCGGCTTCACCCCGCGCGGCGTCGTGGAGACGCGCCAGGTCGACGCCGCGGCCCGGCTCGCCGCCGCCGGGCTCGGCGCCGCCCTGGTCCCCGAGCCCGCCGTCCCGAACGATCTCGCCGCGAACCGGGTCGACCTCGCCGCACCACCGCTGCGCGAGGTCGTCGCCTACGCCCGCGCCGCCTTCACCCCCGCCGCCTTCGGCTTCGTCGACCTGCTCGCCGCCCTCGACGTCGGCCTCACCCGTCCCGGCGGCGCCGTCCTGACCTGATCACTCGCAAATGATCATCATGGGAGTTCCCCGGTTTATGTGCCTAGTCCGGTGACATATAGTCGACGATGGCGCCGTGCCCGGCTGGTGCCGGTGCGCCTCGCCGGGTCAGTGGAGGGACGGACACATGGCTGACACGCAGACCACCCCGGTCACCGAGCTGTTGAACGAGCTGCTCGGCAGCTACTGGGCGGGCTACGCCCAGCACCGCACCCATCTGGTCCTCGTCGAGTCCTGGGGTCTGCACGGTCTGGCCGCGGGCATGGCCCAGCGGATCGCCGACGAGCCGGTCACCATCGCCGCGGTGCTGAACCGGCTGCTCGACCTCGGCGGCCGACCGGACTTCGTGGTGGCCAAGCCGGCCATCGGGACGACCCTGCGCGAGGTGCTGGAGAACGACCTGGCGGCACAGCGCGGCGCCCGTCCCGGCCTGAACCAGGCGGCGGAGGTCGCCGCCGCCGAGCACGACGCGACCACCCGCATCCTGATCGAGACCGTTCTCGCCGACGAGGAACGGCACCTGTCCTGGCTCGACACCGAGCTGTCGCTCTACCACCGGCTCGGCGAGCCGCTCTACACCGCGCAGCGCCTCGCCGTGGCCACCGCCGACGCCTCCCCGTCGCCGGCCTGAGCCACGCCCCCGTCTGTCCGGAGGCCTCGGCGCCCGATTTATCCCTCTGGATAGACGGGGGAGGCGGCGAGGCGGGGGCGCAGGGTGTCGGCGGCGGTGTGGATGCGGGCGCGCAGGGCGCGGGCGTCGTCGTCGGGAAGCCAGCTTGCGGTGACGCCGTCGAGGGCGATCGCGACCATGTCGTCGAACGAGTAGTCGAACGCGGTGGCCACGGAGGCGTATTCGTAGCCGAGATCCAGGTCGGTCAGGGCCGGGTCGTCGGTGTTGAGGGTGGCGAGCAGGCCGCCGGCACGCATGGCGGGGTAGGGATGGTCGGCGAGCGCCGGGAAGGCGTTGGCGATGCGGATGTTGGAGTTCGGGCAGACGGTCAACGGGATCCGCTCGGCGGCAAACCGTGTCATCAGCTCGGGGTCGTCAACCAGGGACAGGCCGTGGTCGACCCGCTCGGCGCCGAGCACGTCGACGAGCGTCGCGATGGCCGTCGGCGGGCTGTTCTCGCCCTGGTGGCCGGTGCGCCGCAGGCCGTGCCGGGCGGCGAGCCGGTAGGCGTCGGCGAAGGAGGCCGGGTCCACCCCCCGCTCGGTGGAGTCCATCCCGACGCCGAGCACCCGTTCGACGCCGGGCGCCCCGGCCCGGCGCAGCCGGACCAGGTCCTCGACCATCGCGACGCCGGCGGACGGCCCGAAGGCCCGGTCGACGTCCGCGATGAGCATCGCGACCGAGCCGGTCTCGGTCTCGGCCGCCGCCAGGCCCTCGCTGAGCCCGGCGACGATGTCACCCAGCGCCGAGCCCGCGGCCAGGTGACGGGCGGGGGTGAAGAACAGCTCGGCGTAGACCCGGCCGTGCGCCGCCGCGTCGAGCACGCTCTCGTAGCCGAGCCGCGCCCAGTCGTCCCGCGTGGTCAAGGTCGACTGGACCAGCCAGAACACCGTGAGGAACTCGTCGAGGGAGTTGTAGGTGTACAGCTCGGTGACATCCGTCGTGGGCAGCGGGAGGCCGGCTCGGGTGGCGAGTTCGACCACGGTCGCCGGGCGCATCGTTCCCTCGACGTGACAGTGCAGCTCGACCTTCGGTAGCGCGTCGAGGGCTTCGGTGAGGGTCAGCGGTCTGATGTCGCGGGCGGGTTCGTGACCGCCGCTCACCGAACCGCCGCTCATCGGACCGCCGCTCATCGGACCGCCGCTCATCGGACCGCCGTGCCCGCGCCGGCCTGGGGGATGGTGGCGGGATCGATGCCGGCGTCGTCGAAGGCGCCCTGGATGCCGGCGGCCAGCGTGCGGTGCCGGTCGAGCATCGCGGGCAGGTCGGGGTGCACGGGCCGGCCGTCCTCGACGACGAGCCGGCCGGCCACGACGGTGTGCCGCGCGGCCACCGGGCCGCAGCGCAGCCAGGCGTCGATCGGATCGGACAGCGCCCCGGCGAAGGCGACCCCGTCCAGGGGCCAGACGACCAGGTCGCCGACCGCCCCGACGGACAGCTCGCCGATCTCACCCACCCGGCCGAGGCAGCCCGCGCCGCCGCGGGTGGCGATCTCCAGCGCGTCGCGGGCCGACATCGCGGCGGAGCCGTGCCGCAGCCGGCCGAGCAGCATCGCCGTGCGGGCCTCCAACCACAGCGACGCCGAGTCCGCCGACGACGAACCGTCGCAGCCGAGACCCACCGGGACACCGGCCGCCCGCAGTTCGGCGACCGGCGCGAGCCCGCCACCGAGGATCATGTTGCTGCTCGGGCAGTGCGCCACCCCGGTGCCCCAGGCGCCCAGCCGGGCGACCTCCTCGGGGTTCGGGCAGATGCAGTGCGCCACCCACGCCCGATCCCCGGCCCAGCCGACCTCGGCGAACTGGTCGATGGGCCGGCGGCCGAACACCGCCAGGCAGTACTCGTCCTCCTCGGGATCCTCGGCCAGATGGGTGTGCAGGCGCACGTCGAGCCGCTCGGCCAGCTCGGCGGTGGTGCGCATGAGCGCCGGGCTGACCGAGAACGGTGAGCAGGGCGCGAGCGCCACGCGCACCATCGCGCCCCACGACCGGTCGTGGTGGCGGGCGACCAGCCGGGCCGACTCGGCGAGGATCTCGTCGTCGTCCTGAACCACCGAGTCGGGCGGCAGGCCCCCGTCCTTCACCGACAGCGACATCGATCCGCGCGTCGGGTGGAACCGCACGCCGAGGGCCGTCGCTGCGGCGATCTCGGCCGAGATCAGGTCCCCGCCGCCGCGTGGATGCACGTAAAGGTGGTCGGTGGTCGTGGTGCAGCCGCCGAGCGCCAGCTCGGTGAGCCCGACGTAGGCCGAGACGTGCACCGCCTCCTCGTCCAGCCGTGACCAGAGCGGGTACAGCGTCGACAGCCAGGTGAACAGGGTGCCGCCCAGGGCCGGAGCGAAGGCACGGGTGAGGTTCTGGTAAATGTGATGGTGCGTGTTCACCAGGCCGGGCGTGACGAGTGCGCCGTCGGCCCGCAGGGTGCGTCCGGCCGCCGGCGGCGGGTCGGCCGGGCCGCCGATTGCGCTGACCAGGCCGTCTGTCACCGCGACCCACCCGCCGCGGATCTCCCGGCGGTCGGCGTCCACGGTCGCGACCAGCTCGGCGCCGACGACGAGCAGATCGGCGGGAACGGGAGCGGTGATGGGACGGGAGACGGCGGGCCCCGGCGTGGATGCCGGCGTCGGTGTCGGTGTCGGCGTTGCGGCCGGTGCCGGTGGGGGCGTGGGGTGCGGCTCGGTCATGGGCGCCGATTCTGCGTCCCGCTCATTACGCCCGGGTGTCACCGGCCGCGTCCGGAGGTTCCGGCGTGCCCGCTGACCTGCCCGGATCCGCCGCGGCGCAGGTCTCGATGCCGGCCTCGACGCGGATCGTGGCAATCGACGACCCGGCGGATTCCCGCGTCGACGACTACGTCGCCCTCACCGATGTCGCCCTGCGCCGGCGCCGGGAGCCAGCCGACGGGCTGTTCATCGCCGAGGGCGAGCGGGTCATCACCCGGGCGCTGCGGGCCGGCTACCGGCCCCGCTCGGTCCTGGTCTCCCCGGCCCGGCTGGGCGCGGTGCCGGCGGACCTGCCGGCGGATGTCCCCGTCTACGTGGCCGGGGCCGACGTGCTCGCCGCCATCACCGGCTTCGAGGTGCACCGCGGCGCGCTCGCGTCGATGTGCCGACGCCCACCGCTGGCCCCGGCGGACGTGCTCGCCGCCGCGAGGCGGGTCCTCGTCTGCGAGGACATCGTGAGCCACACCAACCTGGGGGCGATCTTCCGCTCGGCCGCCGGTCTCGGGATGGATGCGGTGCTGCTCAGCCCCCGCTGCGCCGACCCGCTCTACCGCCGCTCCGTACGGGTCTCGATGGGCGAGGTCTTCGCCGTGCCCTACGCCCGGCTTGATCCGTGGCCGGGTGCGCTGGGCCTACTCCGCGACGCCGGATTCACCCTGCTGGCGCTGACCCCCGCCGCCGACGCCGCCGATCTCGGCGAGTTCGCCGCCCAGCTCGCCACCGTGGACCCGGTCGGCTCCGGTCCGCCCGGCTCCGGTCCGCCCGACTCCGGCACGGCCGCCCCCGGGTCGACCGTGGATCCGGCGGACCCGGCGGCTGGGGCGCCGGCGCGCGTCGCGCTCCTGCTCGGCACCGAGGGGGCCGGTCTGTCCGAGCCCACGCAGGCGGCGGCGACCGCGCGGGCCCGCATCCCGATGGCGCACGGCGTCGACTCGCTCAACGTCGCCGCCACCGCCGCCATCGCCTGCTACCTGCTGGGCCGGCGCTGACCAGTGCCCGAGCCGGACTCTCGGTGATCCACTGTGCCGCGAAGCCGGGCCGCGACGGGGATCTCTGGGCGCTGCGCTACGACGCGAGCCACGTGCAGCCGGGTAACGGCAGATTGCGCAGCACCCAGAAGGCGATGACCAGTACCGGGATGATCGGCAGCAGCCGGGCGGGGACGCGGGGCAGCGGGTGTTGCCAGCCGGTGGCCCGCGCCACCGCCACCGTCCAGCCGACGACCAGCATCGGCGCGGCGACGACGAAGAACAGGTTGTAGTCCGCGGCCGCGCCGGGATGGCCGTGCAGGAGCTGGTGCAGTCCGCGCAGCGTGCCGCACCCCGGGCAGTCCATCGACGTCGCCCAGCGGAACGGACAGGTGGGGTAGTGGCCGGGCTGAGCCGGGTCGACGAGGTACACCCGCACGGCGGCGGCGGCCGCGATCGCGCCCACCGCGGCGAACCCGCCCAAGCGGGCCCGAGGCGACCAGACCCGAGGCGACCAGACCCTTGGCCCGGCCGCCACGACCGGCGCGGGCGGGCGCTGGTCCGGATGCGGGATCGCGGCCGTCACCCGAGCAGCGTAGCCGTAGCAGGCAGCGGTCCGCGCCTGACGACGCCGATCATGTCGGCGCCCGGCTCGCCGCCCGATGCCCGGGGTGTGGCGTCACGGGCGGTCACTCCAGGTGCAGGGCGCTCTCCTCGGCCGCGGAATTCCTGGTCGCTGCGTTCTCGTCGCCATCGAAGGCGGAGTCCTCGAAGTCGGTGTCCTCGAAGGCGGAGGTGTCCTCGCCGTTGACGTCAGCCCGCAGGACCCGGCCCGACTCCCGGCGCTCGGCCTCCAGGTAGGGGTCGGTGTCCGGCTGCTCGGCCGCGAGCTGCTCCGCGAAGGACGAGCCCTCGCGTTCCTCCCGCGGCGTGTGCGGGTACCGGACACTCGCGCTCGGTCGGTCCGGAGCCTCCCAGCTGTCGTCGAGCGGGTCTCGGCCGGCGTCGGTCGAGCCGAGGTCATCGCTGTCGAACGTCTCGGCGGGTTCCAGGGGCGAGTCCTCGCGGTTCCACGAGTCGGAATCCGAGGCTGGTTGTGTCACGGGGGCCTCCCCGACCGCTTCCCGCTGAGCGGCGGTCGTCCGGGACGTGCACCTGGACGGATCGTCGGCGGGTTCGGTCGCTGTCGACATCGGTGCGTCCCGGGCTGTTCCCGGCACGCCTTGACGTTGGACCTTCCCTGGCCCGGCGGTGCTAAGCCCACACGGCGCCGCGCCTTGTGCGACGACGCGCCACCGCCGGCCGCACTGATCCGCAGCCGGCCGGGGTCCGTGTCGACGGGCTCGGTCGAGGTCTGGCCGGACCGCCGGTGGCCTCGGCCGGAAACCGGTGCGGCCAAGGTCCTCTTTCCGTGGCGGTCGACCAAACAATCGCGCGGAGGCGGCTTGGTCGTGTGCCATGATGCGACGGTGTCTCCACCTGAAAAAGTCGCTCCGAGGCCTGGCGCCACCATCTGGCTGAGTTTGGCTGTCGTGGCAGGATTCGGGCCGTATGTGGTGAGCGGAATACGGACGGAGCAGGTGGTCGTCTACGGTGGCCTGCTCCTCGCCCTGCCGTTCGGCGGGATCTTCCGTGGACTGGGGCCGCGGCATCTTCTGGTGGCGCTGATCTGGACCTTCTTCGCTTTCTACGTGGTGTTGGACTCGATTGGCGTGACGGTTTCTGGGGATTTCTTTCCCGGCTCCCTCCAGGCCGGAGTGGACAACTACGTCTATCCCGCGGCGGTGCTTTTCATGGTCGGTCGGTGGTTGGCGGCGGGCTATACCAGACAGGCCGCACTCGACCGGTTCTGCCAGATCTTCGTACCGATGATGATGTTCAACGGTGTGATCGCGGTGCTGGGTTTGTTCGCCGACCTCTCGCCCGTTCTCTCCGCCTTCTGGGGTGGTGTCGCCCTGGACGGGCAGAGTGTGGCCGTGCTGGCGGCGAACAACGGTCGACTGTCCGGGATCTTCAACCAGCCGGTGGAGGCGGGAGTCGCCTACTCCCTTGCCCTGTTCGCGGCCGTCCACCTGTTCGCCCGACCCGAACGCGGTCGCGACCGGCCGGTCGTCCTCGCGCTCGCCGTGCTGCCGATCCTCGTCGGCGGCCTGCTGTGCGTCTCCAAGATCTTCCTGCTGTGCGGGCTGCCGCTGGCGCTGTGGCAGGCGGCCAGGCTCGGGCGTCCGCTGCGCCGGTTGTCGACCGTCGGCGGTGGGCTGGCCCTGGGCGGCGTCCTGGGCGGCGAGCTGGGGCTCGCGCGATGGAACGGCTCCTGGATGCTGCGGATGCTGATCCCCGGGGCGGGCTCCAACGGCCTGTTCGCCCAGTACACCGCCGACCGGTTCCGGCCGCTCGGAGCCTCCGCGCGGGCCTGGAACTTCGTCCTCGACACCCGGCCCTGGCTCGGCTACGGCGCCGGCGGCCTCGCCGTCCCCTACGACAGCGCCTGGGCCGAGGCCATGGTCGCGGGCGGTCTGCTCGGCGTCGCCCTGCTCGCCGGTGTCCTGCTGCTCGTGGCCGTCACCTGGTGGCGCACCCGGGCGCGGCGCGAGCCGGCGGAACAGCGCTTCGCCACCTGCGTGACCGTGCTGTGCCTGGCAAGCACGCTCGGCCTACCGGTGCTGACCGCCAACCGCGTCGCCCTCTTCCTGTGGATCCTGCTCGCCCTGTTGCTGTTCGCCGACGACGGCGTGCCCAGCCGGATCCTCATCGGCCCCGGCCGCCCGTTCGCCCCCGCCGCGACGCTGAGCGGGGATCGCCGACACGCGGGCGACAGACGATCCCCGGCGCCGATGCCGCGTCCGCGCGAAGATCGCCCGACTACCCGGACCGGGCAGGGATCGGTTCTTCAGGCCTAGCGCCGGCCGCTCGACGAGCCGCCAGCTCGCCAGCGCCAGCAGGGTCGTGGCGGCCAGGCAGGCGAGGAAGTAGGCCACCAGGCCGAGGCGGTGCAGGCCGTAGACGGCGAGGAGTTGCTGCACCGGCGCCGAGTAGATGTACGTGCCGTAGGACAGGTCGTTGCGGGCGGCGATCTTCCACAGTGGCAGCCGCAGCGCCGCCCACACGCACACGTAGGCCAGCGGAAGGCTGATCACTGTGTGCCCGTCCGGACACAGCAGTCCCGCAGCGGTCAGCGCGACCGCGAGCAGGGCCAGCCGCGAGGAGAACGGCACCCGGTCGGCATACAGGAACAGCAGCGCGCCCGCGAGGAACAGCGAGCCCAGGCGCACCGAGGCGCCGACCAGGTCGCCGGCGAGCAGCGCGGGCAGACGCCCCGGGACCAGCCAGCGCAGCACCCACACCACCCACACCGCCACGGTGAGGCCGCCGACCACCGCCCGTCGGCGGCGCAGCAGGCCGTACGCGCCCAGCGCGGCGATGCCGAGGTAGCACAGCGCCTCCCAGAACAGGGTCCACAGCGAGCCGTCCCACGCGACCGGCCCCCCGGGCACCTCGGCGATGGGCACCTGCCGCGGGGTGCCGGCGATGTCGTAGAAGCGCATCACCAGCAGGCTGTTCGCGATCAGGTAGGTGAAGGGGCCGTGCGGGTGGGAGCCGAAGTAGCCGGCCAGCGTCCGGTGCTCGTGCAGCCAGCCGAGCGGGGCGACGACCATCGCGACGACGACGAGGCACATCCAGAACCCGGGCAGGACGCGCAGGAACCGGTGCCACAGGAACCGGGGGGTGGACCTGACCTGTACGCGGCTGCGGGTGATGAGGAAGCCGCTGATGGCGAAGAAGCAGTCGACGGCGAGTACGGCCGGGTCGTACTGGGCGGTGGGCGCGGAGGCGAATCCCCCGGCAGCCAGGCCATGCTGGACGAAGACGACCATTGCCAGCCCGATCCGCAGGAAACCGAAACTGTTCCGGCGCGGGTCGAACGCCGATTCCAGCGTCTGTCGCGGTTGCGCATGTCTCATCCGGTCACCACGGTTTCGACATGGATGCCCCGGCCTGACCGGCAATGCAGCCAGGAACACGGCAGCCAGGAACAATGCAGCCGGGAACACGGCAGCCGGGAACACGGCAGCCGGGAACACCGCCGCGGGACGCGGGGTGGCTGCACGGGCAGGACCGGCACCGGCTGAACCGGCGAATCGCGAACCTCAGCACGACGCGCCTGCCTTCCCGGTGGGTGTGAAGGTGGACCCTCGCCCCCAGGCGGGGAAAGACGTCGACCCGTTCCGTGCTGGACGGGCCGGACGGCCATGGCAGTCCGGCAGTCCGGCGGAGTGGGTCCGAACCCTGGCCTCGCCGCGACTCTCCGGCGAAATATAGTCAGCCGTCATTGACGAGTCATTCATGGTGACGCGCCGTGCGTGGCGGAACCGGCTCTGCGGGCTCGACTCCGTCCTGCGGTCGTCCACGCCCATGGGGACAACGCCGGCTACACCGGTCGCCGCTGGCGCTGCGCGGGCATCGGTGGGCATCGGTGGGCGACGGTGGTCCGGGGGATCGCCGTGTCTCGTGCGGATCCGCCCAGGTGGGGATCTACCGAGCGGGGTCGCGGGCGGGCGCGACCGACTGCGCGGATGCCAACGGCAGCAGTATGGACACGATTACCGCGTGGGACGACCCCGCTTGCCACCGGGCAGCAGTTAGCGTATAGCGTCCCGCTTTGTGGCTACTGTTGCTGAGCGGATACTCGACCAGCTCGCCAAGGTTCCCGATGGATTGGACGACGGCAGGCTGGCGGCGGCGATCGGGGCGAGCCGGGGCACGGTGAACCAGGTCTGCCGTCGGCTCGCCCAGACCGGACAGGTGCGCCGCGCGCAGGGCCCCGGCGGCCTCATCCTCAATCGGCTGCCGCAGCCTGCTGCCACGATCCCCGAGATCCCGGGCGACTCCGTACCCGTCACGGAGGCGGCCGTCGAGCCGGTGCCGGCGACCGAGCCGGTCGCCGAGGCCGCCCCGGTGCCGCTCGCGGAGATCCCGCCGACCGGCGAGCCCGAGGCGGCCGCTCTGCCCGAGCCGACCGTTGTGCCCGAGCCGACCGTCGTCTCCGAGTCGACCGTTGTGCCCGAGCCGGTCGCGGAGCTGGAGCCGGTCGCGGAGTCCGGACCGGTTGTCGTGTCCGAGCCGGCCGTCGTGTCCGAGCCGGCCGTCGTGTCCGAGCCGGCCGTCGTCGCCGAGTCGACCGTTGTGCCCGAGCCGGTCGCGGAGCTGGAGCCGGTCGCGGAGTCCGGACCGGTTGTCGTGTCCGAGCCGGCCGTCGTGTCCGAGCCGGTCGTCGTGTCCGAGCCGGCCGTCGTGCCCGAGCTGGCCGTCGAGCCGGTGGGGGCGGGGGAGCCGGCCCCGGAAGGGGAAGCGGCCGCGGAGCGGGTCGAAGAGTCCGAGCCGGTCGCAGAGTCCGAGCCGGCTGCGGAGGCGGCGCGGGGCGCCGTGCCGGCGCAGCCGCCTGTACAGGTTGCGCAGAAGGTGCCGGCCGAACCGGCCGCCACGCCCGGAACCGGGACCGGGCTGACCTCGGCCCCCAGCGTGGCGGAGGACCCGGTGGCCACGCTCGGGCAGGTTCTGGCAGCCCTTGACGAGGCGATGGCCCGGCTGGGGAGCACGATCCCGTCGGCGTCGGCGAAGGCCCCGGGCGATGCCACGCCGGTGGCGGAGCTGGCGGGCGGTACGGTAGCCGAGCCCTCCGGGACGGAGGCGGTCCTCGCGGCGGCTCCGGCCACCGACGGGGGCGGCAGCCGGACGGGGACCGGCGTTCTCCCATCCGCAGCTCCGGCCACCGACAGCGACGTCGTGGCGCCAGGGGGCGCGGGAACGGGTGACGGGGAGGGCGGTAAGGGCGTGGGCGGGGACAGCTCCCCGACCGCGGAGGAGGCACCGGTGGAGCGCGCGAGCGTGCCTGCGGTGCGTCGAAGCTGGTGGCGCCGCATGTTTGTACGCAACGCTGGTTGATGTAACGGTACGTGGTCAGCGGCGGCTGGTTGGCTGTCGTCAGCCTGACGTATCGAGGACGTCGATCCGGCCGTACCGTGCGAGCGTCACCGATCTACCAGGGGAGAGCATGTCCATGCGAGCGAAATCGCTCGTCGCCGCCGTCGTGCTGTCGTCGCTGGCGCTCGTCGCCTGCGGCAGCCGTGCGGGCAACACCGGGCCGACCACGGCCGCCAGCACGCAGGCCGGCGCCTCGAACAACACCGCCTCCGACGTCGGGGTCACCCCCACCGAGATCAAGATCGGGACGATCGCCGGTCTGAGTAGCGGATTCGGCCCCGACACGTTCTCCGCCTCGTTGTACGGGGCGCGGGCCTACTTCAAGGCGCTCAACGCGGCGGGCGGCGTGAACGGCCGAAGCGTGAACCTCGCCGAGTGCGACGACAAGGGCAGCCCCGACGGGAACGTGAGCTGCGCGCACAAACTCGTCGACGACCAGAAGGTCTTCGCGCTCGCCGGCGTGACCGCCTTCAACTACGCGGGCGCCCAGTACATCAACTCGAAGGGCGTGCCCGACATCGGCGGTCAGCCCGTCGGCACCGAGTACGACCAGTACCCGCACCTGTACTCGATCTACGGCAGCTACTACCCGCGCAACGGCGACCGCCCCGGCTACAACGGCACGCTGTACGCGGGGACCGAGATCTACCGCTGGTTCAAGCAGAACCTGCACACCAACGTCGCCGGGGTCGTGTACTACAACGTGGCCCCGTCCCAGCGCTACGCCAAGTCGGTGGCCGACGGCCTGCGCAAGGAGGGCTACAGCGTCGTCGAGGAGCAGATCAACCTCGGGGCGCCGAACTGGGACTCCGCCGTGCTCGACCTCAAGCGGCGCGGTGTGCAGATCGTCTTCGACGCGATGGACGACGGTGGCAACGCGCAGCTCTGCAACTCCATCGAGAGCCAGAAGCTGGGCCTGCAGGCCAAGGTGACCACGCCGCAGGGCTGGGCGAACAACATCGGCCAGGTGTACAGCGCATCGCCGAACTGCCGGAACACGATCTACTCGACCAGCGGCTCGGCCAACTACCAGGACACCTCGATCCCCGCGGTGGCACAGTTCCAGAAGGATCTCCAGGCGGCGGCGCCCGACCGGGTGGCCAAGGAGAACCTCTGGACGCTGGAGGGCTACGCCTCCGCGCAGTGGCTGACCGACGCGATCCGCTCCTGCGGCGCCAACGTGACCCGCACCTGCGTCGAGGCGTTCATGAACAGCGGCAAGGACTATGACGGCCATGGGCTGCTCATCCCGACCGGTCGCAATTTCACGAAGGCCGCGCAGCCACCCGCCGAGGACAAGAACTGCCTGAACGTCGCCCGCTGGAAGGACTCGGCGAACGGCGGCAAGGGCGGCTGGGAGTCCCAGGTCAAGGACATGAACACCAACTGCTTCACCGTCCCGAACCTGCCCTACCCGGCGGGCTGACGGCCGGCGGCCCCGCCCGTGGACAGGAGGACTGTCGACGGGCGGTGGCCGCCGAGGCTGGGGAGTAGTGGTTCAGGCTGAGGTGGTTCAGGCTGAGGCGCCGGCGGGCGTGCCGCCGGCGAACTCGGCGGGCGTGCCGACGAAGGACCGTTCCCCCCGGTGCAGGACGTAGACCAGGTCGGCCATGGCCAGCGCCTGCTCGGTGTACTGGTCCGCGAGCAGGACCGTGGTGCCGGAGGCGGCCACGGTCGCCAGCCAGCCGAACAGGTCCGCGGCGACCTTCGGGGACAGGCCGAGCGACAGCTCGTCGACCATGAGCACCGAGGGGCGGGCGAGCAGGGCCCTGGCCAGGGCCAGCATCCGGCGCTCGCCGCCGGACATCGAACCGGCCCGTTGGGTGAGCCGCTCGCGCAGCCGGGGGAACGAATCCAGCGCCGGGGTGATGTCGGGATGCCCGCTCGCCTCGGCGATGATCTGCAGGTTGTCCCGGACCGACAGGGTGGCGAACACGGCCCGCTCGTCCGGCACCAGCATCAGGCCACGGCGTGCCCGGTCGACGGTGGACAGCCGGGTGATGTCCTCGCCGCGCCAGGTCAGGGTGCCCGCCCGCAGCGGGATCAGCCCGGACAGCACCCGCAGCGTGGTCGACTTGCCCGCGCCGTTCGCCCCCAGCAGGGCGGTCACCTTCCCGGCCGGGATGGCGAGGTCGAGGCCGTGCAGGACCTCGACCGTGCCGTAGCCGGCGCGGGCCCCCGTCAGTGCGAGCTCGGCGGTTGCCGTCGTCACCGTGCCTCCCCGGACTGCCCCGCCGCGGCGAGGGGTGCCTGCGCCAGGTACACCGACCGCACGGTCGGGTCGTTGCGGACCGTCTGCGGGTCGCCGGACGCGACGACCCGGCCGCCGACCATCGCGTACACCTGGTCGACGACGGAGAACACGAGGTCGACGTCGTGGTCGACGATGACGATGCCGACCCCGCCGGCGGCGGTCCGCCGCAGCAACTGCGACAGCTTGGCGGTCTCCTCGCTGTCCAGGCCGCTGGCGGGCTCGTCGAGCAGCAGGATGTCCGGGCGCGCGCACAGCGCCCGCGCGAACTCGACCAGCCGCAGCGCCCCGGTGGGCAGCGTGCCGGCGATCGTGTCACGCACGTCGGACAGGCCGAGGGAGTCCAGGACCTCCTCGACGATCTGGGTCACCGGCCCCTTCGGCGCGAGCCCCAGCCGTTCGAGCCCGCGCTCGATGCTGTGGCTCACCCGGCCCCGGCCCTGGGCGGACAGGCCCAGTAGGCCGCCGGCGTAGTCCCGGCGTCGGTTCTCCGCGCCGACGAGCAGGTTGTCCGCGACGGTGAGGGTGGGGAACAGCGAGGGGACCTGGAAGGTCTGGACCAGGCCGCGGCGCGACCGGATGTCCGGCCGCATCCGGGTGATGTCGGTGCTGCCGAGCACGACCTTGCCCTCGTCGGGCTGCTCGACGCCGGTGAGCAGGCTGAACAGCGTCGACTTGCCGGCGCCGTTCGGCCCGATGAGACCGGTGATCATGCCCGGTGGGGCGACGAGGTCGACGTGGTCGACCGCGGTGAGGCCGCCGTAGCGGCGCACCAGGCCCACGGCCTGCAGCACGTGCCGGCTCATGCCCGGCCTCCCTCGGCTGGGTGGGTCCCGGTTCCAGCCCCAGTGCCGGCGCCGGCGCTGGACGGCTGCGGCACCGTCGGGCGCGGGGCGCCGTCCGTGCCCGTGGCCTGCCGCTGACGGGCCACCGCGGTCTGGCCGGCGGCGTACTGCTGGACCATCGCCACCAGGCTGGCGCCGAACGGCGTGAGGTGGGGAGCGTCCGCGGGCAGGCCGAGCTGGTTACCGGACAGCGGCCAGCGGGCGTAGTGCCCGGCACGGGCCGCCCCCAGAGTCGAGCCGACCCCGGGGATGCCGGTGCTGCCGGTGATGCCCGTCGTGGCCGGCAGGTGGCCCACCGCGGAGATGCGCACCGGCACCGGCCGCGGGGCCCGCTGGTTGGGGTCGACGAAGCTGTCGGCGAGGTACTGGGCGAGCAGCCGGAGCCCCCCGCGCACGGCAGAGGCGAGCCCGCCGGGCATCCAACCCAGCGCGAGGGCCAGGATGCCGATGGCCAGCGTCGACGATCCGGCCGGGGCCAGCACGTCGATCGTGACCATGAACGCCGCGGCCACGATCGCGCCGGCCGCGCTGTCCGCGCCGAACACGATGACCGCCGTGAACCACAGCAGGCTCTGTAGCGGGGCGAAGTCGTCGGCGGAGAACGAGTAGCTGCTGTGCACCAGCAGCGTCCCGCCCAGGCCGGCGACGACGGAGGAGACGGTGAATGCCAGCAGCTTGAGGTTGCGCACGTCGACGCCGACCGCGGCCGCGCCCTCGGAGTGGTCGCGCAGGGCGAGCAGGGCCCGGCCGAGCCGGCCGTGGTGCAGGTTGCGCACCACGAGCAGGCCGATCCCCAGGCAGATCAGCTCGAAGACGTAGAAGGCCTTCTCGGACAGCTCCCAGCCGAACAGCGACAGCGGGTCGAGGTACAGCCCGGTGGCGAAGGTGGGCTGCTCGAAGACGAACCGGCTCACGACCGCGCCGACCGCGAAGGTCGTCAGGGCCAGGGTCAGCCCGCGGCGCCGGATCGCCGGGTAACCGGTGATCAGGCCGATGGGGGCGACGAACAGCGCACCGACGAACATCGACGCGATCCCGGGGATCGCCGGCAGGCCGAACAGGTCGCCGTTGGCGAGCTTGAGCGACAGCAGCGCGCCGAGACCCGCGAAGCCGGCGGAGCCGAGGGAGAGCTGCCCGCTGTAGCCGGTGACGATCACCATCGACAGGAAGATCAGGGCCAGCGCCGGGACCATGAACGCCGAGCGCAGGTCGGAGGGCGCGAAGGTGAGCGGTGCGAGCAGCAGCGCCGTGCCGCCCAGCTTGCCGAGGTAGTCCCGCCGGAAACGGGCGCCGCTGACTCGCCCGGACGGTGGCGCGCCGCGGCTGGAGAAGCTGGCCGTCGCGCCGGAGTCGCCCGAGCCCAGCTCCCGCAGCTTGGGGACGGCCAGCAGCAGGACCAGCAGGGCGACGATGAACAGGTTCGACTGGAGCACGGTCAGGATCTGGCCGGCGTCGCCGTGCAGGGTGAACTGCTTGAGCTCGCTCTGCAGGATGGCGATGCCCAGGGCGGTGAGGACCGCGACCGGCATGCTCGACAGCCGGGCGGCCACGACCACCGCGAAGGTCTCCAGGACCAGCAGGGTCAGGCCGTAGGGGGTGAGCTGGAAGCGGGGGGCGAGCAGGATGCCGGTCAGGCCCGCCATCGTGGTGCCGGCGGCCCAGCCGGCGGCCGCCACCTTGTCCGCGGGCACGCCGGACAGCTCGGCGAGCTGGCGGTCGTCGACGACGGCCCGGATCTGGCGGCCGAAGGCGGTGCGGGCGGCGATGATGCCGATGACCGCCGCGAACACCACGACCATGATCAGCTCGGCCAGCGCGTCGACGCCGACCCGGGAATCGCCGAACAGCCGTACCGACGAGTTCGGGAAGATGCTGGGAGCGTCGCTGCGCGCCCCCAGCCCCCAGATGCCCGCGGTGATGCCGAGGCTGAGCACCAGCACACCGAGGCTGGCGACGAGGGATTCGGCGGCCGACGCCCGCCGGCGAGCCAGCGGCCGGAACACCAGCCGTTCGAGCAGCAGCCCGATGCCGGGGGACACCACGGCGAGGGCTACCACGGCGGCCAGCCAGATCGGCAGGTCCCACTCGACGACCATCTCGCGGAAGACGTAGGCCACCAGGGTGGCGATCCCGCCCTGGGCGAGGTTGAGCACGCCGTTGGTGCGATAGGTGACCAGCAGGCCGATGCCGGACAGGGCGGCGATCGCGCCCAGTGAGAGCCCGGCCAGCGCCAGATCGATGCTGGTCATCGGCCACCCCCTCGGCGTGGTCCGGCGCCGGCCGGGTCAAGTGTGATCACGGGAACGTGTGCCTTCCGGAACGCCGTCGCGATGCGGGCAGTCGCCGGCGGTCAGGCGCGCGGGCCGGGGGCGCTGACGCCCGCCGGGCGGGTCGATCCGCCCGGCGCGGAGTCACCGGCTGTGTTGTAGTAGGCGTTCTGCGGTGGGGCAGCGGGCTGCTGCTGGTAGGCCGCCTGGGCCGGGGTGGTGGGCAGCGCGCCGCCGGCCTGCTCACCCACGGTCGCGGCCGCGATGATCAGCGAGTGCAGATCGTCGACCTGGCCGACGGTGCGGGCCTGCGCGGCCTGGGCCGCATCGAAGCGGTCGGCCACCAGCAACGCGCTGCCGATCAGGACGAGCGCCAACCCGCCGAAACCGCCGGACACCACGTACGGTAGCTGCAGCGCGACGTCCGTCTCCTTGGAGACGCCCAGGTAGCAGCCGAGAAGCAGGACGCCGCCGGCTGCCGCCACCACCCATCCACGCAGCGCACGGACCACGTCGACCACCAGGCGCGCGGTGGGCCGGGGGTTACCGGTCCCAGCGGTCTGCTCGTCCACTTTCGTCTCCCCCATGGAGCGTCTCGTCGTCGGTCGTTCGGGCGGAGTCCCGTATGGCGCCCGTCCCGGGTGATGATCCGGGCCACGACAGACGTCAGATTAGTGCGCGGAGCTGACCAGGTGCTCTGTCGGGTGGCCCACGGATGTTCCCGGCGAGCTCCGGCGGCACGGGAGGCTTCGTCGCATTCGGTATACGAGGATAGGCCAACGTCCGCCAAGGTCGGTCAAGTATGTCCGCTCACGGACAGTCTGGGCCTTATGTCGGCGCCCGTCGACCCCAGGACGATCGGTTTGCCCCGCCCGATGCGCGCGAGGCCGCGAACCGACACCGGCGGGCGCCGCTGCGGCGCAGGCCGCCGCCCGCATCCGGCGGCGCCCCGCCCGTCCGGTCGGCGCCGCGGGTGGGCCTCGCCCGACGCGACCAGACCGGAGTGCCGCGGTGCGAGCCGGACCGACGGCCCGTCCCGCACCTGCCGGCCGGCCCGGCGGATTCGGGCCGGTCGGCGGACCTGCCTGCCGGCCGGCCCGTGCGTTCGCGGGCGGTGGTGATGTGTTGGGGTTCTCGTGCCGGGAAGTCGCCCTTTCGGGCCACCGGCGATGTTTCTGGGTGTGGATTGCGGAACCGGTGACTACCCGTCGTCGTCCGGGGGACGCGGCTCGCCCGGCGGACCCGCGGCCCCGCGGATCAGTCCGACCGGCGAGGCTGCGCGGGGATGACGGTCGGAGCGTCGAGGACGTCGCAGAGCACGGCGACGCCGAGTGCCGCGGCGATCGCGCCGTGTTCGGCGACGGCCCCGCCCGTCGCGTCGTGCTCCCGGGTGAGCGCCCCGGGCCCGGCGTCGCCGGCCCGCGGGGCGTGGGCGGCTCCGGCCGGCGTCTCCGCCGCGCTGGGCTGCTCGGTCGCGCCGGGGCCCTCGGTCGCCGTGGGCGGGGTGGGGAGCAGGTCCGCGCAGCGGTCCACCCAGACGCGTCGACGCTGCCCGAGCTGCCGGTCCTCGACCTCCAACGGCCCGGGGACGCCACCCATCGCGGCCTGCAGGTGGGCCCACGCGTGCGCCGCCGACCAGCTGGTGAAGGAGCCCAGGTACTCGCCGTCGTAGTCGTAGACGTGACAGGGCCGCAGGCCCAGGTGTCGGTCCGCCACCATCACAGCCAGCCCTTCGGGGTCGGGAAAGCCTGTCAGGATCCATCGTCGCGCGGGTCGGAACTCTCTGCCGACGGAACCGACCGGGTCGGTCCGACCAGTTCGCCGAACCCCGTCGTCCGGGATGTGACTCCGAGCCGGCCGCGCCGGAAGCGCTGGTCTCGAGCCCAGAGGTCACACTTCGCTACAGGTTACGGGGTGTGCACCGTGGGCGGTAGCCCGGGATGTCCGCCGCGGGACGACGCCGGACACCTCCGGACACCGCCGGACGCTGTCGGGGACGCCGCGCGGCGTCAGGTGATGATCGGTACGTTGCGCTGGCGCGGCGGCACGCCGGTCCCGCCGGACGCCCGGCCGTACCGCCAGGCGTCCGCGACGATCTGGTCGATGCTCGACTGGGGTGAGCCCCAGCCCAGCTCGGTGCGGATCCGCCGGCTGTCCCCGATGAGGGCCTTGGGCTCGAGGACGGGCGGGCAGTGGATGCGCCGCACCGGGCGTCCGCTGGCCCGGCCGACGGCCGCCAGCACGTCGATGATGCTCACCCCGACGCCGCTGCCCACGTTGAACACCGAGCAGCGTCCCGGCGTGGCCGCCGTCAGCGCCGCGTGGTAGGCGGCCGCCATGTCCCGGACGTGGACGTACTCCCGCAGCGCCTGCCCGTCCCCGTTGACCCGGAAGACGTCGCGGCGCCCGGAGGCCACCGCGATCGCCGCCGGGATGATCCGGCTGTCGTCCCGGTCGTAGTGCCCCTCGACGGCGCCCGCGACGTTGAACGAGCGCAGGATGACCGCGCCGACCAGGCCGGTGCCGGCCTGGTGGCTCAGCAGGCGCTCGGCGGCGAGCTTGGACGCGCCGTAGGGGTTGGACGGGTCCGGCGGGCGGCTCTCCGGGACGCCGGTGAGATCGACGTCGCCGTAGACGGCGCAACTGGAGCCGAACACGAACGCGGGCGCGACTCCGGTCCGCTCCGTGCCGATCTCCAGCGCCGTGAGCAGGTTGACGGTGCCTGTGAGGTTGGCCTGGAAGTAGCGCAGGGGAGCCATCCGCGACTCCCTGACCCGGGTCAGGGCCGCGAGATGGCACACCCCGTCGAAGCCCCGGTCCACCCCCGCGGCGGTGAGCTGCCGCGGGTCGAGCAGGTCCGCGGCCACCACCTCGACGCCGGGGGCGAAGGCCGGCGCCGAGGTGCGGTCGCGGACCATCGCGGTCACCGCGTGGCCGTCGGCCGCGAGCGCGTCCGTGACCACTCCGCCGATGAATCCGGACGCACCGGTGACCAGAACGCGCATGTCCCGGATCAGGACGCCGTCCGGGCGCGCACGCCGGGCAGCAGCGTCTCGCGGTGGCGCCAGGCGAGCTCGAGGCACGCCGCCGCCGACGGAGCGATGGGCTCGGTGTCGACGAGCCGGCGCAGCGCGGTGTGGGTGAACGGGATGCCCTCGGTCACCGCCCGGTTGGGGCCGGCCGTGACGACGGATCCCTCGGCGTTGCTCTGCACCATCCCGCCGAACAGTTTGTCGAAGGCGTCCGCATCGATGACCACGACGGTGAGTATCTCGCCGAACAAGGTCAACGCGTCGAGGCCGATGCCGAAGTACGACACCCGCACCGAGCCCGCCCGCCGCGCCTGCTCGAAGGAGCGGAACGGCTCGTCGGTGTCGTAGTCGATCGGGCGCGACGAGCTGCCGTCGTGCTCGGGGTTGCCGAGCAGTTCCTCGCTGAGTTCCCGCATGATGTTGCGCCACAGGTCGAAGTCGGCCTCGTGGTGGAACGCGGTGATCCCCGACGGCTGGAACACCCCGGCGGGGATCACGTGGTAGACCCCGCCGGCGGTCGCCACCGAGCCCGCGCTGCGCCGGTGCAGGAAGAAACTCGCCTGACCGCCCCGATCGTGCCGGATCGTCAGGGTGTTGATCGACGGCAGGGCCACCCGGCGGCCGAAGTCGAACGGGTTGCCGATGCGCGCCCGGAACGGCAGCGCCGGCCAGGACAGCCCGGTGCCGGCCATCGCGGCGGCCGCCTCGTGGGCCACCGTCTCGCACACGTCGACAGCGTCGAAGTAGGTCGTGTGGCCGAAGTTCAGCGTCGGCCGGTTGTCCGCCGTCGCCGGCGCCGTGCCGTCGCCGCCGATGTCCAGCAGCCGGAAGCTCAGCCGGTTCTCGAACAGCGTCGGCCGGTCGAGGTCGCGCATCGCCCGGGTGTAACGCTGGTACCGGGTCTGCGCGCTGCCACCGCCGAGCAGCGGGCGGCTGCCGGCCGTCTCCGGCTCGTCCCCGCGGATCAGCGGCGGTTCGACCTTGTCCTGCCAGTGCAGGGCGACCTCGTCGATGTCCACCGGCCGGTCCCAGACCCAGCCCGGCCGGGCCAGCAGCCCGCTGCCGAGCCGGTCGGTCTCGGGGTAGAGCCGCACCGCGGCCCGGGCCAGGCTGATCCGGTGGTGGTTGAGGTGGTCGCGGGTCAGCCGCCAGGCGCGCTGGCTGGCGGCGACCTGTTCGGCCGCGGGACTGCGTGGGCCGGTGTCCCGTCGGCGGTCCGCCATCGCGCCGGGCGCCAGGCCCACGTCCTCCGGGGACAGCGCGAGGTTGCGGGCGATGTGGCGCAGCGTCGAGATGTCGTGGATGGCCCGGCGGCCGCTTTCCACCTTCGAGACATAGGACTGGTCGAAGCCGAGTCGATCGGCGAGTTGCTGCTGCGTCAGGCCGTGTGCCTGCCGGTAAGCCCTCAGGAGCTGGCCGACGCCGACGCTGGCTGGAGTGGCCCGCGGCGGCGTCCAGAGCCAGGTGTGACCAGTCACCCGCTGTCCTCTCGTCCGACAATCGTGTTACGCGAAGTGAGCATAACGAGTCGGGCATCTGAGAGCGCAGTGACATAAATCGACCACCCCATACGGAGGTGGCCCGGTGGCATCCTGCAACATCTTCGCTGCCAAGCGTTATGCGGTGCTGTTCCTGTCATCCCGGCGTTCATTGGTTGGGCAACCCGTCGGACAGATCGAGGACGACCACGACAATGATCGCGACGAGTATCCAGCGGAAGAAGCCGATGCGGCTCCACACGTCGCGGGCGATGCTCCGGCCGGCTCGACCGCCGAGTACGAGCAGAGCGAGCAACGCGCCGCCGACGACGACGACGAAGATGCCGGCATTACTCTGGTCCACGCTCAAGACGATCGCATGACGGCGTCGGACGACTACGGAGGTCCTGTCCCATTGCCGCCGATCGGCCCCGAACCGCGCCATCCTGTGCGCGCACCCGGCCGGCACGAGGTCGATCGCGGGCGTGGTCACGGCGAGGCACTCCGGTCGGTGGCGGCGTGGGGCGGCAGGGTGTGAGGGACATCATGCAGGACTGCGTCCGCCCCACCGTCGGATCAACACACCTCCCGGCACGCCGACCCCTCCCCTTCCGCCACCCGCGGGATGTCGTCAGGCGCGCATCTGAACGGGCTCGTCCCTAGCCTGTTCCGGATGTCCACGGCACTTATGACCGATCACTATGAGTTGACCATGCTGCGGGCGGCGCTCCGCTCCGGAGCGGCCAACCGTCGCGTGGTCTTCGAGGTCTTCACCCGCTCGCTGCCGCCCGGCCGCCGCTTCGGCGTGTTCGCCGGCACCGGCCGGCTGCTCGACGCCCTGGCGGACTTCCGTTTCGCCCCGCCCGAACTCGCCGCGCTGCGTGCCGCCGGCGTGGTCGACGACGACACCGCGGCCTGGCTGGCCGACTACCGCTTCCGCGGCGACATCCGCGCCTTCGCCGAGGGCGAGCCGTTCTTCCCCGGCGCGCCGGTCCTCGCCGTCGAGGGGACGTTCGCCGAGTCGGTGCTGCTGGAGACGCTCGTGCTGTCGATCCTCAACCACGACAGCGCGATCGCCGCGGCCGCCGCCCGGATGGTCGCCGCGGCAGGCTCGCGGCCCTGCCTGGAGATGGGCTCGCGGCGCACCCACGAGGCGGCGGCCGTCGCGGCGGCGCGGGCCGCCTACCTGGCGGGCTTCGCGGCCAGCTCCAACCTGGAGGCGGCGCGGACCTACGCCGTGCCCAGCGTGGGGACCAGCGCGCACGCGTTCACCCTCGTCCATCCCACCGAGGCCGAGGCGTTCGCCGCCCAGGTGGCCGCCCTGGGCCGCGACACGACACTGCTCGTCGACACCTACGACGTCCCCGCGGGCATCGCCGCGGCGGTGGCCGCCGCCGGGCCGGAGCTCGGCGCCATCCGGATCGACAGCGGTGATCTGGGCGGGCTGGCCACCGCCGCCCGGGCGCAACTCGACGCACTCGGCGCGCCCGACACCCGGATCATCGCCACCGGGGACCTGGACGAGCACGCCATCGCCCGGCTGGGCGAGGCACCCGTCGACGGTTACGGCGTAGGGACCAGCCTGGTCACCGGGTCCGGCGCGCCGACAGCCGGGTTCGTCTACAAGCTCGTCGAGGTCGACGGCGTCGCCGTCGCCAAGAAGTCGGTGGGCAAGTCCAGCCGCGGTGGACGCAAGCGGGTCGTGCGCCGCCACGACCCCAGCGGCCGCGCCGTCGCCGACGTCGTCCTGCCCGCCACGGCTGCGGCCGTCACCGCCGCTCCCGCCATCGTCCCCACCGCCAACGCCAACGCCACCGCCAACGCCACCGCCAACGCCACCGCCACCGCCAACGCCACCGCCAACGCCACCGCCAACGCCGCAGCGGTGGCTGCGGCTGGGGCGCCGTCCGCCGGCACCTCGTCCGCCGGCACCTCGTCCGCCGGCCGGACCCTCGCCGCCGTGCCGGTGACAGCGGCGGATGCCGGGATCCGGTCCGGCGAGTCCCGGGACCGTGAGCTGCTCCAGTCGATCGTCGTGGGGGGCGAACTCGTCGACAACGACCTGGTCGGGCCCGCCGGCACCCGACGGGCCCGTGAGCACCACGGTCGGGCGTTCGCCGCGCTGCCCCCGACGGCGCGCGACGTGCGCTTCGGTCAGCCGTGCCTGCCCGTCGTGCACACCACCCACGCCTGACGCCGCGCCGCCGCGCCCGCCGCGGCCCCGCTGGCGGGGAGGGGGCCGTGTGCGGTGGGGTGGGCATGGCCAGACTGGAGGGGTGCCGCCCGCCTCGCCGCCGAATCAGGTCCGCGGTCCGCGTGACGGCGACGACGGGCGGCGCCGTGGTGACGCCGTCACGCCGCCGGTCGTCGCCGTCAGCGTGGACCTGGTTCTGCTGACCCTGCGCGGCGGCCGGCTCTGCGTCCTGCTGATCCGCCGGGACCCGCCATTCGACGCCGCCTGGGCACTGCCCGGCGGCTTCGTCGACGGCGACGAGGACCTCGACACCTCGGCATCACGCCAGTTGTGGGCCGAGACCGGGGTGACCACGACCGGCCATCTCGAACAGCTGCGCACCTACGGCGGCCCGCACCGAGACCCGCGGGCCCCAGGGGTCAGCGTCGCCTACCTGGCCCTGCTGCCGAACCTGCCGCAGCCGGCGCCCGGCCGGGACGGCCCCCGTGCCCGGTGGTGGCCGGTGGCGGATCTGGACTCTCCGGACGGCCCCACCCTGGCCTTCGACCATCCACGGATCGTCGCCGACGGGGTCGAGCGGGCGCGCGCGAAGCTGGAATACACCCCGCTGGCCGCCGCCTTCTGCGAGGACCAGTTCACCCTCGCCGACCTGCGTCGTGTCTACGAGGCCGCCTGGGACGTCGCACTGGATCCGCCGAACTTCCGGCGCAAGGTGCTGTCCACGCCCGGGTTCGTCGTCCCGCTCGGCCGGCGCACCTCTCCGCGCGGGGGCGGGCGGCCCGCCGAGCTGTACCGGCGCGGCTCGGCCACCGCGCTGCATCCGCCGCTGCTACGCCGCTCCGTCTGACCGCCGCTGCTACGCCCGCTGCTTCTGACCGTCGCCGCCTCGTCGCCGCCCCGTGGCGGGACGTGAGCGGGGGGTGCGCCGTCGCATCTCACCGTGCCCGGTGACGGGTCAGGGCGCGGGAATGGCGTAACAATAGGCCTCGTGTCTGTCACCGCCGTGTCGCCTGTCGACGTCGAGGAAGCCGACGAGACCCTCGACGACGATCGGCCGTGGGTCACGATCGTCTGGAACGATCCGATCAATCTCATGTCGTACGTGACCTACGTCTTTCAGAAGTTGTTCGGCTACACCAAGTCAAAGGCCACCGAGCTGATGCTCGACGTCCATCACAAGGGCCGGGCCTCGGTCGCCACCGGTACCCGGGAGGAGATGGAGGCCGACGCGGAGCGCCTGCACGCCTACGGTCTGTGGGCGACGATCGCGCAGGACTGACCAGCCTGGGCGAGCGGCGCCCGGCTCGGCGGCTGCGGGCGAGCGATCGGGTTGCCGACGGTCGCCACGAGGTTCGGTGCGCCCGTCGACGGCTCCTCGTCCTTGCCTCGTCCTTGCCCTCATCCCTGCCTACGTCCGTCGGTGACCAGGCGTGCACGGAGCCGTGCCGAGGTTTGGGCACGCTTTCGCGCCGAAGACCGTGCCCAAACCTCGGCATACTGTGGCCGCAATATGGCAGGAACCGGGTTGGTCGAGGCGGGGCTGGCCGGCGTCGGGGTGGGCGCAGCGGGCTGGCCCGCGTCGGGCTGGGCGGCGTGGGGACGGGCGGTGTGGGCTGGGCGGCGTCGGGCTGGCCGGGACGGGCTGGGCGGCAACGGCCGCCGGTGGCTGCCGATCGGTCTCGTGGCGACGTAAGGTTGCCCAACTCTGCAGCTCCGTCGTGACAACGAGGCCACAAAGGGCTAGCTGGATCGGGTCTAGCTGGCCGAGGTCGGCCGCCGGTGGCAGGCGCGGCGCCGGCGTGCGCCCGCCGCCCGGGGCGACGGGCGGCGGGTGAATCTGTCCGGGGCGGAGCGAATGCCGGAGGCCGGTCGGCCAGGCTGTGGGCCGGTGCTCGACAATGTGCTCGGCGGGTCGAGAAGGCGCGGGCGGGATTCGTCCGGACAGGTCCCGGCAGAGTCCCACGGGGGGCGATTCCGAAAAAGCCGAGGGAATCCGGATTCCCCGTTTTCTGGTGGAACGGCCCGTTCCGTAATTCGGTCCTGCTGGACTGCGGGGATGAATCCGGGCTGTGCGTATCGGGCGTCGAGGAAAATTCGACCCTGCCGTCCGGAATATTCGGGTAGTCGGGCTCGGGCTTCTCGCGTTGGCGTCGCGCGGCCACCGCACGACTCCGCTCGGTGCCGGGTTCAACGGCGTCCGTATCGCAAAGTTGGCCAGATTCCGGGTGGGACGACCGCGCTACCCCTTCCCGGGGATCCACCCCGAGAACGCCTCCCTCCCGGGCGTCCCGAGGCCCGGGCGCCCTGGGCCCGACGCCCCGAAGCGGCATGCGGGGCCGCTGTGCCGGCTCGACTAGGCTGGCGATGGTCAACCGCCGGACGTCCGCCGTGGCCCGCACTGCGCGCCCGCTTCCGTCTGCAGGCGATGGCGTCGGCGCGTCGGGACCCGTCGCGCCGACGGTCGAGGCGCGCCGGCGTCGGCGGTGACCGACGAGACTTCCGCGGGCAGGCGCCGCGGACGAGCGGTGATGGAGGGCACGACGTCGTGGCTGCTGACGGTTTCCGTCGCACCCGGTCCGGGATCGAGCTGCGGCTGCCGCAGTGGGAGTCGGCGCTGCTGTCCCAGCTCGTCGGCCAGATCGAGGCGTTGCTCGAACCGCCGCCCGTGGAGGACCCGCTGGAGGCGATGGTCGGCCTGCGCGACACCGCCCCGCCCCCGCCCGAGGACCCGGCGATGGCCCGGCTGCTTCCCGACCCGTATCCGGACGACCCGATGGCCTCCGGGGACTTCCGCCGTCGCCGCACCGACGACCTGCTCGCCCGCAAGCGCGACGCCGCCCGTCGCGTGCTGGCCGCCATGCCCGCTCCCGGGTCCGTACTCGTCCTCGACGAGGACGCCGCTCAGGACTGGCTGACCACCCTGAACGACCTGCGGCTGTTCCTGGGCACCCGCCTCGCACTGACCGACGACGACTCCACCGACGAGCTGGAGCGGATGGATCCGGAGGATCCGCGCTACCCGCTGGTGGCGACGTACGTCTTTCTGACCGGGCTGCTCGACGAGCTGACCCGGGCACTGGACTAGGCCTGGACCACGTCTGGACCAGACCGCCGGGACGATCCGGGGCGCGACCGGGACGGTCTCGTCGCCAGGACCGCCCAGACCGCCCCTTCCACGTCGTACGGTGGGCCAGTGCTGCGCATCGACCGTGCCTTCTACGAGGCGATCGTCGCCCATGCCCGCCGTGATCATCCCGACGAGGCGTGCGGAGTCGTCGCCGGCCCGGTGGGTTCGGATCGGCCGGAGCGGTTCATCCCGATGGAGAACGCCGAGCGTTCGCCCACGTTCTACCGCTTCGATTCGAAGGAGCAACTCCGGGTCTGGCGGGAGATGGACGACCGCGACGAGGAACCCGTCGTCATCTACCACTCGCACACCGCGACCGAGGCGTTCCCGTCCCGCACCGACATCTCCCTGGCCGCCGAGCCCGGTGCACACTACGTGCTGGCCTCCACCCGGGAGTCCGATCACACCGAGTTCCGGTCCTTCCGGATCGTCGACGGCACGGTCACCGAGGAGCCGGTGGAAATCGTCTGAGGGCCTGGGACGTTGCAGTGGCGGAGCCGGCGTGCGACGGCGCGCGTTGAGGGGGGTGGCGGCGTGACCGGTTCCGGTGGCGGTGGTGCGCGAGCGAGGCGGTCCGGGACACCGTCCCCGCCTGCGCGAGCTGAATCGCGGACAGCCGCGCCGTCGTCGGGGCATCCTGGGCCTGCGAGTGGCGAAGTCCCCGCCCCGGCGCGTCCCGGCCCTCTGTCCTGACACCCCGCAGACTGTCCTGACACCCCGCAGACCCCCGCCCGCGTCATCATCCCGCCCGTCCGGGCGGCGCCTCGGTCGAGCCCGACCGCTGGCACCCGCGAAAGGAGCACCATGGCAGTCCAGGTCCGAGTGCCGACGATCCTGCGTAGCTACACGGGAGGTTCGAAGCTGGTCGAGGGCACCGGCGACACCGTCGCCGCGCTCTTCCTCGACCTCGACTCCCGGCACTCCGGGCTGCGTGGCCGGCTGGTGACCGGTGAGGACGGAGCCGAGCTGCACCGGTTCGTCAACATCTACGTCAACGACGAGGACGTGCGCTTCCTCGGCGGGCTCGACGCCAAGCTCAACGACGGCGACGAGGTCACCATCCTGCCCGCGGTCGCCGGCGGCTCCACCGCCAGTTCGCCCCGCGTGCCCGCCGGTCAGCACTGAGCCGAGCGGCAGGTCCGACTCATGCGATTCGACTCCCTGGCCGACTCGGTCGGCCGGACCCCGCTGGTCGGGCTTCCGCGACTGTCCCCGTCGCCGGAGGTCCGGCTGTGGGCGAAGCTGGAGCAGGACAACCCGACCGGTTCGATCAAGGACCGGGCGGCGCTGTGGATGATCGCCGACGGCGAGAAGCGCGGCCTGCTCACCCCCGGCGCGACCGTCCTGGAACCGACCTCCGGCAACACCGGCATCTCGCTGGCCATGGTCTGCCGCCAGCGGGGTTACCGGCTCGTCTGCGTCATGCCGGAGAACACCTCGGTGGAACGCCGCCAGCTCCTGCAGATGTGGGGCGCCGAGATCCGGTACTCGCCCGCCGCCGGGGGCTCCAACGAGGCGGTCGCCGTCGCGAAGCGGCTCGCCGCCGAGAACCCCGACTGGGTCATGCTCTACCAGTACGGCAACCCGGCGAACGCCCAGGCGCACTACGAGACGACCGGCCCGGAGATCCTCGAGGACCTGCCCGCCATCACCCACTTCGTCGCCGGCCTCGGGACGACCGGCACCTTGATGGGCACCGGCCGCTACCTCAGGGAGCGGGTGCCGGACATCACGATCGTTGCCGCCGAGCCCCGCTACGGCGAGCTGGTGTACGGCCTGCGCAACATCGACGAGGGCTTCGTGCCCGAGCTGTATGACCCGTCGGTGCTCACCTCGCGCTACTCCGTCGGTCCGCGCGAGGCCCTGCGGCGCACCCGGGAGCTCGTCCAGGAGGAGGGCATCTTCGCCGGGATCTCCACCGGAGCCATCCTGCACGCCGCGTTGGCCCAGGCCGAGCGGGCGGTCCGGGAAGGCCGGCGGGCCGACATCGCCCTCATCGTCTGCGACGGCGGCTGGAAGTACCTGTCCACCGGCGCCTACGCCGGCACCCTCGAGGAGGCCGAGGCCGCACTCGAAGGTCAACTATGGGCGTGACCCCACAGATCGCCTTCGGCGATCTGTGGGGACCCCTCGCCCAGGGCGCCGTCTGGGGTTTCCGTCAGATCGCCTTCGGCGATCTTCCTGGGGGAGCCGTTGGGGCCTTCGGCGATCTGTGGGGACCCCTCGCCCAGGGCGCCGTTCGGTGGGTTACGAGGTGAGGACCTCGCGCAGAAGGGTGGCCAGGTCGCGGAAGGCCAGGCCGCGGTGGCTGATCGCGTCCTTCTCGGCCGCGGTCAGCTCGGCGTTGGTCCGGGTCTGGCCGTCGGCGAGGAACAGCGGGTCGTAGCCGAAGCCGGCCTGGCCGCGGGGCTCGGTCAGTAGGACGCCCCGCAGCTCCCCGTGCGTCACCCGCTCCACGCCGGCGGGGGTGACCAGGGCCGCCGCGCAGACGAAGGCGGCGCCGCGGCGCTCGGGTGGCACGTCGTCGAGCTGGGCCAGGAGCAGGGCGTTGTTCGCCTCGTCGCGCTCGACGCGGGTGCCGTCCCGGCGTCCGGACCAGCGGGCCGAGCGCACGCCGGGCATGCCGGACAGTTCGTCGACCGCGAGCCCGGAGTCGTCGGCCACGGCGGGCAGGCCGGTCTGGTCGGCCGCCGCCCGCGCCTTGATCAGGGCGTTCTCGGCGAAGGTTGTCCCGGTCTCGGCGACCTCCTCGCCGTCGGGGAGAGCCACCAGCTCCACCGACAGGCCGCTGGCCGCCAGGATGCGGCGCAGCTCCGTCAGCTTCGCCTCGTTGCGGCTGGCGAGGACCACCCGCACCGGCTTCGCGGTCACCGTGCCCCCTCCGGTCGGGCGGGACCCGCCGGCGCCGGACCCTGCAGCGCCTCGGCCTGGATCTCCGCGAGCTGGGCGCAGCCGAACACGGCGAGGTCGAGCAGGTTGTCGAGCATCGCCCGGTCGAACGGGACGCCCTCGGCGGTGCCCTGTACCTCGACGAACCCGTCCGCGCCGGTGCAGACCACGTTCATGTCGGTGTCCGCGGTGGAGTCCTCGGTGTAGGCGAGGTCGAGCATCGGCTCGCCTCGCACGACCCCGACGCTCACCGCGGCGACGCTCGTCGTGATCGCCGCCGGCCGGCCGAGCCAGCGGGCGGCATCGACCAGCGCGACGTAGGCGCCGGTGATCGCGGCAGTGCGGGTGCCGCCATCGGCGAGCAGCACGTCGCAGTCGATGGCGATGGTGTTCTCGCCAAGCGCGGCCAGGTCGATGCAGGCCCGCAGGCTGCGCCCGATCAACCGGGAGATCTCGTGCGTGCGCCCCCCGATCCGGCCACGCACCGACTCGCGGTCGTTGCGGGTGTTGGTGGCCCGCGGCAGCATCGAGTACTCGGCTGTCACCCAGCCCAGGCCGCTGCCCTTGCGCCAGCGCGGGACGCCGGTGGTCACGGAGGCGGCGCACAGCACCCTGGTCCTGCCGGCGCTGATCAGCGCCGATCCCTCGGCGTGCTCCTGCCAGCCCCGCTGGATCGTCACCTGCCGGAGATCGTCCGGTTTCCTGCCATCGACTCGTGTCACGCCCGCGACACTATCGGCCCGCCCCGGACCGGCCGCCCGGCCCCGCCCGAGCCGGTCAGATCTCGTAGGTGGCCCCGGGCGCGGCGATGGTCAGGTTCCCGTCGAACGCCCCGGCCGCCTCCTCCTCCGAACGGGCGGCGTTGCCCCAGGGGACGAGATGGGTCAGCACCAGCCGCCCCACACCGGCCTTCTGCGCGTGCTCGCCGGCCTCCCGGCCGGTGAGGTGCAGGTCGGGCGGGTTGTCCTCGTCGTCGAGGAAGGATGCCTCGCACAGGAACAGGTCGCTGTCGCGGGCGAGCCGGACGAGCCGGTCACAGGCGCCGGTGTCGCCCGAGTAGGTGAGCACCCGATCCTCCGCCGTGACCCGGACGCCGTATGCCTCGACCGGGTGCGCCACCCGGGTGAGGTCGATGCGGAACGGCCCGACGTGCAGGCAGCCGGCGCCGATGGTGCGGAAGTCGTAGATGTCGGCGAGGCTGTCGTCCGGCCACTTCTCGAACGCGCCGCACAGCCGTTCCTGGGTGTTGATCGGGCCGTAGACGGGCAGCTTGGGCGGCATGCCCTCGGGGTGGTAGCGCCGCGCGTAGGAGTTTGCCACCAGGTCCAGGCAGTGGTCGCCGTGCAGGTGGCTGAGCAGGACCGCGTCGATGTCGCGCAGGTCGCAGTGCCGCTGCAGTTCGCCCATCGACCCGTTGCCCGCGTCGAGGACGAGACGGAACCCGTCCGACTCCACCAGGTACGACGAGCAGGCGGAGGCCGGCCCCGGGTACGTGCCGGAACATCCGAGAATGGTCAGTTTCACCGTGGCACCACCGGGCTCTGCTGGGAGGAATCCTGATCCGCCGCGGGTCGGGCGGTCCAGACGGCTGCGGTCGAGGTCCTGGTGGCGGGTGGCGGGGACGGCACCGGAAGGGACGGCTCCCCGGAGGCCACGGCCGAGACCTGGACGAGTTCGGGCCCTAGGAACCTGCGCCCCACCCGGGTGAACAGCGTGGGGTCACCCGTGGTCAGGAAGCGGTGGCTGGGTGGCGGTAGGTCAGGGTCACGGAACAGCCCGTCCCGCGCGAGCACCCGGTAGGTGTCCTTCGCCGTCTCCTCGGCACTGCTCACCAATGTCACGCCCTCTCCCATCACGAGGCCGATCACCCCGGTCAGCAGCGGGTAATGGGTGCATCCGAGTATCACCGTGTCGACGTCGGCTTCCTGCAACGGTGCGAGATATGCCTCGGTCAGTCCGAGTAGCTGCCGCCCAGAGGTGATACCCCGCTCGACGAAGTCCACGAACGCGGGGCAGGCGACGCCGGTCAGGTCGACGCCCGCGGCGGCGGTGAACGCGTCGTCGTAGGCGCGGCTGCCGATCGTGGCCACCGTGCCGATGACGCCCACCCGACCGCTGCGGGTGGCCGCCACCGCGCGTCTGGTCGCCGGCATGATCACTTCAACGACCGGGACGCTGTAGCGTTCCCGCGCGTCGCGCAGGCACGCCGCGCTGGCCGTGTTGCAGGCGATCACGAGCAGCTTCACCCCCTCGTCGACCAGACGATCAAGACACTCGAGGGCGTAGCGGCGTACCTCGGCGATGGGGCGTGGTCCGTAGGGTGCCCGTCCGGTGTCGCCGAGATAGACCAACGGCTCATGCGGAAGCTGGTCCAGAATGGCGCGCGCCACCGTGAGACCGCCTACTCCGCTGTCGAACACCCCGACCGGCGCGCCGCTCATGAGCGATCAGACTAAGCCGGAAACCCGATGCTCACCCTGTGGCTGTCATCACGAAACCTTTGTCCAATACGGGACAGCATGCGCAAGTCGCACATCGTGGCGATCTGTCCGGCGCTTCGGGTTGCCTCGCCGCGTGTCATACGTCGTTGCTACCCATGCTCCGGCCCCGGTGTGCCGGGGCCGGACGATGTGTGGCGGGGTCGACATCCCCTCGGTGGCCCCTGGCCGCAGGGGAATTCGCAAATTCCGGCCGATCGGGTCGGGAACGATCCGGTGCGGGCTCGTCCTCCCGCGACGAAAGGTGCCCGACTGGCAGCGGCATACGGGTACAGGGACCTCAAACGGGGTGTACGCTAGAACTGCCTGTAATCGATCAGTGACTAAAAGCTATCGACCAGGTAGGTTGAGGACGCGGCTGAGGTGTCCGGGTCGTTCCCATCCGTCCCCGAACCGCGATGCCCCAGTCGCATCCTCGAGCTCGGCGGCGTCCGGTCGAGGCATCCAGGGAGATGCCCTGACCGGCACCGTCGGGCCAATGTCCGTGCCGCGCGGGCAGCGGCGCCGGAGTGCCCCCGTCCGGCCGCCCGGTCGGGTCGCGGGTCGGTCCGCAGCGCCGCGCCGGTGGGCGCGATCCGTCCGCGTTTCAGGTTGTGGGTCGTTCCCCGCTGTCCCCCAGTGCCCCTACCATGACGAGATGCTGTGATTGTCGCTGCCGTGGGCGGGCAGGTCATCGAGCGCCAGTGGGAGATTTCGGGGCGTCACCAGCGCCGCTGCCAGGGTCGGGTGCCGCCGCTGACCGCGGCGTCGCGGCCGCCGCCCCAGGACGGACGGAGCAAGCGGGATGATCACTGTCAAACCGCCCTCCCAGCTTGTCGGGTTGGCGTCGATCGAGGTCGTAGCCCTGTCGAGGGCGATAGGAACATGGCTATGGCACGGTTCCTCGCTGCAGGCGCCGCGGGCGTCGCCCTTCTGGTGGCAGGGTTGGTCACCGTGGCGCTCGTGCTCCCACCCGCATACAGCTACCTGGTCCCGCTCGTCATCATCCTCGTCGTCGTGGGGGTCAACATCACTGCCTGGCTCGTGATCCCGCATGTTGTCGGCTCGGCGTTCGCTTCGGCGTCCGGGGCCGCCGAGCGGTCGGAGCCCGCGCACTCCGACTCCGCCGGTGGCTCGTCGTCGTTCGGCTTCGCCCCGGTCGGGTTCGACTGGCCGAGCGGTGACCTCGCCGCCGAACCCAGCGCTGACGAGTGGTCGTCATGCTGGGACTACGCCGGCCGCGACGGTGCCGACGACGATCGCTGGTAGGACGGGTCTGCCCAGGTCGGCGGGCGCACGGCTCACAGCAGCACGGTGACCAGCGCGGCCAGCCACAGCGAGGCCGCGTGTAGCGACTGGTCGGCCAGGTACATGCCGTTCATGCCGTTGTCGGCGAGCTCGGCGAAGTCGCCGCCACCCGTCCTGGTCAGCAGCCAGCGCACCGCGGCCCGGCGGTCCCACAGCGCGTGGCTGACCACCGAGATCACCAGCCCGGCGACAGCCCCGAACGCGGACAGCCGTAGGTCGAGCCCGACCGCCGCCACCGTCACCATCACCACGACGACCGCGTGATACGCGGCCAGATGGCGTCCCAACGCCGCCCAGCCGGCCGGGCCCGGCGTCGTCTTCAACCGGGCCTGGGCGTCGGTCTGGCCCAGCACGTGATCGGCGAGCTGGTGGGCCGCGAACAGGGTCACCACCAGGACCGCGAAGGTGACGGCCCTGGTCATGAGGTCGGGGCGGGACGTCGGGACGGAGCTGCGCTCATCGTCATTCCTGCTCTGCGCCCAGCGCCCGGGCGGGCCGGGCGGGCCGGGGACGGCTCGGGGCCGCTCACCGGTGCTCCGTCGGCGGGCGGCACGCGGCGGGCGGCGCCCGCCGACGCGCACCGGCGGAGTCGGCCGGGACGGCGGGTGCGAGTGCGCACCCGGACTTCCGTCGGGCCGACCGGGTGGACTCGTCGCCGTTCAGCCTGCGACCCGGCGGGCTGCGACACCGCATCCTGGGACGGCTTTCGCCGGGCCTCGCGTAGTCGGCGGCCACCCGAGCGCCCGACCCGCCGGAGTCGGGTCAGACGAGCCCGGCGCGGCGGCGGGAGGTCTCGGCGACCGCCGACCAGTCCTGTTCGCCCTGGCCGTGCGCGAGTGCCTCGATGAACGCGTCACGCAGCACGCCGCCGAAGGGCAGGGGGACGTTGCGCTCCTGGCCCGCGGCCAGCGCGAGGCCGACGTCCTTGAATCCCAGCGGCAGCCGGAAGTTGACCGGCTCGTAGCTCCTCTTCCCGATCATGCCGCCGTAGCCGGCGAAGACCGGGCCGGCAAACAGGTTGTCGGTCAGCACCTCGATGAACAGGGCCGGGTCCAACCCGCCCGCCTCGATCACGGTCGTCGCCTCGGCCATCGCCTCGATGGAGCATGCGATCAGGTAGTTGCCGAGGATCTTGACCAGGTTGGCGTGCGCCGGCGCCTCGCCGACCGTCCAGGTGCGCCGGCCGAGGACGTCGAAGAGCGGCTGCACCTTGGCGATCGTCGCCGGCTCCCCGGCGGTCACGATGGTGAGGTTGCCCGCGGCCGCGGCCTCCGTCCGGCCGAACACCGGCGCGGCGAGATAGCGCAGCCCCCGTTCGGCGTACTCGCGCGCGGCGCGTTCTGCCAGGGCAGTGCTGATCGTCGCCATGTTCACGTGCAGGGCGCCGGCGGGCGCCGCGGCCAGCACTGTGGGGTCGAGCAGGCGCTCCGTCACGGCCTGGTCGTCGGCCAGCATGCTCAGCACGGTCCCGGTCGCGAACGCCTCCTCGATGCTCGCGGCGACGGCGCCGGCCGCGGCCAGCTCGGCCGCGGGCCCGGGGGAGCGGTTCCAGACCAGCACGGTGTGGCCCGCAGCGACCAGGTTGCGGGCCATGGCGACGCCCATCCCGCCCAGGCCGATGAATCCGATCCTCATCCGTCACGCTCCTGACTGCCGGAATTCGGACGCTTCTGTCGGTGACACACCGCAGTCTGGCCCGCCACCGACAGGCAGAGTGGCCGGGGGTCGCCGGGCCGTCAGGCGTCGGTGGCGACGGGAACGCCGGTGCCGGCGGTGAAGGTGATGAACTCGATGCGCGGCGGTCCGGTCAGCAGCGACTGCCGGCCGGCGGCGAAGCGGTGCATGTGTGGCTGGTTCTCGTGCTCCTCGAAGGCATCGCGGTCCCGGTAGAGCTCGTAGAACAGCCGGGCGTTCGGGTCGCCGGCGACGCGGTGCGTCGTGTAGATCAACGTGCGGGGCTCCCGTTCCGCGATGAGGGGCACCGTCTGCGCCACCAGGGCGTCGAACGCGTCCGCAGTGTCCGGGCGAACCTCGAAGCGCACCGTCAGACCGAACATGGCTCCACCTCCGCGACGCAGTCATCGGCAGCGAAGTTCTCACCGTCGCCACATTGTGAGTGACACTGTGTGACCTCACTATAGATCACTGTAATGCGTCTCGCGAGACTCGCGTCACATCGCCGCGGCCCAACCTCGGCAGCCTTGAGTAGTCACCGGGTAGGGCCGTCCGGACCTTGACGCGGGCGGTTGCGGCGGGGTCGCACGGAACGAGTCGAATCGCTCACCTGATGCAATGAAATGATTACAATTCATCGAGTAGTCGTTCATTGGTAGATCCTCTGGTGAGGCGGCGGCGTTTCGATGCTCGCTCCTCGTCCGCCCGGATCGGCGGCGGCTTTCCACCCGGTCCCCGACGGATCAGTTCTGCCTTACCTCACCGACAGTGGCCTCTCCTTGCTGGACGAGGCCCTGATGATCGTCGGCGGCGCGGTTGTCGCCGGCCGATCCGACCGCTCCGTGATCGGCATCCGGTACCGGAACCAGCCTGTGCTCGTCGATCCCGCCACGTACCGCACGGCCGAGCAGGCCGCCGCGGAGGGGGACGGGGCCAGCACACCGCCGGGTCTGGACCTGACCGGCGGCGTCGCGGCTGATCTGCCGGGTGTCGGCGCGTGGCCGGGCTCGTCCGCCAGCCCGGTTCGGCTGCTGGGCGGCCCGGTCATCGCCGTGGCGGACCGGGACGCCCTTGTCCTGGCGCTGGGTGCCCCGGAGCCGGGTGTCGTGGTGCTTGCGCTGCCGCTCGGTTGGCTGCTGTCGGGAGGCCTGGACACCCTCATCAAGGAGATCATCGCGGCAGACCGGCCGGTCGCCATCGTCCTCGCCCACCGGAGCAATCCGCTCGATCGCGCCGGGACCGT
Source organism: Frankia alni ACN14a (assembly GCF_000058485.1). Classification (NCBI taxonomy): domain Bacteria; kingdom Bacillati; phylum Actinomycetota; class Actinomycetes; order Frankiales; family Frankiaceae; genus Frankia; species Frankia alni. Next base: position 1,613,529 of record NC_008278.1, read on the forward strand.
GGCCGGCCTGGTGGCCCTGCTGCGGGAGACGCGACCGGTCCCGATCGGCCTCATCCGCTGCGACGTCTCGGCCATCGGCGCGGTGGCCCACGGCGCGGCTCTCGGAGCGGTGGGGCTTCTCCCCTCGACGCGGCACCAGTCGTGGCCCGGGGGTGGAGGACGAGCCTCCTCCGATCCCCACCTGTTCGTCCCGGACCTGCTCACGTACGTCCCGGCTGGGCGGCTGCGGGAACTGGCAGACGACCATCAGGATCGGCTGCTCGTCTGCGAGTGCCAGGCATGCGACGGCCGCAGTCTGCTGCGCTTCGCCGGCGGGCCGGGGACGATCGCCGAGCCCTCGCCCGGCAGCCGCGCGGACGGTGGGACCGGGCTGGCGGCGGCGCTGCACAATCTGCACGCCACCGAGGAGATCTCGATCCCGGTGATCGAGTCCTCGCCGGAGAAACGAGCCGCCTGCTGGAAGCGGATGTGCCTTCAGGCGGTCGACAGGCTGGTGACGGTGCGCGAACGGCGTGGTGACGGGGCCCCGGCGGTGGGGGCCTGGCTGAGGCAGTGGTGTGACCTGCCGGCGTGAGCCTGCACGGGAGGCCAACGCGTTTGGCCACCCGTCCGGCCGGTCCTGGTCAGGGGGCGGGGAGGGCGGCGAGGGCGGTGGTCACGAGGTGGCGCATGAGCGCCGGGTCCCCGCCGCGGTAGCGCCGCAGGAAGTCCTCGGGTTCGATCAGCATCCGGCCGGCGGACTCGTGGGTGGTCTCCCACGGGCCGAGCTCGGTGACCCGGGCGGTGCGGATCACCATGTAGGTCCAGTCGTCGGCGCCGAAGTAGTCGGACTCGATCACCTCGACCGGGTGCAGGACGCCGAGCCGGGCCCGGACCTCCTCCCACGCCTCCCGCCGCACGGTCTCGTCGATCGACGACTCGCCGCGCTGGACATGCCCGCCGGGTATGTCCAGTCCGCGGGTCAGCTCGGCGACGACCAGTCGGCCGTCGTCGGCGACCGCCACCACCGACGCGCTCGTCACCCGCTCGAACGGCGGGTCCGGCGACGGCCCGAGGCACCTCAGCGTCGTTGGCGTCGTTGGGCCGTCCCGCCGGCTCCGCACCGGTCGCCGGTCCTCTCCCGCGGTGGTCATGGCAGGACTCCTTCGGTGGCTGGTGGCTCCACGGTCCTGTCTACCGCGAGGTGCGGGGCGCCGTTGACGTTTCGGCTCATCGCGCACGGTGACTGCGTTACTGGTCGCTGTTACTGGTCGCTGGCCCGTCGGGAGGTGATAAGTTTGATTACCGGACCGACACCTTCCGCCGGTTGCCCGGGAGATTCGGGCGGCGGGGCCGGGTCGGACTGCGGAGCGTGCGGTCGAGGGGATGGTCACCATGGCCGGTGCCGGGCGGGACTGTTCGATCGCCAACGCGCTCGGAGTCGTCGGGGAGCGGTGGAGCCTGCTCGCGCTGCGCGAGGTGCTGCTCGGTGAGCGCCGTTTCGACCAGATCGCCCGCAACACGGGGGCGAGCCGGGACATCCTCGCGGCGCGGCTGCGCACCCTCGTCGAGCGCGGGGTGCTGGCCAAGGTGCGGTACCAGGAGCATCCGCCGCGCTACGAGTACGTCCCCACCGAGGCCGGCCGCGCGCTGCGGCCGATCCTGCTCGGACTGATGGAGTGGGGCGACCGCTACGTCACCGACGGCCCGGGGCCTACCAGGTGGGAGCACGACTGCGGCGCCGAGCTCCATCCCGAGATGGTGTGCGGGCACTGCCACGCGCCGGTGCTGCCCGGGACGACGACCCTGGTCCGGCTCGGCCAGGTGCGCTGACCGCCACCGGCGGGCATCACCCCGTGGTCGGGGATCGCGGACATCGGTGCGCGACGCCCGCCGGGTGCCGTCCCGGCCGGCCGCGCGCATCCGACCAGAGGCGGGGGGATCGGCGTGGTTCACGTCCAGCCGCTGTCCGTCGCCGCAGCGGGGCCGAGCCTCGTCGCGGAGGCCGCCGCCCTGCGTGCCCGCGGGCCGGTCGCCGAGGTGACCCTGCCCGGCGGCATCCCTGCGTACGCCGTCAACGAGCACGCGCTGCTGCGCGCGTTGCTGCTCGATCCGCGCGTCAGCAAGGACCCTCGCCGTCACTGGGCGCAGTGGGACGAGGCGTGCCGCCGGCCCGAATGGGGCTGGGTCCTGCAATGGGTGGGCGTGGTGAACATGCTCAGCACCTACGGTGTCGATCATGCCCGGCTGCGCCGGCTGGTCGCGCCGAGTTTCAGCGCCCGGCGCACCGAGCTGCTGCGTCCCGCCGTGGTGGCGGTCACCGAGCGGCTGCTCGACGACCTGGCCGCCGGGTCAGCCCGGGCCGCCGGGTCCGCCGGGTCGGTCGGGTCGGTCGGGTCGGTCGGGTCCGCCGGGTCGGTCGGGTCCGCCGGGTCGGTCGGGTCCGCCCGGTCGGTCGGGTCCGCCGGGTCCGCCGGGTCGGTCGTCGACCTGGTGGGCACCTTCGCGCAGCCGCTGCCGCTGGCGGTGATCAGCGGGTTGTTCGGCATCCCGGACCGGATGCGCCCGGACTTCGCCCACGTCGTCGAGCAGATCATGAACACGACGGTGAGCTCGGAGCAGGCCGCCGCGAACCTCGGCCGTACCCGGTCGGTCCTGGCGACCCTCGTCGAGAGGAAGGTGCGCGAACCCGGTGACGATCTGACCAGCGAGCTCATCGGTGTGCGGGACGCGGTCACCGGCGACCGGCTGGCGCACCGGGAGCTGCTCGACACCCTGCTCCTGCTCATCAGCGCCGGTCACGAGACCACCCGGCATCTGCTCGGCAACGCCGTGCACGCGCTGCTGACCCACGATCGCCAGCTCCGTCGGCTGCGCGCCGGGGAGATCACCTGGGATCAGGTCGTCGAGGAGACGCTGCGGTGGGCGCCCAGCATCGCCAACATCCCGCTGCGCTTCGCCGTGACGGACATCGACACCGGCGCGGTGACCATCCCCGCCGGGGCGGCGATCGTCGCGGGCATCCTCGCCGCCGGGCACGACCCCGGCCACCACGGCCCCGGGGCCAGCCGGTTCGAGCCCGGCCGGGACGCGGCCGACCACCTCGCGTTCGGGGTCGGCGTCCACCGGTGTCTGGGCGCCCCGCTGGCACGGCTGGAGGCCGGGTACGCCCTGCCCGCCCTGTTCGCCCGCTTTCCCGGCCTCGCCCTCGCCACGCCGGCGGATGACCTGCCGCAGGCCCCCTCCTTCATCGTCCACGGCTGGCAGGCCCTGCCCGTCCGGCTCGCGCCGCCCGCCCCACTGGTCACGGCATCGGCACGATGACCACGCGCGACCGATCGTGGTCGACCGCGAGCCCGGCGCAGGGCCGGCCCCGTGCCCACGGCTGACCGAATCCGCTGTCGTCGATCGACCAGGTACGCAGCCCGTAGTCGTCCAACTTCTGCCGCAGGACCGCGACGATCTGCCCACGGGGGCGGCAGTGGTCGGCGGCGACGATGTCGACCGCCTCGCGCTGGAACGCCGCGAACCGCCGCGCGGCGTCGGACACCCCCGCGAACGGGCGGAGTTCCAGCGACGCGCAGGCATCTGTCGCGGGAAAGACGGCGATGCTCCCGTCCGCACGAAGGCAGGCCGCCGCCGGCGTGTTCGGACCCAGCCTCGAGCCGGCACCCGCCCCTGCGCCCGTGCCCGGCCCCGGCCGTCGCCAGATGTCCCGACATGCCGCGACCGGGTCTGCCGCCGCCTGCCCACCGAGGACGGCGGTGTCGCTGGTCAGGCTGACCGCCGAGTAGCAGCCGACTGCGGTGGCCCGGGTGGCCAGCCCAGCGGGCCGCAGCCCCCAGCCGGCGGCGGCGAGGCAGCAGACGGCCAGGGCCACGGCCGGCACCAGCACCCTTCTCCGCCGCCACCAGACCCGCGAGCGCCGCAAGTACCGGGGTGGCCACGGCCACCGCGGTGCGGGTTCCTGGGACGCGCGAACGTGACGTTCGAGCAGCGCCGACCGCTGCTCCAGGCGCCGCGTGGGAATCGACCGCGGCAGCGGTGGCCGCATGCGTCCCGGATCAGACATCTCGCACCGCCTTCGGGCCCGGCCGATTCTTGATTGCCGTCCGATCCCAGGGCTCCGGCATGGAACCGGTCACGGCGTCGTCGGATGCCCTCGCCACCGTCGGCACGCCGTGCCGCAACCGCCTGCGGGCCCGGGCCACCCGCGAACGCACCGTCCCCACCGGAACGCCGAGGGCCACCGCCGCCTCCGGGTAGGTCAGGCCCTCCAACGCGACCAGGACGATCGCCTCCCGCGCACCGCGGTCCAGCGTCGCGAGCTCGCGAAGGATCTCCCGCATCCGCCGCTCGTCGTCCAGCCTGGCCGCGACCTCGTCGGCGTGATCCGGCTCCGCGGACGACGGTGGCAGCCGGTACAACGCCGCGTCGTACCGGTGGGCCGCCCGCCGCTGGTTGCGCATCACGTTCGTGGCCACCCCGAGCAGCCAGGGCCGCAGCGACCCGTCCCCGACCCCGACACCGACACCGTCACCACGTCGGCGCGCCGTCGCCAGGCCTCCAGGAAGACGACCGACGTCGCGTCCTCTGCGGCGCTCCACGTCCCGAGCCGGTGGAAGCAGTAAGCGTAGACCGCGTCCGCGTGCGCGCGGAACAGCCGCCCGAAGGCGGCTCCGTCCCCTCGCCCGGCCTGCTCCAGGAGGGCCTCGTCCCCGTCCCCATCGGCCTCATCCCCCGCACCCGTCATCGTCGCCCCATGCCGGGTAATGTCCGCGCCCCTCGTTCCGGTTCTCGGATGCATCCCCGCGTGCGTCTGCGCGGCGTGTGACAAGGGCGTTTCCGTCCGTTGGTCGTAGTGCGGAGGGTCGCCGGACGGCTGCGGTTCATCGGATGTCCATCGCCGGGCCCTAGCGTCCGTTGTCGGCCGTGTCGACGGTCGGTACCTGGGGAAACGACGGGAGATTCCGATGCGGGAATCAGGGGGGAGTGTCGTGGCATCGAGACGACTTCGTGGATGGGCGGTCGCGGGCCTGGCACTGACGGTGCCGCTCGGCCTCGTCGCGGGGCAGGGAATCGCGTCGGCCGCTTCGGCGAGCAGCGGGTCGACCGTGCCGACGGTGGTGGCGACAGGAACACTGCCGGACACCCGACTGGCCGAGTTCTCCAACGGGCTGATCCCCGGTTCGGTGGACACCGACCGCGGCGTCAACCTCGGCGGCATCGGCAGTGATCTGTACCCGGCCGGTCGGCCGAACGAGTTCTGGACCGTCACCGACCGCGGTCCGAACGGGCAGATCAAGGTGGCCGGCAAGAACCGGCGTACCTTCCCGGTCCCCGGTTTCGACCCGGCCATCCTCAAGGTCCGTGTCGACGGATCGACCATCAAGGTCCTGGCATCCCTGCCGATCACCACCGCGCACGGAGCACCCGTCACCGGCCTGTCGAACATCGACGGCTTCGACGAGACCCCGTACACCTGGGACGCCCAGACGAAGCTCCCGTTCAACCCGAACGGTCTGGACACGGAGGGACTCGTCCGCACGCGCAGCGGCGAGTTCTGGCTGGTGGACGAGTACAGCCCGTCCCTGCTGCGGATCAGCGCCCGCGGAAAGGTGCTGGCCCGGTACGTCCCCGCCGGCCTGAAGCTGACCGGGACGGACTATCCCGTCATCCCGTCGCTGCCCGCGATTCTCGCCAATCGTAAGATCAACCGCGGTTTCGAGGGCATCGCGCTGGCGCCCGACGGCCGGACGCTCTACCTGGCCGTGCAGAGCCCGCTGCTGGTGCCGGACACCGATACCGGCGAGGCGTCCCGCACCACCCGGATCTTCCGGTTCGACACCGCGAAGAACACGGTGACCGGCGAGTTCGTCTACCGCCTCGAGGACGTCAGGACCTTCGACCCGAGCGCCGACGGCGACCCGTCCGCGATGAAGATCTCCTCGCTCGCAGCGGTCGACGAGCACACCCTGCTCGTCGACGAGCGCACCGACCCCGTCGCCCGCCTCTACACCGTCGACCTGCGTAAGGCCACGAACATCCTCGGCACCACGTGGGACAGCGCCGCGACCTCGCCGTCGCTGGAGTCCCTCGCCGACCCGGCCACGGCCGGCGTCACGGTCCTGCCCAAGCGCCTCGCCGTCGACCTCGAGGCCGTCCCCGGCATGCCCGACAAGATCGAGGGCGTCGCCGTCCTCGGCCCCCGCACCATCGCCGTCGCCAACGACAACGACTTCGGCCTCGGCACCTTCGACACCTCCGGCCAGCTCAAGGATTCCGGCGTCAAGAGCAAGATCCTCCTCCTCCGCCTGAACCACCCGCTGTCCTGACCGGTACCTGACCGGTACCTGACGGGTACCTGACCGGAATCGGTCCGGCCTGGCGACGAACTCGTCGACGTCAGGCCGGACCTGGTCCGGTGCTGAGCGCCAGATGTCGCCCGCCGCTCCGGCTAGTCGCCGATGTCCTCACTCCACAGGGTCGGCTCCGCCTCGATGAACTCTTTCATCAGGCTGCGGCACTCCTCGTCGTCCTCGCCAATGCGGCAGACCCCGCGCCCACCGGTGGCGGGGATTGACCGTGGCGGGGTTTTCCGCGCATCACGGCGGCACAGGGGCGTCACAGCTACGTCACGGCTCACCCAGGAGGACCCAACCCAGGCTGAATCCGTGCGGATTATGCCCGCCCGGACCGCAGCCGTGGGTCTGGCTCCGCCGCCGGGCGGTGGTGGAAGGGCTACGTCGAGGGAGGATCATGGTGAGCGCGGTAGGTGTTCGTTCGGACTCGCCGGTGCACGACGGGCGGTCGGCTGGCAGATGGCCACGCAGGCGTGGGCGCGCCATCCGGGCGGTGGCGGTGGCAGTGGGGGCCACGGCGTTGTTCGCGCCGGTGGGGCCGGCTGTGGCCGCGTCCACCGCCGCCGACCACATCGGTGCTGCGGCCTGGGGTTTCAACCCCGACGGGGCGCTGGGCGACGGGAGCACGACAACGCGCCTCACGCCCGTGCAGGTGGTCGGACTGACTGACGGCGTCACCCAGGTCGCCGCCGGCGGCTATCACAGTGTGGTGCTGCGCTCGGACGGCACGGTGTGGACCTCGGGCCTCAACCTCAACGGGGAGTTGGGTGATGGAACCACGACGGACCGCCGCACGCCGGGACCGGTGTCCGGGCTGACCGGCATCACCCAGATCGCCGCGAACAGCCATTTCACGCTCGCCCTGCGGTCCGACGGCACGGTCTGGGCCTGGGGTGCAAACAGCTACGGACAGCTGGGCGACGGCAGCACCAGGGGCCGCAACACACCGGTACAGGTCTCGGGACTGGCCGGCATCACCCAGGTGGACGCCGGCGCGGCGCATGGCCTCGCGCTACGCAACGACGGCACCGTGTGGGCCTGGGGCGACAACGAGTTCGGGCAGGTGGGCGACGGCAGCACCACCAGCCGTTCCACGCCGACGCAGGTTTCGGGGCTGACCGGCGTCACCCAGATCGCTGCCGGCGGTGGTCACAGTCTGGTGGTGCGCGGCGATGGCGCCGTCTGGGGCTGGGGCTTGAACCGGAACGGGCAGCTGGGTGACGGGACCACGAGGGACTCCACCACGGCGGTGCGAGCTGCCGGGCTGACCGGGGTCGCTCGGATTGCTGCCGGTGAGACCCACAGCCTGGCGTTGCTCGGCGGCGCCGGCCTCTCCTCCGGTCAGGTGTTCGCGTGGGGTGACAACAGCAGCGGACAACTGGGGGACCGCACGAGGACGGACCGCGTGACGCCGGTGCGGATACCCGGACTACCGCCGGCGGGCGCCACGACCTCCGCCGCTCAGGGGTCCGGGGCCGCTCAGGGACCCAGGTCGGTCACCCAGATTGCTACCGGAAACCTCCACAGCCTGGCGCTGCTCTCGGATGGCACGGTATGGGCGTGGGGCCGTTACCCGTTGGGAGACGGCACCGAAACCACCCGCGAATCACCGGTGAAGGTGCTCGCACTGTCCGGGGTCCGTCAGGTCTCCGGCGGTGGGTTCTTCAGCATGGCGGTGCGGCTGCTACCACCCGCGAACTAGTCGCGCTACTTGTCCACTGCTCGCGGTCGTCGCGTGGCGCCGACCGCGAGCTAGCGACAATCCGTAGACGCTCTGGAGCGGGTGCGGGAGGGGGGACTTGAACCCCCACGCCCTAGGGCGGCAGGACCTAAACCTGCTGCGTCTGCCATTCCGCCACTCCCGCGTGGCTTCCAGGGTAGCGAGGACCGGCACCACGGTGGCATGGCGGCCCTCCGAAGCGTCGATCGGCGGTCACCGTGCGCTGCGAGGTCCGTCCAGATGCGTCTCGTTCTGTTTCGCGGGGTTTGAGGGGATGGGAGCCGGACACATACCGGGCCGTCAACAGGGTTCGCGTCGTCGGCCGCCATCGTTGGTCCGACGGTCGCCTTGCCGACAGGCGCGGCGGTCTCGCTGTCGCCAGCCCGACCCGCACGGGTGGTAGTCCGGCGGCAGGCTGGTGCGTGCGCCGGTCCGCGCGAGGACGACTGGGAGACGACAACAAATGACCACGACGGAGGCCCCGGGTACCGGCGGCGCGTCCACCGACACCGCCGTGCCCACCGACACCGCCGTGCCCACCGCGGACTCGACCGGCGCTGCACCCATCGACATCCCGTCCACCTCCGTCGGCCGTGTCGTCGTCGACGTCGTTGGCGACGGGTCTGACTCGGACGACCCACCGGCCGATTCCGCTGGTATTACGGTCGCCGAGGGGCAGTCGGGCTCGGACGGTGTGCCCGCGGGTGCCGTCGACGATGACCTCGACGAGGGCGACAGAACCCGAGGTGCCCGGCGGCATCTCGCGGCGGCGGCTCCTCCTGGCGCGCACCAGACGGTGGCGGACGCGGCGGCGGCCGACGGGGCCGCGCGGATCGTGTCGCGCATGGGGCGGTCCGGGCCCCGGCACGCCGCCCAGCGTGCCCTGCTGGAGCGCAACCGGGCGCTGACGCTGATCCACTCCGGGCAGGCCACCACCGCGACCGTGGACACGCTGTGTGACACAGGCGTGCGGGTGAACGGCCGGGCCGTCGCCGAGGTGCACCTGCTCGTCGATCGGCCGGGGGGCGCGCCGTATCCGGTGGTGCGCAGCGCGGTGGTGCCCGACGCGGACATGGATCTCAGCCGCGCGGCGATCGCCTCCTCCGGTCGGCCACGGCGCATCCCGGTGCTGGTCGACCCGCGGCGGCCGGAGAACGTGCTGCTGCGCTGGGATCTGCGGCCGGCGAGCTAGAACCCCGCGGGCCAACCCCGGCGCGCTGCGTGCACCTCCCTGCTTATCCAGAGGGTTCCGTGTCCGACTTATCCCTCTGGATATGCAGGCGGCGAGCGGCGGCGCGGCGCGGCGGCGGCCGGGCGGGTGGCGGCGGCGGCCGGGCAGGTGGCGGCGGCGGGTGGCGGGCGAGGGGAGCGGCGCGGGTTGGTCAGGCGGTGGCGAGGTTGAGGTCGCGCAGGAGCTTGGCGACGTGGCCGGTCGCGCGGACGTTGTACTGCGCCACCTCGATCCGGCCGTCGGCGCCGATGACGAACGTCGAGCGGATCACGCCGACGGTCTTCTTGCCGTACATCGTCTTCTCGCCGAACGCGCCGTAGGACTTCAGGACGCTGCGCTCCGGGTCGGACAGCAGCGGGAACGTCAGCGACTCGTTGTCGCGGAACTTCACCAGCTTCGCCGGCTTGTCGGGGGAGATCCCGAGGACGTCGATGCCGGCGTCGTTGAGCTGGGCGAGGCTGTCCCGGAAGTCGCACGCCTGCTTGGTGCAGCCCGGCGTCGACGCGGCCGGGTAGAAGTAGACGACGACGCGGCGGCCCCGCAACGACGACAGCGACACCTCGTTGCCGTCGGCGTCGGGCAGGGTGAAGTCTGGAGCGGGGTCGCCGGGGGCGAGACGGGCGGCGCTGGCGGTCTCAGTCATGGCCCGAAAAGTAGTCGTGGCCTGCGCGGAACGGCAAACCGCCCCCGTCCCCCGAGGCCAGGGAGCAGCACGCGCGGCCGCGGCCGGCCGTTCCTTCCAGGGGGAAGGAGACGGCCGGCGCGGCGCGGGCTGGCCGTTCGCCCTGGCCGGGGACCCGGTCAGCTCGCGGCGGTGACGGCGGCGCGGAAGCCGTCGGGGGTGAGCTGGGTGCCGGAGAGCTGCTTGCCGCCGATTTCGACGGTCGGCGTCTGCGCGACGCCGGCCTTCGACGCGTCGCTGTCGACCTTGGCGACGTAGCCGTCGTAGGTGCCGTTGTTGACGGCGTCCTTGTAGGCCTGCGAGGTCAGGCCGGCCTTGGCACCGAGCGTGAGCAGGGTGTCGTTGGTGAAGCCGCCGGTCTTCTCCTCCGGCTGGTTGGCGTACAGAACGTCGTGAAGCTGGCGGAACCTGCCCTCGTTCGCCGCGGCGGCCGCCGCGTTCGCCGCCCGCTTCGACTCGGGACCGAGGAACGACATCATGTGATAGTCAATCTTGATCTTGCCCTGATCGAGCAGGGCGCGGATCGTCGGGCCGGTCTGCGTCTCCAGCGCCCCGCAGGCGGGGCACTGGAAGTCCTCGTACAGGTCCACCGTCACGGGGGCGGACGCCTGGCCGACGATGATGCCGTTGTCGCGCCCGGTGGCCGTGGCCGGCAGCACGACCGGCTTCGACTCCTCCCGCGAGTTCTGCACGGCAAAGCCGATCACGCCGGCGACGATGAGCACCACGACGACCACCCCGGCGACGATCAGATTGCGCCGGCGCCGTTCCTGAGCCGCCGCCGCAGCCCGGGCGGCCGCGGCCTTGGCCCGCCGGTCCTCGGCGCCCGCCTTGCCCCGCCGAGCCGGACCCGATCCGCCACCGGCTGCCCCCGCGGAGCTCGGCCCTGCCGCCGCTCTCGTCCCGGCACCGCCGCGGGCGCCGGCACTGCCTTCGGAGCTGACAGCGCCTCCGGAGCTGACAGCGTCTCCGGAGCTGGCGCCGCCTTCGGAGCCGGCCGCGGAGCTGGCGGCGGATCGGCCGGCGGACCTGGTCGCGGTCGGGACGTTGCGGCCGTTCCCGCCCTTGCCGCGGGTCTTAGAACTCGAAGCCATCTGTGTCACTCCTGGAACGGTCGTTGACCGGCTTGTCGAGGATGCGGTCCACGGCGAGGTAGCCGCCGGGCCGCCAGGCGAGCAGCGCGGCCGCGGCGAGCAGCAGGCTGTCGCGGACCAGCTCGGAGGTGTAGTGCGTGGGGGCGTCGGCCGTCAGGTCGCCGCCGGAGGAGAAGCAGCCGCAGTCGATGCGCAGGCCGCGGGCCGCCGCCGAGGCGATGGCCGCGATGTAGACGGCGAACATCAGCGCCGACACCAGCGCGGTCACCCGCACCGCGAGTCCCACGACGAGCAGCACGCCGAGGGCGATCTCCAGAAACGGCACGCCGTAGGCCACCGGCTGCACCAGCGCCTCGGGCAGGATGCGAAACGCCCGCACCGAGCGCAGCATGCCGTCCGGATCGTTGACCTTCAGCAGGCCGGCGACGAGCCAGACGGCGCCGAGGGCCAGACGCAGGACGGTGGAGATGCCCCGGCTCGCCGGCTGCGTCGGCGTGGTGAGGCGGTAGGCAATCGTGTTCATGACCGGGCTTCTGGTCCGGACCGCTCGGCGGTCAGCTTGGGCAGGTCGTCGATGTAGGCCTGGACGCCCGTGCCCGCCAGGTACAGCGCGCGGATCCGGTCGTCCCGGGAGAAGGCGATCACCTGGGAGCCGTGGGTGACCAGAACGGAACCGTCGGCCTGGACCTCGGGCTTCTCCAGGGGGACGCCCAGGGCCTCGGCCTCGGTCTGGATCCGGTCGAACGTGCCACGGACACCGATGAAGGTCGCGTCGAACTGCCTAAGCCAACGACTGAGAACCGGCCCGGTATCCCGATCAGGATCGGACGTCACGAAAACGACCGCGATCTGCTGCCGTACGTCCGGTTTGACCTCGGTGAGTGCCGAGGAGATGTCCGCCATCGTCGTCGGGCAGACGTCGGGGCAGTGCGTGTAGCCGAAGAACAGCAGGGTGACCTTTCCCTTCGTCCGTTCCCGCAGGTCGAAGGGACGTCCGTCGGTATCGGTCAGATTCAGGGCGGGTTTGGCCAGCCGCTGCGCCGGAACGGTGCCGTGCAGACCGTCATCGCCCCCGTCGCCCGCGTCGACGACGGTCACCCCGTTGTTCGTTCCGGAACCGGCGCAGGCGGTGACCAGCAACAGCGACGAGACGGCCAACGCCGACCCGAGGATGGCGAACAGTCGCCGCGGCCGTCGCCGACCGGCCGCCGGCGACGGCTGGGCGAGCAGCGACGGCTGAACGGCCGCGGCGGCCGAGCCGGCAGAGGAGGGCTGGCCGGCCGGGGAGGGCTGGCCGGCCGGGGAGGGCTGGGTGGCCGGGGGCGGCCCGATCGGGGGGGACAGGGGAACGGGTGGGACCGCGTGGCGGGAGGTGGACCGGCCGAGGCGGACGGGGACCTCGCGACGGGGACGGATCAGGGACATGACACTCCAGGAGCGGGCGCCGCAGGCGCGCGGGATCGCCACCGGCCGGCGGCGGGCGTGATCAAAGATGATCGACGTACAAGCCGTGGGTGACGGGCTGACGGACTGATGAGGCAAAGCGGGACGCGCGGCGACGCCACAGACGGCCCGTGCAGGCAACAGACGGCCCGCACAGGTAGCCAGACGGCGGCACAGGCAACGCAGCGATGCCCCACCGCCCGGCCCGCGGCGCAGCGCAGCTAGACCGCGGCGACCCGCCACGCATCCCGGAACGATCTGATGGCGAGCGGCACCGGCGGGCCGCGCCGAGCGACGGCATGACGCAGCAACAGCAGGCGCGGGCGCCCCCTCGATCCCGCTCGCCCGATCGGCGCGAACCGCAGGGCCGGCGCCGCACGCGGCGAGGTCGCCTGGAGGGTGGGCAGCCGGCACGCCAGCAGCCGACCGGCGGCCACCAACACCTCCGCGCCGCGTCGGGCCCACCAGAACATCAGCGCCGCGGCCAGGGCGTGGGCGAGCAGCATCGCCAGGGCGGCCGCGCCGGCCGAGGCGGACGCGGGAACGAACGCAGCCAGGCCGTCGACGTGACGGTGGCCCGCGGCCGACGCGTCGGCTGAACCGGTCCCGGCCGCGACCCGACGGGCGGCCGCCAGCAGCGCCGGATCGACGTGCGCCAGCCCGGAACCGGCCTCCTGCGCGGGAGCAGTTGGCCCGGGGCGCAGCGCCGAGCCGACCACTGCCCTGGCGGCCTGCACCGCCGATGCGGCGCCGGCGCGGCCATCGTGGCAGAGGAGCACGCCGAGCAGGCGATCGCCGCGCGCAGCCTGTGGCGCGGCCCCGCAGCCGACCGCGGCGAGCGCCGCGTGCAGGAGGCCCTGGACGGCGAGCAGGCCGCCGAAGGTCCGCGGCCCGCCGATCCGTCGGCGCGGGCCGTGCTGGTGCCGGGCCGCGGGTGCGGCCCGGCGGCCGGCCAGGACCGGTCGGACGATCTCGGCCGCGATGGCGAGCAGGACGGCGACCAGCGCGACGAGGAACAGCCGGCGGGTCGGCGGCGCCTGGCCGGTCAGCGGAAGGTGAGCGAGCAGTGCCCAGGCCACCGCCGGCACCGCGAACGCGGCTCCGGCGAGAGCGCCGCGAGGGACCACGGCGCAGAGCACGCCGCCGCGCTGTGGGCGGTGCGGGCGGTGCGGGCGGTGTGGGCGCGGTTGATGCCGCGGGTGCGGGGGGTCAGGACTGGGCGGCCCGGGGCGATGCCCTCCCGGGTCAGACCGTTGCCGACCGCCGCGCACAGCCCTCAGCGTAATGTCCGGCGCCTCGCGATCCCCGGTCAGTCCGGCCCGCCGTCGGCGAGCCGGTCGACGGCCTGGGCTGATCCACGGACGCGGGCCGGGGGCGACAGGTCGGAGGCAGGCGCCGAAGTGGGGGCAAGCCGGCACGCGGGGGCAAACGTGAGAGACCTCCTGGCGACCACTCGACGTTTCGCCTCGCCGGGGGGTGGTCGGTCTGGCACGATCAGAACAGGCCGGCCGCACCCGAGGGGGTCGCACCTGGCAGGGGCGCACCCGGCAGGGCCGCGCCCAGCAGGGCCGCACCTGACGGGGTCGTCCGCGGTGCGGCGTCGAGCGATCGGCGCGCACCGTGACCGCCGCCATCCGCACCGGACGAGAGGGCAACATTCGTGCCGCAGGACCCGGCCGTCATCCAGCGGCAGATCGAGGAGACCCGCGCCGAACTGGCCGAGACGATCGACTCGATCGCCGAGATCGTCAGTCCACGCCGGATCGCCGAGCGCACGCAGGAGCAGCTCCGGATCAGGGCTGCCGAGCTGCGGCAGCGCTACGGCCCCGCGCTCGGGCTCGGCCCGGGCCCGGACGCGCCGCAACTACCCGCGGGTCCCGGCACGACGGCCGGCGGGGTGCTGGTCCCCGGCGGGGGCCGGGCCGGCGGGTCCGGGGTGAACCGGCTGTCCCAGAGCGGCGGCGTGACCCTCGTGCGGGTCGTGCGGTGGGATCGGGTGGCCCTGGTCGGCGGGGGTCTGCTGCTGTTCGCCGGCGGGGTACGGCGCCGGCGGCGGCGGTCCTCCCGCCGCGCATGACCGCACAGGTCCCGCCGGGCCGGGTGGTGCTGCTGCGCCACGGGGAGACCGAGTGGAGCCGGCTCGGTCGGCACACGGGCCGCACGGACGTCGAGCTCACCGCCGAGGGGGAACGCCAGGCCGCCGGGCAGGCCGCTCGGCTGTCGACGTGGTCCTTCGGGCTCGTCGCAACCAGCCCGCGGCTGCGGGCTCGACGCACCGCCGACCTCGCCGGCCTCGTCACCACCTCCGAGACCGCGCGGGAGTGCTGGGACGACCTGGCCGAATGGGACTACGGCGACTACGAGGGAATCACCACGGCGACGATCCGTGAGACGGTGCCCGGCTGGACGGTGTGGACCGCGCCGGTGCCCGGTGGTGAGACCGCCGAGCAGGTCGGCGCGCGGGCCGACGCGGTGCTGGACCGGCTGCGCCCCTGGCTGGGGCGCGGCGACGTCGCGCTCGTCGGGCACGGGCACATGCTGCGGGTGCTCGCCGCCCGCTGGCTCGGTCTGCCGCCCCGGGCAGGGGCGTACTTCGTGCTGAACGCGGGTGGGCTGTCGGTGCTCGGTCACGAGCACGAGGCGCCGGTGGTCGAGGCCCTCAACCTGCCGGCCTGACCCCGTGCCGCGTCGGCCCCCGCCGCCGGGCGTGCGCTACAGGTTCCCGCTGCGCCGCAGGCCGGCCAGGGCGACGATCCCGGGCAGGACCGGCAGCCAGAAGCTGATCACCCGGTAGACGAGGACGGCGGCAAGCATGGTCGCGGCGTCGCCGCCGGCGGCCGCCAGCCCGAAGGCCAGCGCGGGTTCGAGCGCGCCCACCCCGCCGGCCGTCGGCGCCGCGCCGGCCACCATGGAGCCGACGAGGTAGACGGTGGCCACCGACATCACCGAGATGCTGGCCCCGAAGGCCCAGACCGTGCAGGCCAGCGCCAGGATCTGGAACAGGCGGGTGCCGGCCTGGGACAGCAGCAGGACCGTGGCGCGTCCGGGGGAGTGCGCGAGGACCGACAGATGAGCGCGGAAGGCCCGGACGGCGGGACGCGCCATCGCCCGCACCCGCGGATGGGCGACGGTCCCGGTCACGAGCGCGCAGACGACCACGCAGCCGAGCAGCACCGGGCCCGCGCCGATCCCCTCGAGGGTGGACCGGACCGGGCTGACCACCGCCGCGCCGATCCCCGAATCGCTGAGCGTCCCGGCCACGATGACGATGCCGGCCAGGTGGGAGACCGCGCCCGCGGCCTTGATCGACGCGACGGCGGCGAGCGCCGCGGGCCGGGTCATCCCGCGCTTCTCCAGGAACCGCAGGTGGACCGCGATGGCGCCGAGGCCGGCGGGGACGATCCGGTTCGCCGCCGCGGCGGCCACCTGGACGCCCGTCACCGTGCGCAGCTGCACTCGCAGGCCGCTGGCCGCGCGCATGGACAGGCCGTTGGCGACGTAGAACAGCGCCGTGCAGCAGGCACACGCGGCGAGCCAGTGCCATCGCGGGGCGGGCACCCCGGACAGCCGGGAGACGGCGTCCCCGCGGAAGCGCACCGCCAGCACGACCAGCAGCGCCGCGACGACGATCCCGCACAGCAGGGGCCGGCGCCGGGACCGCGCCAGGCCGACGGCGAGGGGCTCGTCGAAGACGTGCCGGTCGGGGTCGACGGCACCGGCCGGGTGTTCCGCCGGCACGGCCCCGACGTTCTCGGGCCTGGCCGGGCGGCGGCGCTGGCGGGGCAGCGTCTCGGGCGGGTCGGTCGGTACGGGGGCGCTCTCCGCGCCGAGCAGGACCGGGATCTCTATGACAACCCCCGTAGGGCCGGAGCAGTGGTCACGGTCGTGACGATGGAGACGCAGGTCACGGTACGCGAGTTGGCTGAACAACACCTGAAGCATCCGCATTGTCGGCCTGACTAACTCCGGTCGTCGGCGCAGGGAGCGGACAAATCATCCGATGGTGCCGGTGCGGGCCACGAGGTCGGCCGCCACGGCTTCGCGGTAGGAAACATGTGGGAGATATGTGCAGAAATGCCGCTTTAACACTTCTTCGGCTGGTCGATGCCGGGCGGCGTTCGAAGCTCCGTCAGGAGCCGCAGGCTACCTCCAGCGAATCCTCCTGACGTGGCGGATCCGGCTGGCGGGGAAGATCGAACCAGACCTGCTTGCCCGGCCCCTGGCCGTCCAGGATGTCGACGACACCCCACTGCAGGGCCAGCGCGGCGACCAGGTGCATGCCCCGGCCGGACTCGTCGTCCTCGCCGGCGGGCTTCAGCGCCGGATGCTGCGCGGTCCCGTCGTCGACGGCGATGCGGATCCGGTCGGCCTGCAGCTCGACGCTCAGGCACAGCGCGCTGCGGTCGCCGACGAACCGCACGGCGTTTGTCACGACCTCGCTGACGAGGAGCTGCGCGACGTCGACGGTCTCGGGGCGGCTCCAGGCGGCGAGCAGTTCGGCGACCAGGCGGCGGGCCCGTCCGGCGGCCCGGGGATCGGCGGGCAGGTCGAAGCGTGCGGTCAGTGCCTCGGCCACGCCTCACCTTCCGTGGAATCGGGCGGGACGGTTCCGTCGTCCGTTGCCGTCCTCGCGCCAGGCGAGCTGCCCGGCGACGCGTACCTGCCACACCGCTCGCCACCTCAAACCTGCACCGTCCGTGGCCCTCGGTCGCCTTGACGACCACGTGCCGCATCTGGATACCGCGCGACGGGACCTTCCGCGGCACGACGCGCCGCGGGCACGGCTCGGCATGCGGCGCAGCGGGGTCCACCGGGGGCTCAGATGACGTCGATGCCGTCCAGCACGGATTCGCGGCGTGCCAACCAGGCCTGGGTGACCTCGTCCACCTGCGCCTGGTCGATGCGCGCGGCCGCCGCGGACAGCTCGGCCTCCCGGCCTGACGCGGTCTCCGACCGGTCCGGGAGCCTGTCCGGCCGGTCCGGGAGGTCACCCGGCCGGCGCGGCGGTTCCGCCCGCCCCGGGCGCCCCGGGCGGGGGTCCGGCCCGCGGCCCGGCGGATTCGGCGTGCCGGACCCGCCCGCCCCGATCGGACGGTCGCGGCCGGGACTCCCCGGGCGTGGCTCGCCCATCGCCGCACCTACCGGGCCCGCGGCGGGCGCCGGGTAGGACGATCGGCCGTTCGGTGGGGGCGCGCCGGTGGGGGGCCCGGCCCGGTCCGGCGCAGGTGCCTGCCCTCGACCCCACCGCTCCCGCGGGTCCGGGGCCGCCCATCCCTGGCCGTCCTGGCCGGGACGACCGGGCAGATCGCCGTCCGCGTGCCCGCCCGCGGGCCGACGCTCGAGGGGGACGTCGCCGTGGTGCGACGGCGGGCCACCGCCGAGCGTGGCAGACCGTTCTCGGTCGGCCCCCGGCGGCAGGGGGTGGCGGCGGGGGGTGGCCGTACCACCGCCCCCGGCGCGGCCGGGCGAGAGCCGCGATCCGTCCTGGTTCGGGCCGCCTCCCGGATTGGCCCGCATGCGTGGCCCCTCCGCTCGGCCGGGCCCGCCCGGTCCGTCCGGGCGTCCCGGGCCGCCCGAAGCATCGGACCGGCCCATTCCCGCCGGGCCGGCGGCGTCGCGTCCTCGAGGCGGGCCGGGCACGTCGCCGGCCGGGTCCGCCGGGCCACGGGCCGCCGGGCCGCCGGCGCGGGTCGGCTGCGCGTGCTGGCCGGGCGACCAGGTGCCGCTCGCCCGCGCCGCCGCCATCTCGACCGGGCCGGAGATCGGCGGTGCGGGGCGGGACGCCGGCACTGCCACCCGATCGGGATATCCGGGCGGCGCGCTGTGATCGACCGGCCGGGCCTGGCTCGGGAAGGCGTCCGGCGGTCCGTCCGGCCGCTGGCCGGCTACGCCGCCGCCCGCCAACCGGGGCTGAGCGCCGGTCGGGCGCGCCGGGACGTCGAGCGGTGGGACCGGTCGGCCGGCGGCGGGCACGGGCGGTGCCAGGCCCGGCAGCGCCGAGCCGTATCCGTCCGGCCGCTCCCGGCCGGCATCCCCCACGATCGGAACCGCGCCCGTGGCCCGCGGCTGCGCCGAGGACGGCCTGCCCGTCGCCGTGGGCGCCGGCGCGAAGCCGGATGCCCCGGGTTGGCGCGTTCCCGGTGAGGGCGGTGTGGTGCCGGGCAGGTTCGGCGGCCCGGCCGCCGGCCGGGCCGCCGTGCCGTTCGGGTGGGCCGCCGTGCCGTTCGGGTGGGCCGCCGTGCCGTTCGGGTGGGCCGCCGTGCCGTTCGGGTGGGCCGCCGTGCCGTTCGGGTGGGCCGCCGTGCCGTTCGGGTGGGCCGCGTAGTGGCGTCCCGAAACCGTGTCGTCGCGGCCGGCATCCGCGGCCGGTCGCCGGCCCACCTCGGCGATCCCGGGCAGCCTGGGCGTCGCGCCGGTCGGGTGGGGCAGGCCGGGTGGTGCCGGGATCCGCGGTGTCGCGCCTGTCGGCCGGGCCGGGGTCGGCTGCCCGGGCGCGACCGCCGACGGGTAGCCGGCATAGCCGTCACGGGCGTGGTCCGGCGAATACCCGTCACGGGCTCGGTCCGGGGACCGGTCGGCGTCGCCGGGCATGGTCCCGCCGTACGCCGCGACCGCCGGCAGCGTGCCGCCGGGCCGACCCGGCGCGGAGAGCGGCGGCGAGGGCGGGGGCGATGGCGGCGGCGTGGGCGGGCCAGGGCGGGCGGGTGGCGGCGGGCCGGCGGGTCGGGTGCCCGGCAGGCGCGACGGCGCCGCGACCTCGGCCGGGGAACGGCCCGGACCAGGCGGCGGGACGGAGCCGCGGTCCCGTCCGGCATCCGGATGGGTGTCGATGCCGCGATCGTCGCGGCCCCGCCCGGCGCGCGGTCGACTCTCCTGGTACGGCCCGCCCGCATCGTGATCGTCGAAGCGCCGGTCGTCGGGTCGCCGGTCGTCGAAGCGCCGGTCGTCGAAGGCGCGGTCGTCGGGCCGCGGGTTGTCGAAGTTCGGGTCGTGGAAGCTCTGGTCGCTGACGCTGCGGGGGCCGAACCGCCGGTCGTCCGACCGTTGGTCGTCGAACTCCGGCTCGCCGGACCGCGGCTCGCTGAACTGCGGCTCGCTGAACCGCGGCTCGTCGAACCGCGGCTCGTCGAAGCGCTGGTCCTCGGCTCCGCGATCGGAGCGGCCGTCTCGGCTCTGTTCCCGGTCGTCGTACCCGGCAGCCGGGTAGCCGGCAGCCGACGGGGACGAGGGGCGGCCAGCGGCGGGCGCGGTGGCATGGGCGACCGCGAGGGTGCCGCGCTCGGCGCTCTGGGCCTCGGTCTCGTCGTAGCCCGGCTCGGTCTCGCCGTTCTGGCCGCCGTCCCCGGCGTCCTGCGAGATGCCGGTGATGGCCATGATCGAGGCGCAGGGCCAGAGCCGGTCGCAGCTCAGACAGAGATCAAACTCGTTCGGTTGATGTAGATCGATGAGCGTGATCAGAGAGTGGATGTGCTCTATGATCTTCGGTCCGACCAGAACGGGCCCACGCGCGATGACGTCGAGCTCGGAGCGCAAACGCCCGTGATATTGCTCGACGTCGGCAAGGCGCGGATCGTCCATCACAGGCAGCATGCACCATAGCGGGCGAGAGGGTGCGAACGGCGTAGAACCATGGGGGGTGCCGTCACGGCTGACTCACGGTCCGCGTCCGACGAACGGTGCGGGGCGACGCTGACGGTCTTCTCCTCCTCACCTGCCGTGAGCGTGATGGCGGGCCACCTGGTCGAGGGATGCGCGGTCACGTCCCGCCCGAGGCCCGGGAGTCGCAGCGGCGCGGCGCGGCTAATCGCTGATCAGGAGCGGTCCGGCCGGACCTCGTCGGTGCGCCGAACCTGGCGCATCAGACCCTCCTGTAGACGGGCGAATTCCTCTATGTAGGGACTTTCGACCTGTCCGGGGGCACCTCCGGGCTCCTTGCCCGGTCCGGATCGATCAAATGGCTCGAATCCCGCGAACTGACCGCCACCGTTCGGTGACATCCGGTCGGGCTGACCGTCGAAGGCGGGGTAATGGCCGCCGGGCGCGGGACCGCCCCGGTCGGTCGGCGCGTCGTAGCCGGGACCGTACGGAGGCAGGCTGCCGCCGCCTGGCGCGCCGGCGCGATCCTGGCCGTTGTCGAACGCGGGGTAATGCGTGCCGTTCTGGGCGGCGTTCCGCTCGGCGGAACCGCCGTCGTAGGCGAATCCCGAGCCATTGGGGGTGGCGCTACCAGGGGCGATCGAGAGTGGTGCACCGCGCAGACCATCACCGGACGCCTCCGGCTGCTCCGAGGCCATAAAGCTCTCGGTCGCCGGGTAGATGCGGGCGGAGAGGCTGACCGACATCGGGTCGCTGCCGTAGGTGATGACGTCGACCTGATCCTCCGCGCTGATCCCGCCGTTACGGGCCAGATCGACGAAGCGGAACAGATCGGCCCAGCGCAGACCATCGAGATCGACACTGATGCGCAATGCCATGGTGGTGCCCCATCCCTGAGGTTCGTGACGTGCCGACGGTTACCTGGGCGCCAACGGACGATCGAGAGGTGCCACGGCACGCCGCCCGTCAGCGCCAGCCCGGGCAGCGATGGGCGGCAGCTTATACCGCGTTGGGGGACCATTCCCCATCCGGGGAGGTTTCGCAGGGCTCTGCGCCGAAAGCGCTCGATGCCGGCAACGCCGATTGAGTGCATCACCTCGTTACCCCAGGTCAATCGGTCGCACGATGGCGATCCGGATGGGTGTGCGGCGATCCGGATCGGTGTGCGGCGATCCGGGTCGGTGCGCCGACACCGCGGACGCCGAACCGGGGCGGCGCGGCGCCGGGCCGTACGCCCGAGATGGACGGCGACCGGATCCGTCGGACGCACCCACGGTGCGCCGTCCGCACGCAAAGACCGCCGGGGGGTGCCGCGAGCCCGGCGCGGGCGGGTAGTGTCCGACCCTGTGAGCGTTGTGTCCGGCGGTGTCAACGGGGGCGGCGGCGCGGCCGGGGCGGGCACGCAGGCGGGTGTCATGCAGGCCGGCGCGCTGCCGATCAGGCTTCTTCATGACCGGGTGCTCGTCGAGCCCCGGGAGGACGCGGTGGACCGGCGGTCGAAGGCCGGCATCGTCATCCCGCCCACGGCGCACATGGGCAAGCGGTTGTCGTGGGCCGACGTCGTCGGGGTGGGGACCGCGGTGCGGACCATCCAGGTCGGCGACCGGGTGCTGTTCGATCCCGAGGACCGCGCCGAGGTCGAGCTGCACTCGACCACCTACGTCCTGCTGCGGGAGCGGGACGTGCACGCCGTCGCGGCCGAGCGGCTCGACGACGGGCTCGCCGGTCTCTATCTCTGAGTCCTCGCCCCGGGGCGAGGGCAACCCGGCCGGGTGTGCAGGCGCCATCCGCCGACCACCCGGCGCTGCCCCCGGGCCCGAGTGGTGTACGGTGCCGCATCGATCGGGATGGAGGCGATCCGCCCGGGTCGTGACGTCCGGTCGTGAATGTGGTGGGAGCGACACCGCGCCGACGGCCCCCTGTCTGGCCTGACGCGGTTGCGCCCCGTATCCTTCGCTCGGCTTTGGAGATCCGCGTTCCGGCCGGGACCCTTGGATGTGGCGGAGGCACCGGGAATGCGGACATAAGGCACTGCATCCCCCATCCTCGGGGTCATTGCGTACCGTAGCCAGCCGATGTCCCGGGGTGCCGTGTTGAATGGCTCCCCGTGTTCGGCGGGAACCATCACCCGCGGGTTGGCATAACCCCTGGGTGAACGACGGCAGGGAAAGGAAGGAGACGCATGGCTCGTGACTTCGACGCTCGGCGAAGCACGGATGTCGAGGAGGACGAGCTCCAGGAGCAGAGCCTGGAGACGCTCAAGGCGCAGCGCGCGGGCGCCGCGGCGGACCTCGGGGACGACATGGACGCCCTCGAGGCCGAACTGGACCTGCCCGACGCCGAGGTCCGCGACGAGGAACTGTCGCTGCGGGTGCTTCCTCGGCAGGCGGACGAGTTCACCTGCACCCAGTGCTTTCTGGTGCAGCACCGCAGTCAGCTTGCGGATCCGCGCCGTATCGTCTGCTCGGACTGCGCGGCCTGACAGGGCCGGGGGATCGGCGGTCGGCACGGTGCAACGCCAGTTGCGGCGGCCGACACGGCGGGCGTCACGACCGATCCGACGCCCCCGGTCGGCCCGCCGCGGCCCCCGTCCGGTCCGCCAGTACCAGTGACGCCGGCACCGCCCTGATCACCAGCACTGCCCTGATCACCAGCACTGCCCTGATCACCAGCACCGCCAGCACCGGGGGAGGGCCGCGACGGGGATGACCCCGGCGGGGCGCGAACCCACGCCGGGCGGCGTGCCGCGACCGCGTTCGTGACCGTGGCCGCCGTCCTGCTCGTCTACTGTCGTCTGCCGATCGACGAGGCGGCCCGGGGCGTGGCGCTCGCCGGCCGCCTCGTGATCCTCGCTGTCGGTCTCGGCCTGCCGGGGTGGCTGATCCTGGGCCAGCTCGCCGCCGGCCGGCAGGGCACCCCCTACCAGCGGCGCGGCACCTGGTTGTTCGTCAACATCTGCCGTGCTGTTCGCCGCCGCCGGCGCCGCGCTACGGGCATCGAGAGCCGTCCGGCGCGAGTCGCGGGGCTGATCGGTACACCCGAACGCGGGTCCCTGACCTGGTGCCCCCGCTCCTCGTCGGCTCGCCGCCGAGCTGTCCACCGTTGGCGGCGTCGCGGATGTCGGCTCGGGGAACGGTCACACGCCGAGTTGTCCGGGCCCGTCCGGCCTGCCCAGTGCTTGGCCCGCGATGGTGTCACCGCCGGTGGACAACAGGTTGCCCATACGGCTGAGTAGCTGTACCACTACCAAGGGTAACTTGCCGTGGGGGTGGTGTGGAATGCTCGACGAACAGTCACGGGTGCCCGGTGCTGTCCCGCCCCGTCCCGTTGCAGCCGCCCACCGGGCCCCTCTCGGCTCGGCCGAGGGCGCCCCCGGTCTGGGCCCTGTGCCTGGTCTGGGCCCGGTGCCCGGTCGGGACTCCCTGCCCGGTCGGGACTCCCTGCCCGGACCGAGCGGCGTCATCCCCGATCCGGATCAGGACGGGGCTCGTCCGGACGAGACCGTGAGCCGTCCGGGCGGCCGTGCGGCGCCCCGGCCCGTCGTGACCGCCGGCCTGCCCCTGGTACGCGGTCACTTCGTCGTGCCGACACCCCCGCCCGACTGCCTCGACCGGCCCCGACTGCGCCAGGCACTCGACGAGGCCGTGAGGCGTCCGCTCACCGTGGTCCGGGCCCCGGTCGGGTGGGGCAAGACGACGCTGCTCGCCGGTTGGGCCGCCGCTCGGCCCGCGCAGCCACCGCTCGTCTGGATCCGGGTTGATCCGGCGGCGACGCCGGCCGTTCCCGGCGGTCCGACTGTGCCGTTGTGGCCGCAGCTGCTGCACGGTCTCGGCCGCGCCGGGCTCATCCCGGCCGGCGCCGACCTCGCCCGTCCCGGCGCCGCCGCGGCGCACCACCCGTCCGACCACGGCTACCGGCAGCTCGCCAACCTGCTCGCGGACCTGCCGGCGCCGTTCGTGCTCGTCCTCGACGACGTCCACCTCCTGCGCGGGGGCAGCGACCTCGACGGGCTGGAGCTCCTGGTCAACGAGGCCGGTGAGCGTGCCCGGACGATCCTGGTGGGTCGGACGGTGCCGGTGGCGCTGCACCGGCTGCGCGCCGCCGGGCACGTCACCGAGATCGATGCCGACGCGCTGGCGTTCACCCGGTCCGAGGCCGCGGATCTCCTGCGGGCGCAGGGGGTGTCGGCGACGGCGGCGCTGGTCGGCGGCCTGCTGCACGCCACCGAAGGATGGCCGGCCGGCGTGCGCCTGGCGGCGGGCGCCCTGGGGCGCGGGGCGGCAGCCCGACTCGGCGGCGCGCTCGGCGCAGAGCGCGCCGGTGGCCGGGCCGGAGCGTCCTCGCCGTGGGCGTCGTCGGCCTCCGCGCCGCAGTGGGCGCCGTTCGGGGGGCGGCTGCGGGCTGCGGATCCGGATCCGCCGTCGGCCTCGCTGGTCGCGATACCGGAGATCGCCGAGTTCCTGCGCGCCGAACTGCTCGCCCGCCAACCCCCGGCGGTCCACCGCTTTCTGCTGCGTACCAGCGTGCTGGAGTCGATGACCGGTCCGCTCGCCGACGCCGTGGTGGGCGAGGCGGACCTTGCCATCCCGTCGCAGGTCCTCGCGGAGATCGAGCAACAGTCGGGCTTCGTGGTGGCGCACCGCGACGGGATCCGGTTCCGATACCACCGGCTGTTCGCCGCGCTGCTGCGCGCCGAGCTGACCCGGGACCGCACGGAGGACGTCGACGAGCTGCATCTGCGAGCGGCGCTGTGGTTCGCCGCGCACCGCCGGCCGGCCGAGGCGGTGCGGCATGCGGCGTGGGCCGGGGACTGGTGGTACGCGTCCTGCCTGCTCGTCGACGGCGTCGGGGTGGTGGACGCGCTGTCCGGCGGCGCGCTCGGGCTCGAACCGACCCTCGCGACGATGCCGGCGTCGTGGGCATCGTGGGCGCCCGAATGCGCGCTGGTCGCCGCGGTCGGGCATCTCCGTCACGGCCGGGTGGCGAAGGCGACCCGGTGCCTGGAGATGGCGCGCGCGGCGATCGCGGCGGCGGCGGTTCCCCGGCGTCGTTCGCTGTCCACCCAGGCTGATCTCGTCGAGCTGCGTCGGGCCGAGTTGGCGGGAGCGGGCGAGGAGATGCTCGGGGTGGCGCGTCGCCTGCTGCGCGGCGGCCCGGAAGGCGGCGCCGGCCAGCGGCGGGGTGCCGGCCGGCGGGTGGGCGTGCCCTCGCGCGCCGGCGACCCCGCCCGCAGCGACGGGCAGGCCACCGGCCCCGCCGATCGGCCCGCCGGGCGTGGCGACCTGCCGTCATCCGCTCGCGTCGCACCGACCCTGGCCCGTGGTGAGGGTGGTCGGCCGGACCGCCGGGGCCCGGCGTGGCCGCTCGGCTCGTCCGACCTGGACGACGATCGTCTCGGCGGGATCGTCACGGCGCTGGCCTGGTGCGGGCGGGGGCGGGCAGAGCTGTGGCTCGGCCGGGCCGAGCCTGCGGTGGACGCGTTGACCGAGGCGGTCGAGACGGCCCGGCTGGCGGGCGCCCGGATGGTCGAGATGTCCGCGGCCGGCGCGTTGGCACTCGCCTACGCGCTGCGAGGCCGGCTTCGTCTGGCCGAGTCGGCGGCCGCGGTGGTCTTCGCCGCGGTCGGAGAGCCGAGCGACCGCCCCGCCGAGGCGACCCGTCCCGTGACCACGGTGGGAGGGGGCGACGTGACGACTGGTTCCGTCTCCGTGCTCGCCGAGGAGCTCTGCGCGACCGAAGGTGATGGGGTCGTCGCCTGTCCGCCGGGAGTGACCGGTGTGGTCGAGGCACATCTCGCGATGGCGATGGTGGCCATCGCCCGGGCCGACGGGGAGCGGGCGGTCGGCCATCTCCAGGCTGCCCGGTCCGGGCTGGGGCCTGGGCACCCGCCGCATCTGTTCGATCTCGTGGTCGTGCTGGACGCGCGGTCACGGTGCCGGCGGGGTCGTCCGGACGACGTTCGTGCCGCCCGCCGCCTGCTCGGCGGGCGGGGCCATCCGGCCGGGCCGCCGCTGTGTGTGTCGCTGTGGCAGGCCGTCGAGGTCGACCTGCTGCTCGCGGTCGGCAACGCCCAGGCCGCGCGGCAGGTGCTGGGGCGCCCCGTCGACGGCCGGCGCCCGGACCACGTCCTGGCGCTGGCCATGGCACGGGCTGATCTTGGGTGCGCGGATCTGGACGCGGCCGAGAACGCGGTCGCCGGCCTGCTGCGCGCCGACGGCGGCGGGGGCGGTCCGGTCGTCGCCGCCTGCGCGCTCGCGGCCGTCGCGGCTGCCCGCCGAAACGATCATGCTCGGGCAACCGGGCTGCTCGCCCGGGCCCTGATCCTCGCCGAGGACGAGGGACTGGCCGCGCCTTTTCTCGATCTTGGCGATGAACTGCTGGCGCTGCTCGACGCGCATCCGGGGCTGGCCGCCGCCCATCCCGAGTTCGTCGACACCCTGCGTGCCGCGGCCGCGTCGGCCGCGAGTGCCGCGGCATGGCGGGCGGCGCCCGGCGACCGACCGGGCGGTGGAGCGATGTCGGCAGGCGGAGCCGCTTCGGCAGGCGGAGCCCCTTCGGGAGGCGGAGCCCCTTCGGCAGGCGGAGTTTCTGCGACGGGCGGAGTCGCCGCGCCCAGTGGACCTGCCGCGCTCGGCGGGCTCGGCCGGGCAGGCGCAGGTGGCCTGGTGGGTGCAGATGGCCTGGTGGGTGCAGATGGTCTGGTGGGCGGAGCCGGCCGGGCGAGCGGAGGTGGGCCGGCCGGCGGGCCCGGTGCGGGCGGCACCTGGGTGGTCGCGGAGGCCGAGATCCCCCCGAGGCCCGGCGTCGACCAGCGCCGGATCGCGCCGGAGACCGGGACACGGGGTTCGAGCGTGCTGGTGCCCGCTCCAGCCCGGTCGGTCCCGCCGGCCCGGCCCGCGGCCGCGGGCGGTCGGCTGCCCTGGCCGGCATCCGGCGACACGCCGCCGGGGCGAGCCGGCGCCGGCCACGGTGGCGGTTCCCGGCCGAGCGGGGGGTACGCGCCGCCGCCCGGCCGGTCGGAGCCCGAGCGGGGGACGCCCGTCGTCGGCTCGCCCAAGGCACCGGGCGTCGGTGGCCCGCCGGCGGTGGGAGCGGGCTCGCCCCACCTCCGGGGCGGTGCGCGCGGCAGCACGGGCGCCCCCGACTGGCGCCGCCCGCCGCCGCCCGGGTCCCCCGGCGGCGCGTATCCGGGTCCGCACCTGGGCCCGGTCCGTGGAACGCCACCGCGCGCGTCAGCGCCCGAGGCGTCGGACCGGTGGTCCCGGGAACCGGCCCGGCGGCGGCCCGGCGGGGGCCCGGCGGCCGGCGACCGCCTCAGCGATCGGGAGCTCGCGGTTCTCAGTTATCTGCCGACGATGCTGACGACCGCCGAGATCGCAGCCGAGCTCTACGTTTCGGTGAACACCGTCAAGACGCACCTGAAGAGCATTTACCGCAAGCTCGACGTGCCGCGGCGCCGGGACGCGGTGCACCGCGCCCGCGAACTCCACCTGCTCTGAGCCGGTCCTGGGCCTGCCGCGAGCCGGTCCAGGACCTGACGCGCTGAAGACGGCCTCGGTCGACTCAGATCCCGGCTTCGTCGCGGTGCTCGACCGGCTCGTCGGCTTCGGCCCGGTCGCCGAACACGTGTTGTTCCAGCCTGAGATACGGGTGTCGCGCAAGGTCCGGATACGGCTCCGAGAATGCGTCCGCGTCCGCAGCCGAGACGGGGAACGAGGCGGCGACGCCGGGCGCATCTGGAACGGTCAGGGAATCGACGGGTGCGGGCCGCACGATTCCCCCCTGTCGGCCGTCGGCCATCGGGATCGTCCGACGCGGCGGCCGACCGCCCGCCGGGCCCCGGCCGTCGGCGTCGGCGGGCCAACTGCGCAGGCCGGCGCCGCGTTCGCGAGTCGCGGCCCGCGTCGGGAGTGGCACGACGGCGCGGAGCACGCAGATGACCGAGATGACGATCCCCGCGACCATCAGAATCAGCCCCAGAACCGGGAGATCTACCCCGACTACTCGCCATGTCAGGGCATATCGCAACGTGGCACCCACCACAACCAGGAAGACCGACAGACCCAGGGTCATCAGTTGTTCACCTCGTTCGTCCCGCGCGCGGGGCGGTGGCGGACCGGGATGGTCGCCGGTCGCCCGGCTTCGGCGGGAGGGCATCGGTGGCGCGAGACCGTACCGGGTCTTCGCGAATGCGGCGGGATGCGTCGTGGGCGTGGGACCTCGCGGGGGACCGGCGGAGGTGCACCTGCCGAAACGGTGGGACGCTTATATCAATACCCTCGGTGACGATGGCCCATGCTGGCGAGGCACTTAGTGGGTGGGTGGTCACCCATTGTGGAGGGTGACGGGCAGCGGGAACGTTTCGCGTCCGTGGCGCCGTCTGCCCGTCGACGGGCTGGATCCCGGCCTGGGCGGGGCGAGCGGGGGGCCGCAGGGCCCGCATACCGCTAGCGAGGTGGCCCGTTTAGGGGATGGTTCCGGGAGGGAAAAATCACGCGAAGTGGTCGCTTCACGCGCGAGGGTGGCGGCCCGGGAAATATATGGCCGGGTTGGGGGCGCGATTCTCCCACCGAAGCGGTGGGTTTGGCTCGAGCGCGCATGAGGGGCGCGGGCAACTGGTGGCGTAGCGAGGGAGGTGGGCCCTACGCTTGCCGAACATGTCCATCTTCACCGGAAATTCACCCGGTGGCATCGCCACAGCCGGGCTACCGCCCGGTTTGATTCTGAGTCTGACCCCCGGAGGCACGCGTGACCGACCGAGTTCCCCGCTCGACCGATGCTATCGGCGAGGACGCGCCCCATCGGCCGCGAATCGGCGTGACCGTGGACACATCCACCGAGATAGGCATGGCGGGTCACATCGCCAGGCGAGCCTCGGCGAGCTCACCCGCTCCGCCGACGACCCCACATCGCGCGGCGCCAGCACGGCACCCCGCACCGACCACGAGCACGGGAAGCGCTGCTGCTCGTCAATTGTCGCATCCCCGCTCCGGGCCCCCGTTGACCGGGTCCCCCATGGGACGCGGTGAGGTCCCGGGCGCGCCCGCCGCCCGGACCGCTCCGGGTGCGCCGATGCGCCCCGGCATGGCCGCCCGCGCGGGCGCCCCGATGCCGCGGGACCTCGCACTCGGCGCGGCCGAGCTGCGCGGCATCCTGCGCGTCGTGGAGGACTGCGAGCGTGCCTCCTCGCTCGCCTCCTTCCGTGAACTGGCCCTCGACGGCATGGCCCGCCACCTGGGCTATCGCCATTCGGCCTTCTTCCTGGGCTCCTCGATCGAGACGGCGTTCCAGGACGCCCGGCCCACCGGCCGGGGCCTCGCCCTGCGCCTCGCCGGCCCGTACATGGAGCGTTACCGGGAGCTGGAGGCGCTGAGCAACCCGGAAAGCCTGCGTTCGGTCCGCGAGCGTGGCCTCGCCACCCTCGACGACCTGGGCGTTCCGGAGCGTCCCGAGGTGCGGATGCGCCTCGAGCGCTTCCTGCGCGCGCACGGCATCCACGCCAAGCTGCTCGTGCGCCTGTTCGGCCCGTCGAACGTGGGCGCGCTTATTTCCCTGCTGGACTCGCGGCCGGGCGCGTTCGGCCCGCGGGACCGGGCGGTCGGCGCCGTCCTCGGCCGCCATCTCGGCAACCTGCTGCGCTTCTACATCCGTACCGATCCCGGCCCGTCCGTCGCGGGACGGCTGTCCGCCCGCGAGCGGGACGTGGTGCGACTCGTCGCCGAGGGCCGGTCCAACCGGCAGGTCGCCGAGGCGCTGTGCATCAGCATCGACACGGTCAAGCACCACCTCACCCACGCTCTCGTGGCGACGGGATGCTCGAACCGCACGCAGCTCGCCATCGCCTGGCAACGCGAGACCAGCGCGTTCGCGCCCCCCAGCCCGCCCCGGCCCTGACTCGCCGGTTGAGGAACTGACCCGACCGTCGGAGCTCCCCGACAGCGTCCGGACGCGGCGGGTCACGGTTCGAGGTCGCGCGTCCGCGGCCCGCTGCCGCCCCGGCACCCTGCCCCCGCCCCTTGCCGCCGCTCCCACCCCGGACTCTGGATGTCGGACCTCGGAGGTCGGGCTCCGATGTCGGACCTCGGAGGTCGGGCTCCAAGTCGGACCTCGGAGGCCGGTGCTTGGCTGCGGCGGCGGTCCTCATGCCGGCCGGTCGTCCACCGGTCGGCACAACGCCGGGCCTGCCCGGCAGCCTTACCAGGCCGGACATGCCCGGCGAGGAGACCGGCCCGTGCCGCGACGGCGTGGGCGCCAGGTGCCCATCGACCCATGGGGCCCGCAGGCCGGTCGGCCCGCCCACAGGGCGGAAGTCCGGCGCACCGACGCGACGCGACGCGCCACGGGCGCGCCTCGACAACTGAGTTCCGACGAACCGCGGGTGGCGCGGGCCGAGACCGGCCGCGCCACCCGCGGTCGCGTCATGTCCGGGGTTCGCCCGGCCCGGGCGGCCCCGGTGTCCCGCTCCACGCGCGGCGCCGCGCCCTGTCTGCTGCCGCCGACCCTTCCGGTCGTCCTGAGTTCCCGCGCAGCGCCGTCGGCGGCCGCCCGTTCCTGTCCGCTGCCGTTCGTACCGCCTGTCACTGCGGTCGCGCCGCCAATGCCCAGAACGAAGCCCGAGCCGAGCCGAGCTGTGGCGTGGCGGGTGGCGGACTGCGGTGCGTTCTGCACGGTCTGAGCCTGAGGATCGTGCGGAACGCACCGCAACGCGCTTCCCGCGCGCAGCTCGGGTAACCGCCCGTGGTGGATCGCCGCCGCGCCTTGCCCGGGTGGGGGCCTCGGATACCGTCCGCCCCGCCCCGAGAACCGGGGCCGCCGAGGAAGCGCTGGCCGGGGCCCCATCGGCGGGCTCGGCCGGTTCCATCTCGCCCGATTGGCGTAGATCATTATTTTTGTGGCTTCTGCGTAAGATGCGCGTCATGCCCCATCTGTGGGATGCTGGTCCTCGCTGGTCGTAGCAGGCAGGTCCGGTTGGGTGGCACGGTGATGAGCGCCGACATCTTTCCGCTCGGCCTCGCTTGCGGCTGATGGCACACTGTGACTAGGTTGACCCGTGTCCCTCGCTAGCCGGGTGGGGCCCGAAGGGGCCACCCGACCGCCGGTGACTGACCCGGCCGGCGGTTACCACGATCGATTTCCGGATGCTCCACACCCGTGGTTCGATACCTCCCGCGGTGCCAGTCTCGCTTCCGTTTTTTTGTGGGCTTGCGAGTGCCGGTACCTGTCCGCGGAATGTGGCCTCGACTGTTCATCACCCCTTTAGCCGACCGAAGTCGAATGGAAACCGCCGGGTTCGGCGGTCCGGGATACCGCCCTGCGTGCTACCAATTTGTGACCTCCGCCGATCGTCACCGGGATTGATGAGGTCGCCCGGTGCACATCCGCGCGGGCTCTGCGTAATCCCGATCCGCGACATCACCGGCGATGTCCGGCGGCGAGGGAACCGCTGGGCCGAAGGGGTCCCGACCAGGTCACGGCGATCACGGCCGCTCTCCAACGCGTGTGTGATCGCGACTTTGGCCTGCCACCGTGCAGTGCTCCGGACCGAGCCGACTAGTATTCCGCGCACGTTGACGGTGTCGGATCGGCTAAGCAGGTCGGTCGCCCCGACGGTCCGGCGCATCAGTTCCGCGAGAGTTGTTGGGGGTCCGTTCGCTTTCCGCGTAGTCAGTGCAGATGTAGCTTCCCCGGGACGTCTGTCGCCCAGCGGCACCGGCCAGGAGGTCACCGATGATGTGGACGATCCCGTCGTCCGGAACGTGTCCATCACGTTGGTTTGGTGGGTGTGCCTCTTGTCCTGGATATGGCCTTGTGGTGACTCGGGGACGGGCCGCGCGTCGGGAGCGCGGGACCGGTCGGACGATCGGACGGCCTCGGCGGGCCCTGTGACCCGGACTAGTTCGTCCCCCTCATCACCCTGCCCCCGGCCGCGACCTGCCAGGAGGACCTGCCGATGACCACCGCACCCCGCGTGTCACCCGAGGCCTCCCCGGCCGGCTCCGACGCGCTTGACCCCCTCGACCCCCTCGACGCACGCGAGCTTGTCGTCGTGATCACACCGTTCGCCGAGCCCGCCGCCGCTCTCGTCGCCGCCGTCACGCGGGCCGGAGGTCTCGGCGTCCTCGACCTGGGGCGCTCGGCGCGGGTGGCGCGCGCCGCCCTGCGGGATGCGATCCGCTGGACGCCGGGACACTTCGGGGTGCGGGTCGCCGCCGACTGCCCGGTCGACCCGGACGAGCTGCCCGACGCGGTGGATCTCGTGGTGCTCGCCCCCCGACCGGACGGTTCCTCGGCCGGCGATCCCGCCGCGGCGGGCGGCCCGGGAACCGACCGGCGCTGGGAGCCGGCGGAGCTGATCCGGCGGGGCCGGCGGGTGTGGGCGGAGGTGACCTCGGTCGCGCAGGCCCGGGGCGCGGTCGCGGCCGGCGCGGTCGGGCTCGTCGCGCGGGGCAACGAGTCCGGCGGTGTCGTCGGTGACCTGACCACGTTCACCCTGCTGCAGCACCTGCTTGCTGCCGGGCTGCGGGACGGCGCGGGCGGCGCGGTGCCCGTCTTCGCCGCCGGGGGGATCGGCCCCGCGACGGCCGCGGCGGCGGTGGCGGGCGGTGCGGCGGGGGTCGTGCTCGACTCCCAGCTAGCCCTGGTCCGCGAGGTGGAGCTGCCCGAGCAGGTGGCCGCCGCCGTGCGGGCCATGGACGGCAGCGAGACGATCCTGCACGCCGGGCACCGGCTCTACGTCCGGCCCGATCTGCCCATCGCCGCCCTCGCCGGCCGGCTGGAGCGGCCCGCCGCGGACCTGCGGGACACCGGCGGCGAACTCGCCTCGGACGGCGCTGTCACCGCCGCCGCGGTCACTGCTCCCGCGGCCGCCGCGGTCGCGGCCCGGCTTGGCGCCCGGGACCTGGTCGAACAGTTCCTCCCGATCGGCCAGGACGGCGCCTTCGCCGCCACGCTGGCCGACCGGCACGTCAGCGCCGCCGGGGTGGTGCGGGCGGTGCGCGAGGGCATCCGGGACGGCATCGCGGCCGCCACCCGCACCCGGCCGCTGGCCGTCGGCGCGCCGTTCGCGGCCGCGCGGGGGCTGCGGCATCCCGTCGCGCAGGGACCGATGACCCGGGTCAGCGACCGGGCGGCGTTCGCCCGCGCGATCGCCGACGAGGGCGGCCTGCCGTTCCTCGCCCTGGCGCTCATGAGCGGCGAGGACTGCCGCACGCTGCTGACGGAGACCGCCGAGCTGCTCCAGGACGCGCCGTGGGGGGTGGGCGTGCTCGGTTTCGCCCCGGCGGCCCTGCGCAACGCACAGCTCGCCGCCGTGCGCGACATCCGCCCGCCGTGCGCGATCGTGGCCGGCGGCCGGCCGGCGCAGGCGGCGCCGCTGGAGGCGGCCGGTATCGACACGTTCCTGCACGTGCCGTCCCCGGGCCTGCTGCACCGGTTCCTGGCCGACGGGGCCCGAAAGTTCGTCTTCGAGGGGCGGGAGTGCGGCGGCCACGTCGGGCCGCGGGCGAGCTTCCCCCTGTGGGAGGCGCAGATCGCGGGGCTGCTCGCGTTCGGTGAGAGCGACCAGGCCGGCCCGGACTTCTTCGCCGGCCTGCACCTGCTGTTCGCCGGCGGGGTGCACGACGCCCGTTCGGCGGCCATGGTCGCCGCCGCGGCGGCCCCGCTCGCCGAACGGGGCGCCGGCATCGGCGTGCTGATGGGCACGGCGTACCTGTTCACCGACGAGGCCGTCGCCTCCGGCGCGATCCTGCCCGGCTTCCAACAGGCCGCCCTCGACTGCGAGCGCACGGTGCTGCTGGAGACCTCTCCGGGGCACGCCACCCGGTGCGTCGAGTCCGCCTACGTCCACACCTTCCTCGACCGCCGCCGTGAGCTGCTCGCCGCCGCCACCCCCCGCCAGCAGATGTGGGAGGAGCTGGAGGCGCTCAACCTCGGCCGGCTGCGGGTGGCCAGCAAGGGGTTGCTCCGCGACGGCGCCGAGGTCGTCCAGGTCGACCCGGCGGTGCAGGCTCGGGACGGCATGTTCATGATCGGCCAGGTGGCGGCCCTGCGCTCGGACCGCACGAGCGTCGCCGCCCTGCACGACGAGGTGACCACGCGGGCCACCGCCGGTCTCGCCGACCGGGCCGCCGAACTCGGCGTGCCGGCCGGGCAGGAGCCCGCGGTCGGGTCGGCCGACGGCACGCGACGCCCGGCGGGCGGCGAGGGAGACGAGGCGGACATGGCGGGTGAGGGTACCGGTGCGGGCGTGGATGCGGGTGTGGGTGTGGCGGCTACGGTGGCGACGGTGACGGCGACGGCGACGGCGGGCTCCCGTCCCGCCGGCCAGCCTCTCGACATCGCGATCGTCGGGATGTCCGCGATCTTCCCCGACGCTCCCGACCTCGCCACGTTCTGGGCGAACGTCGTCGCCGGCAACGACGCGATTCGCGAGGTGTCCGCCGATCGCTGGGATCCCGAGGTGTACTACTCCGCCGACGCGGTGGTGAAGGACGCCGGGCGCCGCACCCCGTCGAAGTGGGGCGGTTTCCTCCCGCAGGTCCCGTTCGACGCGCTGGCCTACGGCATCCCGCCGCGGTCGCTGCGCAGCATCGAGACCAGCCAGCTGCTCGCCCTCGAGGTCGCCACCCGCGCGCTGCGTAGCGCCGGCTACGACACCGGGCAGAAGGCGGCCGGCGAGGGTCGGCCGTTCGACCGCTCCCGCGCCTCGGTCGTCTTCGGCACCGAGGCCGGCACCGACCTGTCCGGCGCCTACGGGCTGCGCTCGCTGTGGCCGGGCCTGCTCGGGCAGTTGCCCGCCGAGCTCGAGGAGTTCCTGCCGGAGCTGGACGAGGACTCCTTCCCCGGCATGCTGGCGAACGTCATCGCCGGGCGGGTGGCCAACCGGCTCGACCTCGGCGGGGTGAACTTCACCGTCGACGCGGCGTGCGCCTCGTCGCTGGCCGCGCTCGACGCCGGCTGCAAGGAGCTGCTCGCCGGCAGCTCCGACCTGGTGCTCTGCGGCGGGGTGGACACTCACGCCGGCGCCCACGACTTCCTGCTGTTCTCCTCGGTGCACGCGCTGTCGCCGCAGGGTCGCTGCCGCAGCTTCGACTCCGGCGCGGACGGGACCAGCCTGGGCGAGGGCGTCGCCGTCGTCGTGCTCAAGCGGCTCGCCGACGCCGAGCGCGACGGCGACCGCATCCACGCGGTCATCCGGGCCGTCGCCGGCTCCTCCGACGGCCGCGCGCTCGGGCTGACCGCGCCACGCAAGGCCGGCCAGGTGCTCTCCCTGGAACGGGCCTACGCGCGGGCCGGCATCTCGCCGAGGGACGTCGGCCTGCTGGAGGCGCATGCCACCGGTACGGTCGTCGGCGACCGTACCGAGCTCGCCACCCTCACCGAGGTGTTCACCGACCACGGCGCCACCCCCGGCCAGTGCGCGGTCGGCTCGGTGAAGTCGCAGATCGGGCACACCAAGTGCGCCGCCGGCCTGGCCGGGCTGATCAAGGTGGCGAAGGCGGTCGAGACCGGCGTGCGCCCGCCGACCCTGCACATCGACACCCCCAACGCCTTCTGGGACGGCGAGACCAGCCCGTTCTACTTCGACGAGACCGCCAAGCCCTGGGCGGCACCCGCCGGCCAGCGCCACGCCGGGGTGTCGGCGTTCGGTTTCGGTGGGACCAACTTCCACGTCGTGCTGTCCGCCTATGACGGCGGCCCGGAACCCGCCCACGGCCTGGACCACTGGCCCGCGGAGCTGTTCGCGGTGCGCGGCGCCGACCGGGCGGCCGCCGGCCGGGCGCTGGATCGCCTCGCCGCCCTGGTCACGACGAACGACGGTGCCGGGCGGCCGTTCCGCCTGCGGGACCTGGCCCGCACCACCTGCGCGGCCGGTGGCGGCCCGGTGCAGGTCGCGTTCGTCGCCGAGGATCTCGACGGGTTGCCCGCCGCCATCGAGGCGGCGCGGACGTTCACGGCGAACCCGCGCGCCGGGCTGTTCGTCCGCGACGACGCCGAGCCGGGCGAGACCGCCTTCCTGTTCCCCGGCCAGGGCAGCCAGCGGCCGGGCATGCTCGCGGATCTGTTCGTCGCCTTCCCCCGGCTGCGTGCCGTGCTCGACCTGGCCCCCCAGTGGGCCGACACGATGTTCCCGCCGGCCGCGTTCACCCGGGAGCAGAAGGCCGAGCAGGCGGCGGCGATCACCGACACGCGGGCGGCCCAGCCGACGCTCGGCCTCGCCGGCCTGGCCGTGCACGATCTGCTCACCGGGCTCGGTGTCCGTCCGGACCACGTTGGCGGGCACTCCTACGGTGAACTGGTCGCCCTGTGCGCCGCCGGCGCCCTCGACCGAGCCGACCTCGTCGGCCTGAGCGAGGCGCGGGCCGCCGCGATCCTCGCCGCGGCGGGGGACGACCCGGGCACGATGGCCGCCGTCCAGGCGTCCGTCGAACGCGTGCGCGAGGCGCTCGACGGCGTCGCGGCCGACGCCGTCGTCGCGAACCACAACGCCCCGCGGCAGAGCGTGATCTCCGGGCCGACCGCCGCCGTGGCCGAGGCCGTGGCCGCCCTCGGCCGCGCCGGCCTCACCGCCCGGCCGATCCCGGTGGCCTGCGCGTTCCACAGCCCGGTCGTGGCCGCGGCCGCCGGGGCGCTCGCCGACCGCCTCGACGCCCTCGACGTCGCCGCGCCGGCGCTGCCGGTGTGGTCCAACACGACCGCCCAGCCGTATCCGACGGCACCGGAGCAGGTGCGGGCGACGCTCGCCGGCCAGGTGGCGGCACCGGTGCGGTTCGTCGAGCAGATCGAGGCGATGTACGCGGCCGGCGTGCGGACCTTCGTCGAAGCCGGCCCCGGTCGGGTGCTCTCGCAGCTCGTCGGCAAGATCCTCGCCGGGCGGCCGCACCGGGTCGTGGCCACCGACGTCGCGGGGGAGCCGGGGCTGCGCCGGTTGCTGCTCGCGCTCGCCGAGCTCGCCGCGGCCGGCGTCGGTGTCGACCCGGCGCCCCTGTTCACCGGTCGCGACGCCCGGGTGGTGAGCGACGCGGAGGTGCCGCGCCGGCCCGGCTGGCTGATCGACGGGGCCTACGTGCGCACCGCCGACGGCCGCTTCCTGCCGGGCGCCCTGCGACCGCCGACCCGACTGGCCCTCGCCGCCGGCCCAGAGGCGGCCGCCGCGGTGGCCTCCGCGGGGCCCGGCCTCGCGGCGCCGTCGGAGATCCCTGCGGCAGGCTCCCAGGCGGCAGCGTCCCCCGCGGTGGCGTCCCCCGCGACGGTGGCACGGACCGCTGCGGCGGTGTCCGAAACGGCGGTGTCCGAAACGGCGGTGTCCGAAACGGCGGCGTCCGGAGCGGCGGTGGCCGGCGCGGCCCGTCCGGCTCCGGCGGCGCGGGCAGCTCCTGGCGGGGAGCGTCCGGAGATCGCGGGCGTGCGCGGATTCGTCCCGCAGGACCCGGCGCCACCGTTCGTTCCCGTTGACCCGACAGACGATGCGGCGGTCCTCGCCGCCGCACTGCCCGAGCTTGGAGGTGGCGGCCCGGTGGACGCCGTGGTGTTGGAGTTCCTGCGGACCACCCGAGAGCTGGTCGCGGCGCAGCGCGACGTGGTGCTGGGCTACCTGGGCTACGACCCGACCGGTGCCGGCCGCCAGGCGTCGCGTGACGGCGTCGACGGCGTCGACCGCTTCGTGGCCACCTCCGCGGTCCCCCGCCAGGCCCAGCCGGAGCAGGCGCGAAGCACCGCCGCGCCGGTGACTCCCGCGGTGCCCAGGCCGGCCTCCGCGCCGGACGCGGCGGACGCGGCGCTGCCCCCGGTCGGCGCCCCCGCGGCAGGCGGCGTCCCCGCGGCAGGCGGCGTCCCCGCGGCGTCGGCGGCGCGGTCGGCGGTGGTGGAGCGGTCGGCGGTGTCGGATGCGGTGGTGGGGGTGATCGGGGAGCAGACGGGTTATCCGGTGGAGATGTTGGAGCCGGATCTGGATCTGGAGGCTGATCTGTCGATCGACTCGATCAAGCGGACGGAGATCCTGGGGGAGTTGGCGCAGCGGTTGGGGCTGGTGGAGGCGGGTTCGGGGGAGTTGGACGAGGAGGTCGTCGAGGAGCTGGCGGCGATCAAGACCGTCCGCGGCATCGTCGACTGGGTGATGGACCGCTTCGCCGCCGCCGGCGGCTCCGCGGCTCCGGCGGCGTCGTCCGGCCCGGCCACGTCGAACGGAACCCACGTCGGTGCGGTGACGGGCTGGTCCGCCTCGGCGGCCTCGAGCGCCGCCCATGCCGGGGCAGGCGGTGGTGCCACGGCATCCACGGTCCGGGTCGGTTCGAACGGCACGCACACCTCGGCCGCTGTGGCGCCGGTGGTCCGCTCCGCGCCGGTGGTCCGCTCCGCGCCGGTGGTCCACTCCGCGCCGGTGGTCCACTCCGCGCCGCCGGCGCGGTCGGCGGTGGTGGAGCGGTCGGCGGTGTCGGATGCGGTGGTGGGGGTGATCGGGGAGCAGACGGGTTATCCGGTGGAGATGTTGGAGCCGGATCTGGATCTTGAGGCTGATCTGTCGATCGACTCGATCAAGCGGACGGAGATCCTGGGGGAGTTGGCGCAGCGGTTGGGGCTGGTGGAGGCGGGCTCGGGGGAGTTGGACGAGGAGGTCGTCGAGGAGCTGGCGGCGATCAAGACCGTCCGCGGCATCGTCGACTGGATCGTCGGTTCGACCACCGGCGGGACCGAGCCCGGCGCCTCCACCACCGACGAGTCCGTCGGATCTCCCGAGTCCGTCGGATCTCCCGAGTCCGTCGGGTCTTCTGCGTCCGAGGGATCTCGCGTGTCCGCCGGGAGATCCCCGGGCGCCGGGTCCGACGGGGTCGGCGACCCGCTCGGGGCGATGGCGCTGCGGCGCTTCGTCGTCGAGCCGGAGATCCTGCCCGCGCCGGCCGGCACGGCGCCGGCCGACCTCGCCGGCTCCCGCTTCCTCCTGGTGGAGGGTGGTCTCGGGGTCGGCCTGGCGCTCGCCACCCGGTTGGAGCAGGCAGGCGCCGAGGCACGGATTCTCGCCGCCGCCGACGCCGGCCTCGTCGACCAGATCCGGGCCGGTGCCGGCGCCGACGGTCTCGTCTGGATCGCGTCGGCCGACCCTGGCGCGGACGAGCACGCGATCCTGCCCGGCGCGTTCCCCGCCCTACGGGCCGCGGCCCTGGGCGGCAGCCGGCGGGTGCTCGTCGTCACCGGCAACGGCGGTCGGTTCGGCCGGTCCCGCGCCGCCGCCCCCGGCGCGACGGCCAACCCGAGCGCGGTCGACGCCCTGGAGTTCGCCCGTCGGGCCGACGCCGGGGAGTTCGTCGTCCGTCCGACGCCGGGTGCGGGGCTCGCCGGCCTCGTCCGCACGATCGCCCGGGAGGTCCCCGGCCTGGCGCTGCGTCTGGTCGACGTCGAGCCGAAGGACGAGCCCCGCCGGATCGCGGACAGCCTGCTCGTCGAGCTGCTCACCCCGGGCGGGCCGCTGGTCGTGGGTTACCGGGACGGGGCGCGCGCCACCCTGCGGGTGCGGCCCGCGCCTGCCGATGGGGCCGGCGAGCTGCCCGTCGGGCTGGGCCCGTCCTCCGTCGT
Source organism: Frankia alni ACN14a (assembly GCF_000058485.1). Lineage (NCBI taxonomy): Bacteria > Bacillati > Actinomycetota > Actinomycetes > Frankiales > Frankiaceae > Frankia > Frankia alni. Next base: position 1,653,205 of record NC_008278.1, read on the forward strand.
GCTGCTCACCGGCGGCGCCCGGGGCATCACCGCGGCGGTCGCCGTCGAGCTCGCCCGGCGCAGCGGGTGCGCCGTCGAGCTGGTCGGGCGCACCGCGGCGCCCACGGGGCCGGAGGACCCCGCCACCGCGGGCGCGGCCGACGCCCCGGCGCTGCGCCGCGCGCTGATCGAGACCGGCGTGCGCCGCCCGGCCGAGATCGAGGCCCGGGTCTCCCGGCTGCTCGCCGAGCGGGAGGTGCGGGCGACGTTGGCGACCCTGCAAAGCCTCGCGTCCTCGGTGCGTTACCACGCGGTGGACGTGCGCGACGGCGCGGCCGTCGCCGCCGTGGTGGCCGACGTCTACGCCCGCCACGGTCGCCTCGACGGGCTGGTGCACGGCGCGGGCGTCCTCGCCGACCGGCTGTTGCGCGACAAGACGCCCGAGTCGTTCGACCGGGTCTACCGGACGAAGGTCGACGGCGCCCGGGCCCTGCTCGCCGCGGTGCGCGACGACGTCGGCTTCGTCGCCCTGTTCGGCAGCGTGGCGGGCGTGTTCGGCAACCGCGGCCAGGCCGACTACGCCGCCGCGAACGACGCCCTCGACACGCTCGCGGGGGCGGCGGCCGGCCGCTTCGCCGGCCGGGTCGTCAGCGTCGACTGGGGCCCCTGGGCGTCGCCGGCCACCGCCGCGGGTGGCGGGATGGTCTCCGCGGAGCTCGCCCGCGAGTACGCCCGCCGCGGCATCGGCCTGATCGACCCGGCCGACGGCGTCGCCGCGCTGCTGCGCGAGCTGGCCGGCCCGCCCGACGGACCGGCGCAGGTCGTCTACATGTGCGCCGAGGCGGAGGCGTTCGATGCGTGACCCCGGGGGCGGGTCCGGGGCACCGCCGATCGCCGTGGTGGGGATGTCCGCGCTGTTCCCGGGCGCCGGCGATCTCGACACGTTCTGGCGCAACATCGTCGGCGGGGTCGACGCGATCCAGGCGCTCCCGCCGGATCGCTTCGACGTCGACGACTACTTCCCGCCCGAGCGGCCGCCCGCCGCGCCGGGCACGCGGCGGGACGCGGGCACGGAGGCGGGCCCGGGACCGATCGGTGCCGCGGACGGCTTCTACTGCCGGCGCGGCGGCTTCGTCGACGAGTTCGCGACGTTCGACCCGACGGCGTTCGGCATCGTGCCCAACGCCGTCGACTGGGCCGAGCCGGACCAGCTGCTGGCGCTGCGCCTCGCCGCCGAGGCGATCACGGACGCCGGTGGGCCCGACGGGCTCGGCGACGCCGAGCGGGTGGGCGTGGTGCTGGGTCGCGGGGGCTACGTGGGATCCGGGGTGGCCCGGCTCGAACAGCGGGTGCGCACCTCCCGCCAGCTCGTCACCACCCTGCGTGAGGTCCTGCCGGACCTGCCCGCCGACGCGGTCGAACGCGTCCGCGAGGCGTTCGTCGCCCAGCTCGGCCCGGCCCGGCCCGAGGCGTCGATCGGTCTGGTGCCCAACCTCGCCGCGTCCCGCATCGCCAACCGGCTCGACCTGCGCGGTCCCGCCTACACCGTGGACGCGGCCTGCGCGTCGTCGCTCATCGCCGTCGAGATGGCGATGCGTGATCTCGGCTCCGGCCGCACCGACACGATGATCGTCGGCGGCGCCCACCTCGTCCACGAACCGTCGTTCTGGAGCGTGTTCTCCCTGCTGCGGGCGCTGTCGCCGAGCGAGGCGATCCGCCCGTTCGACCGGCGGGCGGACGGCATCCTCATCGGCGAGGGCGTCGGCATGCTCGTGCTGCGCCGGCTGGCCGACGCCCGCCGCGACGGCGACCGCATCTACGCGGTGCTGCGCGGGGCCGGCACGTCGAGCGACGGCCGCTCCGCCTCCCTGATGGCCCCCGCCGCCGACGGGCAGACCCTCGCCGTGCGACGCGCCTGGGCGGACGCCGGGCTCGACCCGACGGCACCCGGCGCGATCGGCCTGGTCGAAGCGCACGGCACGGCCACCCCGACCGGCGACGCGGTGGAGCTCGCCACCCTGGGCCGGATCTTCGGCACGGCGGCCAACGCCGGCACGGGCGGCGCGGGGCGGGCGGACATCGGCATCGGCTCGGTCAAGTCCATGATCGGCCATGCGATGCCGGCGGCGGGCGCGGCCGGCCTGATCAAGACGGCACTCGCCCTGCACCACCGGGTGCTGCCGCCGACCCTGCACTGCGACGAGCCGCACGCCGCCTTCGCCGGCAGCCGGTTCGCGCCGGTGCGGGCGGCGACCGACTGGGACACCCCGGCGGGCGGCGGTCCCCGTCGCGCCGGCGTGAACGCCTTCGGCTTCGGCGGCATCAACGCCCATCTCGTCGTCGAGGAGGCGCCGCCGACCGCCCCGGCGACCCCGGCCCGCACCTTCCCCGCTGCCACCCCGGCTGCCACTCCCGCCGTCACCTCTGTCGCCGCCCCGGCGGGTTCGCCAGACGCGACCGCGCCGGTGGCGACCGTCACGCCGGTGGCGACTGCCGCGTCGGTGGCGGCGGCGCGGGTGGTCGATCCGGACGCGGAGGCGGTCCTGTTGCTCGCCGGGAGCAGCCCGGCGCAGCTGCTCGCCCAGCTCGACGTCGACGACGCGCAGCTGCTCGACCGGGACGACGCGGCGAACCCGCCCGCCGGCGGCCCCTGGCGGCTCGCCCTGGTGGCGCCGAACCCGCGCCGGCTCGCCCTGGCCCGCACGGTCGTGGGGCGGGGCAACCCGTGGCGAGGGCGCAACGACCTGTGGTTCACCCCGGCCGGCCTGCTCGACCCCGCCCGGGCCGACGGGACGCCCGTCGGGCGCACGGCGTTCCTGTTCTGCGGCCTGGAGGACAAGTTCTCCCCGCGCATCGACGACGTCTGCGCGCACTTCGGGCTGGCCCGCCCGGCCCTCGACGACACCGGGATGCTCGGCCGGCACGGCGTCGCGAGCGTCGAGGTGGGGCGGATCCTCGACGAGGCGCTGCGGCGCCTCGGGATCGTCCCGGACCTCGTCGGCGGGCACAGCATCGGCGAGTGGAACGCGATGATCAGCGGGGGGCTCATCACCGGCGAGTCCACCGACGCGTTCATCGCCGGCTTCGACCCGGCCGTGCTGGAGGTGCCCGGGGTCGTCTTCGGGGCTCTGGGCTGCGGCGCCGCGCGTGCCGCGGAGGTCATCGCCGACCTCGGTGAGGTCGTCGTCTCCCACGACAACTGCCCGCACCAGTCGATCATCTGCGGACGTGAGGCGAGCGTGCGCACGGCCCTGGAGCGGCTGCGCCGCGACGGCGTGCTCGGGCAGGTCCTGCCGTTCCGCTCCGGCTTCCACTCCCCGTTCCTGAAGCCCTACCTGGACCGGCTGCGGACCAACCTCGCCGGCGTCACCCTCGTCGAGGCGACGGTCCCGATCTGGTCGGCGACGACGGTCGCGCCCTACCCGCGCGACCACGACGCCGTCCGGGCGCTCGCGCTGCGCCACCTCGTCGAGCCCGTACGGTTCCGGGAACTCGTCCGCCGGCTGCACGACACCGGCGTGCGCGCCTTCGTCCAGGTCGGCGTGGGCAGCGTCGCCGGGTTCGTCGACAACACGCTGCCCGGACACGACCACATCGCGCTGGTCACGAACTCCCCGAAACGGTCCGGTCTGGACCAGTTGCGCCGGGTGGCCGCCGCGCTGTGGGTGGAGGGCGCGGCCCCGCGGCTCGACCTGCTGCCCTGCCGCACCCGCCCGGAGCCACCCGCCACCCCGGCGACGGCGCCGGCCGGCGAGCCGACCCTGGGCCCGGTTCAGGCCCCCGTTCTGGTTCCGACTCCGGCCGCGGCCTCGCAAGCGGCCCCGACGCCCGCCGCCGGGAGGCCCATCGAGCTGCCGCGGCGCCGGGGCACCCCCGTGCGGCTCACCCTCGGCACGCCGTTGGTGCGTCTTGGACCCGCGGCCGCGGACCTCCTCGCACCGGATCTCCATGCCCGGGATCTCCATGCCCGGGATCTCCTCGTCCCGGATCTCCCTGCCCCGGATCTCCCTGGATCCGCGGGCCCGGCCCTCCGCGGACCGGTGGGCGCCGATCTCCCCGGCCCGGACCTTCCGAGTCCGGACCACGCGGATCCGGCTCTGCCTGTTCTGCGCGCCGCCGGTAGCCATCCGGTTCTCGACGAGCTGCGGGCGGCGCTTGCCGACGCCGGTGCGGTGATGTCCGCGGTCGTCGACCGGTGGGCGCTCGGCCCCACCGCCCCGCCGGGCTCGCCGCCACGACGCCGTGGTGGGCCCGCGGCCGGCGCAGTGGGCACCGTGCCCGCAGCCGGTGGGTCCGGCGGCGTGCCGGCGCCCCGGGGAGCCGGCACAACCGCCTCCCGGGGACCCGGCGCGGCCGCACCCGCCCGTCGTGCCGAGCCCGCCGGCCGTGCCGAGCCCGCCGGCCGTGCCGAGCTCGCCGGCCGCGCCGCGGCCGGAGCCGGCGCGGCTGCCGCGGTCGAGTCCGGTGGTGGTTCGGCACCCGGGCCGCGGACGGTCCGTCGCCGGTTGTCGCTGGCATCGATGCCGCACATCATCGACCACTGCTTCTACCGGCAGCCGCCGGGTTGGCGCGACCTGTCCGACCTGTTCCCGGTCGTGCCGATGACCGAGGTACTCGAACTCATGATCGCGCACGCCGCGGCGCTGATGCCGGGCCGGGTGCCGATCGGCATGCGGGACGTCCGGGCGCTGCGTTGGCTCGCGATCGAGCCCGCCGTGGAGGTGGCGGTCACCCTCACCCCGGCGGGGGCGGACGCGGTCCGGGTGACCATCGAGGGGTACGCCCGTGGGACGGTCGTGTTCGCCGACGGCTATCCGCCGTCCCCGCGGACGACCGCGGCCACCGCGGACCTGCCGGTGGGCCCGACCGGGCCGATCCTCCCCGGCGAGCAGCCCTCCCGCCACCAGGGCAGCGACCTCTACGGCGGTCACTTCCTCTTCCACGGCCCCGGATACCAGGGCATCCACCGCATCGAGGGGATCGGCGCGACCGGGATCCGCGGACGGCTGCGGGTGCCGGCCGCCTCCGGTGCGCTGCTGGACAACGCCGGGCAGCTCTTCGGCTACTGGGCGATGGAGAACCTGCCCGAGGATTCGCTGCTGCTCCCGCAGTCGGTGTCCGACCTGCGCTTCTACGGCCCGGCGCCGGTGGCGGGCGACCTGGTCGACTGCGTCGTGCGGATCCGGCAGGTCGCCGACCGCACGGTGACCGCCGACCTCGAACTGCGTCGCCTGGACGGGTCGCTGTGGGCGGTGGTGTCGGCCTGGACCGATCGGCGGTTCGCCAACGACGACGTGCTCTGGGCGATGGTCCGCGCCCCGGAGCTGCACACCGTGGCCCAGCCCTCGGGCGAGGGCTGGGTGGTCGCGCTCGACCGCTGGTCCGATTCGGCCTCACGCGAGCTGATCGTGCGTCACTATGCCGACTCCGCCGACCGGGCCCGGCTCGCGGGACTCAACCCGCGGGCGGCGCGCGGCTGGCTGCTGGGGCGCATCGCCGTCCAGGACGCCGTGCGGCGCTGGCTGTGGGCGCGCGGCGCGGGGCCCGTCTGGGGGATCGAGGTCCGGATCGAGCACGACGAGCTGGGCGCCCCCCTGGTCGGCGCCCTGCCGGCGCGGCCGGGCATCCCGGCCGGCGACCCCCCGCGGGTGTCGCTGGCCCACAAACCGGAACTGGCGGTGGCGCTGGTGTCCGCGGACGGGCCGGTCGGCATCGACATCGAGCAGATCGTCGCCCGGGCGCCCGGCGTCGAGCTGGCGGCCCTCGCCCCCGTCGAACGCGACCTGCTCGACCGGGTCGCCGGCGACGATCCGGGACGCCGGGCGCTGTGGTTCACCCGGCTGTGGGCGGCGAAGGAGGCGGCGGCGAAGGCCGAGGGCACCGGGCTCGCGGGCCGGCCGCGCCAGTTCGTCGTCGACGGTCCGCACCGGCCCGGACGGGCCTGGGCGGCGACCGACTGGGCCGGGCAGGCTCCGCCCGAACTGGTCCGGGTCACCGTCTACGGGGAGGGTCCCGACGGGCCGCTCCCGCGGGGCTCCCGGTGGGTGGCATTGCGTACGGTGGACGCCTCCGGCCGGATCCGGCCGGACGGCGGCGAACCCGGGGCCCCCGATCCGGACCCGGGCGGCGTCGGCGGCCGGGCCGTGGCGAGGGACGTGCGTTCCGCCACCGTCATCGGTCAGGATGCTGCGCGTGACGGCGCCCCCGCCCGGCGGGCCGGTGCCGCGACCTATGTCGTCGCCTGGACCTCACCCGAGGTCGAGGCGAACGGCCTTCCCAGCGAGAAGGAGTAGCGATCATGTCTGTTCAGGGGACGGCGGGACCGGTCGGCGCGGGCCGGGCGCAGACCGAGACGCGGGTGCTCGGCGAGGTCACCGAGGACCTGCGCGAGGTCATCGGCGAGGAGTACGTGATCGACATGGACATCACCATGGAGACCACGTTCAGCCAGGACCTGGAGCTGGAGAGCATCGAGTTCGTGGCGCTCGCCGACCGGCTGCGGGAGCGCTACGGCGAGGCCGTCGACTTCGTCGGCTTCCTCGCCAGGATGGACGTCGACCAGGTGATCAACATGCGGGTCGGTGAGGTCGTCCGGTTCATCGTCGACAGCCTGCCGGCGCCCGCGACCGCCGGATCCGCCTGACGGCCGCTCGGCGCATCCGGTCCCGACCGACCGGCATCCCGCATACGACTGGCATCCCGCATACGACTGGCATCCCACATCGACAAGGAGGCAAGGACCGTGGCTGAGGTCATCGCGAACGGCGTCCGCCTGCACGTGCAGCGGCTCGAACCCCGCGGGGGCGCGTCCGCGGACTCGCCGATCGTCGTCATGGTGCACGGCATGGTGATGGACAACATCTCCAGCTTCTACTTCTCGCTGGGCACCTGCCTGGCCGACGCCGGCTGCGACGTCATCTGCTACGACCTGCGCGGTCACGGCCGCAGCGAGCGCACCCCCGGCGGCTACCGCCTCGCCGACTCGATGGCCGACCTTGCCGGGCTGCTCGACGTCCTCGGGGTGGACCGCCCGGTGCACGTCGTCGGCAACAGCTACGGCGCGACGCTGGCCCTGGCGTTCGGGTTGGAGTTCACCGCCCGCGTCGCGAGCCTGACGCTCATCGAGCCGCCGTTCCTCATCGAGGGCCTGGGCGAGGAGATGGCCCGGTCGCTGAGCCAGATCCTCGTCGCGATGACCGACGACGAGGTCGAGGAGTGGCTCGACAACGGCGCCGGCCGGGCGATCACCAAGGCCACCCGGGCCGCCCAGCGGCTGCTGTCCGACACGACGATCGCCACCGACATGCTGGCGACGCCGGCGTTCTCCGCCGAGGCGCTCGCCGCGCTGCCGATTCCGGTGCTCGCCGTCTACGGGGAGAACTCCGACATCATCGGGCAGGCCGCCGGGCTCGCCGCCCTCGTCCCCGAGTGCACCCTGATCGTGCTGGAGCACCACACCCACATGGTGCTGCGCGAGGCCACCGGCTACCTGCGCAGCCTGCTGGCCTGGTGGCTGTTCGACCGGCGCACGCCCCCGCCGCCCTACGTCCGTGACACCGAACGGCGCTTCGCCACGCCCGAGTGGGTGACACAGATGGTGCCGCCGCCCGACCTGAACGCCGGGCGCCGCCCGGCGGTGGGCTGAGGAGCCGGCCGTGAGCCGCGTCCTGTTCGTCGTGCCGCCGCTGACCGGGCACGTGAACCCGGCCGTGGGGATCGCCGGAGAGCTCGCCGACCGCGGTCACGCCGTCGCCGTCGCCGGTCACGCGGGCGTGATCGGCGGGCTGGTCCCGCCGGGGCTGCCGCTGCTGGCGCTGCCGGAGACGCTCAGCGAGGCCGACCGCGCCGACATCGTCACCCGCTCCCGGGCGCTGCGCGGCCCGGCGTCGCTGAAGTTCCTGTGGGAGGACTTCCTGCTGCCGCTGGCCGCGGCGATGGAGCCGGCCGTGGACGCGGCCATCGACGCGTTCCGCCCGGATGTGCTGGTCATCGACCAGCAGGCGGTCGGCGCGGCGCTGGTCGCCCGCCGTCGGCGGCTGCACTGGGCCACCCTCGCCACGACGTCCGCCGAGTTCGACGACCCGTACGGGGTGCTGGCCGGGCTCGGCCAGTGGGTCGCCGACCTGCTGCAGGAGTTTCAGCTCGCCCACGGCGTGCCCGTCGGCGAGGCCTCCGCCGTCGACCTGCGGTTCTCCGACGAGCTCACCCTCGTCGCGTCCGTGCGGGAGCTGCTGCGTACCCCCGAGATGCCCCGCCACGTCGCCTTCGTCGGCAGCCTGGTCGGCCGGCGGGCGCAGACCTCCTCCTTCCCCTGGGAGTGGCTCGACCCGGACCGTGACGCGGTGCTCGTCTCCCTCGGCACGGTGACCCGGGAAGCCGGCGGGCGGTTCCTGCGGGCCGCCGCGGAGGGCCTGCTGGGCCTGGCGGGACGGGCACAGGCCGTCATCGTCGCCCCGCCCGGCCTCGTCGACGACCTGGCCGCCGCCGCCCCCGACGACCTGCTCGTCGCCCCGTTCGTGCCGCAGGTCGAGCTGATGCCGAAGCTGGCCGCGGTGGTCTGCCACGCCGGCAACAACACGGTCTGCGAGGCGCTGTCCCGCGGAGTTCCGCTGGTCGTCGCCCCGGTCCGCGACGACCAACCGATCATCGGCGAGCAGGTCGTGCGCAGCGGCGCGGGCTTACGGATCAAGTTCGGCCGGGCCGGACCGGCGGCCGTGCGCGGCGCGGTGACGTCTCTGCTCGACGAGCCCGGCCACCGTCAGGCCGCCGGGCGGCTGCGCGACGCCTTCGCCGCGGCGGGAGGGGTTGCGGCCGCCGCCGACCGGCTTGAGAAACTCGCCGCATGACGTTTCGCCGGCGTGGTGGCGCCGCGGTCGGGCCGGTACGGGGCTGACCGCCGTGCTCGACTGGCTGCCGGTCCTGGTCTGCGTCGGCCTGCTCATCAACGGGGTGCGGCTGCGTGGCCGGCTGCGCCGCCTGGAGACCGTGCCCGCCTCCGGCCGGCCGGTGGACCCGTCGCACGAGTTCCTCGTCGCCGACGGGGTGCAGCTGACCGACAGCGGGCGGCGCGCGGCCAGCTACCACGCCAGCCGGGACAAACTCGACGTCCTCGATCTCGTGCCCGCGGACCTCACCGTCGAACGTGCCCTCGACCTGGCCCGCATGGTCGACACCCGCACCTACCGCACCGACCGGTGCGTGCCCGGCCGCGGCGCCTTCCAGGCGCTGCTGGTCCGCTCGGAGATCCTCGACCGGGCCGGCATCACCCGCCGCGACGGCTTCGACCCGGTGGAACTCGTCGACATCACCGAACGGCTGAAGACCTTCGCGTCCGGGTCGACCGACCTCGCCGTCCTCCCGGGGCTGCGCGCGGCCCGGGAGGACGCCGCGATGCGCGTGCGGGTCCAGCAGCGGGCCTATCGGTTCACCCGGCGCAACCAGCTCTTCCCGTTCGTGCCGCAGCTTGCCACCGCCATCGGCGTGCACGTCAACCGGCCGTGGGGACTCGCGGCCACGGCGCTGTTCTGGTTCCAGCCGTTCTTCGTCTGCGCCGGCCGGGTGCCGCTGTCCCCCCGCGACCTGATCCGCTCCCCGATCGTGCGCATCCTCAGCGGGCTGCTGTTCGTCATCGACTCGGTGCGCGCCGGTCGCGCGCAGGCCGCGCGGGCCGCCGAGGCCAAGGCCGCCGGGCTGCCCGCCGATCCGGTCAAGCACGCGGCGAAGCAGCGTACGGCGGCCAGCCGGGCCTCCTACGGCCGCGACGTCCGCGCCGGCCTGGCCCGGTTCCTGCGCCGCGCCCGGGCGGACTGCCCGTGGTGCGGTTCGGTGGAGCTGGCCACCCGGCTCGACTCGCCCGACATGTTCCTGCGCAAACCCGGCCGGTTCCGCCTCGACGGCTGCCGGCGCTGCGGGCACGTGTTCCTCAACCCGGGGCTGAGTCCCGCCGGCCGCGAGTTCTACGACCGGGACCGGTACGACGGCCTGCGCACCGGCATCGCCGAGCAGGCCCTGGCGGTGATCGCCCGCGACCGCCGCGGGCAGGCCGCCGCCGTGCGCCCGTTCACCGTCCCGCGCACCTGGCTGGACGTCGGCTCCCGCTACGGCCACTTCCCCAACGCGGCCCGCGAGGTGTGGCCGGCGACGGTGTTCGACGGGGTCGACACGTTCGCCGGGTTGGACGAGGGCCTGCGGCGCGGCTGGCTCGACCATGCCCACCACGGCCGGCTGCCCGACGTCGTCGAGGCGGTCGCCGGCCGCTACGACGTCATCAGCATGTTCGGCTACCTGGAACGCGCCGACGACCCGTCCGCGGAGCTCGACGCCGTCGCCAAGGCGTTACCGCCCGGCGGCCACATGCTGTGCGAGCTGGCGAACCCCGAGTGCCACCAGGCCCGCTGGCTCGGCCGGTTCTGGGCCGGCTGGGCGGTGCCGGAGCGGGCGCATCTCATCCCCGTCGACAACCTGCTCGCGGCGCTGGAGGACCGGGGGCTGCGGCCCGTGCTGGTGCGGTTCGCCGCCAGCCGTGGCCTCGGCGACCTCTCCGCCGCCCTGCTGCTCGTCGTCGCCGCCATCGCGCCGCGTCCCATGCCCTGGCTGCGCCAGGCCGCCGGGCCCGCCCACCTGGTGGCCTGGGGCGCCATGATGGCGGTGGTCAGCCCCCTGCTGATCACCGCCCGGCTCCTCGACCGGCTCGCCCGCCGTTACGTCCACGGCGCCGGCTTCGCGGGCACCTACCTGGTGATCGCCCGCAAGGAGGTCTGAACCTCCGCTGGCCGACCCGTCGCGGCCGACGGCATCAGCGTGACAACCACACGACCGCGTGCCGAGCCCGGGCCGGGGCCGATTGCGGTGCGTTGTGCACGGTCGGAGCCCGCGAATCGTGCACATCGCACCGCAATGCTGCCCGCGCACCGCAATGCTGCCCGCGCACCGCATGCGGCCGCCGAGGGAAGGCGGCAGGGCGGCACCCGCGCTGCTCGCCGCCGGAGCCGGGCTTCCGCCGCGCGGCCGGGGCCGGTCAGATCGGCCAGGTCTCGCGGCGCCAGGCGGCGTCCCAGAACATCCACTCGTAGCGTGCCGTCACCGCGAAGTGGTCCGCGGCCCGCACCAGTTCCGGCTCCGACGCGAATGCGCCGACCCGGTCGGTGAGGGCGACGACCCGGTCCGCCACCGCCTGGAACGCCGGATCACCGTAGGCGGCGATCCACCGCGCGTACACCGGGTCGGGGGAGGAGTCGGCGAGCAGCCGCGCGCCGACCCGGGCGTAGATCCAGTAACACGGCAGCACCGCGGCGAGCCCCTCCAGGAACGAGCCGCCGTAGACGGTCGCGAGCAGGTAGCTGGTGTACGCGCGGGTCGTCGGCGCCACCGTCGCCACGCCGCCCGGCGGGGTGCCACCCGGCGCGGGGTCACCGGGCGCGGGGCCGCCGAGCGCGTCGAGGAGGTCGACGTGCATGGCCTGCTCGGCGGCGACCGCCTCGGCGGCGTCGTTCGCGAGTGCCCGCACGTCGTCCTCGGTGGGCGCCTTGGCCGCGCAGACGGCCAGGGCCCGGGCGTAGTCCCGCAGGTAGTGCGCGTCCTGGATGACGAAGTGCGCGAACGCGGCCCGCGGCAGGGTGCCGTCCGTGAGGCCGGTGAGGAACGGATGGCGCAGGATCGCCTCGTAGACGGGCTCGGTGGACGCCCACAGTCGCGCGCTGAACAGCGGCGAGGGCGTGCCCTGCGCCGCGGTCACGGCTTGGGCAGGTAGTCGTTGGTGACGACGTCCGCCGTCGGGACCGTGGCCTTGATCAGTCCCTCGGAGTGCATCCAGCGGATGAACGACGTCCAGGCGCCCGTGTCCATCCGGCCGAAGCCGGCCGGGTTGCGCAGCAGCGGGGCCGTCGCCTGGACCATCTTCGGCAGCAGCTTGGGGTCGTACCCGTCGGCGACGCCCGACAACGTCTTCTCCGCCTTCGCCGGGTCGTCGAGGGCTCGCGCGTTGCCCGCCGCGGTCGCGCGCAGGAAGTCGCGGACGAGGGTCGCGTACGCCGGGTCGCTGGCGAGCCGGCTGCGCCGGGCGACGACGACCAGCTCGTCGTACTGCGGCACCCCGGCCTCGGTCACCGGGATGATCTTCGGGGCCAGGCCGCGGTCGGCGAGGGTGACGCCCTCGACGTTGCGGTAGGCACCGAGGGTGGCCTGCACCTTTTTGGAGATCATGGCGGGCAGCAGGTCGGCGCCGACGTCGACGCGGTGGATCGCAGCGGGGTCGAAGTGGTTGGCCTTCGCGATCGCGTCGAGAAAGGCCTCGTCGGTGCGCAGCCCCGAGGTGCCGACCGTGGCCCCGGCCAGGTCGGCCGGCTTCGTGATGCCGGCCGAACCCACGGCCATGATTGAGTTCAGGGCGGTGGGGATGAGGGCGCCGACGGCGACGACGTCGAGCTTCTCGACCCCGGCGATGACCACTTCGGGTTCGTAGGAGATGCCCAGGTCGACGGTGCCGGTGCTGACGAGCTTGAGCGGGTCGGACGGATCCGACGGCGAACGCAGGGTGACGTTCAGCCCGGCGTCGGTGTAGTCGCCGGCGTCCTGCGCCGAGTACAGCGCGAGGTGGTCCGGGTTGGGCTCCCAGTCGAGCAGCACCGTGGTGGCCCGGCGCTGGGCGCCGGACGAGCCGTCGGAGCCGCAGGCCGTGACGGCCGCGAGCGTGACGGCGGCGAGTGCGGCCGCCATCATGGTCAGCCGGCGGGAGCTCGGCGAGATCATCGGTGGTTCCCTTCTCGGGTGGGACTGCGGTGCCAGGGGACGAGCAGCCGTTCGGCGCCGTTCACGATCGCGAACAGGGCCACGGACATCGCGGTGAGCAGCACGATCGCGGCGAACACCAGCGCGGACTGGAGCTGGGGGACACCCTGGCGCATCACGTGGCCCAGCCCGTCGGAGGCGCCCGAGTACTCGCCGAACACCGCGCCGGTCGCCGCGTAGGCGGCGGCGAGGCGCAGGCCGGTGAACACCGAGGGCAGCGCCGCCGGGAACTCCACCCGGGTGAAGATGGCGACCCGTCGACCGTGCAGCGTCCGCATCATCCGGACGAGCTCCGGATCCACCGAGGCGAGGCCGTCGAGGGTGCCGACCACCACCGGGAAGAAGCAGATGAGCGCCACCAGGATGAGCTTCGGGGTGATGCTGTAGCCGAAGATGATCGCCAGGATCGGGGCGAGGACGACGACGGGGACCGTCTGGGAGCCGATGAGCAACGGGTACAGCGCTCGGCGGGCCGCGGCGGAGAAGTGCAGCGCGCAGCCGAGCGCGAGCCCGCCGGCGACCGAGAGGGCGAAGCCGAGGACGATCTCCGTCCCGGTGACCCAGGTGGCGCTGCGCAGGGTGCTGTCCCACCGGTCGGCCAGCGTCGTCGCCACCTGGTCCGGCGCCGGCAGGATGTACTCCTCGACGTGCAGCACCCGGGTGACGAACTCCCAGGCGCCGAGCAGCACGATGCCGACGAGGACGCTCGGCCACAACCGCATCGCGGTCAACGGGCGCTCTCCAGGTGGGCGAGGACGCTGTCGCGCAACGCGATGAATGCGGGGTCCGCGAGCCGGGCCCGCCGCGCCGCGGCGCCGGTGCCGGCGTAGGGCGGCACGTCGACGGAGGCGACGATCCGGCCGGGGCGGGCCGACATCACCACCACCCGGTCGCACAGCAGCAGCGCCTCCTCGACGTCGTGGGTGACGAGCACGACGGTGCGGGGCTCGTCGGCGAGCATCGCGCGCAGCCAGTCCTGCAGGTCCGCCCGGGTGATCGAGTCGAGGGCGCCGAACGGCTCGTCGAGCAGCAGCACCGGCTTGTCCGCGGCCACCGTGCGCAGGAACGAGACCCGCTGGCGCATCCCGCCGGAGAGCTGCGCCGGCCGGTGGTCGGCGAACTCGGCGAGGCCGAACCGGTCGAGCAGCGGCCTGACCCGTTGCGACGCCTCCCGGCGGGTCAGGCCCTGGTTCTCCAGCGGGATGCGCGCGTTGGCGAGCACCCCGCGCCAGGGCAGCAACAGGTCGCGCTGGGGCATCCAGGCGCAGCGGGCCAGCCGCCCCGGCGCGTCCGCGGCGCCGAGCACGTCGATGGTGCCGGCATCCGGGCCGGTCAGCCCACAGATCATCGACAGCAGCGTCGACTTGCCGCACCCGCTCGGGCCGACGACGCCCAGGCGGCCGTTGGGGGGAACGGACAGGTCCGCGCCGGCCACCGCGGTGATGTCGCCGAATCGCTTGGCGACCCCACGCAGCTCCACACCCGGCCCCGCCGGCCGGCGGGGATCGCCCGGCGCCGGCTCCGGCGCCGGGGCCGTCGGCGGGACCGATCGGCGTGCGAACACGACATCTCCTCTCTGCTGCGGTGCTGCTGTCCTACGGCGGCTGCCAGCAGGTGCGTGTCGGTGCACTCGGGGCCACTCGTGGACCGGCCCCGAGTGTCGGGCGGCGGGCGCCTGGACGAGCGCCGCGGCGAACCGTCCGCGCGGCAACCGGTCCGACGCGGCCGGCCCGGAGGCAACCGGTCCGCGGCGATCGGTGGATTGCGGACCGGCCGGGCGGCGACCAACCGGTGAGGCGGGCCTGTCCTGCACGGAGCCGGTGACCGCCGACGGCCCCGGCTGCCTGCACCCGGCCGGGCGCTGCCACGCCGGCGCGGGCCGCCGCTGCGCGCCGCCCGGTGGCGGGAAGGGGACGGGGTGCCCCCGGCGCCCGGTCGGACCGCGAGAGCGCCCCCGCCGGCGGAGCGGGACCCTAGCGCGCCGTCGGGCCGCCCGGGTCGATGGCGCCGGGGGGCGGTGCCGGGGGACGGTGCGGCGGCGCGGGGCGGGTGAACATGGGCGGGCACGGCAGCGGCCGCCCGCGACGGATGGAGACGATCCGAGCCCGACGCGCCACGGCCATCACTCCCTACGCCGGAATTACCCGGACAGGTTCAGGCGGTCGGCGGCGCCGGGCTTCTGCCCAGCCGCCCTCTCAGCCTCCTCGGGTGGAAGCTCCCGCAACGTTCGCTCAAAGTTACGGCAAGATCAGGCCGCCGCCAACCCCTCCGCCTGCGGGCGGTGGCCGCCTCGTCAGGAGGCCAGGGCCCGCTGGGGGCGATCCGTCGGCGGCACCCAGCCCCGCTCGCGCAGGGCCCCGGCGACGATCTCGGCCGCGTCGTCCGGTGCGGTCCGCAGCAGGTGCGCCGGCAGCCGGATCAGGGTGTCCTGACCGGAACCACACTGGGTGACCGGCTGCTTCGCGGTCGGTTCGACCGCGACCTCGACGCGCACCCGCCACGGCTCATAACGCACGGTGAGCCGTGAGGTCGGCTCGTCCGCCGGACCCTCGACCCGGTAGCCCGCGGGGGGCAGCTCGCGCCGCCGCTCGATCCGGCGGAACATGATCTCGGTGAGGTGCGGCGCGTCCGCACCGAGTCGATCCAGCGTCTCGGCGATCAGCGTGCGGCGGCTGATCGGGCCGCGCCGCGACAACGCCTCGCGCAGGCCGCGGACGGTGACGATCTGCTGGTGCACGGCGTCGGCGAGGACATCCTGCGCCAGGCTCCGGGACGCGGCCCACTCCGCCATGTCGATCAGGGAGCGGGCCGGGGTGGTCCGCGGGGGCAGTCGGAGCGGGTCGATCTCGCTGGATCTCAGGCGCGCGCTGTGCCGCAGCAGCACCCCCGGCGGAGCGCTGACGCGGCGGTCGGTCGGGACGAGCACGGTCACCGGCTGGGGGTCATGGCCGACCAGCCCGGCGAGCGCCGCCGCGCATCCGCCCGCCAGCACCGCCTCCGGCCCGATGGCCTGCACCGCGGCCCACAGGTGCTGCGGGCCGGCGGTGGGGGTGACGTCGGTGATCAGGACGCCGCGGAAGGGCTGCCGCCAGCGGCCGTCGTCGAGGCGCCGGCGGATCTCGGTGCGGGGGAGGCCGGCGGCGACCGCGTCGCGGATCGTGATCACGCCGGCCTGCGGTGTGGCGATCTCCTGCCAGGAGAGTCGGCCAGGGTTATGGGCCATGAGAAGACGATGACGGTTGTTCTTCTGTTGGGCCAGCGTCTTTTTCCAATTGTGGATAACTACTTGAAGCACCTAGCTGTTCACGGAATGTCGACTATTCACGCAGGGTTCGGCGGCTGCTCGCCGAGGCGCCGCCGGCCCCTGCGCGGCGGCCGCCCGTCGTCGCGCGGCCGCCCGTCGGCCGGTGGGTCCGCCACGGGCCGCCCGTACCCGCCAGCCGGCGGGTACGGGCCTGGCGCCGGCTGCTCGCCGATCGGCACCCAGCCGCCGGTCATCCTCCCGGGGCCGGGGCCGGCGGGTGCGGGGCCGGTGGGGGGGCCGGGCCGCGGGGACGGTGGGGCCAGCCGGTAGGCCGACTCCTGCGCGGCCGCAGCGAGGTCCGGGTAGGTCCCGGACGTCGCGGTGGCGATTGGACGCGGCCGGGCCCCGTCCGTCCGGCCCGCCCACCCCCCGACCGGAAGCTGCGCCGACGGGGCGGCGGGCACGGCGAGGCGAACCGCACCCGGCGCCCGGCCGGCCGGCTGCGCCCCCGCGGCCCCGGCCGCACCCCGGGCCGACCAGCGGTCCACCGGTGAGACCCGGGGCAGCAGCACCGTGCCGGGATTGCAGTCGCCCGGAGTCACCCGGCCCGGCCCGTCGACCGGGCTGATGAGCAGGAAGGCGGTGGTCGGCAGGGTCTGCACGGTGGTGGGCTCGATGAGGAACTCGTACACCCGCTGGGTGGTGCTGCCGTCGTTCGTCGAGTCGCTGACCGACGTGTTCGTCGTGCGCTGCCAGGTCTGCGAGCGTGACGTCGTCACGGACTCCTGCCAGCCGGTGTTCGTCGAGGTGTTCTGCAGCCAGGGCAGCAGGCGGGTGCGGTCGTAGGTCCGGCTCGACCCGCCGCTGGTGCCGGTGGTGTCCGAGGTGCCGTCGGAGTAGCCGACGCTGTCGCTGTCGCCGGTGGTGAAGCTCCGCCCGACCTGCGTGGTCACCTGGGACATGACGAACCTGTGACCGCGGCCGATGAACTCCGCCGCGGTCGTCGCGTCCTTGCCGTTGCCGAGCCGCATGATGATCGTTGACCCGCCCTGGCTGCCCAGGACCCGTTCGGCGTCGTCGGCGAGGCGCTCGAAGAGGAGCACGAGGCGCACCCCGGCGATCTCGGCGTGCCGGGCGAGGCCGCCCAGCACCGGTCGACCGAGATGGTCCGCGCCGGCGACGACGAGCATGTCCCGCCCGGCGGCGGGGGCGAGCTCGCGGCGGCGGAGCTGGTGGAGCACCGCCTGGATGACCAGCCGGTCGGCGAGCTCCTTGTGGTGCGTCGACGACGTGCGGCTGGAGGTCGCCAGCACCCGCAGCCCCTGGACCGGCCACCAGGTGGCCAGCCGGCGCAGACCCCCGGCACCCCGGCCGCCGCCCACAGCCGCCCGCGCGGCGGCCGCGGCCGAGGCGTCCGGCGGGCAGAGTGCCTCCAGCGAGGAACGCAGGTACCGCAGCTCGTCGGGGATCCGTTCGCCGCGGCCGAAGGCGTTCATCCGGCCGACGAGCGCGCCGGCCTCGGCCGTCGACAACGCCGCGGCCGCCGTGCCGTCGTCGAGACCCTCCAGCACGCGCAGGCCCTCGGCCAGCCGGCGGAAGGTCAGCCGCTCGCCGAGGACCTGACCCACCGTGGTCACCAGGTCGGCGTGCAGCGCCCGCCGGTGATGGTCCTGATCGCCCTCGCGGGTCGGGCCGAAGGCGTCCGCGACGAGCTCACCGGCCTCCCGCGGGCCGAGCCCGTCGAGCAGCGCGACCTCGTCGAGCTGGCCGGGCAGGTCCCAGGACTCGACCGGCCAGCGGGCCTGCCCGGCCAGCCGCGCCAACCCGCCGCCGACCGTCCGCTCGCTCAGGTCCACCAGCAGGATGCCGGTGCCGCCGGTGAGCACCGAGCAGCCGGCGGTGGCCAACAGACTGGCCCAGCCGTTGCCGTCACCGCCGAAGACGTCGACCCGCGGGGTCGCGGCCGGCGTCACGATGGGGAAGAAGGCGCTGGCGGCCTCCCGGCGCCGCTCGTCGGCCCGGATGTGCGCGTCGATCTCGGCCTGCCAGGAGACCACCGCCTGCTCGTGGGCGGCGCGAGCGCTCGCCGTCGCCGTCACCGTCCGGCGGCGGGCGCGCACCAACTGGCGATGGCGCACCAGTGGAGCCAGGCCGGCGAGCAGCGCGAGGGCGAACCCGGCCGGCACGAAGAACAGCCCGCCCTCGGACGCCAGCAGAAGCCCAAGGACGACGAAGGCCCCGGGCACCGGCAGCCGCTTCCACAGCGCCCGGATCGACCGGCTCCGCCGGGCGGCCAGCTCGGCCAGGTCGGGCAGCGCCGGTGGCGTCCAGACGGGGCGATCGTCGGCGAGCGGGCTCGGCGTCGCCGGGCCGCCGTCGACGAACTCCCACCCCCAGCGTTCCCGCGGGACGAACAGCCCCTGGATGAGCTGGGCCTCCGCCGCCGTCAGGGCTGCGCCCCCCATCGTGACCCCCGCCAGTCGCGTCATCGTCGGACCTGGCCCGCCAGCCCGACGCCGCCCGGCCTGCGGCGGCGCCGTCGACGGCGAGCACAGCGCGTGGCGAACCTCGGTCCCTCCGTCTCCAGTATGGCGCCTGGTGTCCACTCTGTCGCGTTCTGCGCCGGCCCTCGCCGGAGGGCCGGTCGGTCGCCCGCGTGCCTAGACCGGCTGGTTCGTACGCCCCAGGGAACGGCCGGCGCGAAGCGGCCCGCGGCCCGCGGCCCGCGGCCCGCGGGCTGTCGGCTTCCCGACAGCCCGTCGCCGGCTCGGAGCCGTTGCCGCAGGCCACCTGGTGCCAGCCCGGTCGGGCCCGGCGTGGGGCGTCGGTGAGATCCGCCGATGCGGCCAGCCACGAGCGCGAACCTTTCTAGGCTCGCCTCGACATCGAACGGGGGATGGCTGATGGTGCGGGACGGCCGGCGGGTTGTCGGGATCGGTGTCGTCGTGGTGGCGCTGCTGGGGACGGCAGCCGCCTGCGGAGGGGGCGACGGGGCCACGGGCGTACCGACCGCCTCCGCCGGCACGATCGCGCCCGCGCCGCTACCGCGCCCCGCGCCCACGCCGACCGGCGTCGCCCCCGAGGCCTACCAGCAGGTGCTGACGGGCGTGGACGCCGCGCTCACCCCGGATCTCGCCGCGGTGTCGGGCGCCCAGACGCCGACCGATCTGGCCGGGGCGCTGCGCACGGCCGAGACGGACCTGACGACCCAGCGCACGACCCTGGCCGGCACCGACCCGCCGGTGCCGGCGCGCGCCGCGCACGGGCAGCTCGTCGCCGCACTGGTCGCGCTCGGCGCCGACCTGGACAGCCTGCGCGCCGACGCCGACCGGCAGGTGGTGTGCACCGGCAGCTCGGGCGGGCGGCGAGCGTCGGCCGGCAACGGCGCGCACCTGACCCGGCTGGCCGTCGCGGCGCTCGCGGCGGCGGACCCGGCCCACCCGTACCGGGTCGGCGCGTTCCTGCCGACCGGCGAGCCGGACCAGACCCGGCGGCCGGACAACGGCAGCGTCGGCCCCGGCCGGCGCGGCGGCTACGGCAAGGTCACCGTCGAGGCGCCGCCGTCCCAGGACGCCGTGGTCAAGCTGACCGAGGGCGGCGCGAGGGTGCGCAACATCTTCGTACGGGCCGGCAGCAGCACGACCGTCGACGGGCTGCCCGACGGTCACTTCGACGTCTTCTACACCCTCGGCGAGGACTGGGACACCGACGCCGCCCGGTTCACCCGCAGGTGCTCGTTCAACAAGTTCGACAGCGGCGTGGACTTCTCGACCCGGCACCTGTCGACGTCGATCGAGTACACGACGTACCAGCTCACCCTGTTCGACGTGGCCGGAGGCAACGCCACGAGCGTGCCGGTCCCGGTGGCGGACTTCCCCGGCTCCTGATGACCCGGCCACGCGCTCACCGGCCGGCCGCGGCTGATTCCGGCGCCTCGGGCCCGGCCAGCGGCCCGCCGGGGCCCGTCTCGACGAGGTTGGCGATCTGGTCGACCAGGTCCGTCAGGCCGGGCCCGGCGCAGGCGTGCTCCAGCGCGATCGCGACGGCCCCGGCGTCCGTCCCGCCGGCGAGTTCGCGCACCGCGTCGACCAGCCCGCTCGCCGTCACGTCGCCGACGCTGACCTGGTCCTCGCCGCCCGCGTACACCGGGCTGGCGCGCAGCCAGGCGAGCTGCTCGCCGATCGTGGCGCCGGCGACGGCCAGGCCGCGGTCCTGCCAGGACGCGGTCAGCGGATGCGGGCCCGCGTCCGGACCCTGCCGGCGCACGGCCTCGCCGAGCGCCAGCCGGACGTCCTGCCAGCGGTAGACGCCCGCGGTGAACCGCCGGGAGTCCACCGGTGCGTCGGCGGACGCGGACGGCCCGACCAGCAGTCGGCGCAGCGTGGCGCGCAGCGCGGCGGCGAAGTCGTCCGCGTCGACGGACGGGCGCAACAGCCGGGCGCGGGCGTCGGTGGCCCGGTCGGTGGCGTGCGCGAGCAGGCAGTCGAGCCGCCGCGGCGGCTGCGCGGCCAGCATCGCGCGCAGCGCCGGCGAGGGGGCGAACGGCGCGAGTCCCAGCACGTGCGCGAAGCCCATCACCTGGTGGGCCGCGACCGCCTCGACCCAGAGCACCAGCCGGGCGTCGTCGGCGGCCAGGGCCGCGGTCTCGGTCTCCTCCAGGGTGCACGCCCGCCCGACGGCGCACGCCGCGCCGCAGTGCAGGCTGCGCCGGCCGGCCAGCGGGACCCGGTCGTACCGGGCGAGGTGCGGCGACTCCCGGGCGTCGCCGGCGACCATCCGGGCCAGCACCGGGCGGTCCATGCCGTCCACGCTGACGGCGGCCACCCCGGCCGGCAGCGCCACGACGGCCTCGGACTGCTCCGGGCGCAGGTTCATCGTGGCACCGACGGCCTCTCGGTCGTCGGCGGCGGGCAGCCGGTGCATCACCTTCAGCGCGGTGTTCTTGATGACGTCGGGCAGGATCTTCGCCGGGATCTGCTCCACGACGACGAGGCCCTCGCCGTAGGCGCGGATCTCGGCGAGCAGGGAGGCGAACAGCTCCACCGCGGCCGCGGCCGGCCCGTCGGTGACGTTCTTGAGCAGCCGGTGCGCCTCCTCGACGACGAGGACGTGGCGCAGCCCGCCGGCGCCGGCCGCCCCGAACCGCACCCGCAGGTGCTCGACGATGCGGATGAGCACCGCCCCGAGCAGGAACGCCTTGTCCTGGTCGCTGGTGATGTCCTCAAGCTCGATGACGACGTTGCGGGTCAGCAGGGCGCCGATGTCGATGGGATGGCCGCCCTCGAAGAACCGCCCCGGGCTGCCCTCCCGCAGGCTGCCGATGCGGACGTCGACGAACCCGCGGACGTCGGCAGTGACCTCCGCCCCGTAGCCGATGTTCTCGACCACCCTGGCGGCGGTTCGCTGCAGGTCGCCGAGGGTCGGGTAGCGCCGCCGAACCTCGACGGGGTCGTCCGCGTCCGGCCCGTAGACGCGAAACCGCGGCCGGTACGGCGGCTCGGGCCGGTCGAGTACCAGGTTCCACCCCAGGTCCCGGTAGCAGACGGTGAGCGCCCGGGCCAGGACCTGGGGGAACGGCTCGTGCGCCTCGAACGCGGCGAGGAACAGCGCGCGGACCAGGTCGAGGTGGCTCTGCAGCGGGAAGCCGGCCTCCGGCTCCAACGGGTTCAGCGACGCCGGCGCCGCGTCCAGCCGGCCCGGCCGGATGACGAGCACCTCACCCGGCCGCGCGGCATCCCCGACGTCCGGCGGTCCGGCCAGGTCGGCCAGCCGGCCCGCCATCCGCGCGTACTCCGCCTTCGCCGGCTCCAGCACCAGCCACGGCACCGGCGCCGGGGCGCGGGCCAACGACTCCAACAGCGACCGGACGGTCTGCGACTTGCCGGAGCCGGTGGCTCCGCAGACGAACGCGTGCCGGTTGAGCGTGGACCGGGGGACGGCGAGCGTGCCGGCCGGCGACCAGCCGGCGTCGAGGACGTCACCGAGCCGCACCGCCCCGGGGGCGCCGCGGGGATCCGCGGGCCCGCTGCCGTCCGGGCCCTCCGGCGTCACGTCGAACGTGTGCGGGGTGATGAGCGTGATGCCCGGAAGTTCCCGGCCGGGCGGTCGGGCCAGCGCCGCGAGCAGCTCGGCGCCGGCCCGGAACGGGCTGCGCTCCGCCCCGTCCGCGGGATCCGCCGGCCGCGGCGCCCGGGCGCCGGCGAACGACGTCGCGGGGCCCAGCGGGCGCAGCGTGTAGGGCAGCTCGTCGAGATCGCTGGAGCTGCACAGCAGCGCCGCCAGGGAGAACGCGCCGGCCCTGCTGGCCCCGCCGACGAGGATCTCGACGTCCCACATCCCGCTGGCCGCGGCGCGGCCGAGTTCCCGGTGGCGGCGCTCGGCCCGTTCCAGGTCGAGCCGGGCGTCCTGGTCGTGCTCGCGCAGGCGCAGCGCGGGGATGCTCCGGGCGAGGGCGTCGCGTTCCTCGGCGAGGCGGTGCGGTGTGACCGGCCAGGCGAGCACCAGCCAGGCGAACGGGCCGACGAGATGGGCGGCGTAGTCGTCGAACGAGCCGCGCCGCGCGCCGGCCGGAGGCTGGCTGCCGCCCTCCCCGCCCGGTCCGGGCGCCCACAACGCGTCCGGGCTGCCGCCGCAGCGCAGCCAGTACGGGAAACGGGCGAGGTCGTCGAGGACGGCACCGGGCGCCAGCGCGACGGCCGTCGACCCGGGTGGATACAACAGCGGGGCCGGTCCGGCCGCCCGCGGCGCCGACGCGGGCCGGGGGCGGGCGGACCGAGGCGGCCGGGGAAGCGGCGGGAGTGGCGGCAGCCCGCCGTCCTGCGAGCCCGGCCATGCGTCGCCCGGCGGCAGGCCGCCGCCCTCGGGCCATCCGTCGGGGCCGTCGAGGGGCGGCGGGCCGATCGGGGATGGCGGGCCGATCGGGGATGGCGGGGCGGCCGCGGCCGCCGGGATGGTGCCCGGGGGAAAGTAGGGCCGGCCGCCGGCGAGGAAGCGGATGTGGGCCTCGCCCGGCCCGCGCAGCCAGGCGACGGCGACGCCCGGCGCGGCCGGGCTGGGGCCGAGCGAGGTCAGCTCGGCGTGCGCGCCCACGAGCGCGGCGAACAGCGCGGGCGGGACGGGATCGGGACGGTCGGTCCCCTCCGGGCGCCGCGGAGTGGCCAGGATGCGGTGGAACTGGAAGCCGTCGAGCACGATCGTCGGGCCTGATTCGGTGGGGGCCCGAGCGATGGCGGGCCGGGTCGGTGGCTGCCGAGGGCGGTGCCGCGAGCTGATGCGCGCACTGCGGTGCGGTGCGGTGCGCACGCTTTGTCGCGGTGGAATGACCAGAACGTACCGCAATCGACTCTGCGCATCTCGGAGCCGCGTCTATCGGCGACGGGCGTAACCCGGTCGGGCGTGATCCAACGCTCGTCGTGGCCGTGGGGGGCGCGTGGATCGGCGGGTCCGTCCGGTGCTCTGCCTGCGTTCCGGGTGGGTTCGGGACCGCCCCGTGGGGGCGGCGTGGAGCAGTGCGTCGCGGATACGGACGATCCGTCCGGGGTGCATTCCCGATGTCACCCAGCGTTCGGGTGTTGTGGCTGGATGACGGGGGCAGTCCACCGGGGTACCCCACCGAAGCGCGGGAGGCGATCCGTATCGTCGTGACCGGTGCGCCCTGGTCGCACCCCGGTGGCGCGGGCGCGGTCGCCGCCGGGAGCGTCGGCTCTCGACAGCGCGACGCCGTCCCGCCCGCGGCGTCGTTCCGGAGGCCGCAGACATGGCCGATCACCGCAGCAGGCCTCACCGAATCCGGCCGCGCGCGGGCTCCGTGCGCGGCCGGTCGGTCGCCGTCGGCGTCGCGGCTGCCGGCGTGACTCTGGTCGTGGGCGCCGCGGGCGCCGTCCACTTCGGCGGTCCCGGCTCGGAGCGGGACGCGGGGTCGTCGGCGTCGGCCACCGCCTCGGCCGGGTCGACGCCCCTGGCGGCGGGCGCGCAGCCGGTGCGGCCGAGCCGGGTCGAGGGCGCGAACGGCGCGGCGGGGGCCCCGGGCGCGATCCCCGGTATCGGGCCGGTGATGTCGGCGAAGATTCCCCGGGACGCCCTTCAGGTGATCGTCGCCACCGGTGCCGACCGGGACGCGAACACCAACAACGTGACGCTGTGGCAGCGTGCGGACCCGGATGCCCCCTGGGAGCCGTTCGGTGCCCCGCTGACCGGGCGTAACGGCGCCAACGGGTGGACCTTCACCCACCGTGAGGGCGACCTGCGCAGCCCCATCGGGGTGTTCAGCCTGACGGCGGCCGGCGGCCGGTTGCCCGATCCGGGCACCGGCATGCCCTACGAGTACCGGCCGGCGTTCTACCGGACGGCGGCGCCGCAGGGGCAGCCGATGGCCGACGCTTTCAACTACGTCGTCGCCATCGACTACAACCGGCTGCCCGGGCTGCCCCCGTCGGACCCGACCCGGCCGTTGGGCGACCAGGTCGGCGGCGACATCTGGCTGCACGTCGACCATCGGTCGCCGACCCGGGGCTGCGTCGCCGTCGAGCAGGACGCGCTGACGTCGATCCTGCGCTGGCTGAAGCCCACCGCCCACCCCATGATCGTCATGGGTGACGTGGGTGATCTCGCCGCCGACACCACCTGATCCGACCGGCCGGCCTCAGCCGGCCTTCGGAGCGTGCTGCTCCGCATGGCCGCCGAACTGCTTGCGCATCGCGGAGAGCAGCTTGTCCGCGAACAGGCCCTCGCCGCGGGAGCTGAACCGCTCGTACAGGGAGGCGGTCAGCACGTGCGCGGGCACGCCCTCCTCCACCGCGGCGAGCACCGTCCAGCGGCCCTCGCCCGAGTCGGAGACCCGGCCGCTGAACTCGGCGAGTTCGGGGTCCTCCTGCAGGGCGGTGGCGGTGAGGTCGAGCAGCCAGGAGCTGACGACGCTGCCGCGGCGCCAGACCTCCGCGATCGCGGCGGTGTCGAAGTCGTACTGGTAGTACTGCGGGTCGCCCAGCGGGGCCGTCTCGGCGTTGTGCTCCAGGGCTTCCCGGCCGATGTTCGCCTTGTCGAGGATGGCGAGTCCCTCGGCGAACGCGGCCATCATGCCGTACTCGATGCCGTTGTGGACCATCTTGACGAAGTGCCCGGCGCCGTTCGGCCCGCAGTACAGGTAGCCCTTCTCGGCCTGCACCGGCTCGCCGGCGCGGCCGGGGGTGCGGGGGACGGCGCCGACGCCGGGGGCGATCGTCTCGAACAGCGGCTCCAGCCGGGCCACGACCGCCGGCTCGCCGCCGATCATCAGGCAGTAGCCGCGCTCCAGGCCGAACACGCCACCGGAGGTGCCGACGTCGACGTAGTGGATGCCCTTGGTGGCGAGTTCGGCCGCCTTGTGGATGTCGTCGCGGTAGTACGAGTTGCCGCCGTCGATGATGACGTCGTCCGGCGCGAAGTGCTCGGCGACGGCGTCGACGGTCTGCCCGGTCAACCCGGCCGGCACCATGATCCAGGCGGTGCGCGGGGGACGCAGCGCCGCGGCGAACTCGGCGAGCGTCCCCGCTCCCGTGGCGCCCTCGGCCTCCAGGGCCTTGATGGCCTCGGCGTTCACGTCGTAGACCACGCACTCGTGGCCGTCGCGGATCAGCCGGCGAACCAGGTTGGCGCCCATCCGGCCGAGGCCGACCATCCCGAGCTGCATCTTGTCTCCCCGCTCGTTTCGTCACGGCGGCCCGGTGCGGGCGGCTTTGCGCGCACCGGGCCCTGCTTCACGCTCCGACGCCATTGTTCCCTTGACACCCCGCGGCTCCCGGTCACGGGCGGCGCGCCGTCCGTTCGGGCCGGGTGCTTCTCGTCACCGTCGGCGCGCGTACGGTACGACCGGGCCGTCCCCCGCCATGCTGCCGGCGGCAGATGACGGTTCGGGGTCGAGGGAATAGCGGGCCCCTTACCACCGCCCGGCCAGCCCCCCCGGCTGCGGTGATCCTGGCTGCGACGGTGGGAGGCACGGACATGGATCCGGACACGCAGGCGGGGGGCACACAGGCGGGGGACACACGGGCGCGGGACGCCCAGGCGCTGGCTGTGCACGCGCTGGAGGCGCGGGTGGATGTGATCGTGATCGGCGCGGGTCCCGCCGGGGAGAACGTCGCCGGCCGGTGCGCCGACGCGGGGCTCGCCGTGACGATCGTCGAACGGGAGCTCGTCGGCGGTGAGTGCAGCTACTGGGGCTGCATCCCGAGCAAGACCCTCATCCGGCCGGGGGAGGTGCTGGCCGCGGCGCGGCGGGTGCCCGGCGCCGCTGCGGCCGTCACCGGCGCGCTGGACCCCGCGGCGGTGTTCGCGCGGCGTGACCGGCTGGTCGGTGGCTTCTCGGACGACTCCCAGGTGCCGTGGCTGACCGACAAGGGCGTGACGCTCGTGCGCGGAACCGGCCGGCTGACCGGCCGGCCGCGTCAGGTCGAGGTCACCGGCGCCGACGGTGATCGTCGGGTGCTGACCGCCTCGCGGGCGGTGGTCGTGGCCACCGGCAGCCGGGCGACGGTCCCGCCGATCCCGGGTCTCGCCGACGCCGAACCCTGGGACAACCGCTCGGCGACCGCCGCCACCGCGGTGCCGCGCCGCCTGGTGGTGCTCGGCGGCGGGGCCGTCGGCGCGGAGCTCGCCCAGGCGTTCCGCCGGCTCGGCAGCGCGGAGGTCACCGTCGTCGAGGGTTCGCCGCGACTGCTCGCCCGGGAGGAGGAGTTCGCCGGGGAGCAGGTACGCGCGGCCTTCGAGGCGGACGGCATCACGGTGCGCCTCGGCACCCGGGCCGTCGACGTACGACGCGGCCGCCCCGACTCCGCGACGTCGCGCGGCCCCGTGACCGTCACCCTCGCCGCCGGGGCGGGGCCGCACTCCGCGGACGATCACGCCGGCAGCGATCGCAGCGGGAGGAGTCACGCTGAGGGCGATCACGCTGAGGGCGATGACTCCGTACGTGATGACTCCATGGGCGATGACTCCGTGGGCGACACCGTCGTGGCGGACGAGATCCTGGTGGCGGTCGGGCGCACCCCGGCGACCGGGGACCTGGGCCTGGCCGCCGTCGGCCTGCAACCCGGCACGTTCATCGAGGTCGACGACCGTCTCCTGGCGGTCGGGGTGGACGGCGGCTGGCTGTACGCGGTCGGCGACGTCTGCGGCCGGGCCCTGCTCACCCACATGGCCAAGTACCAGGCGCGGATCGTCGCCGACGTCATCACCGGCCGCCGGGACGCCGCGGGTGAGCCCGCCCGGGACGTGGCCGACGGCCTCGCCATCCCGCGGGTGACCTTCACCGATCCCCAGGCCAGTGCGGTCGGGCTGACCGAGCGGGCCGCGCGGGAGGCGGGCCTGACGGTTCGGGCGGTCAGCGTCGCGACCGGTGGGGTGGCCGGCGCGTCGGTGCGCGGCGAAGGGATCATCGGTACCTCGAAGATCGTCGTCGACGAGTCCCGGCGGGTCCTCGTGGGCGCGACGTTCACCGGCCCGGATACCCAGGAGATGGTGCACGCGGCGACGATCGCGATCGTCGCCGCGGTGCCGGTCGAGCGGCTGTGGCACGCGGTGCCCTCGTTTCCGACGGTGTGCGAGGTGTGGCTACGCCTGCTGGAGGAATACGGCCTCTGATCCCGCCTTTCGGGCCGCAGACATCCGCCCCGAAGGGCGTAACCACGGGCCTCAACTGAACACCGAAACACCACCCGGGCCGATGAGCAGGCCGACGACGATGAGCACAATGCCGTAGATGAGACCCCCGCGCACGATTGTGACGACCCCCGCGATGACGAAGATCGCCGCGATGATCCAAAGAATGGTGTCCATGCAGGCGTCGTTCCTCGCGTCGGCCCAGTAAAACCCGCTCAGCCGGCTGCCGGCGCGGGGGTGCGGCGTTCGGCCCGACCCAGGCGCACGTCGGGCGCGCCGAGCCGGGCCGCGTCCGCGGTGGCGTCGTCGGCCTGCCGCTGCGAGGCTCGTTCGGCCTGCACCCGGGCCAGGTAGTGCTCGACCTCGCGGTCGCGGGCGGTGACGTCCCAGCCGAGCGTGGGGGCGATGAGCTCGGCGACGTGGCGGGCCGCCTCCACCCCGCGGTCGGGGGTCTCGATCGAGATGCGGGTCCGCCGGGTCAGCACGTCCTCCAGGTGCAGCGCCCCCTCGTGGGTGACCGCGTACACCGCCTCGGCGGCCAGGTACGTCGACGCCCCGGTCAACGGCCGGGCGAGCTCCGCGCGGGACCCGGCGAGCTCCAGCACCTCCTCCGCGAGGGTGCCGTAGCGGTGCAGCAGGTGTTCGATCCACCCGACGTGCAGCCCGGCGCGCCGGGCGAGGCTCTCCCGGGCGTTCCACAGGGCGGGGAAGCCGTCGGCCCCGAGCAGTGGGATCTTCTCGGTGCACGACGCCGGCACCGCCCGGTTCATCCCGCCCACCGCCGCGTCGACGGCGTCGGCGGCCATCACCCGGTAGGTCGTGTACTTGCCGCCGGCGACCATCGTCAGGCCGGGCACGGGGGTGACGACGGCGTGCTCGCGGGACAGCTGCGAGGTGTCCTCGGACTCGCCGGCCAGCAGCGGCCGCAGGCCTGCGTACACGCCGGTGATGTCGTCCGCGGTCAGCGGGGTGCGCAGCACCCGGTTGACGGTGGTGAGCAGGTAGTCGATGTCAGCGCTGCTCGCCGCCGGGTGGGCGAGGTCGAGGTTCCAGTCCGTGTCGGTGGTGCCGATGATCCAGTGGCTGCCCCAGGGGATGACGAACAGCACGCTCTTCTCGGTGCGCAGGATCAGCCCCGTCTCGCCGTGGATGCGGTCGCGGGGGACGACGATGTGCACCCCCTTCGACGCCCGGACCGACAGCCGCCCCCGGCCGCCCACCATCGACTGGATCTCGTCGGTCCACACCCCGGCGGCGTTGATGGTCTGCCGGGCACGCAGCGCGATCTCGTCGCCGGACTCCAGGTCGCTCACGGTGACGCCGGCGACCCGGTCGCCCTCCCGGAGCAGGCCGGTGACCCGCGCGCTGGTCGCGAGCAGCGCCCCGTAGCGCACCGCGGTCCGCGCCACGAACAGGGTGTGCCGGGCGTCGTCGACCTGGCCGTCCCAGTACTGGATGGCGCCGACGAGGGCGTCGGAGCGCAGGGACGGGAAGACCCGCAGCGCCGCCTTGCGGCTCAGGTGCCGGTGGTGGGGCATGGTCCCGTCGCTGCCCGGCGCGATGCGGGCCAGGCCCTGACCGAGGGTGTCGTAGAGCAGCACGCCGCTGCCGATGTAGGCGCGTTCCCAGCCGTGGTGGGTCAGCGGCAGCAGGAACGGGACGCTGTGGACGAGGTGCGGGGCGAGAGTGTCCAGCATGAGGGATCGTTCCCGCAGGGCCTCGCGGACCAGCGGGGCGTTGAGCTGTTCGAGGTAACGAAGCCCCCCGTGGATCAGCTTGCTGGAGCGGCTGGAGGTGCCGGCGGCGAGGTCGCGGGCCTCGACGAGGGCCACCGACAGGCCGCGGGTGGCGGCGTCCAGCGCGACTCCCGCGCCGGTCACCCCGCCGCCGATCACGGCGACGTCCATCATCTCGGTGCGCATCCGGCGCAGCGCCTCGGCCCGGCGGGCGGGATCGAGGCCCGCGGTCGGCGCTGCGAGCCTGGTCGGCGTCATGCGGGTGTCCTCCTTCGGGCGGATCGGGCGGATCGGGCGGATCGGGCGGGTCGGGCGGGCCGGGCGGGTTCGGGCCGGGTGGGCGGGTCCCGGC
Organism: Frankia alni ACN14a; assembly: GCF_000058485.1. NCBI lineage: Bacteria > Bacillati > Actinomycetota > Actinomycetes > Frankiales > Frankiaceae > Frankia > Frankia alni. Next base: position 1,682,936 of record NC_008278.1, read on the forward strand.
TTCGTACGGGCGGGTCGGGGCGGTACCGCGGCGACCGCATCCCCATGGTGCCGGCTGGCGGTGACCGGCGCCTGTGCGCGGGTGAACGGCGGGCGTCCGGCGGGGGACGCCGAGGCGTCGCCGGGTTCGGCCGGATCGGCGACCGGCACACCACGCGGTTATCGAGTACTACGGTCTGGACTGAGCCCGGCTCCCGTGGCGGGCACACGCCGACGAGATGGACTGGACCACGTGGATCTGAGCTTATCCCCCGGAGGCGGAGAAGTTCCGCGTCGAGCTGCGCGCCTGGCTGACCGCGAACATCCCCGCCGCCTGGACCGCACCCGGCTTCTGGGCCACCCTCGGCGAGGACGAGGCGTTCGACCTGCGCCGGGACTGGGAGCGGCGCAAGGCGCTGGCCGGGTTCGCCGGGATCGACTGGCCGCTCGAGTACGGCGGGCGCGGCGGCACCCCGGCGATGCGGGCGATCCACGACGCGGAGCTGGTGCGCGCCCGCGCCCCCCGCTCGGTGAACAGCCTCGGCCTGGTCTTCCTCGCGCCGACCGTCATGGCGGTGGGCACCTCGGAGCAGCGGGCCGACATCATCGGGCCGATGCTGCGCAACGAGGTCATCTGGTGCCAGGGCTTTTCGGAGCCGGGCGCGGGGTCCGACCTCGCCGCCCTGCGCACCCACGGGGTGCTCGACGGCGACGAGTTCGTCGTCAACGGCCAGAAGGTGTGGACGACGTTCGCCAGCCGCGGCGACCGGATGTTCACGATGGTCCGCACGGAGCCCGGCAGCAGCCGTCACCGCGGCCTGTCGCTGCTGCTCATCGACATGCACGCCCCCGGGGTCGAGGTGCGTCCGATCCGTCAGATGAGCGGGGTCAGCGAGTTCGGCGAGGTCTTCCTCACCGACGTGCGGGTGCCGGCGTCGCAGTGCCTGGGCGGGGTCGGCAATGGCTGGGCGACGGCGATGCTGCTGCTGTCGTTCGAGCGCGGCGCGGCCGGGATCAGCCAGTACACCGCTTACCAGCAGGCCTACGACGAGATCGTGCGGGTGGCGCGGGCGCTGGGCCGGGCCGGTGACCCGGTGCTGCGTCAGGAGCTCGCCCGCCGCCGGGTCGAGCTGGAATGCCTGCGCTATCAGGCCATGCACGTGCTCACCGAGGTCGAGCGGGGCCGCGACCTGGGGGCGTCGTCGTCGGTGACGAAGCTGCAGTGGTCGCAGGCCTACCAGGGACTGTTCGAGACGTTCGATGAGCTGCTCGGCGCCGACGTCGCCCTGCTGCGGCCGACCGCGGACCTCGACCTGACCGCGCTGCGCCAGGAGAGCTTCTGGACCCGCTCGGTCACGATCTGGGGTGGCTCGTCGCAGGTGCAGCGCACGATCGTCGCCGAACGCGTGCTGGGCCTGCCCCGCGGGTCATAGGCTGCCCGCCCCGCCCCGCCCCGTCCTGCCCGCCCCGTCCTGCCCTCACCTTGCCCTGCTCGTCCCGTCCCGTCCCGTCCTGCCCTCGTCCTCGTCCGTCCCGCCCGGCCCTCGCCCGCCTCGCCCGGCCGTCAGGAGAACCGCGCCCGTGTACTTCGCCCTCACCGACGAGCAGCGTGCCCTCGCCGAGACCGTCCGCGCCTTCCTGGCCGACCGCTTCGATCTTCGGGCGGTTCGGGCGGTCGTCGACGACGAGCAGGGCGACGGCCATCCCGCCGACCTGTGGCGCGCGATCGGGGAGCAGGGCTGGCTGTCGGTGTGCGTGCCGGCGGTGCACGGCGGCCTCGACCTCGGCCTGCTCGACGCCCAGGTGATCGTGCGGGAGTTCGGCGCCGGGGTGGTCCCCGGACCGTGGGCGGCGACCGTGCTCGCCGGGGCGGCCATCCGGCGGGACGGCTCGCCGGAGCAGGCCGCGGCCGTGCTCGGGCCGCTCGGCGCGGGCGAACTCGTCGCCACCGTGGCGCTGCGTGGCCCGGGCGGGCACCTCGGTCGCGGCGGGATCGCCGTGCGCGCCGACGCTGCGGGCCGCCTCGACGGTGCCGCCTCCGGTGTCGAGTACGCCCACGTCGCCGACGTCATCGTGGTCGCGGCCATCGAGCCGGGTGTGTCCGCCGAGCTGGGTGTGTCCGCCGAGCCGGAGGGGCCGACGGGTGCCGGTCATGGCGACGGAGGCGTGGGTCTGTACCTGCTGGAGCGGGGGGCCGCCGGTGTGCGGGTCGACCGGCAGGCGAGCATCGACGCCACCACCCGGCTCGCCGCGGTGACGTTGACCGGGGCGCCGGCCGCCCGCCTGCCGGGCTCGGACGCGGCGGGGCTGGCGGACCTGCTGCGCCGCGGCGCGGTGCTGGCCGCCGCGGACCTCGCCGGCGTCGCCCGGGCGGCGTTGACCCGCACCGTCGCCTACGACACCGCGCGGGTCCAGTTCGGCCGGCCGGTCGGATCGTTCCAGGCGCTGGCCCACCATCTCGCCGACCTGCACGTCGCCGTGACCATGGCGGAGCATGCCGTGCTGTACGCGGCGCACGCCCTCGACGAGGGTGCCCCGGACGCCGACCTCGCCGTCGCCGTGGCCAAGAGCAAGGCGAACCAGGCCGCCGTCGACGCCACTGCCGCGATGGTCCAGTACCACGGCGGGATCGGCTACACCTGGGAGCACGACACCCATTTCTTCTACAAACGCGCGAAACGTCTCGCCGCCGCTTTCGGTGACAGCCGCCAACATCTGGAACACCTCGCCCGGCTCACCGTCGACACCGTGGAGTGAACGGTGCCTCTCGTGTCGAGTGCTCCGGGAAGGCCGGCATCCGCGAAAGGCGGGGCCGGGATGGCCCGGGCCGCTGAAGCCGGTTCGGCCAAAGCCGGTTCGGCCGAAGCCGGTTCGGCGGAAGCCGGGAATGGTGGGATTCCGATTGCGGGCCGACCCGCGGCCCCCGGCGCCACACGGGGGATACCTGCCCCTTGGGTCGGGGGCGATGGCCTTGTCGTCCACACTTGTGCGACATGAACGGACGCTCGGTGCAGGCGCTGTCCACGGTGATGATCCGCTGCACCGCTCGGCTGCGGCTCGCCCAGCTGGGCTACCTGCTGGTCTTCGTCGCCGCCTGGGCCGACTGGTACCGCGCGCACCCGGCGGCGCTGGCCGGCCCGGTGGTCGTGCTGGCGTGGGGCGTGCTGTTCGTCGTGCACCTGCGCCGCCGGCCGTGCCGGGCCATGGCGGTCGCCGACGTGGCCGTGGCGGCCCTCGTCGCGCTGGCCACGGACTGGCTGACGCCTGACCCGTCGCGGGGCGACCCCGCCTCCTTCGCCTTCGTCGGCCTGCTCACCGCCGTGGTGGTGGCGGCGTTCGCCCTGCCGGCGCGGGGGTTCGCCGTGGCCACGGCGGTGCTGGCGGGCGGGCAGCTCGCCGGCGCCACCGACCACCGACCCCAGGTGTTCGCCGCGACGGCGATCCTTCTCGTCGTCGGCGCCCTGCTGCATCACGCCGCCGGGCGGCTGCGCCGGGTCGCGGTGGACGCGGACCTCCAACACCGCGACGTGACCGTCCGGCGGCGCCGGCAGCTCGTCGCCGAGGGACGCGAGCAGGACTCCCGCGAGCAGGAGCGGCTCCTGCACGACACGATCCTCAACACGCTCACCGGCCTGGGCATGAGCGAGGACCAGCCGGCCGGCGACCTGCGCCGCCAGTGCGCGGACAGCGTGCGCGCCGTCGAGGAGCACCTGGCCAGCCGGTCGGGCGTGGGTCCGACCCTCGCGGACCGCATCGACCAGGCCGTCGGCAGCGCGCGCCGCGCCGGCCTGCGGGTCGTGCTGGATGCGGACGCGCCGCAGGACGGGCCGGAGCCGACGGACGAGTGGGTGCCCGACGAGGTCGGTGCCGCCGTGGCCGCCGCGATGGGCGAGGCGCTGCGCAACGTCCGGGCTCATGCCGGCACCGACGACGCCCGGGTGCTCGCCCAGGTCGGCCCCGGCCGGCTGGAGGTGTCCATCGTCGACCGGGGACGCGGGTTCCGGCTGGCGGAGCTGGCCGCGGACAGCCGCCGCCTCGGGTTGCGGCACTCGGTCTTCGCCCGGATGGCGGCCGTGGGCGGCTCCGCCGACCTCTGGTCCGATCCCGGGCAGGGGACGCGGATCACGCTGCGGTGGGAGCTGCCGCAGCCGGTCGCCGCCGAGACGACGTGCGCCGACCGGCTGGAGGAGCAGTTCGCGGCGGCGGCGCGGCGGGCGTTCGCCCTCGCGGTGGTCGTGGGCTGGCTCGCCGCGCTCATCCCGGTGGTCGTGCACCGCGACGAGACCCGGTCGATGCCGGCCGGCGTGGCGATCTGGCTCGCGACGGCCGTGGTCATCGGACTGACCGCCCGGATCGTCGCCCGCCGGCCGCTGGGCCGCCGCGAGTCGGCCGCCGTGCTGCTGACGGCCGTGGCCTCGGCGGTCGCCGGCGCGGTCAACACGGCGGAACCTCCCGGCGAACTGGTCGTGAGCTGGTGCACCACCATGATCAACCCGCTGCTCGTGGCGCTGGCGGTGCTGTCCCGGCCCCAGCGGGAGCGCTACGCCGCCGCCGGGTTCGCGACGGTGGCCATGGTCGGGATCGTCGTCGGCCTCGGCTGTCGGGATGACCCGCTCGTGCTCGCCAGGCTGGCCGCCGCGGTGTATGCGCAGTGGATCATGCAGGTGTTGGTCACGATGTTCGGGCCGGTCCTGCGGGCCAGCGCGCAGGAGCGGGCGCGGGCCGACGACCTGGAGGCCGATCTGACCAGCCGGCGAGTGCTGGACCGCACCGTCCGCCGGGACCGGCGCCGGCGGCTCGACGAGCTGGACGCGCGATTCCTGCCGCTGTTACGCGACATCGCCGCCGGGCGGAGCGATCCAGGCCGGCCGGAGGTGCGTGCCCTGTGCACGGCACGCGCCCGGGCGCTGCGCCGAGATCTCGTCGGCGCCGGCCTCGCCGCGCTGCGCGACCTGGCCGGTCCGATCGAGCAGGCCGAGGCTCGGGGCATCGCCGTCACCGTCCAGATGGACGGCGACCTGTCCGGCCTGCCCGAGCCGGTGCAGCGGGAGTTCTTCGCCCGGATCTCGGCGGTGCTGGCGGCCGTCCGGCAGGGTCCCGTGGTGCTCACCGGCTACCTCGGTGCCGCACAGGCGAGCCTCTACCTGACGTACCCGGCTCGCCGCACCCCGTCCTCGACCGTCCCACCGGCCCCGGCCCCCGCCCCGGCCGCGGCCGCCCGGACAGTTCCGGATGTCCGGCCAGCTCCGGGGGCGGCGGAGCAGGCGACGGTCGACGTTCGGGTGGTCGGGCGGTTCGAGGGGCGGCGGGCCGGGGTGCCGGCGGCGCCGGGCCGTCCCGTTCTCGCCGGGCCGACCCTGGCCGAGTTCGGCCGGGCGGGCGAGTTCGGACCCGGCGGCTCGGGGCTGGTTCGCGCCGGCGGGACGATCGGCGAGGGCGTCGCCTGCATCGAGGTGCACTGGTCCGCGCCCGCCGCGGCCGGCCCCGCCGCCAGTCCGGCCGGGCCCTCGCCCGCCGGCCCGGACGACCAGGCGACGGCGGTCTGCGAGCAACCCGGGTCTTCCGGCGGGTCCGGGCCGGGGGAGGGGCTCGACGGGTACGGCGGTGCCGGCGGATCCGGGGGATCCGGGGGGCTCGGTGGATCCGGTGAGGAGACGGTCAGCGCGCCGTCGCGTGGTCGAACAGCCGGGTGGCGGCGGCGAGCGCCGCGCGGCGCTCGGCGGGAACGAGGCCGATCCGCGAACGGCGGTCCAGCAGGTCCGCCGGATCGAGCGCTCCCTCATGGCGTACCGCGAACACCAGCTCCGCCCCCGTGACCGGCACCCCGTCGACGATCGGCGCGAGCAGCCCGGGATCGTCGTCGGCGACCGCGAGCACGCGCGGCGCCTCCGTGCCGTACCGCTCCACCAGCCGGCGCGGTGCCGCCACCGCGGCGAGCACCGATCGCGGCGCGGCGCCGACGAGCCCGAGCCGACGGGTCCGGCAGGGACCGGCGGCCAGCTCGCCGGCCGCGATCGCCGCGTCCACGGCGTCGGCGGCCATCCGCCGGTAGGTCGTGAGCTTCCCGCCGACGACGGTGACCAGGCCGCCCGGATCGGTGCGGACGAGATGGCGCCGGGACAGGTCCGCGGTGCGCCCCCGGAAGGCGCCGTCGGGCTGGTGGCGGTCGTCGGGCCGGGGGCGGTCGTCGAGAAGTGGGCGCAGCCCGGCGAACGCGCCGAGCAGGTCGGCGCGGTCCAGGGGTGCGGCGAGCACGCTCGACACGACGTCGACGAGCTCGGTGATCTCGCTGTCGTCGGGCTCGGGAACGTCGGTGATCCGATCGACCGGGACGTCGGTCAGCCCGACGTAGACCCGGCCGTCACCCTGCGGGAGTACCAGCGCGAACCGGTTGCGCTCACCCGGCATCGGCACGGACAGCGCCCCGCGGGCGCCGGCCAGGGCGTCCGAGCGCAGGACCAGATGGGTGCCGCGGCTCGGCCGCAGCGCGATGCCGGGCGTCAGGGCCGGGGCCCAGACGCCGGTGGCGTTGACGACGGTCCGGGCCCGCAGCCGGATCTCGTCTCCGGTGCGCTGGTCCCGGGCCGTCACCTCGAAGCCGCGGTGCCGGGCGGCCGCCGGGGCGCCGCCGCCCGTCGCGGCGGGTCCGTCGATGTGCTCGACCCGAAGGCGGGTGAGGATGCGGGCGCCGTGGCCGGCGGCGGTGCGGGCCAGGGCGACGACCAGCCGCGCGTCGTCGACGAGCTGGCCGTCCCAGTACACCAGGCCGCCGCGCAGCCCGGTCTCCCGCAGGGCGGGGGCGAGGCCGAGGGTCTCCACCGCCGTCAGCCGACGCGGCCCCGGCAGCACGGTGTGCGGGGTGCCGGCGGCGCGGCGCAGCACGTCGCCGATCCGCAGCCCGGTGTGCACCAGCGCGGCCCCCGAGCGGGACACCTGGGGCGTCAGCGGGGTCACGATCGGTAGCGCGCGGACGAGGTGGGGCGCGGTGTGCCGCATCAGGATGTCGCGCTCCACCGCGCTCTCCCACGCCACCGCGACGTCGCCGCCGGCGAGGTAACGCAGCCCGCCGTGGACGAGCTTGGAGCTCCACCGGCTGGTGCCGAAGGCAAGGTCGTGCGCCTCGGCGAGGGCGACCGACAGGCCGCGCGACGCGGCGTCCAGGGCGACCCCCGTGCCGGTGACGCCGCCGCCGACCACCAGCACGTCGACCGGATCACCCTCGACGGTGGCGGCCAGCTCCCGGTCGCGCCGCCGCGCGTCCAGGGAGGTGTTGCCCGGCGGGGCCGGCCAGCCGGCGGCCGTCACGGCGTCCCCTCCCGGCCCGGCCCGGCGGCGCCTTCGGCGCTCGCGGGTGGCGCGTGCTTGGCGTCGGGAGCGAGGTAGCCGCGCAGCAGGCGCCGCAGCTCGGCCGCCAGCGTCGCGGCCGGCACCGGCCCGGCGAGGGCGTCGGCCGACAGCACGAACGACTGCACGACGAGCAGCACCATGACCGCCAGCGCCGCCGGCTCCACCGGGCGCACCGTCCCGCTGCGCGCGGCGGCGTCGAGCTGCCCGGCCAGCAGATCGATGATCATCTGCTGGGTGGCGCCGCGCCGCTCGGTCAGGTAGGGCAGCAGCAACTCCGGGTCGGTCTCGATGATCCGCAGGTAGACCGGGTTCGTCCGGAACGCCTCCACGGTCGCGATGATGTGGTCGACGAGGTCGTCCAGGTCGCCACCGGACCGATCGGGGGCGGTCGGGCGCGCCGCCGCCGCGGTGACCACGCGGGTCCACTCCCGGGTCATCACGTCGCCGACCAGCGAGCGCAGGTCCGGCCAGCGCCGGTAGAGGGTCATCCGGCTCACCCCGGCGCGGCGGGCGACCTCGGTCAGCGTCGTGCGGCGAACCCCGACCGCCAGCAGCGACGCCTTCGCCGCGTCGAGGACGGCGTCCTCGCCCGACCAGCGCACGGGACGCCCCGGGGCCGCGGCGGCGTCGAGCCGCCGGTCGGTGTCGAGCATCGTGCGGCCACCCTCCTGGGTCGACTGGCCCCTCGGGCCGACTGCCACTCCTGGGTCGGCTGCCCCTCCTGGGTCGACGCCCTTGCTGGGCCACTGCCGCACCCAGGTCGACGCCGCGATCGTGCACCGGGCGCCGCGCAGAGCGCACCCGCCGCGAGCGTGCCATCGTGGAGGCGAGGCCTTGTGACAATGTTACTTCGACTGTCACACTGTCTCGTGCCGAAGTCCAGCGAGCCGGATCGAGCGGGCGAACCGAGGTGGGCGATGACGAGCACCGGCCAGGCGCGCAGGACCGGCTCGACCGAACCCGTCTGGTGGGGCTGGGGGCCTGCGTCCGCGCACGAGCCACTGCCCGACGAGGTTCGCGGGCTGCTGGCCCGGCTGGGCATCCCCGCGCGGCCCACCGCGCCGGTCCCGCTCGACCAGGTGCGCCTGCCGCCGGCCCGGCTGCCCGTGGTGGCCCGCGAGGCGCTGGCGACGATCGTCGGCTCGGGCCACGTCCACACGCACGACGAGGCGCGCATCCGGCACTGCCGCGGGCGGTCCACGACCGATCTGCTGCGCCTGCGTGCCGGCGACGCCGGGGCCGCGCCTGACGCGGTCGTGCTGCCCGCGGACCACGACGAGGTGCTCGCGGTGCTGCGCCTGGCCAGCCGGGAGCGCATCGTCGTCGTGCCCTTCGGCGGGGGCACCTCCGTCGTCGGCGGCCTCGAACCCGCAAGGCCCGCCGAACGGCCCGTGGTCGCCCTCGACCTGGCCAGGCTGGACGCGTTGGGCCGGGTGGACCGGGAGTCCGGCACCGCCGAGCTCGGCGCCGGGCTGCGCGGCCCGCGGGCCGAGGCGCTGCTCGCCGAGCACGGACTGAGCCTCGGGCACGTCCCGCAGTCCTGGGAGTACGCCACCATCGGCGGGTTCGCCGCCACGCGGTCCAGCGGCCAGGCGTCGGCGGGCTACGGCCGCTTCGACGAGCTGGTCGTCGGGCTGCGGGTGGCGACCCCGGTCGGATCCTGGGAGCTCGGCCGGGCGCCGGCCTCGGCGGCCGGGCCGGACCTGCGCGAGCTGCTGCTCGGCTCCGAGGGCGCCTTCGGCGTCATCACCCAGGTGGTGGCGCGGGTCCGGCCGTTGCCGGCGCGGCGGATCTTCGAGGGCTGGTCGGTGCCGGACTTCGCGACCGGGACGCGGCTGCTGCGCACCCTCGCGGCGGGTGACCTGCGGCCCACCGTATGCCGCCTGTCCGACGAGACCGAGACGGTGGGCGGCCTCGCCCGTCCGCCGCGCCCGGGTGGCCCGGCGGCAGCGACCGGGTCCGGGTCCGGGACCGGGACCGATCTGGCGGATGGTCTGACGGGCGGCTGCCACCTCGTCACCGGGTACGAGGGGGCCGCCCCGGCGGTCGAGCGGCGCGCCGCCGAGGTCGCGGGGGTGCTGCTGGCCGGCGGCGCGCGGCGGCTGGACGCCGCGGCCGGTCCCGACTGGGAACGGGGCCGGTTTCGGGCGCCCTACCTGCGCGACGCCCTGCTCGACCAGGGGATCTTCGCCGAGACGCTGGAAACCGCGGGGTTCTGGGCCACCCTGCCGGCGCTCTACGCGGGTGTGCGGGCGGCGCTGATCGGCTCGCTCGGCGCGGCGCAGCTGTCGCCGGTGGTGATGTGCCATATCTCCCACCTGTATGCGACGGGAGCCTCGCTCTACTTCACCGTGGTGTGCGCGCAGGGCGTGGACCCGATCGGGAGCTGGCGGGCGGCGAAGACGGCGGCCGGCGATGCGATCGTCGCCGCGGGTGGCACGATCACCCATCACCACGCCGTCGGCACCGAACACCGCCCCTGGCTCGATGCCGAGATCGGCGGCCTCGGCGTCGACGTGCTGCGCGCGGTGAAGCGCACCCTCGACCCCGCCGGCATTCTCAACCCGGGGATCCTCGTCGCCTGACCCACAGCCACGCGGCCGCGCCGCCCGCCGGCTCGACCCCCGCCGGCTCGACTCGTGCGTCACACCCGGCTGGGCTACCCCCGATGGTGGGTAGGCAGAGGGCATGGAGACCTTCGGCGCGGTCGTCATCGCTCTGCTGCTCCTGCTGATCCCGGTGATCATCGTCAGTGCCGCCCTCGGGTGGGCCTACGTGCGCTGCGCTCCCCTGCGGGCGGCCAACGCGGTGCAGGCCGCCCGGGACGAGCGCGCGCGAACCTGACCGTCCCGCCGCGGCCGATCTGGCCATCCCCGACGTCTCCTGCCGTCGCCTCGGCCAGGATGTGGGCATGAGCTGCACGGCGCCGCGCGAGCCGGACGCGTCCGAGCCGCCGACGCGTGGCCTCGTCGTGATCGGGCCGGGCACGAGTTTCGGCGTCGAGCTGGTGCGCCGGTACGGGCGGGAGGGCTTCGCGCTCGGAGTCGTCTCCCGCTCCGCCGACACCCTCACCCGGGTGCGCGACGCGCTGGCGGCGGAGGGGCTGACGGTGGCCGGCGCGGTCGCGGACGTCACCGACTCCGCGGCGCTCGCCGGCGCGGTCGAGCGGGTGTCCGCCGAGATCGGCGGGCTCACCGTGCTCGTCTACAACGCCAAGCTCAGCATCCGCGGGGCCGCGCTCACGGTGGCGGCCGAGACGATGAACCAGACCCTCGCGGTGAACGTCACCGGGGCGCTGGCCGCCGTGCAGGTGGCCGCCGGGCTGCTCGACGACCGGGCGGCCGCGACGATCCTGCTCACCACGGCGGGCCCGCGTACCGAACCGGTGGCCGGCCGTTTCGCCCTGGCCGTCGGCAAGGCGGGGCTGGCCGCGCTCGCCGAGGCGCTGCGCCCGACGCTGGCCGCCCGCGGGATCCGGCTGCGCACGGTCGTCCTCGACGGACGGGTGGGCCCGGCGGGCCCGCTTCGTCCCGCGCAGGTCGCGGACCACTTCTGGCAGGCGTTCGCGGCGCCGCGCGGCGACGTGTTCCGGCTGGCACCGGTCAGACGGGACACCGCGGTGGCGCAGCTTCCGCTGGAGGTGTGAGCTGTGCGTGCCGGACCGTGCCGGACCAGCACCGAAGGTGCCTGTTCCGGCTCGATTCGGGTGAGGGTCGGTAATCCGACAAGCCTGATCCGGGATGATCGGACCCGTGGGCCTGCCAGACGCACGTAACGTGCGACGATCCGGCAGAACCTGGTGCATGACAGCCACCAGGCGCAAGACCACACAGCGACGGCGTGCTCCGGCGCGGTACTGGCAGGAGATGGTCCGGTGAACGACGGACGCGACGGTGACGGGCAGGCGGCGGACAGCACGCGCGTGGTGCCCTCCGACGGTGAGGGGACGCGGTCGGCGGGCGCGGCGCCGGCGGCGGGGCAGCGCGCTGTCCGACCGGGGGCGCCGTCCGGGCCGCCCCCGCCCGCCGAGTCGTTCCGTCCGTCGGGCCCGCCCCCGCCGGCCGAGTCGTTCCGGCCGGTGCGCCCGATGGACGCCGCCGGCTCCGGACCCCACGACCGGCCCGTCGCACCGACGACGAGCACGGCGGCCGTGCGCCGTCGAGGCGAGGCCGCGCCCGGCTGGGCCGATCCCGAGGACGGCACCGACGGCACCGACGGCACCATGATCATTGACCGTGGCGGTGTCGCGGCCGCCGGCCAGCCCCTGGCCGGGTTCGACCCGACCCGAGGATCCGCAGCCCGGCTACCCGCAGCCCGGCTACCCGCAGCCCGGGAGTCCGCAGCCCGGGAGTCCGCAGCCCGGCTACCCGCGGTCCGAGCACCAGCAGTCCGGGTACGCGCAGCCTGGCCCTGCTCCGACTGCCTACGACCAGTCCGGCTACGGGCAGCAGCCTGCCCGTGACCCGGGATTCGGGGCGGCGATCGGCCAGGACGGCCCCGCCGGCGCTGGCTTGGACGGGTACGGCGCCGGCGGGGCCGGCCGGGAGGGGTACGGCCCCGGCGGGCCGCCGGCCGATGCCGCTGCCGCCGCGAAGCCGCCACGGCGGCGCCGGCGCGGCCGCCTGCTGGCGATCGTGCTGGTCGTGCTGGTCGTGTTGTTCGTCGTGGGCGACCGGGTCGGCGTGGTGATCGCCAAGGGGCAGATGCGCAAGCAGGTCGAGGCGTCCGTCGCCGAGAACCTCAAGCCCGGCGACCCGGTGCCGAAGGTGACCAGCGTGAGCATCGGCGGGTTCCCCTTCATCACGCAGGTGCTGTTCGGCAAGTTCGACGACATCGGCGTCGGCATCGACGGCATCCCCACTCCCGGGCCGAAGATCTCCTCGGTGAAGGCGCACCTCAAGGGCGTGCACGTCCCCCTCGGGGACGCGCTCACCGACAACGTGGGGCAGGTCCCCGTCGACGACGTGCGGGCCACCGTCGGCATCACCTATGCCGACCTGAACGCCTTCCTCGCGAAGCAGGCGGTCAAGTTCCAGGTCAAGCCGGTGGACGGCGGGAAGAAGGTCGAGCTGAGCGGCACCACCGACGCCCTGTTCGGGCTGGGCAGCACGCAGATCGCCGGTATCACCACGTTCGAGGTCAACGACAACCAGCTCACCCTGGTCCCGTCCGGGCTGTCGATCGCGGGCGGTCTGAACTTCAGCATCCCCTTCCAGTTCAAGGTCCCGATCCCGATCCCGGTGTCCGGGCTGCCATTCCACCTGCAGATAGTCAAGGCGTCGACGAACGCCACCGGGCTGTCGCTCACCGCGACGGCCAAGGACGTCGTTCTCCCGGCATCCTGACCGGCCTGCCGATGACCATGCCCGCCCGTGACCCGATCTTCCCCGGGCGGGCATGATTCCGGTCACATTCTCGGGGTGTCCCGGGGGGCGTCACCTGCCCGAGCGTTCGGGCGCCTCCCGCCTCGACGCCGCCGCGGGCGTCGGCCCGGACCGTCCGCGGTCGTTCGGCCGCCCGTCGCAGCCGGCTGGGCGCAGGCCGGCCTTGCGCCGGTGCAGGGCGCGCACCCAGGCATTTCCCGGACGCGAAGCGAGTGGCCGCGGTCCTGGTGGGCTCGCCATGTGCATCGGTTGGGTACGGACGGTCAGGCGCCCGAATCCGTCCGGCGTCCCCCTCGGTCGGATCTGCGACAGATGCCACTGTCGAGGCTCATCGACCGGCATTCTCATAGGGTGCCGCACGGGAGTCGCGCGTCGTCACCCTCGTCCCCGTGGCACGGCCGCCGCGGTGGCGGCCCGACCTGGGCCGACAGCGGAGAAGGTCCGTGCAGGCAGCCGGCATATCGAAGGATCAAGAGGCGGCAGGAAACCGAGACATGTCCAGAGGTCGAATGCGACGGCGGGAACGCCGTACGGCTGGCCGGTCAACCGTCACCCGGGGTGGATCAAGGTCATCCCACGACGCTACGATCGGACATCCGGCATGATCGGTCAACCCGCGTGACCGCTCGGCGTGGCGTCATCGGTCACCCCGGTGGCGCCGCTCGAAACGGTGACATCGCTCGGCTTGGTGACACGACCTGGCGTAGTTACAAGGTGGAGTTCGGCGGGACAACCCGGCCAGCGTCCCGTCGCGAAGGGGGAAACACGTGCAGACGACCTTCCTGAGAGTCGTCACCGAGGCCGGTGCGGCCACCGTGCCCGCCGAGGCCCAGTTCATCATCGGCCGTGCCCGGACCGCCGACTACGTCATCGCCGACAGCCGGGTCTCTCGCCGTCACCTCCTCCTCGAACAGGCCGGCAGCGGCTGGGTCGTCCGGGACATCAGCTCCAACGGCACCTGGATCGACGGGCAGCGGATGCCCGAGTCGGTGCCGGTGCACGACGAGGTGCGGCTGCGGCTGGGGACCCCCACGGGGCCCGAGGTCGTCGTCCACCCCGAGTTCCCGCAGGGGCGCGGCCCGATCGACGAGCCGGCCTACGACCCCGGCTACGACATGCAGACGATGCTGCCCAACGCCGCCGGCTACAGCCCGCCGCGGCCCACCTCGGGGCGGGGCAGCCGCGGCCACCAGGGGCCGACGAGCCCGGCGCAGCGCGGGCGCGACTACGACGACTACGACGACCGCCGCCGCGGTGAGCGTTCCAGCGGCTCGACCAGCCTCGAGCAGGAGCACGAGCGGCGCACCACCTACCGCCTGCGCCAGGGCACGATGTCGATCGGCCGCGCCCGGGACAACGACATCGTCATCACCGACCTGCTCGCCTCCCGCCGGCACGCCGAGCTCTACATCGGCCGGTCGGGCCTGCAGATCGCCGACCTCGACTCGGCCAACGGCGTGTTCGTCAACGGCCGCCGGATCAACCGGACGGAGGTCGGCCAGGGCGACGTCATCGCCGTCGGTCACCACGTCTTCCAGCTCGAGGGCGACCAGCTCGTCGAGTACATCGACTCCGGCGACGTCAGCTTCGAGGCCGACGCCCTGAACGTCTGGGCCGGCCAGAAGCAGCTCATGCACGACATGACCTTCAAGCTGCCCGGCCGGGCGCTGCTCGGCGTCGTCGGGCCCTCGGGCGCCGGCAAGTCGACCCTGCTCAACGCCCTGACCGGGTTCCGGCCCGCGGACAAGGGGACCGTCCGCTACGCCGGCCGTGACCTGTACTCCGAGTACGACGAGCTGCGGCGCCGCATCGGCTACGTGCCGCAGGAGGACCTGCTGCACACCTCGCTCACCGTGCGCAAGGCCCTGGAGTACGGCGCCGAGCTGCGCTTCCCGCCGGACGTCACGAAGGCGGAGCGGCGCACCCGCGTCGACGAGGTCCTCGCCGAGCTCGGCCTCACCCAGCACGCGAACACCCAGGTGTCGAGGCTGTCCGGTGGCCAGCGCAAGCGGACCTCGGTGGCGCTGGAGCTGCTGACCCGGCCGACCCTGCTCTACTTGGACGAGCCGACCTCCGGTCTCGACCCGGGCATGGACAAGAACGTCATGGAGTCGCTGCGCAAGCTGGCGGACGACGGCCGGACGGTCATCGTGGTCACCCACAGCGTGGCCCAGCTCGACCTGTGCGACTACATCCTGGTGCTGGCGCCGGGCGGGTATGTCGCCTACTTCGGACCGCCCCAGGACGCGCTGACCTTCTTCGGCAAGCGGGACTACCCGGACGTCTTCCTCAACCTGGAGGCGACGCCGGGCGCCGAGTCGGCGGCCCGCTTCCGCAACTCGCGGTACTACGTGCCGGCGTCGATCACCGCGCCGTCGGCGCGGCCGGCGCCGGAGGAACTGCCCTCGCTGCGCCAGCAGTCGGTGGCCTCCCAGCTGGTCACGCTGAGTCGCCGAACCATGGCCGTCGTGGCGTCGGACAAGTCCTACCTGCGGCTGATCATCGCGTTCCCGTTCCTGTTGGGGCTGATACCCAGAGCCATCGGCGGGAACTTCGACCTGACGGCCGAGCAGGCCAAACAGTTCTCGCCGAACTCCGACGGCCCGACGATCCTGCTGATCATGGTGCTCTGTGCCTGTTTCATGGGCATGGCGAACTCGGTCCGCGAGATCGTCAAGGAAAGGGCGATCTATCGCCGGGAGAGAGCCATCGGCCTGTCCCGCACGGCGTACATCGGGTCGAAGGTCCTCGTCCTGATCGTGATCACGGTGGCGCAGTCGATCCCGTTCACGTTGATCGGACTGGCCGGGCGAACGCCCAAGGCCGGGCTCATCCTCGGCAACTCGCTGCTGGAGATGCTGATCGCGGTGATCGTGGTGTCGCTGGCCTCGGCGATGCTCGGCCTGGTGATCTCGGCGCTGGTCGACAACGCCGACAAGACGATGCCCCTGCTCGTCCTGATCACGATGGCCCAGCTGATCTTCAGCGGTGGCATCGTGCCGGTCAAGGGCACCGCGGGCCTGGAGCAGGTCAGCTACATCGCGCCGGCCCGCTGGGGGTTCGCGTCGATGTCGTCGATCGCGGACATGAACCGCATCACCCTCGCCGGCGTGCTGCGCCCCGACAACCACAAGCCGATCAACCCGAAGGTCGTCGTCGACCCCTTCTACAACCACACGGCGTCGGCCTACCTCACCGACATCGTCGCGGGCGCCGTGATCGGCATCCTGTTCATCATCTTCACCTCCCTGCTGATCCGCCGCATGGACCCCAAGACCGTCAAGCGCGCCCCCGCCGCCCCCGTCAGCGGCCCCCCGCGCTAGCCACGGCCCCTTCTCCTGCTTGTCCGGAGGGATAATTCGGACGCCGATGCCCTCCGGACAAGCAGGAAGGTCCACCGGCGGCTGGCTCACCTCAGGCGTAGCCGCCGCCCGCCGCCGGGAGACGCGTCGACGCAGCCCGACGGAGGGCGGCGCGTACGGTCTCCCGGAGCCCCCGCGCCTCATAGATCGCATCCCGCCAGGTGAAGCGCAGAACGTTCCAGCCGAGGCGAACCAACGCGTTCTGCCGGGTCCGGTCCCGGTACAGCGCCGTGGGCTCATCGTGCGGTCCGGCGCCGTCCGTCTCGATCGCCACGCGCAGCGACGGCCAGGCGAAGTCGAGCCTGGCCAGCGGCAGCCCCGACGAGGGATCGCGGACCAGCCACTGAAGCTCGTCGGGTAGCAGGCCAGCATCATCGAGCAACAGCCGGACTCGCGTTTCCAGCGGAGACTCTGCTCGCCCGTCGATCTGCGACCACCAGCGTTCCGCGCGGTCGCCATGGCGACGTGCTGTCACCCGCACGCGCAGGTCGAGGATCTCGTCGCGGGTCAGGTGCTCCTGCTGGAGCATGGCGTCGAGGACGCCGACGAACACGTCGCGATCGCACAGCAACGCCAGATCCTCAAGAGTGCGCCGGATCGTGCTCGTTCGAATGCCGGCGAGATCGACGGTCTCCGCGTCGGGCGTCGTCATCCAGTGCCGGAGGTAGCCGCGCCGCTGCCGATTGTCTCCCTCTCCGGGCAGTGCGATGTCGACCGGCTCGTGGGGCCGTCGCAGCAGGAGCCCGGGCAGCCCGTGCAGCCGGGCGGCGGTGCGCCCGCAAATCGTGCCACCGGCGATGGCGAGGGCCGCCCGAGCATGGGCTCGCAGCTCGTCGCGAACGGGCGGCACGAACAGCGTGCCGCGGATGGGCGACGTCCAGCCGTGCCGCCGTCGCCGCAGCTTGATCGCCTCGTCGGACATGCCGAGCCGGCGAGCATCTCGGCGCAGGACCATGTCGTCCTGCCGGCGGGCCAGCGCGATGACCTTCTCGTAGGACTGGGCCACGTCCCGAGTGTGGGCTCGGACGCGCCCCCGCGGAACCCACCTGTACGCCATCTGTGGACAACTCGCCGGCCTGTGGACAGGCTCTACCGCTTATCCAGAGGCTTAGGTGTCCGAAAAATCCCTCTGGATAAGCAGGACGGGCCGGCCGGCGGTGGGCGCGGGCTGGGTCAGCCGGCGTTCCAGCGGGCGTGGCCGTTGAAGCCGCCGAGGGTGGTGAGCTGGCGGTCGCCGGCGGCGGGGTCGTTCGGGTTGAGGACGAACAGCTGGCGGGCGTTGGGGTTGGCGGGGTCGCGCTGGCCGGAGAAGACGATGCGGCCGTCGGGGCCGAAGGCGGGGTCCTGGTCGTCGCCGCGCGCGTGGGTGAGCTGGCGGACGTCGGAGCCGTCCGAGCCCATCTCGAAGATCTCCAGGTCGCCGTTCTGCTCTCGAGTGAAAGCGATCTTGTCGCCGTTCGGTGACCAGACCGGGTCGGAGTCGGTGGTCAGCTTGTCATTGATCACCGGCTGTGCGACGGCGTCGGGTTCGACGGAGATGACCACGACGAAGCCCCGATCGCCGCCGGCGTTGTTGGACCAGTAGGCGATGCGCTCGCCGTCCGGCGACCAGGCCGGATCGGTCGCCTGCGGCTTCGTCTTGAGTCTGCGCACGCTCGACCCGTCGAGCCGGACGATGTAGAGGCCTGGATTCTGGTCGCGCTTCTCGTCGGTACTTGACCGGACGACGAGGAACTCACCGTCGGGGGAGAGGGACGGCCGGGCATCGTTGGCGATCGTCAGGTTGGCCGCCGGGCCGGAGGTGAACAGTTGCACGGGCTTGCCGGTGCCGTCGGCGGCGATCGCCTGCAGCGTGTTCGGGCTGCCCTTCTTGAAGAAGACGACCGTCTTCCGGTCACCGGAGATCGCCGGCAGCATGTCGTTGTCCGGGCCGGTGAGCAGCGGCTTGTCGTTCTGGAGGCCGCCGTCGCCGGTGACGTCGCCGCGGAACAGGTCGTAGTTGCCGTTGCGGTTGGAGGCGTAGACGACGGTGTCGCGGCCCAGCGGCTCGGGCGAGCGGGGCAGCGTGAACGCGCCGGGCTGCGCGGACGGGGCCCCGGTGGACGCGGCCCCTGCGGAGGCGGCGGGCCTGGGACTGCTGCCCGTTGCGGCGGAGTTGCCGCCGTCGCTGCCGCCGGAGGTCAGGGCGAGGATGCCGGCGAGGATCGCGCCGACCACGACGACGCCGCCGCCGACGAGCAGCGGCACGCGGTTTCTGTGGCCGCGTGCACCCGCGCCGCCGGGCGGCGACGCCGCACCGCCGCTTCCTCCGGGCCCGCCTGGCCAGGACGGCCCGCCGGCCTCGGCGCCGACCCGGGTGGGGGACTGGCCGGCGACGGTCCCGTCGCCCGCCGTCCGCGGCGGCACCGGCGCGCCGAGGCCGGTCGGCAGCCTGGTCGGGGCGTCGGGGTCGGCGGTGTACCCGGCGGCGGCGCCCGTCCCGGCACCCGCCGCCGCGGCGGCCACCCCGCGCCCGCCGACGTCCGCCGCCGGTCCGGTGCCCACGGCGCCCGCGGTCGGGCCGCTGGTGCCAGGGCCGGCCGGGGATGGGGCGGGCAGGTTCCAGCCCTGCAGGACGTTGGTGACGTCCTGCGGGTCGACGGCGGCGGCGGCGTCCGGGCCGGTGCCAGACGGGTCGCCGAGCAGGCGCAGCATGAGCTGCTGCGCGGTGGGCCGGGTGGCCGGGTCCTTGCGCATCGCGAGCCAGACGATCGGGCGCAGGGCCGGGTCCACGTCGTCGAGGCGCGGTTCCTCGTGCAGTGCCCGGTAGAGCAGCACCTGGGCGGAGGCGTCGCCGAACGGGTAGTGGCCGGTGGCCGCGAAGGCGACCAGCCCGCCCCACGCCCAGATGTCCACCGCGGAGGAGATCGGCTGGCTCTCGATCTGCTCGGGGGACATGAACGCGGGCGTGCCGAGCTGCTGCAGGTCGCCGGTCAGGCCGCTGCCGGCGTCGACGGCCCGGGCGATCCCGAAGTCGATCACCCTGGGGCCGAAGGGGGAGAGGATGACGTTGGCCGGCTTGAGGTCGCGGTGCACGATTCCGGCGCTGTGGATGGCGGTGAGGGCCGCGGCGACGCCGACCGCGAGCTGTTCCAGGTTGGCGTCGGCGAGCGGGCCGTTGCGCTGGACGTAGCGCGCCAGCGTCTCGCCCTCGATGAACTCGGTGACGAGGTAGGGCCATTCGGCGTCGGGGTCGGCGTCGAGGACCTCGGCGGTGCACACCCGGGCGACGCGCCGGGCCGTCTCCGCCTCCAGCCGGAACCGGGCCCGGAACTCGGGGTTGCCGACCGCCTCCGTCCGGATCACCTTGATCGCGACGAGCCGGCCCTTCTCCGAGCGTCCCAGGTAGACCATGCCCATGCCGCCCTGGCCGAGCTTGCCCAGCAGCGTGTACGAGCCGAGCTCGCGGGGGTCGTCCGGGCCGAGAGGAACGGCGCGCGCCGCCACACCAGCATCCGATGACGCCATCGACCTGTACCCCTGCCTGCCGCGTGCCGACCGCGGTCCGGGCGGGGCGCCGCGCCGGGCGCGGACCCGCCGGTGTCGCGCACCGACCCTTGATCGATCATGGTGTCCCGACCCGCCGACGCGGCGGATCACATGGGAAAAGCTTAGGGGAGTGTCCCCTGTTGCAGGACTGTCGGGGCTCCGACTGCCCTTCCGACCTGGTTGTCAGCGGATTGACAGGGTTCGGGCCGGTCTCGGGCGGCTCCCTACGCCCGGGATGTGCCATTGTCGTGGCAACGAGATCTGGACGCGAGAGCGAGATCTGGACGCGAGGAAAGGCACCGCATGGCGAGGATGGCCGCCCAGTCCGCCCAGTCCGCCCAGTCCGGCCAGTCCGGCCGGGTCGGCCAGACCGCCCAGTCCGGCCAGTCCGCCCGGGTCGGCCAGTCCGGCCAGACCGTCTTGGTCGCGCGGGCAGCCCGGGCAGCCGTGGCTCAGGCAGCTCGGGCAGCTCGGGTGACCAGGGCGGCGCGGGTGACGCGGGTCGCCGGCGCACTGGGCTGCGCGGCGGCGCTGTTCGCCCTGGCCGCCTGCTCGGACGATGGCCACCGCGGCGACGGCCGGTCCCGGGATGCGGCCCGTACGGCGAAATCCGACTCGGAGCGCCTCCGCGGCGCCGCGCAGTCCCCTTCGACCACGCCGACCGGCAGCGCCGGGGCGGCCTCGGCGCCGGTCTGGGGCTTCGCCAGCGTCACACCCGCCGGCGCCCCGGGGACCGCGCCGACCGCGGCCGGGCCGGCGGGGACCGCGCCCACGGCGGTCCCGCCGGCGCGGAGCGCCGGGAGTTGGCGCACCGCCGGGGGGTCGGGCGCCGCCGCGCAGGTCACGGTCGCGCGGCGGCAGACCGGCGGCTACCGGGTCACCTTTCCCGGTATCGCCGTGGCCGCCGGGCGCGGCGCGGCGATCGTGACCGCGCTGGACCCGGCCGGGGCCGCCGCGACGACCACCACGCCGGTCGTCTCCTGCCACGTCGTGCGCTGGGGCGCCGCCGGCCGGGACGAGCAGGTCGACCTGACCTGCCGCGACGCCGCCGGGGCGCCGGCCGACTCCGCCTTCACCGCGCTGTTCACCCACGTGCCGGACACCGCATCGGTGACCCCGATCCCGACCCGGCCCGCGTCCCCGGTCAGCCCGGCGCCCCTGGCCAGCGCGGCAACCCCGGTCACCGCGTCGTCCTCCGACACCGCGTCGTCCTCCGACACCGCGTCGTCCTCCGACACCGCGTCCCCGCAGCCGTCGTCGGTCGGGGCGTACGCCTATCTCCGGTCCGACTCCGCGTCGGCCGCCACCTCCCGCCCGACGAACGCCTACAGCGTCAGCGGGCCGGGCACGATCGAGGTCCACCGGGTCGACGCCGGGCACTACACGGTCGACCTGACCGGGCCGGCGTTCGCGAAAAACGGCAACAACCTGCAGGTCAACGCGCTCGGTGACGGTCCTGTCGGGTGCAACGCCCTCGGTCGGGTGGTGAAGACGGACCGCCAGTCGGTGTTCGTCGGCTGCGCGCACGGGTCGGTCTGGACGGACAGCCCGTTCGTGCTGCTCTACACCAGCGGCCACGCGCTCATTCCGACCGGTGCGGCCAGCTTCGGCCACGCGTTCACGGGCATCACCCGTCCCGGCGGGCCGATCCAGCAGGTCCCGCCGGGCCCGCCGGTGAACGCCTGGGCCTGGTACTCGGCGAACAGCACCGGCGCCACGAACCAGATCAGCCGGCTCGGGGTCGGCCGCTACCAGGTGACCTTCCCCGGGATCTCGCGGACCCCGAGCTCGCTCCAGGTGACCCCGTACGGCGAGCCCACCGCCCGCTGCGCCGCGGCCGAACTCCCGGCCGCCGCGGCCGCCGGCGGCGCGCCCACGCCCGTCACGGTGGCCGTGCGCTGCGTCGACGCCGCCGGGCGCCCCGCCGACAGCTACGCCAGCGTCGCCTACGTCAGCGCCCCCGGCCCCGCGACCCCCTGACGGACCCGCCCCGCCCGAACCGCTGCGCCCAGCCCGAAGCCGCCGTCGCTGTCGCCGTCCTCCCGCCTATCCAGAGGGATAAACCGGACACGAAAGCCTCCGGACAAGCAGAGGCCGCGGACGATCTCGGCGGGGGGCCGGAGTCCCCGGCGTCTTCGGAGTCCCCGGGGACCCCGTGGTGGTCGGCGCCCCCGGGACCCCCCGGGTTGGGACCGGGCCGCCGCCGGCGGGCCAGCGACGCCCCCGAACGTCGGGCGCCGCCGTGAGCGACCCGGTCTGGTGCGATCAAACCGCCACGTGACCGTGCAGACCCCGTATCTCGGCGGCTTTCGGAGAAATACCCCGGTGCGACGTCAGGCGATGTGCAGGCCGGAGATCGCCCGGGCGATGACGAGCCGCTGGATCTCGGACGTGCCCTCGAAGATTGTGTAGATCTTGGAGTCGCGGAACATCCGCTCGACGGGATGGTCACGGCTGTAGCCGGCTCCGCCCAGGATCTGCACCGCCTTCTCCGTCGCCCACACCGCGACCTCGCTGGCCTTGAGCTTGCTCATCGATCCCTCGCCGGCCTCGAACGGCCGGCCGCTGTGACCCATCCAGGCGGCCCGCCAGATGAGCAGCCGGGCCGCGTCGATCTCCATCCGCATGTCGGCGAGCGCGAAGGCGATCGCCTGGTTGGTGATGATCGGCCGGCCGAACTGCTCGCGCCCGCGGGCGTAGTCCAGGGCGTACTCGTACGCGGCGCGCGCGATGCCGATGGCCTGGGCGCCGACGATCGGCCGGGTGACCTCGAAGGTCGCCAGCGCCGCCTGGCCGGAGGCGCGCCGGCCGGCGCGGGCGGCGGCGAGGCGCTCGTCGAGCCGCTCCCGGCCACCCAGCAGGCAGCGGCCCGGGACGCGGACGTCGTCGAGGAAGACGTCCGCGGTGTGCGAAGCCCGAAGACCCAGCTTGCGGATCTTGCGGGACGCGGTGAGCCCGGGGGTGCCCGGCGGGACGACGAATGCCGCCTGCCCGCGCGAGCCCAACTCCGGGTCCACGGACGCGACGACGACGTGGACGGCGGCGATGCCGCCGTTGGTGATCCAGGCCTTCTGGCCGCTGAGGATCCATTCGTCGGTGGCGGGGTCGTGGCGGGCCCGGACCCGCAGGGCCGACACGTCCGAGCCGGCGCCCGGCTCCGAGACGCAGAACGCCGCCACCTTCGGGTCGCTCGCATCGCCGAAGCACTGCGGCGCCCACTCGCCGATCTGTTCCGGGGTGCCGGCGGAGACGATGCCGGCGACACCGAGCGTCGTGCCCATGATCGACATACCGATCCCGGCGTCGCCCCAGAACAGCTCCTCGGACACCAGGGGCAGCGACAGCCCGGTGGGATCCGCCCACAGCGTGGCCAGTGCGTCGAAGTCGTACAGACCGATCTTGGCCGCCTCCTGGATGATCGGCCAGGGCGTCTGCTCGCGTTCGTCCCAGTCCGGCGCCGCGGGGCGGACCACGTCGGCGGCGAAGCCGTGCACCCAGGAACGCAGCTGGCGCTGCTCGTCGCTCAGATCGAGCCCGAACCCCCCACTCATCGGCGCCGCGTCAGGCGCGCTCGTCGGAGCCGGCGACGTCGAGGACGTCGTCGACCCGCCGCCGCGGGGTCGGGCCGAGCGGCTCGGTATCCGAGGGCAGGTAGCCGGCTCGCAGGATCATCTGGACGTGCCCCAGCCCGCCGGTGGCCGCGCGGAACTGCTCGCGCATGCCCTCGACGTCGATCGCCTGCGACATGGGCGACGTCGCGAGGCCGAGCGCCGTGGCGGTGAGCAGCACCCGCTGCATCGCCTCGCCGGCCCGCAGCCGGTCGGCGGTGGTGTCCGCCTCGGTTCCGATCAGCAGGATGCCGGGACGCTCGACGTCGGGATCCCGCAGCAGTGTGCCGGCCTCGCCGACGACGTCGAGGTCACGCATCGGGAACTCGGACTGGCGAGGCGCGTCGGAGTGGACCACCGCGCTGCGCGGGATGCCGTCGGCGGCCGGCGCCGTCCGGCTCCACGACGCCAGCTCCTTGCGGTAGTCGTCGTTGTGCTCCTCGATCCAGTCGGCCCGCGAGAGCAGGACGCTGACCTGCACCCGCAGGTCCGGATCGGTCGGCGCGGTGAGCCAGGCGCCGTGCGCCTCGGCGGCCTCGCGCAGCCGGGCGACGGCCTCGTCGGGCAACGGGCGCTCGGCGAAGGGACGGCGGTCGGTGTACCGGCGGGGGATGGCCTCGACGAGGGCCCGCTCGGTGTCGGTCGCCGGCCGCTGGCCGACGACCGTGACCGTGGCCAGGCGGCTCGACCGGAAGTCGCCGCCGTCCGGCAGGAGCTCGACGGCCGGTTCCAGGCCGCGGACCCGCAGCGCCAGCTGGGCGTTGCACAGCGCCGCGCCGCAGCTCAGCAGGAGCTGACGCCCCTCGGGGTCGGCGATGTCGAGCTGACGGGAGCTGTCGGCGATGAGGGTGAGCCCGTCCCCCTCGAGCCGCCACAGCCAGGGCTGGGTGTTGTGGATCGAGGGCGCCGCGGCGGCCGCCGCGACCACCTCTCGGGCCAGGCCGGGCGACAACGGCAGCGATGCGGACCGCTCTGCATCGGTGGGCATGTCAGCCTCCCTTCTCCTCAAGTATCTACCCCCAGCCTGCGGGACGATCGCGTTCGGGGCATGCGCCGACCGGAACCCACAGGTCGGGACCGACGGCCGGGCCGCGGGAGCCGAGTGGCACGTGCGCGGGGCCTGCCTCGCCTGCTGGTACCGACGAAAGGAGACGAAAGGTTCTCCCAGGTGGCAGCGGGTGGCCGCCGGCCGGCGGCGGCGGAGTGGGCGCGGGTAGCGCGGGTAGTCCCTCTGCATGGTTGCAACTGACCCCGAGGCGGTGGTCGCCGAGCTGCTCACCCGCCACGGGCGGACGTACGCCGACGAGATCGGTGCCGACGTGCCGGCCGACACCGCCGAGGCGATGTTCCGGCTGACCGTCTTCGCCCTGCTCGCCAGCGCCCGCATCCGGACCGCGGCGGCGGTCCAGGCCACCTGCGCGCTCATGGACGCAGGCTGGACCGACGCCGCGTCGATGGCCGAGGCGACCTGGGAGGAACGCACGGGCGTCCTGCACCGCAACGGCTACGCCCGCTACGACGAGAGCGCCTCTCGCCAGCTCGCGGACGCCAGCCGCTATCTGTCAGACACCTATGACGGCGACATCCGGCACCTGCGTGAGGCCGCGGACCACTTCCCGGACCGCGAGCGCGCGATGCTCCAGAAGATCAAGGGCATCGGCCCGGTGGGGGCCGACATCTTCCTGCGCGAGGCCCAGGCCGGCTGGGACGAGCTCGTCCCCTACCTCGACGAACGGGTGCGCCGCACCGCCGGCGAGCTCGGGCTGCCGACCAGCCCGCAACGGTTCCTGGAGCTGGTCGACCGCGGCGATCTGCCCCGGCTGGTCGCGGCGCTGGTCCGGGTGCGGCAGGAGCGCGACGTCGGCGACCTGCGCGAGTCGGCCACCGACCGCTCCTAGCTGGCCGGATGCGTGTCCCAGCCGGATGCGTGTCCCAGCCGGGTGCGTGCGCGTGTCTGCGGTAGCCCGGACGGATGGGTGCCCGGACGTTCGGGCCTGACGTCCGGGCCTGACGTCCGTAATCTGTAACACGCGTTGGTGCGGCGTTGCGGCCACCGTGCCCCGGGTACGGTTCGGGACGTCGTCGCCGACGTGGTCGTCTGCCCATCCGATCCACGCCGATCCACCCGATCCGCCGTCCGACCGGCAGGACACAGGTCTGCGCGGCGGGCCGGGAAGGTTCGCGGCGAAGGTGCTGTTACCTTCCTGGCTCACCGGTCCGCGCCTGGCCGGTAGGTGCGGGCCGTGGTCGGCGGCCGGTGATCGCGGCGGCCTGGCCGGCCCGGCTGTCGTGCCGGCTGCGCACCGGGGCGCCGCGGGCTACGCCGGGGCGCCATGGGCGTCTCGGCGCAGCGGCATGCGCCTTCGCGGGCCGACCACCGGCGTAGCCGGCCCGCGCCGATCAGCCATCGAACCCGATCCGACCCGGGAGGAGCGCCGGTGCCGACCATGCAGGATGTCGAGCGCGCCCGCGAGCAGGCGTACCTGGACACGCTGTACACCCGCCTGGACGAGGTCCGGGAGATCACCCGGGAGCAGCTGCGCGGGGTGCTGCTCAACGTCGGCACCGGCACCCCGCAGTCGATCGTCGAGCGGGACGTGTTCGCGGCGGCGCACGCCGACCGGCTCGCCCGCCTCGACGCCGCCGAGGGCCGGCTCTGCTTCGGCGCGATGGACCACGACGACGGCCGGCGCACCTACATCGGGCGCATCGGCCTGTCCGACAGCGAGCAGGAGCCCATCCTCGTCGACTGGCGCGCCCCCGTCGCCACGGCCTTCTACCGGGCGACCCTCGCCGACCCGCAGGGCCTCGTCCGCCGCCGGCACCTGCGCACCCGGGGGCGGGAGGTCACCGGGATCGCGGACGACCCGCTGGGGCCGCTCGGGTCGGCGCCGGACGGCGCGGTGGCGCAGTCCGGCGACTCGATGCTGCTGGAGACCCTCGCGGCGCCGCGCACCGGTCGCATGCACGACATCATCGCCACCCTGCAGGCCGAGCAGGACCGCATCATCCGGGCCCGGGCGAACGGCATCCTCGTCGTCGACGGTGGCCCCGGGACCGGCAAGACGGCGGTGGCGCTGCACCGCGCGGCCTACCTGCTCTACAACGACCGGGCCCGGCTCGACCAGTCCGGCGTGCTGATCGTGGGGCCGAGCCCGGTGTTCCTGCGGTACATCGACCAGGTGCTGCCGTCCCTCGGCGAGACCGGCGTGGTCTTCGCGACCCCCGGGCGGCTGTTTCCCGGGGTGGACGCCACCGCCGACGAACCGGTCGAGGTCGCCACCCTCAAGGGCGACCCGCGGATGGCCGAGGTCGTCGCCGGGGCGGTGCGGGACCGCCAGCGCCTGCCCCGGCAGGAGCTGGTGATCAACTATGACGACCATGTGCTGCGGCTCGGTCAGGAGACCGTCGCCCGGGCCCGCACCCGGGCCCGCCGCAGCCGCCGCCCGCACAACTCGGCCCGGCGGGTCTTCCTGCGCGAGCTGCTGGCCGAGCTCACCACCCAGGTGGTCCGGCAGATCCGTGGCGGCCTGCTCGACGCCGACGAGCGTGGGCAGATCACCCGCGACCTGTGGGCGGAGGAGGAGATCCGGGCGGTCCTCGACGGGCTGTGGCCGCTGCTGACGCCGCAGCAGCTCATCGGCGACCTGTTCAGCGACTCGGCCGCGCTGGCCCGGGCGGCGGGCAACCGGCTGACACCGGGCGAACGCGCCCTGCTGCAGGATCTGCCCCCGGCCGCCGCCCCGGCCCGCCCCGGCCGGGCGGCGCCCGGTGCCGACGCGCCGCGGCCGTTGCGGTCCGGCGGCGCCGCCGGCTCGCGGACGGCGGGCGAGGACGATGCCGACGACCTGTTCGCCGCGGCCAACCTGCTCCCGACCGCCGCCGGCGCCGCCCCGACCGCCGCCCAGCCGGATGATCGGGTGGGTGGGGGCTCCGGCGGCGGTTCCGCGGGCGCGGCCCGCATTCCGGTTCCGCGGACCGGCGGCCCGGCTGGCGGCGCTGACCCGGCTGGCGGCGCTGACCCGGCTGGCGGCGCTGACCCGGCCGCCGCTGGGTGGGCCTCTGGCGGTCGGGGCGCCGGCGGTCGGGGCGCCGGCGGGGGGCGCCGCTGGACGCCGGCGGACGTGCCGCTGCTCGACGAGGCGGCCGAACTGCTCGGCGACCCCGAGGAGGAGGCGGGCCTCGAGGCCGCCCGGCGCGCCGAGCGGGAACGGGCGGAGGAACGTGAGTACGCCCGCGGCGTGGTCGACATGCTGGGCCTGGACGGGCAGGTCGACGCGGCCGCGCTCGCCGACCGGTGGTCCGGTCCGCGGGTGCGGCGCAGCGCCGCCGAGCATGCCCGGGAGGACCGTGGCTGGGCGTTCGGCCATCTGATCGTCGACGAGGCGCAGGAGGTCTCGCCGATGCTGTGGCGGCTGCTGTGGCGTCGCTGCCCCGGACGGACGGCCACCCTCGTCGGCGATCTCGCCCAGACCGCCCGACCGGGCGCGCCGACGAGCTGGGCGCAACTGCTGGCGCCGGTCGTCGACGAACGGTTCACGGTGGAACGGCTCAGCGTCAACTACCGCACCCCGCAGGAGATCATGGACGTGGCCGCGGAGGTTCTGCGCGCGCAGAACCCGAGCCTGACCGCGCCGGTGTCCGTCCGCGCGGTGGGCCACCGCCCCACGGCGGTGCGGGTCGGCGAGGTCGCCGTCGAGGACGTCCCCGGACTCGCCCGGCTGCTGGGGGACGCGCCGTCTCCCGCGAACGAGCCGTCCGCGCCGTTGCTGGCCGCCGTCGCGCATGCCGCCAGACGGGAGGCGGCGGCCGGTTCCGGCCGGGTGGCCGTGATCGCCCGGCCTCGCGACGTGCTGGCGCTGCGGGCGGCGCTGATGGCCCTGCTGCCCGACCTGGCCGTCGTCCCGGACTCGGTCGATCCGGCGAGCGCGGCCGGCAACGCGTTGGACGCGCCGGTCGCGGTGCTCAGCGTGGCGGAGACCAAGGGCCTGGAGTTCGACGCGGTGGTACTCGTCGAACCGGCCGCGCTGCTCACCGAGCCGACCCGGGGCCTCGCCGACCTGTACGTCGCGCTGACGCGGGCCACCCGCTCGCTCAGCGTCGTCTACTCCGGCGAGCTCCCGCCGGTGCTGGGCGCCCTCGACCAGGAATGACCGTGCCGAGGGCGCCGGGGCGGCGACCGTCGGGTCGGGAACCCGGGCCCGGGGCGGTCAGTCGCCGCCCATCGCCGACATCCGGGCCGCCATCTCCTGCGGGGGCACCTGCTCGACCCGGGAGGCGATGCTCCAGCGATGCCCGAACGGGTCGGTGAACTGGCCGGACCGGTCGCCGTAGAACTGGTCTGCCACCGGCCGCACCGCGGTGGCGCCGGCGGCGAGGGCGCGGTCGTAGGTGGCGTCGACGTCCTCGACGTACAGCGAGATCGTCACCGGGGACCCGCCGACCGAGGCGGGGCTCACGGCACCCATCTCGGGAAACTCGTCGGAGAGCATGAGCACCGAGTCGCCGAGGGCGAGCTCGGCGTGGGCCACCGTGCCGCCGGGGCCCGCCAGGCGCATCCGCTCGGTGGCACCGAGCACGGACGCGTAGAACTCGATCGCGGCGGCCGCGCCGTCGACGCACAGGTAGGGACAGAGCCGGGGGTAGTCGTCGGGGATGGGGGAGATGTCGCTCATCGTGACCTCCTGGGGTCGGACTGGCTTGAACGGACTGGGCTGATCCCGGCGAACGGGCCGATCCCGTGCGGGAGGCGCCGTCCGGCAGCAAGGATGGTGGGGTGACGCGGGACGGGGACAGGTCGCGGGGCCGGGCGCTGACGGGGGCAGGACGGGACCATCGTCCCGCCCGGGTCCGACAGTTTCCGGCCGCCGGCCGGGCGGACACCATCGACCCCGACCCCGACCCCGGCGCCGCGGACCGGGCGGATCTGGTCGCCCGGCTGCGGGCGGCGCTGGGCGAGCGGCCGGGCGCCGCCTTCGCCGTCGGGATGTCCGCCGTCGGGATGTCCGCCGTCGGGGTGTCCGCCGTCGACGCGTCCGCGCGGCGTCGGGCGGAGTACTCCTCGGACGCGTCGAACTACCGGGTGCCGCCCGCGGTGGTGGTGTTCCCGCGGGAGGTCGACGACATCGCGGCGGTCGTCGAGGTCTGCCGGGCCAGTGGCACCCCGCTGACGACCCGCGGCGCCGGCACCTCGATCGCCGGCAACGCGGTCGGCCCGGGCGTCGTGATGGACGTCAGCCGGCACCTCGACCGCATCGTCGCACTGGACCCCGTCGCACGCACCGCCACCGTGCAACCCGGGGTCGTCCTCGACCGGCTGCAGGCCGCCGCCGGCCGCCACGGCCTGCGCTTCGGCCCGGACCCGTCCACCCACGCCCGCTGCACCGTCGGCGGGATGATCGGCAACAACGCCTGCGGCTCGCGCGCGATCGCCTACGGCCGCACCGCCGACAACGTGCTGTCCCTCGACGTGCTCGACGGCACCGGTCGCCGGCTGCGCGTCGGCGCCGGGGAACGCACCGACGTCCCCGGGCTCGACGCGTTCGTGCGGGCCAACCTGGCGACCCTGCGCACGGAGCTCGGCCGGTTCGGCCGCCAGGTGTCCGGCTACTCCCTGGAGCACCTGCTCCCAGAGCGGGGTGCGGACCTGGCCAGGGCGCTGGTGGGCACCGAGGGGACCTGCGTGGTCGTGCTCGGCGCAACGGTGCGGCTGGTGGCACCGCCGCTCGCGACCGCCATGGTCGTGCTCGGCTACCCGGACATGCCGGCCGCCGCGGACGCGGTGCCGCCCCTGCGCGCCCACGCGCCCCTGGCGATGGAGGGGATGGACGCCCGGCTGGTCGACATCGTCCGCCGCCACCGCGGGGCGGGCGCGGTGCCGGCGTTGCCGGCGGGCACCGGCTGGCTGTTCGTCGAGGTCGGTGGGGACACGCCGCAGCAGGCCCTGGCGGCCGGCCGGGCGCTGGCGGCCGACGCGGGGACGGCGGCGGTGCGCGTGCTGGCAACCGGGCCCGAGAGCCGTGCGCTGTGGCGGATCAGGGAGGACGGCGCGGGCCTGGCCGGGCGCACCGCCGACGGCGAGCCGGCCTGGCCCGGCTGGGAGGACGCGGCCGTGCCGCCCGAGCGGCTCGGCGCCTACCTGTGCGACTTCGAGGAGCTGCTGCGCGCCCACCGGCTGGCGGGGGTGCCCTACGGCCACTTCGGCGACGGCTGTGTCCACGTCCGGCTCGATCTGCCGCTCGGGGTCGCGACCGGCCGGCTGCGGACCTTCCTCGGCGAGGCCGCCGATCTGGTCGCCGCGCACGGTGGGTCGCTGTCGGGCGAGCACGGCGACGGCCGCGCCCGCAGCGAGCTGCTGCCCCGGATGTACTCGCCGGCCGCGATCACCGCCTTCGCCGGGTTCAAGCACCTGTTCGACCCCGCGGACCTGCTCAATCCGGGGGTGCTCGTCCGGCCCCGGCCCGTCGACGCCGACCTGCGCCTGCCCGCCGCCCGCCCGTTGCCCCGCGTCGCCGGCGGCTTCGCCTTCGGCACCGACGCCGGGGACTTCGGGCGGGCCGTGCACCGCTGCGTCGGGCTCGGCACCTGCCGGGCCGACTCGTCGGCGGCAGGCGGGTTCATGTGCCCGTCGTTCCTGGCCACCCGGGACGAGAAGGACTCCACCCGCGGGCGGGCCCGGGTGCTGCAGGAGATGGCGAACGGGACGCTGGTTCGCGGTGGACCCGCGTCCAGGGAGGTCGCCGAGGCGCTGGACCTGTGCCTGTCCTGCAAGGCCTGCGCCCACGACTGCGCGGCCGGGGTGGACATGGCGACCTACAAGTCCGAGGTGTTGCACCGGGCGTACCGTCGCCGGCTCCGGCCGGTCGGCCACTACGTCCTCGGCTGGCTGCCGCGCTGGGCCCGCCTCGCCGGCCGGGCGCCGGCGCTGGTCAACGCGGTGCTGTCCCGGCCCGCGGCGCGGCGTGCCCTGCTGCGTCTGGGTGGCATGGATCCCCGCCGCGACGTTCCCGCGTTCGCGGACGAGCCGTTCAGCCGCTGGTGGCAGGCGCGGGTCCGGCGAGACGCCGGGCCGGGCGGTGACGGTGCTCCGGCCGCGGCGGGCGGCCAGGCGGCGGACGGCGCCCGGGTCGGAGGCGACGGCTACGGCGGAGGCGGAGGTTACGGCGGGGGCGGGGGCGGGGACGGGGCCGGGGGCCGGGATGTGGTGCTCTGGATCGACTCGTTCACCGAGTCGTTCTCGCCCGAGGTCGGCCGGGCGGCGGTGGAGGTGCTGACCGCGGCCGGCTACCGGGTGGTCGTGCCGCCCGGCCCGGTGTGCTGCGGGCTGACCTGGATCACCACCGGCCAGCTCGACGGGGCACGCCGGCGGCTGCGGGCTACCGTGGCCAGCCTGGCGCCGTACGCCCGCGCGGGCACGCCCATCGTCGGCCTGGAACCGTCCTGCACCGCGGTGCTGCGCGGCGACCTGACCGAGCTGCTTGCCGACGACCCGGCCGCGGCCCTGGTGGCGGGCGGGGTCCGCACGCTCGCCGAGCTGCTGACGGCCACTCCCGGCTGGGTGCCCCCCCGCCTCGACGGGGTGCGGGTGCTCGCCCAACCGCACTGCCACCAGCACGCGGTCATGGGTTTCACGGCCGATCGTGACCTGCTCTCGACGGCCGGCGCCCGGTTGGAGGTGCTGGCCGGCTGCTGCGGCCTCGCCGGCAACTTCGGGATGGAGGCCGGGCACTACGACGTCTCCATCGCGATCGCGCAGCGTGGCATCGGCCGGGCGGCCGCGACGGCGCCCGCGGACGCGGTGCTGCTCGCCGACGGGTTCTCCTGCCGCACCCAGGCCGCGCACGTCACGACCCGGCACGGCCGCCACCTTGCCGAGCTGCTCGCCGCGCCCCCGGCCGCCGCGCCCCCGGCCGTCACCTGACCTGACCGGCGGTCCGGACTCACTCCATCCCGGGCATAGACGTTCTTGTCCGGCATCAGACGTATGCGATGAACCGCATTCTCCGGCGGCGTCGTGGCCGTGGGAGTAGGCGGTCGTCGACTCCGCCAAAGATGCGCAGGATTACCGCGGAGAATGTCACGGATTTCCAGGCTGGTTGGGCATGCCGACGGGTCGTGTAGCGACTTCGGTTGTGTCTCGGAGTGTGCCAGGTGGGCAATTGTGCCCACCTGTCGCGGCCGTACGGTAATTTTTCGCTCGGCCTCGGGACCTGTCAGGCCGAGATTCGGGCCGGGGGTGTCACGAAATTGGCCCGAACCGCTGTTTCTTTTCCGGCTCCAGCTGGGGGAAATTCGTCATGCTCCTTGCCACAACCATGCCCGACAGACGCCGTGTCGTATTGCCGGCGGCGGCGCCCGGGAACGGGAACCATCCGGCGTCGGTTCGCCTCCTGTGGGTCCGCCGACTGATGGCGCGCGGACCGGGCGGAGGCCAGCCGCGATGACGCCGACGAGTACAGGTGATCTTCCCGACGACCGCACCGGTCTCCTGCGCCGGCCGACCCTGCCACAACCCCGCACCCCCCTGGACAGCCGGTCCGCCGAGGCAGATCGCGCCGCCGACGCCGATCGCGCCGCCGACGCTGGCCGCGTCCCCGACGCCGGCCGCGCCCTCGACCGCGACCTCGACCTCGACCCGCCGACGACCGCCCATCGCCTCGCGCCGGTGGCGCCGCAGCTGTCGGTCGTGGTGCCGACCCGCAACGAGGCGCACAACATCGAGCCCCTGCTGCGCCGGCTCGACGACGCGTTGCGGGGCCTGGCCGGCGAGGTCATCTTCGTCGACGACTCCGACGACGGGACACCCGAGGCGATCGCCCGGGTCCGGCCGACGGTGAGCCTGCCGGTGCGGGTGCACCACCGTGCGCCGCGGGCCCGGGTGGGCGGTCTCGGCGGTGCGGTCAGCGAGGGATTCGCCCTGTGCGCCGCGCCCTACGCCGTGATCATCGACGGTGACCTGCAGCATCCGCCGGAGACGATTCCCGCCCTGCTCGCCGCGGCTCTGCACGAGGCCGCCGACGTGGTCATCGGCAGCAGGTACGTGTCCGGCGGCAGCGCCTCCGGTCTCGCCGGCACCACCCGTCACCTCGTCTCCACCGGCTCGAACCTGCTCTGCCGGCTGGCGTTCCCGCGCCGGCTGCGCGGGGTGTCCGACGTGATGAGCGGCTTCTTCCTCGTCCGGGTGGCCGCGGTCGACCGGGCGGGGCTGCGGCCCGACGGCTACAAGATCCTGCTGGAGCTGCTGGCCACCGCCGGTCCGCTGCGCATCCGGGAGGTCGGGTACGCGTTCGCCGAGCGGCATGCCGGCGCCTCGAACGCCTCGATGTCCGAGGGGGGACGGTTCGTCCGGCGGCTGTTCTCGCTGCGGGTGCCCCGACCGGCCCGGTTCGCCCTGGTCGGGGCATCCGGCACCGTCCCGAACCTGGTCGGTACCGCCGCCCTGCACCACCTTGGCCTGCACTACCTGGCCGCGGCGATCCTCGCCACGCAGGTCGCGATCGCCTGGAACTTCGTCGGCTGCGAGCTGCTGGTCTGGGACCGCCAGGCCGGTTCCCGGCTCCGCCGCTACCCGGCGTTCGCGATCATCAACAACCTCGACCTGGTCGTCCGGCTGCCACTGCTCGCGCTGCTCGTCGGCCGGTGGGGGTTCGGCGTCGGCACGGCGACGCTGCTGTCGCTGGCCGCCGCGGTGATCATCCGCTACCTGGTGGTGGAGCGGCTGGTCTACCGCCGCCGGCCGGCGCCCGCACCCGCGCCGACCCCGGCGAACGGGCCAGCGGGACCGTCACGATCACTCGGGCGCGGCCGGGCCCGGGGCGCGGGTCGACCGGCTGGCCTGTCCTGGCCGGCGGGCGCGCCGGGGGAGGAGGCCACCGATGCGGCCACGTGAGCTGCGGTCGCGCCATCTTGCCCACCCGATCCGTCTTGCCCACCCGATCCGTCTTGCCCACCCGATCCGGCGCGCCCGTCCGGTCCGGCTCGCCCGCCCCGTCCGGCCCGGTCGGGCACTGGTCGCCGTGGTGCTGGCCTCGGCGGTCGGGCAGCTGGTCCTGGTGGTCGCGGGTTCGCCGGCGGCCTCGGCGCAGGCCTGTACGGCCGACCAGTGGAACGCCGAGTTCCACGCCGGGACCGATCTGGGCGGTGACCCGGTCGGGCAGCGCTGCGACGCCGCCATCGACTTCGACTGGTCGGCGAACGGCCCCGGCGTCACCGGCATCGGCACCACCGGCTACTCGGTGCGCTGGACCCGCCGGCTCACCCTCGCCGCCGGCGCCTACACGGCGAGCGTGACCGGCGACGACGGCGTCCGGGTGCTCATCGACGGGCAGTCCGTCGCCGACGGCTGGGGCGACCACGGCCCGCAGACGTTCACCGGCACCCGCACCCTGGCCGCGGGTGCCCACACGATCGTCGTCGAGTACTACCAGAGCGCCGGCGGCGCCATGGTCGAGTTCGACCTCGGCGGCGGGCCGGCGGACCAGGGCGGCGCCGGGCCCGACTGCGCGGCGGACGAGTGGGCGGGCACCTACTTCCCGAACCGGACGCTGAGCGGCACCGGGGTGCCCCGCTGCTCGGCGGGCCTCGACTACGCCTGGGGCGACGACGGTCCCGGCCTGGCCGGCATCGGCGCCGACAACTTCTCCGCCCGCTGGACGCGGACGGCGACCGTCGCCGCCGGCAGCCTGGCGTTCACCGTCACGGCCGACGACGGGATCCGGGTCTACCTCGACGACCAGCCGATCATCGACCGGTGGCGCGACCAGGGCCCCACCACCTACACGGCGAGCACGGAGGTCACCGCCGGCAGCCATGCCATCCGGGTGGAGTACTACGAGCACGCCGGGGGCGCGACCGCGCGGGTCGGCTACACCCTCACGCCCGCGGCCGCGTGCAACGGCCTGCAGTGGTCGGCCCAGTACTTCGCCAACGTCACGCTCGCCGGCACGCCGACGCCGGCGCGCTGCGAGACCGGCCTGCACCACGACTACGGCGACGGCAGCCCGGGTGTGGCCGGCATCGGCGCGGACGCCTTTTCCGCCCGCTGGACCCGGGTCGACCGCTTCGCCGCCGGTCCGACCACGATCACCGCGACCGCCGACGACGGGGTGCGCGTCTTCGTCGACGGCACCCGGGTGATCGACGGCTGGAACGACCAGGGCCCGACCACCTTCACCGCCACCCCGACGGTGACCGCGGGCACCCACACGATCATCACCGAGTACTACGACCGGGCCGGCGGGGCGCAGATCCGCGTCGACTACACCGGCGGCGGCGACCCCGGCCCCGTCCCGCCCCCGCCGCCGGGCGGGTGCGCGTCCGACTGCGGCGGATCCTGGCAGACGCTCAGCTATCCGAGTTCCGTGCGGTCCGTGCACGCCAGCGTCCTGCACACCGGGAACGTGCTGCTCGTCGCCGGCTCCGGAAACGACCTGGCCGCCTTCGACGCGCACACCTTCAAGTCGACCGTGTGGAATCCGAATACGGGTCGGTTCAAAGATGTTCCTGTAGCGGACGACCTATTCTGCTCCGGCCATGTCCAACTCCCGGACGGTCGAATCCTGCTGGCCGGTGGAACGTCCGCCTACTCCACCGCGACGGCCAACTACAAGGGCCTGGACAAGAGTTACGTCTTCGATCCCGTCGCCGACACGTACACCGCGACGAACGACCTGCCGGGCGGCGGCCACTGGTATCCCAGCCTGACCGAGCTGGGCGACGGCAACGTCCTCGCCGTGGGCGGCCTGGACCAGAACGCGGCCGGCAGCGTCGCGACCGAGATGTTCGACAGCTCCCGGCAGGCCTGGCTCCCCGGCTCCCAGGTGCCGCAGACGTACTTCTTCTGGGGCCTCTACCCGGAGCTGAAGCTGATGACGGACGGGCGGCTGTTCTACGCCGGCGTCCACACCTTCGGCAACGCGCCGACCGACGCCGGCTCGAACATCTACGACCCGGCCACGGCGACGGTCAACGACGTGCCGGGCCTGCGCCACGTGAACCTGCGCGACCAGGGCGCCTCGGTGCTGCTCCCGCCGGCCCAGGCCGGGCGGGTGCTGACCCTGGGTGGCGGCAACGGTGACGCCGGGGCGGACGCCATCGCCGCCACCGACCTCATCGATTTGCGCCAGCCCGACCCGCACTGGCAGGCCGGCCCGGACCTGCCCGCGGCGAAGATGTACGTCAGCGCCGTGATCCTGCCCGACGGGAAGGTTCTGGAGACCGGCGGCGGACGGCACCTGCGCTCCGACCCGGTGCACGAGGCGTCGATCTACGACCCGGTCGCGAACACCTTCACCTCCGTCCCGCCGGACCCCCAGGACCGGACCTACCACTCGCAGGCGTTCCTGCTGCCCGACGGCAGCGTCGCCGCGCTCGGGAACAACCCGCTCGACGGATCGTTCAGCCAGGCGATCTCGGTCTACCGGCCCTGGTACATGAGCCGCCAACGGCCCGCGATCACCCAGGCGGCCGACACGTTCGGCTACGGCTCGCGGCAGGCGCTGACGGTCGACGGCGACATCGGCCGGGTCACGCTGCTGCGGCCCGCGTCGGTGACCCACCAGGCCGATCCCAACCAGCGCAGCGTCGATCTGCCGGTCTCGGCCGGCAGCCAGGGCGGCCAGGTCTCGGTCGACGTCCCCGACAATCCGAACCTGCTTCCGCCGGGGTACTACATGATGTTCGCCCAGAACACCGCCGGGGTCCCCTCGGTGGCCCGATGGGTGCGGGTCCGATGAGCGCGCACCTGGACGGACCGCCCGTGGCCTCGATGCCGCGCCTTGTCCCTGTCTCGGGTGTCGCCCCTGTCTCGGGTGTCGCCCCTGTCCCGGGTGTCGCCGGGGCCGGGCGGCGGCGGGTGCTGGTGACGATCGCCCTCGCGGTGATGCTCGTCAACGGCGCCGCCGAGGTGATCGGTCATGGTGGGTGGCCCGGCGGCGGCCCCGGCCGTTCCGGCCCGCCCGGCCACGATTCCGCCGGCCACGATTCCGCCGGCCACGATTCCGCCGGCCACGATTCCGCCGACCAGGACACCGCCGACCAGGACACCGCCGACCACGATTCCGCCGCTCGGGACGTTGTCGCCGCGGTCGCGCCGGCCGCCGCGCTGTCCGGTCGGGTCGTGCCTCGGGGCAACGGCAGCCCGTCCCCGGTCCCGGCCGGCCTGGACGGCTGCGACTACAACTATGTTGCGGCGGACACCGGCCGGCGGATCTGCGTGCCGCGCACCCCGCCGCCCGGCCGGCGCCTCGACTGCGCCTACCTCAGGGAACAGGGAATCGGCACGGTCCGGGTCACCGGTCAGGACACCCGGCGACTCGCCGGCGCGGCGCCCGCGGCCGCACGGGGCACGGTGCTCTGTGCTCCCTGACCACATCCTCGTGGCCGCCGCCATTCCTGTGGCCGCAAACCGGCCGCGCAGCGGCGGGATGGCGGCAGGGCCGGTGCGGCGGGGGCTGGCGGCGCTGGTCGCCGCCGTCGTCGGGATCGGTGCGTTCGTCGCCTGCGGCGGCGACGGGTCCGCGGATGGCGCGTCCGCGGGTGACGCGTCGACGGCGGTGGCCGGCGGGCCGCCGTCCGGTTCCGGTGTGGCGGCGACCGCCGGCGGCGGCTGGCACGGCACCGTGCCCGGAGTCGCCGTGCCCCGCCCGTCGTTCGTCCTGACCGACACCGCCGGGCACCGCTTCGACTTCGCCCGCGCCACCGCCGGCCGCGCCACGCTGCTGTTCTTCGGGTACACGCACTGCCCCGACGTGTGCCCGACGACGATGGCGGACCTTGCGGCGGCCCGCCAGGTCGCCGGGCCCGTGACCGCGGCGAGGGTGACGGTCGTCTTCGTCACGACCGACCCGGCGCGGGACACCCCGGCGGTGTTGCGCCACTGGCTCGCCCAGTTCGACGCCGGGTTCATCGGGCTGACCGGCACCCCGGCGCAGATCGACGCGGCGCAGCGGGCGGTCGGCGTGCCGGTGGCCCTCGCGGACCCGGCCACCCGCGCCAGCGCCGGTACCGGTACCGGTGACGACCGCCCGGCCTACCTGGTCGGTCACGCCTCGCAGGTCCTCGGGATCGGACCGGACGACCGCATCCGCGTGCGCTACTTCGCCGACACGACGGTCGCCGAGTACGTCGCCGATCTGCCGAGGCTTGTCGCCGCCCTCTGATCCGACCCCAGTCGCCGCGGCGCGCGATCCCGGATCGCGCGCGCCAGGCGCCATGCCGCGGCGTCCCCCTTCCCGTCAGGCAGGTACTTCAGTGGCATCCGACTTCGAAGCACCGCGGCCCCGCGCGGTCCCGTCTGACCCGTCCCGGCTCCCACCGGCTCGCAACCACCGCAGCCACCGCAACCACCGCAGCCACCGCAGCCACCGCGACCCGCAGGCATCAGCCCGTCGCCGGCGGCTGGCCACGGCGAGCTGGGGGATCGCGCTGCACGTTGCGCTCGCCGCCCTCGTCGCCGGCCCGCTGGCCGTCGAGGCCGGCCTGGCCTACCTGGTCCCGGCCGCACTCGCCGTCCTCGCGCCCCGCACGTTCGGTCGTGCCGGGCCTCGCCGCCCGGCCGCGGACTGGCCACGATCGGCCGGCGCCGGCGGCGGCCTCGCCGTCGTCCCTGCCGTCGTCCCTGCCGTCGGGCGGGTCGCCGGGCGGGTCGATCACCGCGGCGCCCGGCTGCCGCGCATCGTCCAGCTCGCCTGCGAGTCCGCCGGCTGGTACGTGTTCACGGTCGCCGGCTCCTCGGATCTGCGGGTGGCTCCGGTCGAGGGCCCCGACCTGCCCGGCTTGCTCGCCGCGACGCTGGGGGCGGCGGCCGCGGTGGGTGGCACGCTGCTGCTGTCCCGGCGCGAGCCGGCCCTCCCCGCGGCGCGCCACCGCCGTCGCGCGGTGGCCGTCCTCGCCGCCGCGCCGCTCGGCGTGGCGCTGGCCGTCCGCGCGGCGCAGCATCACCACGCGGTGCTGCTCGCCGCGTGGACGGGGGTGTCGTTGCTGATGCTGCTCGTCGCCGTCCTCACCCTGGTCCGCGGCCAGTACAGCTGGCAGCTGCCCGAGCGGGTGCACCACGTCGACCTCGCCGACCTCCAGGCGCCGCGGCACCGGTTCTCACTGATCATCCCCGCCCGCGACGAACCGATCCTCGGCCGGACCCTGACCCAGATCCTCGCCGGTGACTACCCGGCCGACCTGGTGGAACTGGTCGTGATGGTCTCCCACGACGAGGTCGACCGGCCGACCCGGCGCATCGCCGAGCAGATCGCCGCCCGCCATCCCAACGTCCGCGTCATCGCCCCGCAGGGCAGCCAGCGCAGCAAGCCGCTGTCCCTGGAGGACGCCCGCCGCCACTGCACCGGCGACATCGTCGGCATCGTCGACGCCGAGTCGCTCATCGCGGGCGGACTGCTCACCTACGTCAACACCCTGGCGCTGCGCCAGGCCGACGTCGGCATCTTCCAGGGCGGCGTCCAGCTCATGAACGTGCGCGGCCCGGGGCGCCCGGCGCGGCCCGCCGGCGTCGGCCGGCTGCGCGCCGCGCTGCGCCGGTGGAACACCGCAACGTCCTGGTGGCGGGCCCGCAACTGCCTGGAGTACTACGTCTGGTTCATGTCCCGCCTGCGCTTCCAGGCCCGGGCGCGCTTCATCCCTCTCGGCGGGAACACCGTGTTCATCCGCCGGTCCGTGCTGGAGCGGCTCGGCGGCTGGGACGTCGCCTGCCTCACCGAGGACTGCGACCTGGGCGTGCGGGCCTCGGTCGCCGGCATCCGCACGACGGTCTTCTACCACCCGGACCTGACGACCCGGGAGGAGACGCCGGAGAGCCTGACGAAGCTCGTCGTTCAGCGCACCCGCTGGATGATGGGGTTCATGCAGGTCCTGTTCAAGGGGGACTGGCGCCTGCTGCCGGGGGGCCGGCAGCGGATGATGGCGGCGGAGATGCTGGCCATGCCGTTCTTCCAGGCGATGGCCGGGGTGCTGCTCCCCGTCTCCGGAGTCCTGACGCTGTTCCTCACGGCGCCGACGGGCCTCGTCATCGTCTTCTGGCTGCCGCTGGCCGCCTCCGTCATGACCGTCTTCTCGGAACAGGCGGCGTTCCGGGAGTTCACCGACGCCTACGATCTCGCCGTCGGTCGGTGGGACAGCGTCCGGCTCATCCTCAGCGCGCCGTTCTACCAGCTCGCACTGTCGATCGCCGCGGTGCGGGCCACCGCCCGCCTGGTGCGCGGCCGGTTGGAGTGGGAGAAGACGTCGCACTCCGGCGCCCATCACGGTGCCGGCGCCGGGGCGGGTCGTCTCGGGCTGGAGGCGGCGTCGTGACCGTCCACGAGTTCGTCGACGTTCTCGACGAGACCCTGCCGCAGCCGGTGGGTTCCCGGCCCGCCGCCTGGGCCGCCGACCGGGCCCGGCTGCTGGGCGCGCGGGTGGCCGCCGGCGCCCGGGCCCACCGGCACAGCCTCGCCCTGCTCGCGGTGCTCCTGCCGGTCGTCGCACTGGTGCACGGGGTCAACTTCGACGGTTGGCCCGGGCGGGTCACCGACGACGAGGGCACCTACGCCGCCCAGGCCTACTCGATGCAGTACTGGAACCGCATCGCCCACTACACCTACTGGTACGACCATCCGTTCGGCGGCTGGCTGCTCATCGCGATCTACACCAAGCTCACCGACGGCTTCCACCGGGCGGCGACCGCGGTCACCGCCGCCCGCGAGCTGATGTTCCTGCTCCACCTGGCGAGCTGCGTGCTGTTGTACCGGTTCGGCCGGCTGCTGGGCCTGCGCCGGTTCTTCGCCGGCCTGGCGCTGCTGGTGTTCTCGCTGTCGCCGCTGGCGCTGTGGTACCAGCGGATGGCGTTCCTGGACAACATCGCGGTGATGTGGCTGCTGGCGGCGTTCGTCTGCGCGGCGTCCCCGCGGCGCAGCGTGGCCGCGGCGGCGCTCGCCGGGACGTTCATGGCGTTCTCGTTCTGGTCCAAGGAGACGACGCTGCTGTTCCTGCCCGGGCTGTACGTGCTGCTCTGGCAGCACCGGGACCCGCGGAACTGGCGGTTCGTGCGGCGCAACTTCCTCGGCTGCCTGATCGGGATCTGCGGTATCTACATCCTGTACGCGGCGGCGAAGAACGAGCTGTTCGAGGGGCCCGGCCACGTCTCCCTGGAGTGGGCGGTGCGCTGGCAGCTGTTCGACCGGGCGCCGAGCGGCAGCGTGCTCGACACCGGCAGCGACACGTACAACGTCGTCCGCTCCTGGCTCGACCTGGACCCGTACCTGGTGCTGGCGGGCATCGCCGCGGCCGTGCCGCTGCTTGCCCTGCGCCGGCTGCGGGTGGTCTCGGCGCTGCTGCTGATCCAGTTCGGTTTCATCTTCCGCAACGGCTACCTGCCCAACCCGTACGTCACCGCAATGCTGCCCTTCGCCGCCCTCTGCGCCGCCGGCCTCCTCGACGCGGCGCTGCCTCGCGCCCTGCCCCGGGCTGGCGGTGCCGACGGCGAACGCGACGGCGACGGGAACGCCGGCGGTGGCGCGCTGGGCGTCCCGGGATGGCTCACTGCGGTGTGGACGGGCCTGCGTCGGGGCGCGGTGGCCGCAGCCGTGATCGGGTCGGTGGTGGCGCTGGCCTGGGACTGGACGCCGAAGATCCACACGGCGCTGACGATGGACGCGAGCGCGCCGAGCCGGGACGCCACCCGCTGGTTCCTCGCCCACATCCGCGACGACGGCACCGTCATCACCGACGACATCGCCTGGACCGACCTCACCATCCACGGCCGCCGCCCGCTGCCGGTGTGGTTCTACAAGCTCGACCTCGACCCGCAGGTCCGGGGCCACTTCCCGCACGGCTGGAAGGACGTCGACTACCTGATGATGGGCAAGCCCCCGGACTCGGTGCTCGCCGAGGTCCCGATCGTCGCCGAGGCGCTGCACCACTCGGTGGTCCTCAAGTCCTTCGGCAACGGCGAGATCGAAATCCGCCGGGTCCTCCCTCCCGGCTGCCGCATCGACATCCCACCCGCCCGCTGCGGCCCCGACGCGTCCGAGCGGACGATTCCGTCCGCCGGGGCGGGTAACCATGGTTCTGACTACGGATACGTTCCCGCCGCCAGCGGTCAAGGCCCGGCTGCCCGAGTTGGTGACCTGAATTCAACAACACCACGACCAGGTGACGGCGATGCGCAACGAGCGGCCAGCGGCAGCGGTCGTTCCGGTGGAGGAGCGGGAGAGCCTGCACGAGAATCCGGAGATTCCGCCAGACACCAGGACGGTGTCCTCTCTCCCGGCGGCGGCTGAGGCGATTCCCCGGAACCCCTTCCTGGATCATGCCTCTGACCTGCGCAGTTGCATTACCGCCGAACCGCTGCAAGATCTCCGTTTGCCCCCTGGTCCGCAACACCCTTGACCTGCACCTTTACTATGGGGTCGCTGATCATCCCTGGAGGGATCGCAACTGCAGACGCCCTTGCGTGGGCAACAGCACACATCCTGACAGTCGCTGATCATCCCTGGAGGGATCGCAACAGGGCCGTTTCGATGTGACTGTTGGTGGCGCTGTGCAGGTCGCTGATCATCCCTGGAGGGATCGCAACTTCGGCTACCTGCACGGCGCGCCTCCGCCGGCCCACGTCGCTGATCATCCCTGGAGGGATCGCAACTTGGGTAGCTGGTTGATACCCGGGATGATGGCATCCCCGGTCGCTGATCATCCCTGGAGGGATCGCAACGGCATCTCCGTGTGGACGTAGTGCGGCCGTACGAGGTCGCTGATCATCCCTGGAGGGATCGCAACAAGGGACGCCCGAGGCGCCTCGACGCGTTCGCCTGGGGGGTCGCTGATCATCCCTGGAGGGATCGCAACTACAGACCACGTTCAGGGCCGAGCGTGATGAGTGCGCGGT
The DNA here is from genome assembly GCF_000058485.1 of Frankia alni ACN14a. Classification (NCBI taxonomy): domain Bacteria; kingdom Bacillati; phylum Actinomycetota; class Actinomycetes; order Frankiales; family Frankiaceae; genus Frankia; species Frankia alni. Next base: position 1,726,016 of record NC_008278.1, read on the forward strand.
CGCTGATCATCCCTGGAGGGACCGCAACAGACGCAGATGTGGGAGCTCCCGGAAGTCGTCCGCGGTCGCTGATCATCCCTGGAGGGATCGCAACATGACACGCGTACGCTCCACCACCGGTTCACCAGGTCGCTGATCATCCCTGGAGGGATCGCAACATCGGCCCGTAGCGGGCGATGCTTTCCTCATTGGTCGCTGATCATCCCTGGAGGGATCGCAACTCAACGCCGAGCAGGCCCACGGCGACGACGGGTCGGGTCGGTCGCTGATCATCCCTGGAGGGATCGCAACTGTCGACGACGAAGCCGCCGCCGGTCCAGCGCAGGTCGCTGATCATCCCTGGAGGGATCGCAACCGGTGAGCTCACCGACGACCAGATCGCCGAACTCGACGTCGCTGATCATCCCTGGAGGGATCGCAACCTGCTCACCGCGACGGCAAACAGCGGCGCCACGTGTCGCTGATCATCCCTGGAGGGATCGCAACTCTTTCCCGAGCCGGTGCCCGCGACAACCGCGAAATGCGGTCGCTGATCATCCCTGGAGGGATCGCAACCAGAGCTGATCATGCAGGAGACGCTGCCCGACGTACCCGTCGCTGATCATCCCTGGAGGGATCGCAACTCGGGCGTCAGGAGGTCGGCGGAGCGGCCTTGCGCGTCGCTGATCATCCCTGGAGGGATCGCAACGCTATTTCCGCCTATTCTTGACCTACCGGCGGGTCGCTGATCATCCCTGGAGGGATCGCAACATCGCGAGCATGTTGACCAGCCCGACGTCGAGCAGGTCGCTGATCATCCCTGGAGCGATCGCAACGCCGGCGAACGGCGCCGGGCCCGACCCGCGCGAGTCGCTGATCATCCCTGGAGGGATCGCAACAAATCGTCACGCGGCGGAGACGACACCGCGCCGGGGTCGCTGATCATTCCAGGAGGGATCGCAATCTCGCTGGCCGGGCTGGAGGAATCTCACTTTCAGGTAAGCGCGAGCAGTGCTCCGAGGGCAAAACCGACCGCCCCGAGCCAGACGAGGGTCGGTAGCGCGTGCAGCCAGCGCGCGAGTGGTCGCGGTCCGGACCTCCCAGCAGCCCCGGCCGGCGGTCCAGGCTGGGCAGGCACCGAGTGTTGGGGCGTGAGTGCCTGGCCGGGCGGCGCGGGGGGACGGCCTGCTGCCGGCGCCCCCGGCGGCGGGGCTGCGGGGCGGGGGAGGATCGCGGATGGCGGTGGGGGGGTGGCCTGGCCGGCGAGGATCGTTTCCTGGTCGGCGAGGTCTGGGTCGGCGGGTGGGACGGGCGGCCGGGGTGCCGGGGGTGGGGGGATCAGGACGACGAGCGGGCCGTTGGCGGCGCCGAGGTGTACTCGAATCTCGCCGCCGACGAGGGGGACGCTGACCCTGCGGCTGCCGTCGACCCAGATGCCGTTGGAGCTGATATCGCGGGCGAGCCAGCCGTCGGCGCCGGGTTCGAGCCGCAGGTGGCGGCGGGAGACGCGGCCGTCGGCGAGGACGACGTCGCAGTCGCGGCCGCGGCCGACGACGTGCGCGCGGTCGGGCGGTAGGACGGTTTCGCCGGCCGGGGTGACGATCCGCAGCCCTGTCGGGTCCACTGCTTGTCCTCTCGAAACGGGCCGCCCGGTGGCGGGGCGGGTTGCCGACGGGGGCGGTCAGGCGGGGAAGACCTCGTCGCCGCGGACGGTCACCGCTACGCCGGGCAGGGGCGCCTTGGCCGGGCCGGCGACGGGTTGGCCGGTGCGGGTGTCGAACGCGCTGCCGTGGCAGGGGCAGCGGATCCGGCCCTTCGACACCGCGTTCACCGTGCAGCCCTGGTGGGTGCAGACGTTCGAGAAGCCCTGGACCGCGCCGGCGGCGTCCCTGGTCAGGACGATGCCGGCGTCGTCGAGGATGAGTCCGCCGTCCGCCGGCACGTCGCCGACCCGGGCCAGCGCCGCCTTGCCGCCCGAACCGCCCGAGCCCGAACCGCCCGAGCCCGCGCCCTTGCCGTCGGCGTCGTCGGCGCTCCCCGAGCCGCCGGAGCTGCCGGCGGCGGCCGGCGTCCGGCCGTGGTCGCCGGACCGGCCGGACGAGGACTTCGCCGCGTCACTGCTGTCTGCCACGACGTAGCCGACCGCCCCGGCGGCGACGGTCACGGCGATTCCCGGAACCACGGTCCGCCGGCTCGGCGCTTCCTGGGTCATCTTTTCTTCCTCGAAGTCGGGCCCGGGAGCGTCGGCTCAGACATGGGGAATTCCGGACTGGGTGAAGAACCACAGTGAGGCGCTTAACCACAGCACGACAAGTGACGCCAACACCGTGGAACCGAGCACCGGCAGCGCCCACCCGGGCAGGCCGCGCACCCGCAGGCCGAGCATTTTCGCCGCATAGGCGCCGTAGAAGAGGCAGCCGACCACGCTGTGCACCAGAACGCGGGCGTCGGTGTCGGCGAAACCGAGCGCCCAGATGCAGTGGAAGGCGACCGGCAGAGTAAGGACGAAGGCGGCCGTGCCGCTCCATCGATGCAGCGGAGCGGCCCAGGAGGGGGCCGGACCCGCGGCGGGCAGCCGGCCCCACATCCACAGTGCCGTGATGAGCTGGACGATCAGGAGAAGGGTGGCCGCCGTCGTCAGCCAGGCTTTCATCGGCAGCATTCCGGAAAAGCCGAGAGTGAACACGGGCCGGCCGGCCGGGTCGTGAACTTTCGCATACACGCCCATCGACACGGCGACGGCGGCGCCGAGCAGAAGAACGCCGGCCACCGGCACGCCCCGACCGGTCGACCTGTTGGGCGCCTGTGCGCCGACTGCCATGCCGCCCCCATCCCGCCGACCATTGTTTCTGCGGCAACTATGCCCGAAGGACTCGGTTCGCGCAGGCAAACGTCGGCGGGATGACAAATTCTTTGCGGACCATTCGGGTCCGCTTGTCGTGCCGGTCGGGTCAGGCGCGGGTGCGGGCGCGGACGGCGCGGCGGAGCTCGTCGGTCGCGTCGACGACGACCCGGCGCAGCACCGGGTCGAGGCCGCCCCGGTCGAGCAGGGCGTCGGCGTCCCGCAGCGTCCCGGCGGACACCGCGTACTGCGGGTAGGCGAAGGTGGCGATCTGGCGGGCGGCGTGCGGGGTGCGCCGCGCGCTCATCGCGGGCATCTGCTCGAAGTAGCGGGAGACGTACGCGGCGGTGAGGTCGTCCTGCTCGGGCTGCCAGAAGCCCTCGGCGGTCGCCCCGATCAGCCGCGCGGACACGCTGTCGTCAGCCACGATCATCTCCCAGGCGCGCGCCTTGGCCGCGGCGTCCGCGATGGCCGCGCGGGCCCGAGCCGCGTGTTCGGCGGCGCGGGCGCTGCGGTCGCGCCGGCCCTCCGCGGCGATCTCGGCCTCGCCGGCGCGGCCGAGCACGACCAGGCGGTGCAGCAGCGTCCAGCGCAGCTCGGGGTCGATGAGCAGCCCGGCGGGCACGTCGACCCCGGCGAGCCAGGCGGCGAGGGCGTCAACCTCGTCCGGTCCGCTGCATCCGATGACGCCGCGTGCGGCCGAGAGCTGGCGGCCGCTGCCCGGGGCGGCGTCCGCCAGCGCCCGCAGGCAGGCGGCGTGCAGCCGCGCGCCCGCGCCCGGCCGGGCCGACGGGGCGAGGTAGCGGGTGAGCGCGGTGGCGCGGGCGAAGCGCAGGGCGTCCTCGAAGACGGCGAGCTGGGTCTCCGACGGCAGGGCGGAGGCGGCGAGCGCCAGGTAGTCGGCCGCGGGCCACTGCGCATCGCGGGTCGCGTCGGCTGCCGCCGCCCAGATCACCGCGCGGGCCAGCGGATCGGTCACCCGGGGCAGCGCGGCCGGCAGGGCCGCCAGGTCCGCGGGCGTGAACCGCACCTTCGCGTAGGTCAGGTCGCCGTCGTTGACCAGCAGCAGCCGGCCGGCCGCGGTGCCGGTCAGCGCGGCGACCGCGGTGCGCCCGTCCGCCGCGGCCGGGTCGATGTCGACCTCGACCCGGCGCAGCAGCTCGATCGGCGCGGCGTCGGCGCCGTCCGCGTGACCGTCCGCGGGGCCGTAGATGCCGATGCCGAGGCGGTGCGGGCGCAGCGTCGGGTACGCCGCCGGCGCCGTCTGGACGACGGTGACCTGCTCGTAGCGGTCCTGGGCGTCGACGGTGACCTGCGGGCGCAGGGTGTTGACCTGCTCGCGGCGCAGCCACAGCTCCGCCCAGCCGGTGAGGTCGCGCCCGCTCGCCTCGGTCAGCGCGGCCAGCAGGTCGGCCAGGGTCGCGTTGCCGTAGGCGTTGCGGGTGAAGTAGGCGCGCAGCCCCGTCAGGAACGCCTCGTCGCCCACCCAGGCGACGAGCTGGCGCAGCACGGAGGCACCCTTGGCGTAGGAGATCCCGTCGAAGTTCAGCAGCGCGAGCGCGGTGTCGTCGACGTCCGCCGGCGCGACGGGATGCGTCGAGGGCCGCTGGTCGGCGGCGTAGCCCCAGCCCTTGCGGCCGACGGCGAAGCTGGTCCACGCCTCGGTGAACCGGGTCGCCTCGGCGGTCACCCGGTAGCCCATGTACTCGGCGAACGACTCGTTCAGCCACAGGTCGTCCCACCAGCGCATGGTGACCAGGTCGCCGAACCACATGTGCGCCATCTCGTGGGCGATCACGACGGCGCGCAGCTCGCGCTCGGTGTCGGTCACCGCCGAGCGGTAGACGAACTCGTCGCGGAACGTCACGCAGCCCGGGTTCTCCATCGCGCCGGCGTTGAACTCCGGCACGAACGCCTGGTCATAGGTGCCGAACGGGTAGCGGTCGGCGAACAGCTCGTGGTAGCGGTCGAGGCACGCCCGGGTGACGTCGAAGATCTCCGCGGCGTCGGCGTCCAGGTAGGGCGCGAGCGAGCGGCGGCAGACCAGCCCGAGCGGGATGCCGTCGTGATGGTCCTCGACGAGGTGGTACGGCCCGGCGACCACCGTCACGAAGTAGGTGGCCAGCGGCGGGGTCTCGGTGAACTCCCAGCGGCCCGCGGCGGTCTGCCGGCCCGCCCCGTTGGCCCGCACCACCCAGTCGGGGGGTGCCAGGACGGTCAGCCGGACCGGTGCCTTGAGGTCGGGCTGGTCGAAGCAGGCGAACATCCGCTGGGCGTCGTCGAGGAACGTCTGGGCGTACAGGTACACCTCGCCGTCCTCGGGATCGGTGAACCGGTGCAGGCCCTCGCCCGTGTTCGAATAGCGCATCGTCGCCGTCACCGTGAGCTCGTTCGACCCGGCGAGGTCGGTGAGCGGGAGCCGGTTGCCGTCGAGCGTCGCCGGGTCCAGGACTCGGTCGTTGAGCCGCAGCAGATGCGCGGTCACCGGCTTGACCTCGGCGAACGTCGCCGGGCTGCCGTCGCTCGAAGTCGAGGTCGAGGTCGAGGTCGGGGTCGGAGCCGGGGTCGCCGCTGGTTCGCGCAGGCTGAAGCGCACCCTGGTCGTCGAGCCGAACTCCGTCGACGTGCGGGCCGCCGTCAGGTCCAGCTCGATGTCGTAGCCGTCGACGCGCAGCAGGTTCGCGCGCGTCACGGCCTCGTCCCGGGTGAGGGTGTGCATACCGCGAACCTACGAGATGGCCGGCCCGGGGGAACGGCGATCCCGCCGGACGTCGGCTCAGGGGTTGGCCGACTCCTGCGCCGGTCGACCCGCGGCCCGCGCCCGCGACGCGGATCCGCGCAGCCAGGTCAGGCCGAGAACGGGCAGGATGACCGGGATGAACAGGTAGCCGCTGCCGTAGTTCGACCAGACCGCCTGGTCGGGGAAGGCCGCCGAGTCCACGACGCTCGCGGTGCCCACGGCGAGCACGCCGGCCAGCTCGGTCGCGCAGGCGGCGACGGCGACCCGATGCCAGGACGCGCCGGGGCGGGCCAGCGCCACCGTCGCGACGACGTAGACCACGGCTGCGAACGCCGAGAGCAGGTAGGCCAGCCGGGCGTGGTCGAACTCGGTGGAGATCTGGACCGCCGACCGGGAGCAGGCGGCCACCGCGAAGATCGCGTAGACCGTGACGAGGATCCGCCCCGGCCCGCCCGCCGTCCGCGAGCCGCCGCGGCCACGCTCTGCCGGGCCCGCCGGCCTTGTCTCATCCACCTGTGCCTCCACCCGTGCTCTCCCAGACCTGACCGAGCCGGACGACGATGATGGCGACGGCGAGGCACGCGATGCCCAGCACCCCGCTGCCCCACCGGGACCGATCGCCCAGGGACCACCACACGCCCACGGGCAGCGCGACGACCGAGGCGATCAGGTACAGCACGAAGTTCACCGGCTGGTCGGCGTGCGAACCCCCCGCCACGACGACGATCGCGGCGATCACCTGGGCGATCAGGACGGCCTCGACCACCCCGGCCGCGGCCAGCAGCCCCACCCCGACGGCCCGGTCGCGCCAGGTCTGCAGCAGGCAGGCCACCCCGGCCACGAGCGCGCAGGCGATGGATGCGGCCGCCAGTCCGTCGATCATCGGCCGTGCCCCGGCCCGCCGTCCACCCGCATCCGTCCGCCCCTTCCGAGCTTGCCGCGCGTCCTGCCGCACGATCGTCCGCGCGCCTGTCTACGACGGATGGTAGAAGATTGCCGTCGAACCCGTCGGGCGGAACATCGTGCGTGGCGCCATGCCATGCCGCGCCGGGCCCGGCCCGGCTCAGCCCGGCGATCGTGCGGTTCCGCGGAACCGCGGTTCCGCGGAACCGCGCCGAGCCCGTCGCCCCCGCCCCCGGCCCCGGCCCTTGCCCCTGGCCCCTGGCCCCGGTGGTGCATGACCGCACGGATGACGGGAATACCGTCCGCTACCGACATCACATCGTGTCACAACCGTCACACCCCGGATGTCGGCGCGCGTCGGAGGTGGATTGACCGGGCGCTCTCGGCTTTGTCTCTGCGGATCGGTCGATCGCGGCTCTGCTGTCGCGGCCGGGAAATACCGCCATCCAGCTCGCGCTGTTCCGGGACATCGTCCGCCGTTTCCTGAGCCGGGTGAACGGTGGCCACGGGGTTCCGTGATCGTGCCTTCTGTCCGGTGAGAGGTGAAATCCGGGGAAGCGGCTCAACCCGGCGGACGGGGATGATCAAGGACGTAGCAGCGGATGGCGGCGATGAACCCGTCCCGTACATCGGTGACGAGCGCGGCCGGCAGGGCAGGCCAGGCCGACCCGTCCGGGACACGGCCCAGCAGCGTGCATTCGGTGACGACGGACCCCTCTCCGGCGACATGCAGCCGAGCGTCGCCGGCGATCACCCGCAACCCCGCCTCGCGCAGATCCCGCAGCCGGTCGGCGATCTCGTCGCGTCCGCGCAGCAGACGCGGGAGCGGGCCGGCCGGATCGGCGAGGGGGAATTCCACGACCGCGTCCCGGGCGAACAGTGCCGCGAGCTCGACCCAGCGACCGCCGCCGGCTCCGGCCAGTATCCGTTCGACCGCTTCCTGACCGGTCATGGTGGTGCCCTGAGTGCCCTGGGTGCCCTGGGTGCCCTGGGTGCCCTGGGTGGCGTGGGTGCTGGCGCCCTGGTTGGTGAGGGCGTCGAGCAGGCCGGGGAAGCGGGCGTCGACGTCGGCGGCGCGCAGCCGCATGCGCCGCTGCCGGCCCTCGACGGTCGTCGAGGTCAGGCCGGCCTCGCGCAGGACCCGCCAGTGGTTCGACAGCGTCGACTTCGGGATGTCCAGGCCCGCCGGGGCGCAGGTGACGTCGGACTGGGTGCGCAGGCGTCGGACGATCTCCAGCCGGACCGGGTCGCCGAGCGCGTGCAGGATCACCGCGAGGTCGAGATCCGCGGTGGCCGGGTGGGGCAGGCGTCGCACGGCGCCAGCATACGACGGACAGTTTGATAGTTCGGAAATATCGAACTATCTTTCCGGCATGATCCCCATCGGTCTCGTTCTCGAACCGCCCGCTCCCGACGTTCCCAACGCCGTCGACGACCTCGTCGCGCGGGCCCGGTGGGCGGCCGGCACCGGCCTGGCGTCGCTGTGGCTGGGGCAGGGGTACGGTCTCGACGCGCTGACCGCGCTCGCCCTGCTCGGCCGGGAGATCCCCGAGACCGCGCTGGGCACCGCGGTGACGATCATCCCTGGACGGCATCCGATCGCATTGTCCAGCCAGGCTCGGACGACGCAGGCGGCGACCGGCGGGCGGCTACGGCTCGGCCTCGGCAGCGGGCACCGCGCGTCCGTGGAACAACGTTACGGGCTGCCGTTCGACCGCCCGGCGCTGCGGCTGCGGGAGTACCTGGCGGCGCTGCTCCCGCTGCTGCGCGAGGGCGCCGCCGACGTCCGCGGCGAGACCGTCACCGCGGTCACCGGCGGCGTGGACGCGCGGGTGGCCGGGGCCGCGCCGCCGCCGGTCCTGGTCGCCGCGCTCGGCCCCGCCATGCTGCGCGTCGCCGGCGAGGTGGCGGACGGCACGGTGACCTGGCTGGCGGGGGCGCGGACCGTCGGCGAGTACATCGTCCCGGCGATCACCGACGCCGCCGCGGGCCGGGCCGCTCCCGAGGTCGCCGTGGGCCTGCCCGTCTGTGTCACCGACCATCCGGACGAGGTGCGCGAGCGTGCGGCCGGGGCGCTGGCGCTGTTCGACTCCATCCCCTCCTACCGGGCGGTACTGGACCGGGAGGGGGTCGTCACCGCGGCGGAGGTGGCGATCATCGGCGACGAACGGCAGGTCGAGCGGGAACTCGGCCGGCTCGCCGCCGCTGGAGCGACCCACCTCCTGGCCAACCTGCAGATCGCCGGTGCAGCGGAGCGGGCCCGCACGGTCGAGCTGCTCGGCGCGCTCTCGCAACCCAGGGCCGCGAACCCGCACCGGTAGCGGCCGGGTGCGAGGGCGCGGGAAGCGCAGGCGGCCCCGCCCCGGTTCGGCTGGATGCGCGGAAGCGGGTCGGCCGGTGCGGTAGCGTCGGCGTCCCGTTTGGGCAGGGGGCGACGGCCGAGGACCGGAATCGGGGCGGCGTGGATGTCGGAGCGAACCTGCGGCTCGTCGTGGGCCTCGCGTTGCTGCTCGCCGCGGCGGTCGCCTGCCTGACCTGGGCGCGGGTGCCGCGGCGCCGGGACGTGCTGACCGCGTCGGCCCGCGCGGTGGCCCAGCTCGCGCTCATCGGCCTCGCGTTGCGGGGGGTGTTCGCCGCGCCGGCGGCCGCGGCCGCCGTGCTCGCCGTCATGCTGGCGGCGGCGGTGGGGACCGCGTCGCGCCGGCTGGTCGGCTTCCCGGCGATCGTCCGCCGGGTCGGCGTGTCCTGCCTGCTGGGCGCGACGGTCGCCCTGGGACTGGTCTTCGCCGCCGGGGCGGTGGAGGCGACCGTGCGCAACCTCGTCGCCCTCGCCGGCAGCGTGGTCGGCGGGACGATGACGGCCTGCACGCTGACCGGGCGCCGGCTCGCCGACGGGTTGCGCCGCCGCCGTGACGAGGTGGAGGCGTGGCTGGCGCTCGGCGCGACGCCGCGGCGGGCCGTCGCCGACATCGCCCGCGAGAGCGTCGCCGAGGCACTCGTCCCGCCGCTCGACCAGACCCGCACCGTCGGGCTCGTCTCGCTGCCCGGGACGTTCGTCGGCGCGCTGCTCGGCGGCGCCTCCCCGGCCGCCGCCGCCCGCTTCCAGGTGATCATCCTGGTGGCCATGCTGACCGCGCAGAGCATCGCGGCGGTGTCGTTGTCCTACCTGCTCGGCGCGCCGACGCAGCTTCCGCCGACGGCGCCGGAACCGACCCCGCGGCGCTCGACTGGCAGGCCGAGCAGGCTGGGCGGGCTGGGGCGGAGGGGCACGCGCCTGTCCCGTCGATTCCGCCGGCCGGACGCGCCTCGACGAGGACGGCTGCCGTGACGGGCAGATGGCCTGACGGACGGATGGCCTGACGGACGGCTGGCCTGACGGACGGCTACCGTGGCCCGCGGGCGCGCCGGCCGGCGGGCGCGGGTCAGTCCGCGGTGGGCTCCAGCACGAAGACCGGGATCTCGCGCTCGGTCTTGCGCTGGTACTCGGCGTAGTTCGGGAAGGCGGCGACGGCGCGCTCCCACCACTGCGCCTTCTCGTCACCCGTGACCTCGCGGGCGACGTAGTCGCGCCGGACCGGGCCGTCCTGGAGCTCGACGTGCGGGTCGCTGAGGATGTTGAAGTACCAGACGGGGTGCTTGGGCGCGCCGCCGAGGGAGGCGACCGCCGCATAGGCGCCCTCGTGCTCGACCCGCATCAGCGGCGTCTTGCGGATCTTGCCGGACTTCGCGCCGCGGGTGGTCAGGACGATGACGGGCAGGCCCTGCAAGGAGGTGCCCCGGGTACCGCCGGAGCTCTCGATCTCCTCGACCTGGTCACGGACCCACTGCGCGGGACTTGGCTCGTACTCTCCGGTGAGTGGCATGCGTACCAGTCAACACCACCGGGTACTGACCGGCCGGGCGGACAGGCCGGCTGGCAGGCTGGACGGATGACCGGCGCACACACCACGGACGGCGGCGAGCTCGCCGCGGCCCGGCTGGCTGCTCAGGGGTTGGCGGGGACGCCGGCGCGGGACCCCGTCGACGTCGTCGGACGCCTGCTCGCCGTCCAGGCTCAGGATCCCCGCGGCCTGCGGCTGGCGATCCGGTCCCGGACCCGTGGGTTACACGCCGCCGACGTCCACCGGGCCCTGACCGACGACCGGTCGCTCGTCGTGACCTGGCTCAACCGCGGCACCCTGCACCTCGTCCGGGCCGAGGACTACTGGTGGCTGCGGGAGCTGACCGCGCCGACCATGGCCGCGCAGATCCGTCGCCGGCTGGCGCAGGAGGGCGTCTCGTCGGACGCCGCGGAGCGGGGCGTGTCCCGGATCGAACGCGCGCTGACCGACGACGGCCCCCTGTCACGCGACGAGCTTCGGAAACGGGTCGAGGCGGCCGGGGTTCCGACGGCCGGGCAGGCCATGATCTACCTGCTCATCGTCGCGGCGACGCGGGGCCTCGTGGTGCGCGGCCCCGTCGTCGGCACCGAGCAGAACTACGTGCTGGTCCGCGACTGGCTCGGCGCGCCGCCGCGGGAGTTCGACCGGGACGCCGCCCTCGCCGAGCTGGCCCGCCGCTACCTCGCCGGGCACGGCCCGGCCGACGATCGCGACCTGTCCCGCTGGGCGGGCCTGCCGCTGCGGGACGCCCGCCGCGGTCTCGCCGCCGTGGCCGACCTGGTGACGCGTGCGGACGGCCGGCTCGACCTGCCCCGAGGCGACGGGCCGGCGCCGGGCCTGCCGGCGCCACGCCTGCTCGGCCCGTTCGACCCGGTGCTGCACGGCTGGGACCGGCGGGACTGGTTGGGCGCGGCCGGGCGGGCCGTCACCGTCAACGGCATCTTCCGCCCGGTGATCCTCGTCGACGGTCGGGCGGCGGGAACCTGGTCGATGCCCGCCAGTCGCGTCGAGCTCGCGCCGTTCACCGACCCGCCGGACTGGGGGCCGGCGGTGGCGGAGGCGCTGCGCGCGGAGGCCGCGGACGTCCGGCGCTTCCTGGCGTCCCGCCCCGACTGAGCCCGGCGGGGCGGAGCTGGGGAGGACGCTCAGGAGGAGAACAGCATCCGGGCGAAGCCGCCGTGCTTGTGGTGGCCGTGACCGTGGCCGCCATGGCCGCCGTGACCCCACGCCGGCTGGGCGTATCCGGGCTGGGCGAAGTGGCCGGGCTGCGCGTACGGTGCCGGCGCGGGCGGCGGGGGCGGCGCGGGCTGGGACCACTGCGCCTCGAGCCGGGTGAGCGCCTCCAGCTCGCCGTAGTCCAGGAAGATGCCGCGGCAGCCGTCGCACTGCTCGATCTGGATGCCATTGCGGTTGTAGGTCCGCATCATCGCGTGGCACTTGGGACACTGCAGCGTGTAACTCACGGGCGCAACCTGCCGTTCGATGCGGGAGACATCCGACGTCGCCGGTAGCGTACCGACCGCCGCCAGATCATCCGCCGCACAGTCGGGATCGCGACGCGTCGCCAGCCGTCCCCGCGATGCGCGCGCAGGCGTCGACGAAGGCCAGTCCGACCTCGTCCAGCTCGGTCTCCCAGGCGGCGTCGGGGCGGTCGGCGGCACGGGCGTCCACACCGCGGTGGCGGTCGTCGCGGTGGCGGTCGTTGAGGTGGGCGGCGTTGAGGTGGGCGGCGACGGCGGTGGCGGCGTACTCGACCGTGAGGGCACGCGCGGGCAGGTCGAGCGCCGCCCAGGGATCGCCCCGGTCCGTCACCGCCGGGCCGCCGCACGCCGCGTAGGCGTCGAGAAAGCGCGCCCAGATCTCCACCGGCAGCAGGCCGGTCGCGAACCAGGCCGCGGGCCGGGCCAGGTCCCAGGCCGGATCCCCGAGACCGAGGTCGTCCACGTCGATGATCCGCCAGCCGGCCGCGGGCAGGGCGACAAGCTGCCCGAAGTGCCAGTCACCGTGGATCACCGTGGTGGGCCGCCCGGCCCGGATCGCGGCCGGCGGCGACGGCAGCGGGGACAGCGGCGTTGCTGAGGTGAGCGCGGGCGATGCGGTCGGCGCGGGCCGTGCGGTGGGCGGTGTGGTGGACGGGAGCGGTGCGGCGTGCGGGAGCGGTGCGGCGTGCGGGAGCGGTGCGGCGTGCGGGGGCGGCGCGGTCGACGGGGGCGGCGGTGGTGAGGGTTCTGTCAGCGTGGTCCAGGCGGCGAGGACGGGATCGACCAGCGGGTGACCGGCGTGGCCGCGCAACCGGTTCACCCGGTCGGTGAGCCGGCGCAGCACGGTGGCCGGCGGCAGCTCGGTCAGGTCCGCCGGGCTCACCGGGACGCGGTGCAGCCGGGCCAGCAGCGCCGCGGACTGCTCCCAGGGGGCGTCGTCGGCGTCTTCCGTCCCCAGATTCGCCCCGGCTGGCCAGGCGCTGACCTGGTGCGCGCCGACTCGGACCGCGTATGTCCCCGGCACGGCCGCCAGCTCCAGCGGGGTCAGCAGCACGGGGCGCAGGGCGGGCCGGGCGGCGAAGCGCAGCCGGGCAGCGAGATGCTCTGGATCGACGGTGTCGGCGTGTGCCTTGAGAATCACCTCGCCGCAGCGCACGATCAGCCGGTCGTCGCGCCGCGACACCACGGCGGGCGGGCCGCCGGCCTGGTCCGGGCGCAGCCGGCCGGCGAGCCGCGCCATGCCCGCGAGCAGCGCGGCCTCGGCGACGTCCGGCCCGGTCTGCGCAGGCCCAGCCACGTCCGGCCCGGCCTGCGCTGGACCGGTTTCCGCCGCGTCGGGCACGCCTGGGTGGGTCGCCTGCGGGTCGGTCACCGCGGGCTCAGCGGGCGGGTTTGCGCAGGCGCCAGATGCACTCGGACGGCCAGCGCCGGGCCCACGCCTCGTCCCCCCGCTCGGGCTGCTCGGGCTGCGTGGCCCGCTCCCGGGTCGACCCGCCCGCGGCCTCCACGTCGTACACCTGCTGCCCGCCGCGGTCGTCGTGGGCCGGCGCCGGCGGGCGCGGCTCCAGCAGGTCCTCGATGACGAGGCCGCAGTCCCGGAACAGCCTGATCCACGCGCCGTAGGGCAGGTTCGCGCTGACCAGGCCGTCCGCCTCGGGTAGCAGGCGCAGCGCGAAGTAGTCCCGGGTGAGGCGGGTGCCGGGGGTGTCCCGGCCCGGCCGCACGGTGATCTCGTAGATCGGGCTGACGTGGCTGAAGGCCAGCAGGCCACCCGGGCGCAGCACCCGGGCCGCCTCTGGCATCGCCCGCAGCGGGTCGGCGAAGCAGAACGCGCCGTGATCGGCGAAGACGATGTCGAACGACTCGTCGGCGAAGGGCACCGACTCCGCGCTCGCCTGCACCAGCGGGAAGGTCAGCCCGGTGTCCGCGGCGAGCTTGCGGCTGTGCAGGAGTTGCCGCTCCGACAGATCGAGCCCGACCGCGCGGGCGCCCCGGCGGACCAGCGCCGTCGACCACTGCCCCCCGCCGCACCCCATCTCCAGCACGTCCCGCCCGGCGACCTCGCCCAGCACGCCCAGGCTGGACTCCGGGATCGCCCACAACCCCCAGGAGATGTCGCCGGTGAACGCCTGCCGGCGGATCTGCGGGGCGTTCAGACGCTGGTAGTCGTCGGAGATCTCGTTCCACCGAGCCCGGTTGGTGCGTACGTGGGCGTCGCCGTCGATCATCCTGGCCTCGTCCTTCTCCCGGCGGACGCGGCTCGGCGTTCCACCCGCGCCGCCGCAGGGCGGGCTCGGGTCAGGACGGGGCGGACCGGGATGCCGGGTCGCCGGGCGGGGATCATCCCGATCGGCGGCTGTCGTGATGGATCAGATCGCTCGATCGGCCATCGTATGAGACCGGGACGAACGGGTACGTCCGGCGTCCGTTCGTATCGGGTGCTCGACGGCGTGGTGCAGACACCGACCGCCACGCTTGAGTCCCGTTCCCAGTGGGGAGGCATCTGTTGGTAAGGCGGGAACCCCCTGTCGCGAGATGCGGGAATCCTCGGCCTTCAGGCCGAGGAGGACGTCGAGAGTTCAGTCCTTGGGGTCGGCGACGGCCGTCGCGGTGCGCGTGTTGCCGGCGACCGTGGCGCGGACGGTGACGGTCGCGCCCGGGTGGATGTCGGTGGCCTTCGCGGGCTTCCCGTCGGCGCGGAACCTCGTGTCGCCGTCGATGACGTACGTGGCCGCGTAGCCGTCCTCGCTGGTCAGGCTGATGGCGGTCGCGCTGATTGCGGTCACCTTCCCCCGCTGCCCCGCGACGACCTGGAAGCCCTTGGCCGTCTTGATGGTCGCCTCGCCGTGCAGGCCGTGCTCGGCCAGCCGGTACTCGCGCCGCAGCCGGCGTGCCTCGGCCGGCTTCGGGTGGTCCTCGGTGGTCGGTGATGCCGCCGCGGTGGTCGGAGCCGCCGCGGCGGTCTGCGCTGCCGATGCCGGTGCCGGCGCGGCGGATGCGGCCGTGCCGCTGAACCCGAGGCCGACCCCCAGCCCGAGCCCGAGCAGCCCCGCCGCCGCCACGGCCGCACCCCGTCGTCCCGTCAGGAACCTGCCCATCTCTGCCGTCCTCTCCCGATGGCGCCCGCACGCCGTACCTGGACCGGGCGACCCGCGCTCGGTCGCCCGACCGATCGGCGTCGCGCGCCGCTGCGGCGCGCTGGCAGACCCACAATGCGACAGCAGCATGTGAGCGGGATGCGAACGCGGTCGGGAACGGATCTCAGCCGGCGGGCACCGGTGTCGGGAGGTCGGACCGGCGCCGGCTCTTCCGGCGGACGGGTTACTGGAAGCTGACCGCGGTCGGCCGGACCGCGTAGGCCACCCTGTGCGGCGCATCCGCGGGCGGCCCGTCGAGCTTCATCGCATAGCGGTCGGCGAGCCGCATGAAGAACTCGGCGAGCGGATCGGGGTCGATCCGCTCGACGACGCCGCGGATCTCCAGGTACCGGTAGGGCGCCTCCGGATCGTTGACGGACACCGCCACCTGCGGCGTCGCCGTGACGTTGCGGTACTTCTGCCGTGTCGTGGTGTTCGTGAACCACAGGAACGTGCCGTCCCAGAGCATCCACATCGGGTTCACCTGGGGGGTACCGTCCGGCCGGATCGTCGCGAGGTGCCCGAACAGCGGCCGCTCCAGCAGATCACGATGACTCTCGGGAATGACTGTCATATCCCGACGATATATCAGTACCTTGATGGTGGGCCCTGCCGACCCGGCGGCCTGGACCGCACGGGGAAGTGAGACCGAACGCGCGAGGTCGGGGAAAGCGCCTCCTTGCACCCTCGAGGATCAATGCCCTGACCTGGGCAGTTGCATCACTGCCGGACCGCTGCAACGATCATGTCGCACGCCCCGCAGGTATCCTCTCCGACCTGCGGCTTTACCATGGGGTTCGTGATCATCCCTGGAGGGATCGCAACGCGATCAGGTCTATGAGCTGTCCACGGAGGTCGGTTCGTGATCATCCCTGGAGGGATCGCAACCCGACCGTCGGCCCGCTCACAGCGCACCATCCGGTTCGTGATCATTCCTGGAGGGATCGCAACCCGCCTGTCGTGTCTGCGGGCGTCGGCAGGTCAGGCCGCGTAGTGGTCGTGGGGGCGGGGGCATCGCGAGGTCGGGCTCGCTTTCGATGGCGCAGCGCGGTTCCGCGGAACACCTTGATCGCCGGGCGAGCCGGTTCGGGCTGAGCTGGAGGGGGTGCGATGCGCCGAGGCGGGGGGCGATCGGCTGGAACTGTCAGAGGGTGGGGAAGCGCTCGATCCAGCGGCGTTGCCAGGGGGTCTCGACAGCCCGCGGGTGATGGTGCGCCCGGGTCCAGGTGACGGCGTCCGCGGGGGAGAGGCCGGCCAGCACGGCGAGGCAGGCGAGCACGGTTCCGGTGCGGCCGACGCCGCCGCCGCAGGCGAGCTCGATGCGGTCGGACGTCTGCGTGTGCGCGTGCAGCGCGCGGATGCGGGCGGCGGCCGTCGCGGGATTGCGCGGGAGGAGAAAGTCCGGCCAGTCGATCCACTCGTGCGGCCAGGTCAGCTGACCGTCATGCCGCCGCCGCAGCCGGGCGCCGCCCAGGTAGAGGCCGCGCTCGGGGTGAGGGCCGGGCGGCGGGGGGTGACGCAGCCCGCGCGGTCGGATCCAGCCTCCGTCCGGCAGCCGGATCGCCCCGGGTAGCGTGCTCGCCGCGGACGGGTCGCGAGCCGTGGACGGGTCGCTCGCCCCGAGCGGGTCGCTCGCCCCGGCCAGTTCGATGGTGGCGGGCCGTTCGAGGGCGGCGGAAGGCGCGGCGCTGTCCTCGGCGGGGCGGGCGGCGGGGTCGCCGGATCGGATCGGTCCGGACGACGCGCGTGCGGCCGAGGCCGGTGCGGGGGACTGCGGGCCGCCGTCCGTCGGATGGGCCGGCGGAACATCGGCACTGGCGGGGGGTGCGCCGGCTCCCTCGGAGGTGGGGGCCGGGGATTCGGGTCGCCGGATGGTGGCCGGCCCGACGGTGCCCGGCGACGCATCCGCGCCGACCGAGGCGCTGGGGATGCGGGGGATGGCGGGGATGGCGGGGATGCTGCCTGGCTCGGTGGCGGTCATGGGTCCTCCGATCCGCGGTAGCCTCGGATCAGTATGGCCGTCCCGGCCATCCGTGGGTCGCCCACCCCAGCGAGTCGAGCGGGCGCAGTGAGGGCCGTGGCCGCCAGATCCCGCCCGGTCGACGCGAGGGCCGAGCGGCTCGGCCTGGCGATCAAGCGGGCCGAGCAGGTGCTGATCGCGGAGAAGGCCAGGGTGCTGCGGCCATTGGGCCTCACCGTCGCGCAGTACGTGGCGATGGCCGCGATTGCCGAGACTCCGGGCATCTCGGGTGCGCGGGTCGCCCGGCAGAGCAACGTCACGCCGCAGACGATGGCCGTGGTGCTGGCCGGTCTGGAGGCGAAGGGGCTGATCGAGCGGCAGCCGTCCGGCGACCACGCGCAGGTCCTCGTCACCCGCCTGACCCGGGCGGGCCAGGCGCTGTTCCGGCGCGCCGACGCCGCGGCACTCGAGGTCGAGGAGCGGCTCGCCGCCGCGTTCAGTGACGCCGAGCTTGCCACCCTGCGGGAGCTGCTCGCCCGGGCGACGGCGGCGATCCCCGCCCCGGCCGCGGCCAGCTGACGTCCCCACTCGCGGGAAGGCGGGTGTCATCCCGCCTCGCTGCATTGTCATCGCGCCTTGCGGCCGACTGTTGGCCCAGGTCACGGTACGGACGACGACCGCCCGGCGGGAGCTCGTCCGACCGGGCGGTCGTGTGGTGGTGCGTGCGGCTGCGGACTGCGCGGCCTGTGCCGTGCGACGCGAGTGGTCTAGACCCGGGTGGGTTCCCGGCTCTCGGTGCCCTGGGGCGGGACCTGGGTGCGGGCCGCGCCCGTCCAGGACGGTGCCTCGTCGGCCTTCGGCGGCAGCGACGGGGCGAAGTTCTCCCCGAGGCGTTCCAACGCCGCGCGGGCGAAGATCTGCTGCTGGGTGACCGTGCGCTCCGAGCGGCCCCGGCCGATGAAGCTGACCGTCCAGTGCAGCAGGGTGGTCAGGCGGTGCTTGAAGCCGATGATGTAGACGAGGTGCACGGCCAGCCAGACCAGCCAGGCGAAGAAGCCGCTGAACTGGATGTTGCCGATCTTGGCCACCGCGCTGAACCGCGAGATGGTGGCCATGCTGCCCTTGTCGTTGTACTTGAACGGGTGCCCGGTCTGCTTACCGGCGACCCAGGCCTTGATCTCCTTGGCCGCGTGCCGGCCGCCCTGGATCGCGACCTGGGCGACACCCGGCAGCCGGTTGAGGCTCATCATGTCGCCGATGACGTAGATCTCCGGGTGGCCCGGGAGGGTGAGGTCGGGGAGTACCTCGACGCGGCCGGCGCGGTCGATGCCGGCGCCGGTCTGCTCGGCGAGCTGCTTGCCGAGCGGGCTCGCGGCGACGCCGGCGGCCCAGACCTTGCAGACCGAGTCGATCCGGCGACGGGTGCCGTCGCTGTCCTCGACCTCGATGCCGGTGGCGTCGACGTCGATGACCTTGGCCCCGAGCTGCACCTCGACGCCGATCTTCTCCAGCTTGTCGGCGGCCTTCGCGCCGAGCCGCTCCCCGAAGGGGGGGAGCACGGCGGGCGCGGCGTCGAGCAGGATGACCCGGGCCTTGGTGGGGTCGATGCTGCGGAAGTCGCGGCGCAGCGTGCGGCGCGACAGCTCGGCGATCTGGCCGGCCATCTCCACGCCGGTGGGGCCGGCGCCGACGACGACGAAGGTCAGCAGCCGCTCGATGTCGGCCGGGTCGGTCGAGCCCTCGGCGAGCTCGAACATGCCGAAGATCCGGCCGCGCAGCTCGAGGGCGTCGTCGATGCTCTTCATGCCCGGGGCGTGCGTGGCGAACTGGTCGTTGCCGAAGTACGACTGCCCGGCGCCGGCAGCGACGACGAGGCTGTCGTAGGGGTGGACCGTCGTCCGGCCGAGCAGCTGCGACGTGACGGTCTTCGCGTTCACGTCGATCGTGGTCACGTCGCCCAGGACGACCTGGGCGTTCTCCTGGCGGCTGAGCACCTCGCGGGTGGTCGGGGCGATCTCGCCCTCCGACAGGATGCCGGTCGCCACCTGGTAGAGCAGCGGCTGGAACAGGTGATGGGTGGTCTTTGCGACGAGGGTGATCTCGACGGGCGCCTTGCGAAGAGCCTGCGCGGTGAACAGGCCCCCGAAGCCCGAGCCAATGATCACTACGCGGTGCGGGGAGCTCTGCCGCCCCTCGAGCCGTTCCGGTTCGTCGGCATGCCCTGTGCGGGCGCTGTCCGTGCTCACGATCCTTCTCCGCTCAACCTTTGACTCCCAGCGGTGCCCGTTGGCGCCGCGGAGACCTTATCCCCGATAGCACGTCGGTCTCCACCAACTATTTTCCGCCGTATACCGGCCGGTGGATCGTGTTCATCGTCACCTCCGAGTCGGAAACATCGACCACGGACTATGTGGCGTGGAACACACTCTCGGCGGCGGGCGGTAGGCTTAGCCCGGACCTTGATCGACGCGTGCGGCCGGTCCCACTACCGGTCGCTGGGGAGGTGCCGCGTGCCGGCTCGGAAATACGGCCCGACGGCGCCCGCGGTCGACCATACCGTCCGCAGCCTGGCCGAGGTCGGCGGGGATCTGTCTGGGCAGGAGCATGATCACGTCGCCTTCGTCGACCTCGACCTGACCGAGGTGCCGACCACGGGCGCGGTTCTGGACTCCTGCACCTTCCGCGGGGTCCGGTTCAACGCATCGGGTTATTCAGATACCGCTTTCATCAACTGCGTCTTCGTCCGGTGCTCCTTCTTCGACACGAGCTTCGACGCGTGCAAGTTCACCGGCAGCCTGTTCGACGGATGCACGCACGACCTCATGAAGGTCGGCGGCGGGGATTGGTCCTTTGTTGGTCTGTCGCGGGCAAAACTGAGTCGCGCGTCCTTCGTCGGGGTCCGGATGCGGGAGGCGGACCTGACGGGTGCGCGCTGCGATGGCGCCACACTGCGTGACAATGATCTTTCCGGTGCGCTGTGGGAGGGGGCCGACCTGTCCGGGGCAGACCTGCGCGGCAGCGACCTGTCCGCGCTGGATCCGCTGGCCGTCACGCTGCGGGGTGCCCGCATCGATCCCTGGCAGGCCATCGTCGTCGCGACCGCGCTCGGCCTCGCGGTGGACTGACCCCGGGGTCGTCCCGAGCGCCCCTGGCCGCGGGCCGCCGTCCCCTCGCGGGAATTGCTCACGATGCCTATCGTGCAGGTAGGGAAGGTGGGCGTCGTATGGATCTCGATCCCCTGATCACCCTCGCGGGGTTCGTCGTCGGCGCGGTCGTCGGGATGACCGGCATGGGCGGTGGCGCCCTGATGACGCCGGTGCTGGTGTTGGTGTTCGGCGTCCACCCGCTCGCCGCGGTGTCCAGCGACCTGGTCGCCTCGGCCGTGATGAAGCCGGTCGGCGCCACCGTCCACCTCCGTCGCGGCACGGTCCACCGGGGCCTGGTCGGCTGGCTGTGCCTGGGCTCGGTGCCGGCCGCCTTCAGCGGCGTGCTCGTCCTGCGGGCGCTGGGCGACTCCGACGCCGTCCAGGAACGGATCAAGGTCGCCATGGGGGCGCTGCTCGTCCTCGCGGCGGCGGGGATGCTGGCGAAGTCCCTGGTCGACCGCGGCCGGCCGCCGGCGCCCGCGGGCGAGGTCGTCATCCGGCCCCGCCCGCTGCCGACCGTCCTGATCGGCGCCATCGGCGGGCTGGTCGTCGGGCTGACCTCGGTGGGCTCCGGCTCGCTCATCGTCGTGCTGCTGCTCGGCCTCTACCCGCGCATCCGGTCCTCCCAGCTCATCGGCAGCGACCTCACCCAGGCGGTCCCCCTGGTGGCCGCCGCGGCGCTGGGGCACCTGCTGTTCGGGGACTTCCAGCTCGGCCTGACCGGTTCGCTGCTGCTCGGCTCCCTGCCCGGGGTCTATCTGGGAGCGCGGATCTCCGCCGGAGCGGCGACGAGCCGGATCATCCGGCCCGCGCTCGTCGTCGTGATCTCGCTCAGCGGCCTGAAGCTGGTCGGCGTGCCGACGGTCTGGCTCGGCGGGATCCTGTTCGCGATGCTCGGCACGGCGATGGTCGTCCTGGCGCTGCGCCGCCATGCCCGGGCCGCCGCCGACGCCGATGTCGCCGCCGGCCCAGCCGATGGTCCCGTCGGGGTGGCCGTGGCCGCGGGGATCGGGCCCGGCGCGTGGCCGACCGGAGCGTCCCCGGTGAGGGCCGTCGCCCGAGATCGCTGGGAGATCACCGACGTGCGGGTGCTCGTCGCGTCCACGGCCGGGAGCCCGGCCGGGATGGCGGTGGGGATCTCAGCCGCGCAGCGGGTCGCGGGCGAACGCCGCCATCCCCGCGGCGAAACCTACCCGCGCCCGGTAGCCGAGCAGCTCGGCGGCGCCCACCGATGAGGCGACGATGTGCCGCACGTCGCCGATCCGGTAGCCGCCGGTCACGACGGGCGACGGGCCGCCGACGGCACGGGCCAGCGCGTCGGCCATGTCCCCGACGGTGCGCGGTGTCCCCGAGCCGATGTTCAGGGCCGTGAGGCGGCCGGGCCGGTCCGGGCGGCGTGCCGCCAGCAGGTTGGCGTGCGCAACGTCGTGGACGTGGACGAAGTCCCGCAGCTGGCCGCCGTCCTCGAACACCCGGGGTGCACGTCCGGCCGCCAGGGCGCTGCGGAAGATCGACGCGACCCCCGCGTACGGGGTGTCCCGGGGCATCCGCGGGCCGTAGACGTTGTGGTAGCGCAGGGCGATCACGGTGCCCCCGGTTGCGGCCGCCCAGGCGGCGGCCAGGTGCTCCTGGGCCACCTTGGTCGCCGCGTACACGTTGCGAGGATCGATCGGAGCGTCCTCGCGGACGGGGACGGACGCGAGCTGCCGGTGGCAGTGCGGGCAGGGCGGTTCGAATCGCCCGGCGTCCAGGTCGGCGCGCACCCGCGGGCCGGGGCGCACCGCTGCGTGCTCGGCGCAGCGGTAGCCGCCCTCGCCGTAGACGACCATGGAGCTGGCCAGCACGAGGCGCCCGATCCCGGCACGGGCCATCGCGGCGAGCAGCACGGCCGTTCCAAGATCGTTGTTTGCGGCGTACGCCGGCAGGTCGTCGAGGTCCACCCCCAGGCCCACCATCGCGGCCTCGTGGTACACCACGTCGATCCCGTCGAGCGCGGCCTCGACCTGGCCGCGGTCGGTGACATTGCCGACGACGAGTTCGGCGCCGCCGTTCACCGCGGGGGCGACCCGGTGCACCGCCGGCAGCAGGGCGTCGAGGATCCTGACCTCGTCGCCGGCCGCGACGGCCGCGTCCACGATGTGGGAGCCGATGAAGCCGGCGCCGCCGGTGACGAGAACCCGCATGGAGCCGACGCTATCCGCGCCGGCCGCCGCCGGATCTTACGATCCGCGGACGGCGCTGCATCCCGCCCGCTGCGGCGGTCAGGACGTCGGGAGGGCGACGACGAAGCGGCAACCCCCCGGCTGGTTGTGCACGCTGACGGCGCCGCCGTGCGCCTCGATGATCCCGCGCACGATCGCCAGGCCGATGCCCGAGCGCATCCGCGGCTGCCCGGGCCCGTCGTCGCCCTCCGGTGTTCGCGCGGGCTCCCCGCGGAAGCCCAGGTCGAACACCCGGGGGAGGTCCTGCGGCGGGATACCGCCGCAGCGGTCCGCCACGGCGAACAACGCGCGGTCCGCGGCCATGGTGGCGCTGACCTCCACCGTTCCGTCGTCCGGGGTGTGCCGGATGGCGTTGACCAGCAGGTTCGTCAAGGCCCGCCCAACCTCGACGGCGTCGGCGTCGACGCAGCCGGAGTCGTCGGCACTGCCACGCACGACGACCCCGCGCGCCCGCGCGATCGGATCGACGGCCGCGACCGCGTCCGACACCACGTCCGCGACGCGCACCTTTGCCAGGCTCAGCCGCAGCGCCCCGGCCTGCAGGCGGGCCAGCTCGAACAGGTCGTCGACCATCCCGGTGAGCCGCTCGGCCTCGGTGAGCACCCGGCGGTGGTAGCGGTCCGTGGTCTCGGGATCGGTGATCAGGCCGTCCTGGAACGCCTCGGCCATCGCCCGGATCCCCGCCAGCGGGGTCCGCAGGTCGTGGCTGATCCAGGCGACGAGCTCCCGGCGGCTCGCCTCCAGGGCCCGTTCGCGGGCGAGCGACTCGACCAGCCGGGTGTTCGTGGCGTCGAGCGTGGCGGCGAGCGTGGCGAGTTCCGTCGTCGGGACGCGCCCCGCGCCACGGTAGCCGGGATCGCCGAGGCTCGCCGCCGCCCGGGTGAGGGCACCGGTCCCGGCCACAACCGGACGCCCGACGCGCAGCGCGAAGGCGGAGGCGACCACCGCCGAGACCACGACGACGATCAGGACTACGCGCAGGTCGTGATCGGAGAGGAACATCATCCGTGCCGTCACGGCGACACCCACGACGACGGCGACGATCGGCCACACGCACAGCGCCGCGGCCATCGCCCACAGCGGCCGGCGGCGCAGCGTGAGCAGCAGCGGCACGCCGCTGACGGCCGCGGCCGTCGAGCAGCCCAGCGCGATCCCCGCGACCTCCAACTCGGCGATCATCGCATCCCCGCGATCCCTGGACCGCCGCCGTTCATCCCGCCTGCCGTGGGTCGCCCGGCGACGCCTCCGCTCCGGCCACCGCCGGCGGGGCGTCGTAGCGGTAGCCAACGCCCCACACGGTGACGAGCAGGCGGGGGGCGGTCGGATCGTCCTCGATCTTCTCCCGTAGCCGGCGGATGTGCACGGTCACCGTCGACGGGTCGCCGTAGCTCCAACCCCACACCTGTTCGAGCAGCTCGACCCGGGTGAAGGCGTGGCCGGGCCGGCGCAGCAGGAAGGCCAGCAGGTCGAACTCGCGGACGGTGAGCCCGAGTGGCACCTCGTGGCGGGTCGCGGTCCGCGCCGCCGGGTCGACGACCAGGGCGCCGGCCCGCAGGACGCCGGGCTCCGGGGCCGCGGCGGCTTCGGCCGCCCGCCGCAGCACCGACCGCACCCGCAGGGTCAGCTCCCGCGGGGAGAACGGTTTGGTCACGTAGTCGTCGGCGCCGACCTCCAGGCCGGTGATCCGGTCCGCCTCGTCGGCACGCGCGGTGAGCATGATGACCGGGACGGGTCGGCGGGCCGTCAGCCGGCGGAAGACTTCGAGGCCGTCGAGGCCGGGCAGCATCAGGTCGAGGACGACGAGGTCGGGCGGCCGGGCCTCGGCGGTGCGCAGGGCGCTCGGGCCGTCCGCGGCGCGGTCGACGTCGAAGCCGGCGTTGCGCAGGTAGCGGTCGACGACCTCGGCGACGAGGGCGTCGTCGTCGACGACGAGGACGCGGGCCATGCGGCCACGATAGGCAGCCCGGGCCGCCCTCGCCCCGCCTGGCGCGGATGTTCCCCGCTTCGTAATGTCCCGCGGACGGTGGGGATGGCCGGGTGTCCGCACGGGGGCCGACCAGTCGCCGTCGGCGGCGCTCCCGACCGCCTCCGTCGCACCGATGAGCCAGGTCAGCGGGCCGACGTTCGCCGAGGGCCGTCCTCGTTCCGTAATGATCGATCATGGTTGCCCGGCACTACAGTCCTGATCATGTTTACGGAAAGTGATGGTGGCCGGACGTCGGTGGACGTCGTCCTGCCCTGCCTGGACGAGGCCGGGGCGCTGCCCTGGGTACTCGACCGGATCCCGGCGGGCTACCGGGCGATCGTGGCCGACAACGGGTCGCGCGACGGATCCGCCGAGGTTGCCCGTGGCCGGGGCGCGACGGTCGTCGCCGTGCCCGAGCGCGGCTACGGGGCGGCCGTGCACGCCGGCCTGCTGGCCGCGGACGCCGACGTCGTCTGCGTGTGCGACGCCGACGCCTCGCTCGACCCGGCCCGGCTGCCCGACCTCGTCGCCCTGCTCGCCTCCGACCTGGTCGACCCGACCGCCGGCCGCGCCGATCTGGTCCTCGGCCGGCGCCGCCCGACCTCGCTGCGGGCCTGGCCGCCGCCCGCCCGGCTCGGCAACGCCGCCGTCGCCCGCCGCCTGCGCCGCCGCGGCGTGCCGGTGCGCGACCTGGGGCCGATGCGGGCCGCCCGACGCGCCGATCTGCTCGGCCTGTCGATCGCGGACCGTCGCTTCGGCTACCCGCTGGAGCTGCTGCTGCGCGCCACCCAGGCGGGCTGGCGCATCGCCGAGACGGACGTCGCCTACACCCCCCGGATCGGCCGGTCCAAGGTCACCGGGACGCCGCTCGGTGCCGCCCGCGCGGCCCGGGACATGTCGGCGCTGCTGGCGAGCATCCGGTGAGGCTGCTCGTGATGGCGAAGGAGCCGGTGCCCGGTCGGGTGAAGACCCGGCTCACCCCGCCGCTGCGCCCGGAGCAGGCCGCGGCCGTCGCGGCGGCGGCGCTCGCCGACACCCTCGCCGCCGTCGCGGCGGTCACCGTCCGGCCCGGATTCGCCGACCTGCGTCCCGTGCTCGTCCTCGAGGGCGCCGCCGGCCCGTGGCTGGCCACGGCCGGCGGCTTCGGCGGGCTGGCGGTGGCGGCCCAGACGACCGGCCCGTTCGACGCCCGCCTGGCCGCCGCCTTCGCTGCCGAGACCGGCCCGGCGCTGCTCATCGGCATGGACACGCCGCAGCTCACCGCCGACCTGCTGGCCGCCTCCTGCCAGGCACTGCGTTCGGCTGACGCGGTGTTCGGCCCCGCGGCCGACGGCGGCTGGTGGGCCCTGGGCCTCGCCCGACCCGACGGCGACCTCCTGCGCGGCGTGCCCACGTCCCGCCCCGACACCGGCGCCCGCCAGCGTGCCCGACTTGGCGCCGCCGGCCTCGACGTGACGGTGCTGCCGACGCTGCGGGACGTCGACACCGCGGCCGACGCGACGGCGGTCGCCCGGCTTGTCCCCGGTGGCCGGTTCGCCGCGGCATGGCGCGCGGCGGACACCCGCGCCGATCTGGACGCTCGGCAGGCACCCGGCGCGTCCGCGACCGCTGCCGCGACACGGTGACCGCGGAAAAGGCGACCGCGGAAAAGGCGACCGCGGGAACGGCGACCGCGGGAACGGCGACCGCGGAAAAGGCGACCGCGGGAATGGTGACCGCGGCGGGCGATGGATGGGAACCGACTGACATCTACGAGGCGGGACTGCGCTCCACCGCCGGCCGGCTATGGGCGCACCATCCGGACGGGCGGCGCATCCCGCTGCCGGTGCACCGGTGGCGGGGCACCCTCCCGCCGCGTTCCGAGCCCGAGGCAGTGGCCGCCCTGAGCGGTGTCACTGTCGGGGGTGTTGCCGGAGCCGGTGCCGCTGGTGGTGGTGGGGCGCTGGCGGCCGGGGATCTGTCCCTGCTGTGGCGCTGCGCGGGGCCGACCCTCGACGTGGGCTGCGGGCCCGGACGGCTGGCCGCGGCGCTCGCCGCCCGCGGGGTGCCGGCGCTCGGCATCGACGTCGCGCCGCTCGCCGTGCGGCTGAGCCGGCAGGCCGGGGCCGTCGCGTTGCGGCGCGACGTGTTCGGCCGGCTGCCGGCCGAGGGTCGCTGGGTCGCGCTGCTGCTGGCCGACGGAAACATCGGCATCGGCGGGGATCCGGTGCGCCTGCTGCGCCGCGCCGGGCAGTTGCTCGCCCCGACCGGCCAGGTGCTCGTCGAGGTCGAGCCGCCGGGAACTCCGACCGGGCCCGTCCGGCTCCGGCTGGAGGACGCCACCGGTCGCATCTCCAAGCCCTTCGCCTGGTGTCTGGTCAGCCTGGACGAGCTGGCCGTTCTCGCGCCGGCCGCCGGCCTGCTCGTCGCCGGGTCCTGGCAGAGCGCCGGTCGCCACTTCGCCGCCCTGGGCCACGGCTGACGCCCGGACGCCCGCGCCGCGCCGCCACCGCCCGGACGGCCATGATGAGCGCGGCGCCGGCCCAGACCGCGCCGAGGACGATGGCGAGGTTGCGGCCGTAGGCCAGCGGGTTCACCGAGGGGTTGTCCGCGGATCCGCCGTAGCCACGCCACAGCGGCAGCGACGCCAGCGCCACCGATCCGCTGACGACAAGCGCGCCCTGCACGACGGCGCGGTAGGGCGCCGGGACGAGTCGGCTGAGCGCGAAGCCCACGATCATCGTTGCTGGCACCAACAGCGCGTCGTGGACGACGATCCCGCCGATCAGCCAGGCACCGGCGTTCGTCGGGCGCGTCGCCCGGGACATCGACAGCAGACCGTCGACGCCGTAGCCCAGGGCCGCGAGCCCCGCCGCCGCGAGCACCACCCGCAGGGCGAGCCCGCCGACGCTCGGCCCGCTCCTGCCGCCGCCGCTCGTCACAGCATCACCACCCGGTGCACCCACTTCGTCTGCAGGACGCCGGGCCGGTCGGGCGCGATGAGCCGGGCCGGGTAGCCGTGGTCGAGGTCGAGGTCGGCGCCGTCGAGGCCGGTGGCCAACAGGGTCAGCGGATCCCGGGCGTGAGCGGGGCGCACCTCGCTGGCGCGGTAGCCGCCGCGCGCCTCCAGCGACTCGACCCGGACGGTGGCGTCGACGGGGATGAGCGCCGCGTCGAGCAGGTCGCGCAGCCGGGGGCCGTGCCAGGTCGCGTCCGCCGACCAGCCCTCGACACAGGTGATCGGCAACCGCACGGTGTGGCGGGGCAGCGCGTGCACCTCGGCGAGGTGGTAGACGACCCGCCGGACGCCGACGACCTCCAACCGGTACTCCGGATCGCGGGCCGCGGCGGCGACCCGGGCGGCCCGCGCGGTCCGGTTCACCGGGAGCCCCTGCGGGCCGAGGTCGGGCCGGCGGGGGGCGAGCAGGTCGAGCGGTGCCAGCGCCGGAACCGACTGGCCGGCCGTCGTCGCGACGATGACGGCCGCCGCGGTGCCGGTCGCCACCGCCAGCCCGCGGCGGGTGAGCCCGCCGGTCGGCGGGCCAGCGTCCTGCATGCCTGCGTGGGGAAGGTCCTCGTATCGATTCCGGCCCACGTTCGCGCGCACGACGGTCAGTTTCGCGGCTATATGCACGACCAGGGCGCCGATGATGATCCAGGCGACCCAGTAATGGGTCACGGTGAAGAAGAAACGGAACCGGTACCACTGTGCGATGTTCGCGATTCCGGACGCGAGCTGGAATATGGCACCGGCGATCAGCGGCACGATCGTGAGTCGTTCAAGGGCATGCCCGACGGATCGCAGCGGCGGCCATTCCCACAGCCGCGGATACACCGTCCACAGCTTCACTAGCAGCAACGGGACGCTGGCGAGACCGGTCGTGACGTGCAGACCCTGCGTGACCCGGTACAGCCAGACCGGCCGGGAGGGCCATTGCAGCCAGTCCGGCGGATGTTGCATGAAATGTGACACGAGCCCAGTCAGGAAACAGGTTCCGAAGGTGATCCCGAGCGCGATGCCCAGCAGCGACGCCACTCGCGGATCATGCAGCGTGCTCGGGAACGCCCCAGCCCGCAGCGGGCCGCGGCGCATCGCCTCCGGTGGTTCCGGCAGTCTTGTGGAAAGCAGGCGGGCCCCATCGGTCGGCCGGCCGACGAACACGCGGGAAAACCGTTGCACGAGAGGCAACGTAGGTCGCCGCAACCGGAATCCGGCCTGATCGTCGCCTTACGGAACGAGGAACCGCGCCTCGACACCCGGGCATCCCGCCGCTGTCCTGCGAGGCTCGGCGCATGCCGTCAGCCGCCGCCGTGTCGCGAAGCCGCCCGGACCGTGCCCTGATCGGTGCGGGCGTCGGGCTGGCGGGGGTGCTCGCCACGCAGCTCGCCGTCCGCGCGGTCCCCGGCTACCTGCCCGGCCGGGCCGGTGTGTTGCCCGGGGTGCTGGTGTGGTGGGTCCTCGGAATCGCGACGGCCGCGTCACTGGTGCGGACGGCGAACCGGCGGGCCGCCGCCGGCATGCTGCTGGCCGGGATCCTCGCCGTGCACGCGGTCGCGGCGACCGGACCGCCCCAGCTCTCCGACGACCTGTACCGCTACGCCTGGGACGGCCGGGTGCAGGCCGCCGGCGTCGACCCCTACCGCTACGGCCCCCTGGACCCGCACCTGGCCGGGCTGCGCGACCAGTGGCTGTTCCCCGATGCCGCCGGCTGCGCGGCGATCGAGCGGGGCCCGCACTGCATCCGCCTCAACTACCCGCGGGCGCACACCATCTACCCGCCGGTGGCGCAGGCGTACTTCACCGCCGTGCACTACCTGCCCGGCCCGCCGCGGGAGCACAAGCTCCAGCTCTACGGCTCGCTGCTGTCGCTGGCGTTGACCGGTCTGGTGATGCGGATGCTCACCACCCGCGGTCGGGATCCCCGGTACGCGGCGTTCTACGCGCTGTCGCCCCTCGCCGGCCTGGAGGTCGGCTCGGACGCGCACGTCGACGTCCTCGGGGCCCTGCTCGCGCTGGCCGGCCTCGCCGTGCTCACCCGCCGCTCCGCCCGCCCGCCGGCGGCACCCTCGTCCTCGCCGCAGCCGTCCTCGCCGCAGCCGTCCTCGCCGCAGCCGGCGTCGCCGTCACGGTGGCGGGCGGCGGCGGCCGGGGCGCTGCTCGGCGCCGCGGTGGCGGTGAAGCTGTACCCGGCGCTGCTGCTGCCGGCCGCCGCCCGGCGTCGCCCGGTGGCGCTGGTCGGTGCCGCGGCCGGGGTCGTCGGGCTGGCGTATCTGCCGCACCTGCTCGCCGTCGGCACCGGCGTGCTCGGCTTCCTCCCGCAGTACCTCGACGTCGAGGGCTACGGCCAGGGCGCGCGGTTCCTGCTGCTCGTCGGCGTGCTGCACCTCGGCGGGTCGGCCGCGAAGGCGGTGGCGGTGGCGGTGCTCGCGGCGGTGACGGTGGCGGTGTGGCGTACCGACCCCGACCGGGTGCCCCCCGAACGGGCCGCACTGTGGACGGTGGGTGCGGCGTTCCTCGTCGCCACGCCGGTGCAGCCCTGGTATGGCGTGCTGCTGGCGGCGCTCGCCGTCGTCGCCGGGCGGCTGGAGTGGCTCGCCGTGGCCGCCGCCGCCCATCCCGTCTACCTCTCGCTGTTCACCGATCTACCCGGCGATGCCTGGACCTTGCGGGTGACCTCCTACGCGATGGCCGCCGCGATCGTCCTCGCCGCGACCGGCCTGCGTCACCGACTCACCGTCCCCGGCCGCCAGGTGGACCGGGACGCGGAACCGACGCTCCTCGCCCTGCCGCTGGATTCTGGAGTGAGGGCTCCAGAGAGGTAGGGTTCGTCGATGAACCCACCCGTCCCCGGCGGTGCCGGCGGTGCCGGCGGCCAGGACGGTCGCCGGATCACCCGCAAGGGCCAGGCCACCCGGGCGCGGATCGTCGCGGCCGCCGCCGAGCTCATGTACGCCCGGGGCGTCGCCGGCACCAGCACCGAGGACGTCCGCGTCGCCGCCTCGGTGAGCAGCTCGCAGCTCTACCACTACTTCGAGGACAAGAACGCGCTGGTCCGCGCCGTGGTCGCCTACCAGACCGAGGCCGTGCTCGCCTTCCAGCAGCCGCTGTTCAGCCGGCTGGACAGCCTGGCGGGGCTGGCGGCCTGGGCGGACACGCTCGTCGACTTTCACCTCGGTCTGCATCTGCGCGGCGGCTGCCCGCTGGGGTCGCTGGCCAGCGAGCTCGCCGATGCGGATCCGGTCGCCCGCGAGGCCCTGGCGGCGGCGTTCGCCCGCTGGGAGGCCGCCATCCGGGAGGGTCTGGCGGCCATGCGCGCCCGGGGCGAGCTGCGGGACGAGGCGGATCCGGACCGTCTCGCCCTCACCCTGCTCGCCGCGGTGCAGGGCGGTCTGCTGCTCGCCCGGACCCGCCGCGAGGTGGCGCCGCTGCGGGTCGCTCTCGACACCGTGCTGGACCACATCCGCTCCCTCGTTTCCGACGTCGTCCGTCCGTATCCGGTCGGGTCGGCCTCGGTCGTGGTGACCTCCGGCGTCCCGGTTCGGGTCGAACGGCACTGACCTGGGCGTTGTTCATGCCGGAGGCTGGAGCCAGCCAACAGCCGAACACGACTGCGCACAGGCGCGCAGGGCGGAGGAGGAGCAATGGCCGGTGTGCGGTTTCCCCGTCACAAGCCCGTCACGGTGCCCCGCGAGATGACCATCGTCGAGGCCGCCCGGTGGATGGACGTGCAGGGGGTGGGATCACTGCTGGTCATGGACGGCGAGGACCTCGTCGGGATCGTCACCGATCGGGACCTGGCGCTGCGGTCGCTGCGGCGGCGCATCCCCTTCGACGGCCGGGTCGAGGCCGTGATGACCCGCGGCGTCGTCACCCTGGACGTGGACGCCGACCCCGCCGACGTGGTCCGCATGTTTCGCGAGCACACCGTCCGGCGACTGCCGCTCACCGACAACGGCCGGGTGGTCGGCCTGATCGCGCTCGACGATGTCGTCGCGGCCCCGGCGTTCGCCGCGGTGCCGGCCGGTCGGGCCGCCGGTGGCTCCGGAATGGGCGCGCCCACGCCGGTCGCCGCGGCCGGCCCTGAGCCGACCGCCGAACTCGCGGACCTGCCGGGACTGGCCGATCTCGCCGCGGCGGTGGCCGCCGAGACCCCGCGCTCCCTGCACGAGGGCGGGCTGCCCGGCCCGAAGACCGTCACCTGGCTACCCGAGCCCCGGCTCGGCCGCTGGCGGGCAGCCGTCGGCGACCGGCTGGTCGTGTCGCCGCCCAACCCCGGCCGGCCGCCGTGCGGCGGGGAGATCCTGGAGGTCCACTCGCCTGCCGGTGACCCGCCCTACCTGGTCCGATGGGGCGACGGCGGCCACGCCACCTTTGTCTACCCTGGCCCGGACGCCGAGGTGCAGCCTCTGGGCGGCAACGCCGGGCCGGTGGCCCCGGTCTGACGGCTCGAGCCCGGCGTCCCCCAGCCGGCGCTCCCCAGCGTCGCAGCGGCCTCGGCTCGGCGGCGGGCGTCTGGCCGGGGCGCGCGTCTGGCCTTCGGGTCTGGCCATCGCGTCTGGCCATCGGGTCTGGCCATCGCGTCTGGCCATCGGTGGGACGAGGATGGGCTTGGTGCTCGCGAGGGCCGCGGGCCAGGGCGAGGGGGGCTCGTTGCGCGCGCTGCGGATGACCCGTCACCAGTCGGCTCCCGAGCTCGTCGAGGTGCCCGACCCCGTCCCCGGGCCGGGTCAGGTGCGGCTGCGGGTGGCCGCCGCCGGTGCCTGCCACAGCGACCTGCACCTGATGGAATGGCCGGCGGAGCAGATGGTCGGGCAGGGTCTGCGCCTGCCGTTCACCCTCGGCCACGAGTCCGCCGGCTGGGTCGACGCCGTGGGCGCCGGGGTCAGCGCGGTGCGGGTGGGTGACGCCTGCGCCGTCTACGGGCCCTGGGGCTGCGGGCACTGCCGAGCGTGCGCCCGCGGCGCCGAACAGTACTGCGAGGTCACCCACGGGATGGGTGGCCCGGGCCTCGGTGGGGACGGCGGTATGGCCGAGTACCTGCTCGTCGACGACGTGCGCCACCTCGTCCCGCTCGGCGACCTCGACCCGGTGGCCGCCGCGCCGCTCACCGACGCCGGGCTCACCCCGTATCACGCGATCCGCAAGGCGCTGCCGCTGCTCGGGCCGGGCTCGACCGCGGTGGTGATCGGGGCCGGCGGCCTCGGTCACCTCGGCATCCAGATCCTGCGGGCGATCACCTCGGCCCGCGTCGTCGCCGTCGACGTCGCCCCGGGCAAGCTCGTCCAGGCGCTGGCTCTCGGCGCGCACGCGGCGGTGCCGGCGGGCGAGGACGCGGCCGCCGCGATCCGGGCGCAGACCGTCGGCGGACTGGGCGCGCAGGCCGTGTTCGACATGGTCGGCAGCGCCGCGACGATGGCCACCGCCGCGGCTGCCGTCGGGGCCGAGGGACGGATCACCGTCGTGGGCCTGGCCGGCGGGGCGCTGCCGTTCCGGTTCGGGACGGTGCCGTTCGACGTTGACGTCTCGCTGCCGTACTGGGGCACCCGCGGCGAACTGTTCGAGGTCCTCGACCTCGCCCGCGCCGGCCTGATCCGCGCCCACGTCGAGACCGTCCCGCTGGCCGGCATGCCCGCCGCCTACGACCGCCTGCGCGCGGGCGACGTCTCCGGCCGCATCGTCATGGTCCCCTCGGCCTGAGCGGGACGTGGCGGGCCCGGGTTCAGGTCACGGGGTTGATTCCAGCGATCGCCTGCGCGCGAGCTCGTTCTGACCGAAGCCGAACCCTCGATGCTCGGGACGAGCGCGCACATCGTGGGCGTGGCGCGCAGGCCGTCGGGGCTCGATGTCTGCTTCGCGCAGGTGAGTGCACCTGTGGGTGGGGTGACGGGCCGGGCGATCCGGACGTGAGGTGTCCGTTCTGCGTAATCGGCAATACCCCGCGTGGTGACGAAGGCTGCGGTGGTGGACAATTCACTCACGTTAGGTCGTCGATCGGACCGGGCAGGGGATGAGCGGATGATGGATGAAACGCCCGGGTGGGCCGCGGGTGTCGACGTCGATCGGCCGAGCGCCGCGCGGATGTACGACTACGCGCTCGGCGGGTCGCACAACTTCGCCGCGGACCGGGAGGCCACCCAGGCGGTGATCGCCGCGTTCCCGGACGGCCCGCTGGTGGCGCGGTCGAACCGGCTGTTCCTGCACCGGGCGGTCCGCTTCCTCACCGCCGAGGCGGGGATCACCCAGTTCCTCGACCTCGGCTCGGGCGTGCCGACCGTCGGCAACGTGCACGAGGTCGCCCAGGGGATCAACCCGCAGGCGCGGGTCGTCTACGTGGACATCGACCCGGTGGCGGTCGTCCACTCCCGGATGCTGCTCGCCGACAACCCGCTGGCCACGGTGCTGCAGGCGGACATCCGCGAGCCGGCCTCCATCCTCGGGTCGAGCGAGGTCACCGGGCTGCTCGACCTCTCCCGGCCGGTCGCGGTGCTGATGGTCACCGTGCTGCACTTCGTCGCCGACGGCGACGACCCGGCCGGGATCATCGAAGCCTTCCGGGCGGCGACGGTGCCCGGCAGCTACCTGGCGGTGTCCCACGTGACCGCCGACGAGCGGGCCGAGCAGGTGCACGGCGCGGGCAAGGTGTACGAGTCGACGCCGACCGGGGTCACCCCGCGGTCCCGGGCGACGATCGCCGCCCTGCTCGCCGGCTACGACCTGGTCGAGCCGGGGCTGGTCTACCTGCCGTCCTGGCGGCCGGACGAGGCGCACGGCGGGCGCGACCCGCTGGCCGCCGATCCGAGCCGGGCCGTGGCGCTGGCCGCCGTCGGCCGTCGGTAGTCCATCCGACAGGCGTGGAGAAGAGGTACCTGTCCCCGGCTGCCCGCAGCCGCGGGGTGGTGCGTTTCGCGCGGGTGTGGGCGCGTGCCATCGTCGGTGCGAGCTACCCGGCCACCGGCCTGCTCGCCGTGGAGGAGCGGCTGCTCGGCCTGACCGAGCGGCTCGTCGATGCCCTGCTCGACGAGCCCTGGGCTCACGAGCCGCCCACTGATGAGCCGCCCACTGACGAGCCGTTCGCTGACGAGCCGTTCGCTCAGGAGCCGTTCGCTGACGAACCGCTTGCCGGGGAGCCGGCCGCGGTCGGGGCCGCCATCGCGGACTACACCTTCGGCGCCGCGGACGCGCTGGCCGCCACGATCCGCGTCTGCGGCGCCCGGCTGCTTCCCGAGCTGGGCCTCGACGCGGATGGCGAGCTCACCGGCCGCGTCGCCGCCCTGCAGGGAGCCCTGGCGCACGGATACACCCGCGCCCTGCGCGAGCGAATCCTCGCCGGCCAGGACTCGATCCACCGCGCCGCCCACCTGGCCACCGACGCCCGGTTCCAGATGATCTTCAACGGGGCCGCGATCGGGATCGTGCTCGCCGACGCCGCCGGGCGGATCGTCGACGCCAACGACGCCTTCCTGCAGATGCTCGCCGTCGCCCCGCACCGGGTGCACGGTCGGGCGCTGCACGAGTTCGCGCATCCCGACGACGCCGCCGGTCTGCGCGACGCCCACGCTGCCCAGCGGCTCGCCGGACCGGCGCACCTGCGCACGGAGCTGCGCTTCGCCGGGCCCGTCGGCGCCACGGTGCGGGCCGAGCTGACCACCACCTGCCTGCGCCAGGCCGACGGACGTGGCGAGATCCAGCTCTCGATGATTGTGGACGTCACCGAACGTCACCGGTTACAGGGCCGCTTACACCGGCAGGCCCGGCACGACCCGCTGACCGGGTTGCCCAACCGGACGGTGCTCGCCGAACGGGTCACCGAGTTGATGGCCGCCGAGCCGGACCGACGCCTCGGGCTGTGCTTCATCGACCTCGACGGGTTCAAGGCGGTCAACGACAGCCTCGGGCACGACGCCGGCGACCGGCTGCTCGTCGCGGTCGCCGGGCGGCTCACCGCGGCGCTGCCCCCGGGCCAGCTGCTCGTCCGGATGGGTGGGGACGAGTTCGTCGTCCTCCTCGCCGACACGGCCGGCATCGACGACGTCACCGCCACCGCCCGCGCCGTGCTCGCGGCGCTGGCGGAGCCCGTCCGGGTCGGCGACCAGTCGTTGTCGATCGGCGCGAGCATGGGCCTGGTCGAGCGACCCGCGGCCGACGGCGACCTCGCCGATCTGCTGCGCGCCGCGGACATCACCCTGTACCAGGCGAAGGACGCCGGGCGGGGGCGGTGGGCCGTCTTCGACGCGGAGCGCAACGCGCGCCAGGTGACCCGGCACACCCTGTCGACGATGCTGCCCGGCGCCGTGGAGCGGGACCAGTTCATCGTCGTCTACCAGCCGATCGTCACCCTCGGCGAACAGTCTGGCCGCGTTCGGGCCGGCTGGGCTGGAGTGGCCGGCGGGGCTGGGGTGGCCGGCGGGTCCGGCGGGTCCGGCTGGGCTGGCGGGGTGATGATCGGGGTGGAGGCGCTGGTCCGCTGGCGGCATCCCCGGTTCGGGCTGCTCGGTCCGGAGGCGTTCATCGGCCTGGCCGAGGAGACGGGCCAGATCGTCCCGCTGGGCCGTCGGGTGCTGGAGCTGGCCTGCCGGCAGGCGGCCCGCTGGCGTGAGCTGCGTCCGGACGGCGCGGGCGCGCCCTTTGTCAGCGTGAACCTCACCGCTCGCCAGACCCACGAGACCGACTTGGTCGACCAGGTCGGGCGAATCCTCGACGAGACCGGGCTGCCGCCCGAACTGCTCCAGCTCGAACTCACCGAGAGCGCGTTGATGGGCACGGCCGGCGAGCCTGCGCGGGCCCTGGACGGTCTCGCGGCGATGGGCGTGCGCATCGCCATCGACGACTTCGGCACCGGCTACTCCAACCTCGCCTACCTGCGCCGGCTGCCGGTGCACACGCTCAAGCTTGCCGGGCCGTTCGTCGACGGCTTCGCCTCCGCGCGCGGGCACGACCCCGACGGCGAGAAGATCGTGCGGATGCTCGTCGAGCTCGCCCACTCGCTGCGCCTGACGGTGACGGCCG
Organism: Frankia alni ACN14a; assembly: GCF_000058485.1. Taxonomy (NCBI): domain Bacteria; kingdom Bacillati; phylum Actinomycetota; class Actinomycetes; order Frankiales; family Frankiaceae; genus Frankia; species Frankia alni. The sequence goes on from NC_008278.1 coordinate 1,762,259, forward strand.
AGGGCGTCGAGACCGCCGCCCAGGCCGAGGGGCTGGGGCAGGTCGAATGCGACAGTGCCCAGGGCTACCTGTTCGCGCCGCCGCTGCCGCCCGGTGAGATCACCCGCTGGCTGCGTGCCGCTCCCGCCGACGCACCGCCCGCCGACGCACCGCTCGGCGGTGCCCGGCCCGGCGGTGCCCGGCCCGGCGTCGACCCGCCCGCCGGGGGACGGCCCGCCGAGTCCTCGGCCGTCTCGGTGCTGCCTGTGCCGCGGGCCTGTGGTGCTCCTACCTCCGGATATGTCGGGTGAGCAGACCCGCTTGACTTGGCATGTGACCGCCCTAACATCGTTTACTACGTAAAGGGCGCATTGCGGTCCGTGCCAGCGGGACGGTCGACAGGGAGGGTCACATGCCAGAGGCTGCGGCGATGCTCGGCGAGCCGTCCCGGCATCCGGCGGACCGGCTGGCCGTCGTGATGGCCGACGGCAGCGCGCAGCTCACCTTCGGCGAGCTGGAAAGCCGCAGCCGGCAGGTCGCGCACCTGCTCGCCGGCTATGGTCTGCGTCCCGGCGATCACGTGGCGATCCTGCTACCGAACCGGCCCGAGTACTTCGAGGTCGCCTGGGGCGCGCAGCGCAGCGGCCTGTACTGGACGCCGGTCAACTGGCACCTCACCGCCGAGGAGACCGCCCACATCGTCGACGACTGCGGGGCGCGGGTGCTGTTCACCTCCGCCGAGCTGGCCCCGATCGTCAAGCGCGTCCGGGAGTCGGCCACGCGGCTGGAGCACATCGTCATGATCGACGCCGGCCCGGCCGAGCTCGCCGAGGGCATCCTCGACCACCGCGCCACCCTCGCCGGCCAGCCGGACGCCGAGCCCGCCGGCCAGGTCGAGGGCATCTACATGTTCTACTCGTCGGGCACGACGGGCCGCCCCAAGGGCATCGAGCCGGCGTTGCCGCTCGACCCGTTCGGCACCGGCCTGGCCATCGACCGCGCGATGGTCGGCTCGTTCGGCTTCGGCCCGGACAGCGTCTACCTGTGCCCGGCGCCGCTCTACCATGCGGCGCCGACGGGCTGGAGCACCGCGACCCAGCGCCTGGGCGGCACGGTCGTCCTCATGGAGCGCTTCGACCCCGTCGAGGCCTTGCGGGCCATCGAGCGCTACCGGGTCACCCACGTCCAGGTCGTGCCGACGATGTTCGTCCGCCTGCTCAAGCTGCCCGCCGCGCAGCGCACCGCCTTCGACCTGGCCAGCCTGCGCCTGGTTGTGCACGCCGCCGCCCCCTGCCCGCCGGAGGTCAAGCAGCGGGTGATCGACTGGCTCGGGCCGATCGTCTTCGAGTACTACGCCGGCAGCGAGGGCGGCGGCATGTGCGCGATCACCTCGCAGGAGTGGCTCACCCACCGCGGTTCGGTGGGGCGGGCCGTCATCGGCGTCGTGCACATCGTCGACGACGACGGCGCGCAGCTGCCCGTGGGCGAGATCGGGCGGGTCTTCTTCGAGAGCCCGACCCGGATGGAGTACCACAACGACCCGGAGAAGACCGCCGCCGCCTACAACGACCGTGGCTGGCTGACCCTCGGCGACCTCGGCCATCTCGACGCCGACGGCTATCTCTACCTGGCCGATCGCCGCACCGACCTGGTCATCTCCGGCGGGGTCAACATCTATCCGCAGGAGATCGAGAACGTGCTGATCCTGCACCCCGCCGTCGCCGACGTCGCGGTGATCGGCGTGCCGGACGCGGAGATGGGGCAGCGGCTGCTCGCCGTGGTCCAACCGACTGCCGAGGCGGTCGTCGGGGCGGAGCTCGCGGCCGTGCTGCAGGCGTTCGGCCGCGAGCGGCTCGCCGGTTTCAAGGTGCCGCGCACGATCGAGTTCGTCGAGGAACTGCCGCGGCTGCCCACCGGCAAGCTGCAGCGCGTCCGGCTGCGCGAGCGCTACGTCGGCTGACGGGCGCCCGGCGCCGCGCGGCCGGCCGACCGGCGTCGCCTGCGCCCCAGGGCCGTGGCCGGCCGGCGTCGCCTGCGCCGCTGCGCTGCGGCCGGCCGGCGTCGCCTCAGCCGCGGTCGGCGCCCAGACGCGCCCGGTTGCCGGCCATCACCTCGACCCGGCGCTGCTCGATCTCGGCGAACGCCGGTGGCGTCTCGATCGCGCCGCGTGCCTCGGCGGCGCTCGCCGGGCCGGTGTAGGTGGCGATGCCGTCGCCGTAGACCTTCTTCAGCCCGCGCGTCATCCGCGGGTCGACCTCGCCCACGGACGCCGCCACCGCCAGCGCCCGCTCGCGCAGCTCCGCGTGCGGCACGACCTCGGTGACCAGCCCGATGCGCAGCGCCTCGGCGGCGTCGACGAGCGCGCCCGTCATCGACATCCGCCGGGCGTTGCCGACGCCGACGAACAGCGGCAGGTGCGCGGTCAGCCCGCCGCCGGGCAACACCCCGACGCGCGCGTGCGTGTCGGCGAACACGGCACGCTCGGAGGCGATGAGGAAGTCGCAGCCCAGTGCGATCTCCAGTCCGCCGGTGAACGCCGGCCCGTTGACGGCACCGATGACCGGGGTCCGCATCCGCGCGACCTGACCGACGCAGTTGGTGCCCTCGAACTGGTCGAAGTACTTCTTGCCGTCCCGCGCGGCCTCCTTGAGGTCGACGCCGGCGCAGAACGCCGGGTCGGCGCCGGTGAGGACGACCACATGCACGTCCGGGTCCTCGTCCGCGGCGACTAACGCCGAATACAGCGCGGTGACGAGCCCGCCGCCGAGCGCGTTGCGGGCCTGGGGCCGGTTCATGGTGATCAGGCGCGTGGTGCCGAGCGTCTCGGCAATCAGGATCTCACTCATTCGAGGAGTATTTCCCAGCCCCGTCACAGCCGCGACCCTTCCCACCTGCGGCGGTTGTGGTGGCAGAGATGGGGGCTGAAGCAGCGGCCCGAGGCGGCAGCAGTTGCGGTGGTAGTTGTGGTGGCAGTGGCAGTGGCAGTGGCAGTGGCAGTGGCAGTGGCCGGTGGTGGTGATGGTGGTGGCCGCCGCGAGGGGCGGCCGCGAGGATATCCGGTGGGGTAGCGTCGCCAGCATGGACCGCGGCGGTCGCCTGGTCGGCATCTACACCGCGGCCGGCCGCGGCGCGGCGATGCGGGCCCGCTCCCGGGCACGGGTGATCGAGGGCCGCGGCCTGGCCGGGGACCGGTACGCGGCGGGCGCCGGGACCTACTCCGCGTGGAGCGGCTCCGGGCGGGCGGTGACGCTGATCGCCCGGGAGGCGGTCCGTGCCCTGGTCGACGAGGGCCGGGTCACGCTCGCCGAACACGAGACGCGCCGCAACCTGGTCACCGAGGGGATCGACCTGCCGGATCTGATCGGTCGGGCGTTCCGCGTGGGGGACGTGGTGCTGTACGGCGCGCGGCCGTGCCCGCCGTGCGGCTACCTGGAACGTCTGCTCGACCGCCCGGGGCTGTGGCGGGCCCTCGCCGAGCGAGGCGGCCTGCGGGCGGACGTCGTGCGCGGCGGCACGGTCGAGCTCGGCGCCGCCATCGTCCCGCTGACCACTTCCTGACCCGGCGGACCGGCCTCGGCGCTGTATCACAGTAAATCACCACCGGCGACGGTTTGCTTCTCGTCTCATTCTTTACAATCGGCAAGCACGCCCATCGAATTGAAGGTCTGTCGGGGCGCTTCGCATTCCCCGGTCGGTTCACCGGCGGGTGTTGCGTTCCGGCAGGTCACGGGTGTTCCCTGTGGGTCGGGTCGCGAACGCGCGCCGGAAACGCGTGACACCGGGCGTGCCGACTGGTTAGTCTAAGCGCGACGATAATTCCACTGCCGGGGGCGGCGATGGTGCGCGCGGGTGCGTCGGCAGGTCCCGTTCGGAGTGCATCCACGGCAATGACGGGCGCGGCCGGCAGCCGGGGCGCCCTTTGCTGTCCAGTCGTGCGCGGGGCAAGGCCGGCAGGAATCGACCTCCGCGGCGATCCGCCGACCGGGCGTCAGGCTGCGGGCGGGCGCTGGGTGTCGCCGGAACGACGGGAGGCCAGGTCGCCGTTCGCCGACCGGTGGCACCGGCAGCCGTGCCAGACCTCGGCGAGGACCGTCAGCAGCTGCAACGCGAACAGGAGGTAGAACGATGAACCGGAGCTCGGGCCGCCCGTCGGCACGGCGACCAGAAAGACGAGTATCGGTCGTGAACGGGCGCGTCGGGCGGCCTCGTCGGGAAGAGTTAGTCGCATACCAGTATGGTGCGCGGCCGTGCGGGAAAGTGGCGACCATCTGACGGCGCATCTTCCTGCGTGGTGGTTTCGCAGTTCTTTCGGGGGAGGTTGTGAACGAGGAGTTGCTCGCCGTGCTGCGGGGAAGGTGCCTGGCGGCGTCGCTGAATGACGCACCCCACTTCGTCGGCTGGCTGAAGACCAACTGGCCGCCGCTGGCCGGCTGCCAGCCGGCTGATGCGCCTCGACTGGTGCGTCAGCTTCTGGTTGACGCGGCGACGGCGAGTCTCGATCCGCCGAATCTGCTGCCCGTCGTCAAGATCATGATTGGTGCCTCGGTTGCGGACCCGGCCCGGACCACCCGGCAGCGCATTCTGGGGCTCATGGCAGAGGCGATGCCCAGGCATCGGTCCGGTGCGCCGGGTCTCGCCTACAGCCCCCGCCGGATGGAACAGTTGGAGCGAGAAGTGATCTGTCCTGCGGTTGAGACGGCACTGCGCCTCTTTCTCGGCAAGACGTCACTGCCGGGCACACAGCCCTGGCTGGACTACGACCTGACGATCACACTGCGCGGGCATCACGCGAACCGCGAACTGATCGCGTGAGGTGGAAGCCGAGAAAGTGCGCGAGCGCATGGAGACGACGGGGGACGTGGCCGACGACCTGCGGATCTACGCCAGTGCCGAGAATACCGACGCCAGCCCGACCCGCTGGCGCATCATCTCCGACCAGGAGATCACCCGGGCGACACGCTACTGCTACTGGAGCGCCGCTCGGCCGCTGTTCCTGCGTAGGGCGCAGTTCGACTACTCCGCCTTCCCCGACGTCGAGCGGCTGGCGTTCGAACTCAAGCCGCGCCTTGGCCGGCGGATGACGGTCGGGCGGCATGACGACCTCGGCGTGATCGAGTTGGAGGTCGGCTCCTGGGTCAGTCCGGGCAACGCCGTTGAACTCACCTGGCAGGAACGCGCGGGATGACCGCGGAGGTGCTGGTCATCGGCCGGCATGACGACCAGCATGTGGCGCGATGTGCCGCGGTGCTGGGCGCGGCCGGCCGGACCTGCGAGGTGCTGTGGCTCGGACTCGCCCGCCAGCGATACCGGATTCACGGAGATCTCGCCTCGATGGAGCTGGGGCTCGACGGCCGCCGCTACCCGCTCGCCGACTACCGGCACGTGCTCTGCCTGCCCATGGCGGTCAACCGACCGAGCATGGTCGACACCGACGGCGACGAGTTCGGGGAGCGTGAGTGGAACGCCCTGCTCCGATCGGTGCTCGTCCGATCGGCGGCGCACAGTCCGGCCGCGTGGCTGATTCATCCCGATGCCGACCTTCTTCAGGATCGCAAGATCGCTCTCCTGCAGTGCGCCGCGCGCGCCTGTCCAGAACTCGCGATACCGCCGACCGTCATCACCAACGAGCTGCTCGACGCCGACGTCGCGTTGCTCGGCGATCGAATCGTGGTGAAACCGATCAATGCCTGGCAGGAGGTCTCGCCGGGCCGGTATTTCAACACCACCCTGCTGACCGATGCGGCGTTGGCGAAGATTCGTCAGGTCGGGCCGCTCGACACTCTCACTATTTTCCAGCGTTTTCTTCCGCATTCGATTGAGTACCGGTGTTACTGCGTCCACAACGCCGTTCTGACGGTTCGACTTCAGGTGGCGCCTGGATCGGCGGACTCCCGGCTTCCCGGAGCGTCCCAGGGGGCCACCGTCACAACCGACGAACAGGATTTCGCGCCGGCCCTGCGAGAGATCACCCGAAGTCTTCGGGTCCATTACTGCTGCTTCGACATGGTGATGGACGGAAGTGGAAGGAGCTGGCTGACCGATATCAATCCGACCGGATCGTGGCGGTATCTCGAGAACCAGTTCGATTGTGACCTCACGTCCTGGATCCTGGCGACCTGGCTAGGCAGGAGTACTGATGGATAGCCCCTTCGCGATTCGTCGCCATGTCCCGAACTCGCCCGACGCGTTGCACTGCGCGCAGGCGAGTCTGATCAGGACTCTGGAGACTCTCGGTCATGCCGAGCAGATGACCCTCGACCAGGCAGATGAGATCACCGGATTCCGGGAGGGAGTGGAGACCTGGCCGTACTCGATGCTCGCGTGGCTCGGGGAGAACGGCTATGAGGTTCGACACGAGGATGCACTCGATGCAGTCGCGCTGATGCGGGACGCGGAGACGGAGCTGCGGCGCTCCGGGCTGGACGACGAGACGTTGGAGTACTTCCTCGACATCAGCGACTTCTCGCGCGAGGGCGCTGCGATCGCTCGATGTCTCGCGAGCGGTAATCTCACCTTTGTGCCCGGAATCCCCGACCCGAGGCGTCTGACGGACCGCATCGATGCACGGTGGCTTCCGCTGCTGAGTCTGGACGCGGCGGTGCTGGCCGAGCGTGAACGCGACGGTTTCGAGGGGCACATGGTGCTGGTCACCGGCTTTGTCGGGCAGTGTGCCGTGATCCAGGATCCGGGACCGCCGAGCAGGTGGGACTGGGTGGTTCCGCTGTCGCGTGTTTCGGTGGCCCTGAGATCTCCGGCGGATACCTCGGGTACGATCACCTACATTCGAAGAAAAGCAGGGCGGGGAGGAATTCCACATGTCAGTACATGATCTTGTTGCGCAGGAGACCAGCGCTCAGCAGACGGATTCCGAGGACGGCCAGCCGGTAGGTTGACGACCTTGTTCCGGTGGTGTCGGCACCGTCGTCGTCGGTGCGGCGGGCGCTGACGACCGGACCGCTTCGTCGGCCGCTCGGACAGTCCGGGAGGCGACAGGTGGGGAACCTGCCGCGGCCCGTTCGCCGCGGAGAGGGGCCGTAGGCTTAGCCGGTGTCGTCTTCACAGATATGCGGCGTTCCGTGGTCGGAGGACGGCCCGTCCCCCCGCCCCGTCCGGCCCGCCCGGGCGCGCGGACGGGTGCTGGCCAGTGGGCTCGCGCTCGGGCTCGCCGTCGGGTTGGGGGCGGCGGCGGGGTGCTCCTCCGACGGGTCCCGCGCGGCGGCGGACGTGCGGATCACCGACTGCGTGCGCGACCCCGACAACCACCGGGCGGTGGTGACGGGCGAGGTGCTCAACGGCTCGTCCAAGCGGTCGAACTACGTCATCCAGGTCGACGTCAAGGCCAACGACAGCAAGATCGAAAGCGGGTTGGCGTCCCTGTTCAGGGTGGACTCGGGTGCCCGCAAGACGTTCACCATCCGGCCGGTGGGCGCGGACGTCCCCAGCGACACCACGCTGACCTGCACCGTCGCCCACGTCGGGCGGATCGCCGCCGAGTAGCGGTCGGTCGGGTGGCGGTGGCGCGGGCCGAACGGCCGGAGCCGAGGCGCCGGCAATCGCTTGTCCCCGGGCGTCGTGGCGGCATAGACAGGGAACGGCGCTGGACCAGCGTCACCAGCAGCGAGCAGTCGCTGGCCCGGGTGATCCGTGGAGGATGCCGATGTCCGACTCCGAGCGTGTGTCCGTCCAGCGGCGGGTACCGGCCGCCGCGAGCGAGATCTTCGCGCTCATCACGGACCCGCACGGCCATGTGCGCATCGACGGCTCCGGGATGCTCGTCGCCCCGGTCGACGCGAAGCGCCTCGAGCGGGTCGGTGACTCCTTCGAGATGGACATGGACCGCGAGCCGCTCGGCGACGTCCCCCTCGGCCGCTACAAGGTGATCAACACGGTCACCAGGTTCAGCCGGGACGCGCACCTCGAATGGGGGGTCGCGGGGGTCGGCATGCCGAACGTCGGTCACGTCTACGGTTACCTGCTCGACCCCGTCGACGCGACCACCACCGACGTGACGTCCTACTGCGACTGGAGCGGCTCGCCCGAGCGGTGGAAGGCCCGGATCACCTGGCCGGTCGTCCCGGTGGCGTCCCTGGAGAAGTCGTTGGAGAACCTGGCCCGCGTCGTCGCGGCGTCGGCCGGCTGACCCCCGACGCCGCGCGGTCGGGACCGGGCGGCGTCGGCTGGCCGGCCGAGGCTGTCCGCAGCGGGCGCGGCCGGGGCGGGGCGGCGGGCAGGCGGCGGGGGCCGGTCTGGCTGCCGGGTGGCTGGTGCTCGCCCCGACCCGGCTGGCTGCGGTACCACTGGTCGTGGTCCCACTGGTCATCGTCCCACTGGTCACGGTCCCGCTGGTAAAGGTCCAGCCGGACGACGTCGGCGCGATCGAGGTCAGGGGAGTCGAGCCGGTCGGGGTCGGGCCGGTCGCGCAGCAGGCCGACCCGGGCGGCGACTCCGAGGCTGTAGAGCAGGGAGCGCACCCGGGAGTCGATCTCGTCCCGGATCGGCCGGACGTCCTCGAGCGGCTTCTCGGCCGGGTCGTCGAGTTCCCAGGCCAGGTACCGGGTGTGTGGATAGATCGGGACGGTGTCGCCGCAGCCCATGGTGATGACGACCGACGCGGCGCGCACGGCGTCGTCGGTGAGCCGGGTCGGGCAGGCGCCGGACAGGTCGATGCCGACCTCGGCCATGGCCGCGACCACAGGTAGATGCAGGGTCGCCGCGGGCGCGGGGCCGGCGGAGCGGGCCTGAACCCGACCACGGCCGTGCTGGTCGAGCAGCGCGGCGCCCATCTGCGAGCGCCCCGCGTTGTGCGCGCACACGAACAGCACCTCGGGTGGTCGCTGCACGGGCACCACGGGCTGGGCGGGCCGCAGCGGGGCGGGGTCGACGGACGTCGAGTGGACGGACGTCGCATCAATGGACATCGCATCGATGGGCGTCGAGCCGATGGGCGTCGAGTCGAGGGACAACGAGTCGGACGGCGAGCGCCCGGTCATCGGGGCCACGGCGTCAGACGACGCGGGGCGCACCGGGAACGGCGCCGCCGATCGGCCCGGGAGAACTCTCCCCAGGCTGGGCCGACGGTGACGGCGCCCCTGCCGCCGGCCGCATGGACGGGTGTCTCGCCCGGTGCTGAGCCGCGCCGCCCGAGGGCGTCCGCGCGCTGTTGCCGGTCCGTGGTGTCCACGCATGAATTTCAGGCATTCATCCCATCTTACAGGGACGGCCCGGGCCGTCATCGGCGAATCCCCGCGGTCGAGGCGGTCGAGGCGGTACGGCCGACGAACTGCGCGGGCCGGTCTCAGTCGAGGCCGTCGAGCAGCGCGGGGAGGTCGGCGAAGGAGTCGATGACGTGGTCGGGACGCCCGGATGCCGCCGCGAGGGAGTCGGGCCGGAACTTGCCGGTGCGGACCAGCACCCCGGTCAGGCCGTGGCGGGCGGCGGCGAGCACGTCGTGCTCGACGTCGTCACCGATCATCACCGCCGCCTCGGCCCGCGAATCGAGCGCCCGCAGCGCGGTGGCGAAGAACTCCGCCGCCGGCTTGCCGACGACGACCGCCGGCCGGTCGAGCGCCTGCTCCAGACCGTGCAGGTAGGCGCCGGTGTCGAGCTGGAGGCCGCCGTCGGTGCGCCAGAACAGGTTGCGGTGCAGCGCGACGAGGGGCACGCCGTCCGTCGCCCAGGCGAAGACCTGGTTGACCGCCTCGTAGCTGAACTCCGGCCCGGCGCCGCCCAGCACGATGACGTCCGGCCGTTCGCCGGGCGCGCTGAACGCCACCCCGTCGAGATCGGCGCGGATGTCGCCGCTGTTGAGCACGTGGCAGCGGGCGGCCGGGTGGTGCTGGCGCAGGTAGGACGCGGCCATCGCGGGTGCGGTGAACACCTCGCCGGGATCGACCGTGAAGCCCGCGGCCACGAGCGCCGCCGCGATCGACGCCCGGTCCCGGGAGGTGGTGTTGGTGACGAACGCAACGCCGAGCCCCGCCGCCCGCAGCCGCTCCAGCGCCTGGGGCGCGCCGGGCAGTGCCTGCCAGGACACCGTCAGCACGCCGTCGATGTCGATGAGCACGGTCCGGATGCGCGCCATGGGCCGAGACGCTACCGAGTCCGCCGCCCCCGCCCCGTCGGCGTGGCGGTGGCCGGGTCGGTGGTCGACGCGTCGGTGGTCGACGGGTAGGTGGTCGACGCGTCGGTGATCGGGGCCGCGTGTGCTTCGGCGAGGCCGGCGGCGGCCAGCCGGTCGAGGGCGCGGGCCAGGACCGCGGTGTCCTCCAGGGTCCGCACCTCGGTGATCTTTCCCCAGCGCATCCGCATGAACTGCATGACGACGTTGTCGTAGCGGGAGCCGTCCGGCAGGCCGGCGTCGACCGTGACGCGGGTGGCGACGCGGGTCGACCACGGCCAGCCGGCGACGAGCACGTCGTCGACTCGGAAGACCGTGCCGGGCAGCAGCCGCTCGGTGCGTTGCCACCACAGCCGCAGCGCGGCCGAGGTGTGGCGCTCGCCGGACAGCGCGTGGTCCCCGTAGAAGCGGTAGGTGAACGTCGGCGCCATCCCAGCGATCATCGACTCCCAGTCGCCGGCGTTGATGGCGGCGAAGGCGGCGCGCACCCTGCCCGCCACGATGCGGTGGTACATCGGCCCTCCTGCTTTCGCTGGACCCGCGGGGCCCGGCGCTGGCGCCGGCCGCGGCGAGATGCACGCTAGCCGCAGTAAGTTCAATAGTGCAACCCGTTAGGCTCGGGCCATGCGGCAGACGAGTTTCGCGACCATGCAGTGTTCCCTCGCCCGGACCCTGGAGGTGGTGGGCGACTGGTGGTCCCCGTTGGTGCTGCGCGACCTCTACCTGGGTATTCGTCGCTTCGACGAGCTGGTCACGGATCTGGGGATCTCCCGTAACCTGCTGACCTCCCGGCTGGCCGAGCTGGTCGCCGGCGGAGTGGTCCGGCGGGTGCGGTATGCCGATCGCCCGCCGCGGTTCGAGTACGAGCTGACCGACGCCGGTCGCGACCTCGTCCCGGTGCTCCTCGCGATGACCGCTTGGGGGGACCGCTGGGCGACGCCCGAGGGTGGGCCGCCGATCCGGTTCGAGCACGACCGGTGCGGCCAGGAGTTCGTTCCCACGGTGCACTGTTCCGCCTGCGGCGAGCCCGTCACCGCTGACGCCGTGCAACCCCGGCCCGGCCCCGGCGGCCGGCGGGCGCCGGGAACGATGGTGCTCCCCGACCTCCTCGCGGATCGTCCGAGCTGACCCGGCCGCCATCGGAGGCGACCGTCGCGGGTGGATCCCCCGGACGGCGGGTTGATCCCCGGACGGCGGGTTGATCCCCCAAAGGGAGGGTGGACAGGGTCCGCGGGGGTGATGCGGGACCCGGGGGCTACCGGGCATCCTCGACGAGCGGTGGTCGAGCTGCCGATGATGGGGGAAGCGGTGACCGAGGAGACGGTGAGCGAGGAGGCGGCCGTCGGTGCGGCGGTGAGCAGGCAGGCGGCGGTCGAGGCGGCGGCCGTCGAGGCGGCGGCGGTCGAGGCGGCGGTCGACGGGTCGGCGTCCGGGGAGCACCGGAGCGGTGGACCGCATCCCGACCTGGCGCAGTTGTCGACCGTGCGGGTGGACCGGCCGCGACCCGGGGTCGCGCTGGTGCGGCTGCACCGTCCCGAGCGGCTCAACGCGCTGGACCGGCGGATGCTCGGCGAGCTGCGTACCGTCGCCGAGCGGCTCGCCGAGGACAGCTCGGTGCGGGCGGTCGTGCTCACCGGCACCGGCCGGGGCTTCTGCTCCGGGTACGACCTCGACGGCGCCGCCGAGTTCCCGGCGCTCGGCGCCACCGGCGGGCTGGCGCTGCAGGACCTGGCCAACCGGATGCTGCTGGCGTTGCACACGCTGCCGCAGCCGCTGCTCGCGGCGGTCGGCGGTCCGGCGATCGGCGGTGGCGTGAGCCTCGCCCTGGTCGCCGACATCCGGACCGTGGCCCTCGATGCGTACTTCCAGGTCGCCTTCGTGCGCATCGGCATGTCGGGCGGGGACCTGGGAGCCTCCTGGCTGCTGCCGCGCATCGTCGGGCGCGGCCTCGCCGCCGAGCTGATGTACACGGCGCGGCCCGTCGGCGCCGAGGAGGCCGTTCGCATCGGGCTCGCCAACCGGGCCGTGCCCGCCGACCGCCTGCTGGCGGAGACGCTCGACCTCGCCGGACAGATCGCCGCCCACCCGCCGCTGGGTGTGCAGTTGTCCAAACGAGCGCTCGCGGCCAGCACGGACGCCCCGTCGCTGTGGTCGGCGCTGGAGACGGAGGCCCGCGGTCAGGCGCTGCTGATGGGCCATCCCGACACCGCCGCCGCCGTGGCGTCCCTGCGGGCGAGCCTGGCCGCGACCCGCGCCGCGGGAACCTGACGGCCGGAGCAGCGGCGCCCCGTCGTCCTTCCTCGGCACTCGGTATTCGGAATTCGGCGTCCATCGTCCGGCCGACGGCCCGGCGGGACCGAGCACGGGCTGTGTGTATCCGAGCGTATTCACCAGCCGGCCGCAATGCGGAGCCGCCCGGCGGCGAGCCCGGGCCGACCGTTTCGCCGACCGGCCGAGCCGCTCATCTCGGCGTGCCGACGCGGTCCCTTCCTCAGGAGTCCGGCGAAATCACGGCGGTACCTCGGCATTTGCCGTGGACGCCATTCGCCTTGACGGCGTGAGCTGCGTCACCTAGTCTTTTGCCGGTAAATCCGACGGCTTGCGTCCACGCTTTCCGACCGACCTTTCGGCGGGGTTGTTCGGCGACGTCGAGGAAGCGGCGCAGAGGCGGCCGGCGGGTCTCGCGGACCGGGGAGGTACACCGCTTTGACATCGCCCGCTCCCTCGCTCGTGTCCATGCAGCAGGAGATCCGGCGGCGGCGCGGGGATCTGGTCTGCGCGCTGCGCTCCGCCGCAGCAGGCGGCGCGTCGCCGGCGCTGACGGCCCGGCTCGATCGCCTGGCCGTTGCGGGCGCCGACGCCGAACTGCGTGCGGAACTCGCCGCAGGCCGTTTTCGGCGGGTCGGCGAGCTGCTGGCCGAGCTCGGTCCGGCCCAGTCGGCGCTGGGCGCGCAGATGGCGGCGCACCCGGTCGCGGTCCGGCGGCGCATCGACGAGAGCCTCGCCGCGCTGCGCCGCGAGCCGAGTGCCGCGCGGGTGACCGGGGCCGCGCCGTCGGCGCTGTGCGCGGCTGCCGGGTTCGACCGCGCGTTGATCTCCGGCGTGCGCGGGTCGAGCTGGCTGCCGATCGCGCTGCACGTGGCGGCGCCCAGCGGCGGCGCGGTGCCGGGCGAGTTTCTGCGGGACGCGGAGGTGACCCTGACGGCCGCGATGCCGGAGGCCGAGCTCGTTCGCCGGCGGTCGGCTGTGCTCGTGCACCATGCCCGCTCGCCGTGTAGCCGGATCCTGCGGCTGCCCGTCGAGCTCGCCGGGAGCGACGAGGAGTACGTCGCCGCGCCGATCGTCGCGGGCGGTGCCGTCCTCGGCCTGCTGCACGCCGACGTCCAGCACTCGGGTCGGCCGCTGCGCCCCGCCGACCGCGACCACGTGCAGGTCTTCGCCGACGGCCTCGGCCTGCTCCTTGAACGGATCACTCTGATGGAGCGCGCGTACCTGCAGCAGGATCGGATCGCGCAGGCCCTGCGCGCCGTCCGCGCGACGACCGCGGGGCTCGGCTCCGCGCCGGTGCGCCTGGGCCGCGCGCCCGCGCCCGCGACGCCGCCGACGCTGCCGGCGCCGTCCCACGGGCTCGGCGCCGTCCGGGCGGGCGCCGTCTCGGCCGGCGCCGTCCCTGGCGGTGCCGTCCCTGGCGGTGCCGACCTGGCCGGCGTTGCCGCGGCGGCCGGCGTCGCACCGGCGCGGCTGGACGCGGTGGACGCCGCGGCCGGACCCGCCGGGCTTACCCCGCGCGAGCGGGAGGTGCTGCGCATTCTTGCCGGCGGAGCGACCAACGCCCAGATCGCCGCCGCGCTCACCGTCTCCGAGACCACCGTGAAGTCCCACGTCAAGCACATCCTGCGCAAGCTGCGGGCGACGAACCGCTCCGAGGCGGTCGCCCGTTACCTGCATCTGGCCCGCATCGCGCAGCGGGCGCTGTGAGCGCGTCCGCCGGCGTCCGCCGGCAGCTCGTCTTCGCCGCGGGCGCCGCCGATCGTGAGCGCCGGCGGCGTGGGCGGGAGCTCGCCGCCCGCTTCGCCGCGGTGTCCGGGCGGGTGCATGAGGCCCTCGACGTCGAGCCGCCCGCCGCGGCGGCCGTCCCGGCCACCCCCGCGGTGCCGGCGGTCGAGGACGCCGTCGACCTGGCCGAGCACTGCCTGGCGCGGTTACGCGACCTGGGCGACCCCACCGCCGAAGCCATCGCCGACGCCCCCGTGCACGGATCGTCCGCGGGGGCCGCCGGCAGCGGCATGCCCGCGGAGGGCGGCCTGCGGTTGTGCCTGCTCGTCCTCGAGCTGCACGAGCTCGCCTTCGACCTCGGGCAGTTCGAGCGGGACGCGCGCCACCACCGGCTCGGCGCCGTCTCGGCGGGGTTGGCGCGGTTGCGCTCGCTGCCCGGCTCGACGCCGCTGCTGGACGAGGCGTGCGGGGAGCTGGTCCGGCGCTGCGGATTCGGCCGGGCGGTGCTGTCCCGGGTCGAGGACGACGCCTGGTGGCCGTGGATGGCGTACTTCAGCAACGGTGACGAGTTCGAGTCGTGGTTCGCCGGCTGGGTGGACCGACCGATCCCGCTGCGCGGACGCACCCCGGAGGCCGGGCTGCTGACCGACGGCCAGCCTGTCGCCGTCCTCGACACGGCGCGCGCGGTCGTCCATCGGCCGATCATCGTGGAGTCGGGCCGGTCCGCGTCCTACGTCGTCGCCCCGCTGCTGCAGGGCACATCCGTCGTCGGGTTCCTGCACGCCGACCATCATCCCGCCGGCCGGCGGGTCGACGCCTTCGACCGTGATGTCCTGTGGGCCTTCGCCGACGGGTTCAGCCACCTCTACGAGCGGGCCGTGCTCGCCGAGCGGTTGCGGGCCGGCCGGGATCAGGCCCGGACGATCCTGTCGTCGGCGGTGGAGTCGATGAGCGCGTTCTGCGACGCGGGCCTCGACCTGTCGCCCCGGGCCGCACTCGGGGCGATGCCCCCCGTCGCGGGCCCGCCGGCGCCCGCCCGCCCGGGCGACGGCCTCACGGCCCGGGAGTCACAGGTGCTCGACCTGATGGTGGCGGGGGCGGCGAACGCCGCGATCGCCGCCGCCCTGGTCATCACCGAGGACACCGTGAAGTCGCATGTGAAGCACATCCTGCGCAAGCTCGGTGCGGTGAACCGCGCGCAGGCGATCGCGACGGCGCTCGGGCTCGCCGGGCCCGGCCCGCGCGGCTGAGCCCGGCGACGCCCCGTGCGCGTCAGGCGCCGTCGAGCAGCCCCAGCTCCGCGCGCCCGAGCAGGTCGTACGCCTGGTCGGTGGTGAGGGGGTGGAAGGGCCCGCCGCGGGCGTCGCGGTACAGGCGCTCCAGGACGTGGCCACGTCGAAACGCCGACCCGCCGACCAGGCGCAGCGCCGTGTCGGTCACCCGGATCGCTGCCTCCGTGGTGGCGACCTTCGTGACGTCGAGCAACCCCGTGCGGGCGAGCGGATTCCACTCGGCGTCCCGGCCGTCGAGCAGAATGCGCCCCGTCGTCTCCAGTGCGCGGGCCGCCGTCTCCGTGTCGACCAGCATCCGGCCGAGCCCGTGCTGGATGTAGCCGATGCCCTTCAACGCGACGTCGGAGCCCTCCATCGTGGCGCCCAGGGACTTCTTGCGCAGGATCTCCCGAGTCGCCGCGTACGCCTTCTCGGCCAGGCCGCAGTAGACCCCGGCGAAGCTCATCGACGCCCATTCGAACTCGCCGAACAACCCGTTGCGGAAGTTGCCGCCGTAGGCGTCCGCCGGGGCGGCGACACCGTCGAACACGAGGGTGTGGGTGCCGGTCGCGCGCATGCCCATCGTGTCCCATGTCTCGACCACGCTGATGCCGGGGCTGTCGATCGGCAGCACGAACACCGCCTCGCGCGCGGCGTGGTCGGTGAACTCCGTGGGCAGCTCGCCGGACGGGTCGGTGATCGTCGCGTTGAACGCGACGAGATCGGCGCCGAGGCAGAGGGTGGCCCAGGTCTTGCGCCCGGTGACCCGCCAGCCGCCGGAACCGTCGGGAACCGCCTTCGTGTCGGCGAGACCGGTCAGGCCGGCCCGATCCTCGCTGAACGGTCCGCACACGATCTTCTGTTCGTCGACGACCTCGGCGAACACCCGTTCGCGCATCGGCTCGTCCAGCAGTCCGCGGAAGATCCCGATCATCGTCTGGTGCATGTTGAAGGCGAGCGCGATGGCCGGGTCGCCCTTGGCGAGCTCCTTCGACACCAGGGTGGTCGTCCAGATGTCCGCGCCCAGCCCCCCGTACTTCTTCGGCACCGAGAGGGCGACCAGGCCGCTGTCCCGGTAACGGGGAACGAGTTCGGTGGGGAACCGGTTGTCGGCGTCGGCCGCCGGCCCGGCGGCGGCGAACTCCTCGGCCAGCGCGCGGGCCGTCGCGAGCACGTCGGCCTGTTCGTCCGGCGTCATCTCCACGTGGTGCTTTCCCATACCGCAGCACACTCCTCGTCGTCGACGGTGTCCCGGTGAACACGCCCCCGCTGAATGCGTCCCGGTCGAGCGAAACGTAGCTCGGCCGGCGCGGGGCGGAATCTCCCTGCGGGAGAACTTCCGCCCTTCATCGGGGTGACATCGGCACCGCACCGACCCGCTCTCACCGGGCGGAGCCGGCCGGCCCCGTCGCATTCACCCCAAGGAGCAGGGTCTTTACCCCCGGGGGATGACGCGGTGCCGCCGGCGACGGACCTAACCTGGTGGCCACCGAACCACGGGATTCCCTCGGACCGCCGTCGGGAACCGTCGACCCGGCAGGAAGCGCCGACAGGGAGCGTTGTCCGATGTCCTCCTACCGTTTCGCCGTACAGTGGCTCAAGGCATTCCGCGAGAGCGCGGAGAAGGTGTGCGCGCTGTATGCCGACGAGTTCCTCTTCGAGGACCTGATTCTCGACCAGTCCATCACCGACAAGGCGGAGCTGCACCGGGTCTTCGCCCCGTACGCCAACGCGGACCGGGACAACGGCATCGGTATCAACCTGTTCCGCATCGACGAGTACCTCGGCGACGCCCGCAGCGGTCTCATCCGCTGGACCTGGGAACCCGACGGAGCCGCGGCCTTTCTTGGGGTTCCCACCGGCGGGCGGCCCTTCGCCACCTCCGGCCAGACCTTCCACGTCTACGACGCCGACGGGCGCATCCGGCGCGAGTCGACCTACTGGGACGCCGTGGCGCCGCTGCACACCCTGGGACTGCCGGTGTCGGCCCACGGCGGGATCACCGCCCCGGTCCTCGCCGCCACCCACTGATCCGCCGCCCGCCGAGCCGCCGCCCAGCCGGCGCGAGAGGAGAACCCGATGAGCCAGGCGACCGAGCACGCCGAGCGGTGGGCGCGGGCGATCACCGCCGACACCGACGCCGCCGTCGCGCTCTACGCCGACGCGGTCCTCTACGACGACCGCCGGGCGGTCGACCACGTCGTGGACACGGCCACCGACCGCACGCAGGTGCGCGAGCGCCTCGCCCCCTTCGCGAACCAGGATCCGGCCAACGGCCTCGGCATCCACCGCTTCGACGTCCTGGAGGCCATCGAGACCACGGGCGGGGCCGGCGCCCGCGCCGTGACGATCCTGTGGCGGTGGACGGGCGAACATCTCGCCGGCTTCCGCGGAGTGCCGACCGGCGGGCGCTCCCTGGCCACCCGCGGCCAGACCTGGCATCAGCTCGACGCGGACGGCCGCATCGACCGTGAGCTGACCAACTGGAACGACACCCCGGTGCTCCAGCAGCTTGGCCTGCCGGTGCTCACCCCCCACTACTGGGTCGCCGACGCCGACGCCGACGCCGGCGCCATCGCGGTCTCGGGCGCGGCCCCGGGCGTCGGCACCCCCACCGCCTCAGCCACCGCCGACGGCGCCGGTGGCTGAGGCGGCCGGGCAGACGGCGGCCGGGCAGACGGCGGCCGGGCAGACGGCGGCCGGGCAGACGGCGGCCGGGCGACAGCGAGTCGGCGAGGAGGGGATCGGTCATGTGGGGCACCCTGCCCGAGGTCTTCGACCGGGCGTGCCTTTACCACGCGGGAGCGACGGCGCTCGTCGACGGCGAGCGGCGGCTCACCTACCGGCAGATGCGGGAGTACGCGAACCGGGTGGCGCACGGCCTGGCCGCGCTCGGCGTCGGCCGCGGGGACCGGGTGGGTCTGCTGCTGCCCAACGTGCTGGAGTTCATCCCGACCCAGCACGGCATCTGGAAGGCCGGGGCGGCGCTCGTGCAGATGCCGGCGCGGGCCGCGGCCGCCGGGCATCGGGCCACGCTGCGCCAGACCGGGGCGACCACGCTGATCTACCACGAACGGTTCGACGACGTCGTCGCCGAGGCCCTCGCCGGCGTGCCGCAGCGGCCCCGGCTGATCCGGCTCGCCGCGAGCACACCGTCACCGGCTGGACCGGGCGGTCTGGCCGATTCGGCTGGTTCGGCTGGTTCGGCTGATTCGGTGCGCCGCGGCGGTCCCGTCGAGGCGGTGGACTCCGCCGGGCTCGGCCGCCTCGACTACGCGGCGTACTTCGGTGCCCAGCTCGACGGCCCGCCCGCGACGGTGCCACGCGAGGACGACGAGGCGTATGTGCTGTTCACCTCCGGCAGCACCGGCGAGCCGAAGGGCGTCGTCACCTCCCATGAGACCTGGGCGCACTACAGCATCACGGCCGGCCTGGAGATCGGCGACATCCGTCCGGGGGAGGTGTTCGCGCACGGCGCCCCGCTCACCCACTTCACCCAGATCTTCGTCATGCCGACGTTCCTGCGCGGTGGGACGAACGTGATGCTGCCGGGGCTCGACGTCGACCTGCTGCTGGGCACGGTGCAGCGGGAGCGTGTCACCGCCACGGCCGTGGTGCCGACGATCGTGTACCTGCTGCTCGACCATCCCGACCGGGCGTCCTACGACCTCTCCTCGCTGCACACGATGATCTACGCCGGGGCGCCGATCGCCCCGGAGCGCCTGCGCGAGGCCCTCGCCGTGTTCGGCCCGATCTTCGTGCAGACCTACGCGGGTACCGAGCCCGGCTACGTGTCCTGCCTGCGCAAGGAGGACCACCGGGTCGACAGCGAGCCCGGCCTGCGCCGGCTGGCCTCGGCCGGACGCCCGATCCCGTACGTGCGGGTGAGCATCCAGGACGAGGCCGACCGCCCGCTGCCGATCGGCGAGACCGGGGAGATCTGTTCGCGCCAGCTCGGGCAGATGCTGACCTACCTCGACCCCACCCGCAACGCCGAGGCGCTGCGCGACGGCTGGGTCCACACCGGCGACATCGGCCGCCTGGACGACGACGGCTTCCTCTACCTCGTCGACCGCAAGAAGGACATGGTGGTCAGCGGCGGGTTCAACGTCTTCCCACGCCAGGTGGAGGACGTGCTGCTCACCCATCCCGCGGTCGCGCAGGCCGCCGTCATCGGCGTGCCGCACGCGAAGTGGGGCGAGGCCGTGCACGCGGTCGTCGTCGCCCGGGCCGGGGCCGAGGTGACCGAGGCCGACCTGATCGCCCACGTCCGCCGGGAGCTGGGCGGGGTGCCCGCGCCCAAGTCGATCGAGTTCCGCGCCGGCCTGCCGCTCAACGCGGCCGGCAAGGTCGACAAACGGGCGATCCGCGAGCCGCACTGGGCCGGCCGCGGTCGCCGGATCGGTTGACCGCCGTGCCGAGCCCCGCCTGGGCCCCGTCGGGAGGAGACCACACCGTGCCTGTGCGTACGCGTAGGACCGGACCCGGACCGGCTCACAAACCCGGACCCGGACCCGGCCATGGATCCGGATCGGTGGCCGGGCCGGATGCCGCCAGCTTCCGGGACGTGCTGTCCCGGTTCGCCACCGGCGTGGTGGTGGTGACGGCGCTGGCCGGCGACCGGCCGGTCGGGCTGACCTGCCAGTCGTTCACCGCGCTGTCACTGGACCCGCCGATGATCCTGTTCTGCCCGGGCCGGTCGTCGACCTCGTGGCCGGCGGTGGCGGGCGCGGGCCGGCTGTGCGTCAACATCCTCAGCGCCGACCAGGATCTGCTCAGCGCGGGCTTCGCGCGCAGCGGGGCGGACAAGTTCGCCGGCGTCGCGTGGACGCCGCTGCCGGGCGGCGCACCCGCCCTGGACGGCGCCGCCGCCCACATCGGCGCGCACATCGCCGCCATCCACGACGGCGGCGACCACCACATCGTCACCTGTCACGTCGAGAGCGTCCGCGCCGGCGAGCACGACGGCCCGCTCGTCTACTACCGCAGCCGCTACCGGCGGCTGCTGCCGGCCGACTGATCTGTACCGGCACGGCCCGCCGGACCGGACCGGACCGAGGAGGGGAGGCACGATGGGCGTACCGCACCACCCGCTGTTCATCGCCGGACGATGGGTCGACACCGCCGACCGGTACGACCTGCGCAGCCCCGCGACGGGCGAGCTCGTCGCGACCGCCGCGCGGGGCGGGATCACGCACGTCGACCAGGCGGTCGACGCCGCCGCGGCGGCGCACGCGGCGGGGGACTGGCGACGTACCCCCCCGGCCGAGCGGGCGGCGCTGCTGCACCGCGTCGCCGACCGGCTGCAGGCGCGGCTGCCCGAGCTCGCGGCGCTGCAGAGCCGGGAGAACGGCGCCACGATCCGGGTGAGCACCGCCCTGCACCTGGGCCTGTCGATCGCGCACCTGCGCTACCTTGCCGACCTCGCCGGCTCGTACGCGTTCGAGCGGCCCGGCCCGGCGATGGACCCGCTGCCCACCGCGGGCCTGCTGCGGCGCGAACCGCTCGGCGTCGTCGCCGCGATCGTGCCCTGGAACATCCCGCTGCTGGTGACGATCTGGAAGGTCGCCCCGGCGCTGGCCGCGGGCAACACCGTCGTGCTCAAGCCCGACGAGCACGCTCCGCTGCTGCCGCTGGAGCTGGCCGCCGAGTTCGCGGCGGCCGGCCTGCCGGCGGGCGTCCTCAACGTCGTCACCGGCGACGGCGACCCGGTCGGCGCCCACCTCGCCGCGCACCCGACGGTGCGCAAGGTGGCGTTCACCGGCTCCACCGAGGTGGGGCGCGCCATCCTGCGCGCGGCCGCCGGCACGGTGAAGCGGGTGACCCTGGAGCTGGGCGGCAAGGGTCCGAACATCATCCTGGCCGACGCCGACCTGCCGCTGGTGGTGGACGGTGCCCTGTACGCGGCGCTGGCGAACAACGGGCAGGCGTGTGAGGCCGGCACCCGCCTGCTCGTGCCGGCGGCCCGGCAGGCGGAGATCGTCGAGGCCCTGGTGGACCGCGCCAAGGGCCTGCGCCTGGGCGACCCGCTGGACCCGGCGACCGACGTCGGACCGGTGATCAGCGCCGGCCAGCGGGACCGGATCCTCGGCCGCCTGGCCGCCGCCCGCGCCGAGGGGGCCACGATCGCCCTCGGCGGGGCGACGCCGACCGGACCCGGCTTCGACGTCGGGTACTGGGTCGAACCCACCGTGGTCACCGGCGCCGCCGCCACCGCGCGGATCGCCCGCGAGGAGGTCTTCGGCCCGGTGCTGACCGTGCTGTCGTACGACTCCGTCGACGAGGCGGTGGCGCTGGCCAACGACAGCGACTACGGCCTGTCCGCCGGGGTGTGGAGCGCCGACGAGGCCCGCGCGCTCGACGTGGCCCGCCGGCTCGACGCCGGGATGGTCTACGTCAACGACTGGCACGTCATCCACCCCGCCTACCCGTTCGGCGGGACCAAGCAGAGCGGCCTGGGCCGCGAGGGTGGACCGGACGCGCTCGACGCCTACACCGAGCAGAAGATCATCACACTCGACCGGGCCGGCGGCCTGGCGAACCGGCCGGCGTTCGGGCTGGTGCTCGGCGCGCCACCAGAAGGGCTCGGCGCGCCACCGGCAGGGCTTGACGCGTCACCGGCAGGGCTTGGCGCGTCACCAGAAGGGAACCACGGTGGACTTCGCTGAGACCGCGGAGCTGACGGCCCTGCGCGAGACCGTCGCCGCGATCATCAAACCGTTCGGTGGCGCCTACTACACCGAGCGGTCGGCGACCCGGACGCCGACCGCCGAGGCGTGGGGCGCACTGGCCGAGGCCGGCTACCTCGGCGTGAACCTGCCCGAGCGCTACGGCGGGGGCGGCGGCGGCATCGTGGAGCTCGCCGCCGTGTGCGAGGAGAGCGCCGCGGCGGGCTGCCCGCTGCTGCTCCTGCTGGTCTCGGCGGCGATCTCCGGGGAGGTGATCGCCCGGTTCGGCGACGAGGGCCAGCGGGAACGCTGGCTGCCCGGCCTCGCCGACGGCAGCCACAAGATCGTCTTTGCGATCACCGAGCCGGGCGCCGGGTCGAACACCCACCGCCTGGCCACGAGCGCGCGCCGCGCCGGCGACGACTGGCTGCTCAGCGGCCAGAAGTACTACATCTCCGGGTTCGACGAGGCCGCCGCCGTCCTCGTGGTGGCGCGCACCGGCGTCGACGAGGGCACCGGGCGGGCCCGGCTGTCGCTGTTCGTCGTCCCGACCCGCACCCCCGGGCTGACCGCGCACCCGCTGCCGGTCGCGGCCCAGCTGCCCGAACGACAGTTCACCCTGTTCCTCGACGACGTGCGGGTGCCGGCCGACGCGCTGGTCGGCACCGAGGGCGACGGCCTGCGCCAGGTGTTCCACGGGCTGAACCCGGAACGGATCACCGGTGCCGCGCTGTGCGTCGGCATCGCCCGGTACGCCCTCGACCGCGCCGTGGCCTACGCCCGCGACCGGCGGGTCTGGGACCAGCCCATCGGCGCCTACCAGGGCATCGCGCACCCGCTCGCCAAGGCGCGGATCGAGACCTCGCTGGCCGCCCTGATGACACGCCGCGCCGCGTGGGCGCACGACCGGGGGCTGCCCGCCGGCGAGCCGTCCAACACGGCCAAGTACGCGGCGGCCGAGGCGGCGCTGGCCGCCGTCGACCAGGCCATCCAGACCCACGGTGGCAACGGGATGTCGGCCGAGTACGGCCTGGTGCCGCTGTGGGGGCTGGCCCGCACGCTGCGGATCGCGCCGGTGAGCCGGGAGATGATCCTGAACTACGTCGCCCAGCACGGTCTCGGCCTGCCCCGCTCGTACTGAGGAGACGACACCTTGACGACCACCATCCGCGGGACGACCACCGTCGGCGGGACGACCACCGTCGGCGGGACGACCACCGTCGGCGGGACGACCACCGTCGGCGGGACGACCACCGTCGGCGGGACGACCACGACGCCCGGCCCGGGCGCGGCGCACCCCCGCGTCGCCGAGGGGACGGTCCTGCGCTCCCGCCTGGACACCGGCTCCGGGCAGTACCGGACCAACCGGCGCACGCAGCTCGGACTCCTGGCCGACCTGTCCGAGCAGCTCGCCGCCGCCCGCGACGGTGGCGGCGAGCGCTACCGCGACCGGCACCGTCGCCGCGGCCGGCTGCTGGTCCGGGAGCGCATCGAGCTGCTGCTCGACCGGGACTCGGCGTTCCTCGAACTGTCCCCGCTCGCCGCCTGGGGCAGCGGGTTCGCCGTCGGGGCGAGCGTCGTCACCGGGATCGGCGTGGTGTCCGGGGTCGAGGTGGTCGTCATCGGCCACGACCCGACGGTCCGCGGCGGCGCGATGAACCCGCACTCGCTGCGCAAGACGCTGCGCGCGCTGGAGATCGCGCGGCGCAACCGGCTGCCCGTGGTGAACCTCGTCGAGTCCGGTGGTGCGGACCTGCCCAGCCAGGCCGACCTGTTCGTCGGGGCCGGGCGGATCTTCCACGACCTGTCCGCGCTGTCGGCGGCCGGCGTCCCCACGATCGCCCTGGTCTTCGGCACCGCGACGGCCGGCGGCGCCTACGTGCCCGGGATGTGCGACTACGCCGTCCTCGTCGACGGCCAGGCGAAGGTGTTCCTCGGCGGCCCGCCGCTGGTGCGGATGGCCACCGGCGAGCAGGCCGACGACGAGGAGCTCGGCGGGGCGGCGATGCACGGGCGGGTGTCCGGGCTCGCCGACCACGTCGCCGTCGACGAGCGCGACGCGATCCGCATCGGCCGCCGGATCCTGTCCGAGATCAACTGGCGCAAGCTTGGTCGCGGGCCCGAACTGCCCGCCGACCCGCCGCTCTACGACCCCGACGAGCTGCTCGGCATCGCCCCGGCCGACCTGCGGCTGCCGTTCGACCCCCGGGAGGTGCTCGCCCGCGTCGTCGACGGCTCCCGGTTCGGCGAGTACAAGCCGGAGTTCGGCACCCGCCTGGTGACGGGCTGGGCGTCGGTGCACGGGTTCGCCGTCGGGGTGCTGGCCAACGCGGGCGGCATCCTGTTCAGCGCCGAGGCGTGCAAGGCCGCCGAGTTCATCCAGCTCGCCAACCAGGTCGACACCCCGCTGCTGTTCCTGCAGAACACCACCGGCTTCATGGTGGGCACCGCCTACGAACGCGGCGGCATCATCTCCGACGGCGCCAAGATGATCAATGCCGTGACGAACAGCAGCGTCCCGCACCTGACCATCACCATGGCGGCGTCGTTCGGCGCCGGCAACTACGGCATGTCCGGGCGGGCCTTCGACCCGCGGCTGATGTTCGCCTGGGCCGGCGCCCGCTGCGCCGTCATGGGCGCCGCCCAGCTCGCGGGCGTGCTGTCGATCGTCGGGCAGTCCGCCGCCGAGGCCGCCGGCCGGCCTTTCGACGCCGCCGCGGACGCCGAGCGGCGGGCGGCGATCGAACGCCAGATCGAGGCCGAGTCGCACGCGTTCTTCATGAGCGGGCGGCTCTACGACGACGGCGTGCTCGACCCACGGGACACCCGCACCGTGCTCGGCATCGCCCTGTCCGCCGCGCACTCCGCGCCGATCGAGGGACGCCGTGGCTACGGCGTCTTCAGGATGT
The DNA here is from genome assembly GCF_000058485.1 of Frankia alni ACN14a. Taxonomy (NCBI): domain Bacteria; kingdom Bacillati; phylum Actinomycetota; class Actinomycetes; order Frankiales; family Frankiaceae; genus Frankia; species Frankia alni. Next base: position 1,787,199 of record NC_008278.1, read on the forward strand.
GACCGCCGTGAGTCCCACCGACCCCCCAGCGCCCATCGGCCCCCCAGCACCCACCGGCCCGACGCGCCCGATCCGCCGGCTGCTCGTCGCCAACCGGGGCGAGATCGCCGCGCGGATCATCCGGACCGCGCACGCGATGGACATCGCCACCGTCGCCGTCCACGCCGATCCGGACGCCGACGCCCCGTACGTCGCCGCCGCGGACGAGGCCGTCGCGCTGCCCGGCGCGACGCCGGCCGAGACCTACCTGCGCGCCGACCTGCTCGTCGAGGCCGCCCTGCGCACCGGGGCCGACGCCGTCCACCCCGGCTATGGCTTCCTCGCCGAGAACGCCGCGTTCGCCCGGGCCTGCGCCGCCGCCGGCCTGACGTTCGTCGGACCGCCGCCGGCGGCGATCGAGGCGATGGGGTCGAAGACCCGGGCGAAAGAGCTGATGGCCGCCGCCGGGGTGCCGGTCCTGCCCGGCCTGGTCGTCGACGAGGCCCTGCTCGCCGGCCGCGACGGCGGGACCGTCGCCGCCGAGGCGGGCCTGACATTCCCGCTGCTGGTCAAGGCCGTCTTCGGCGGCGGCGGGCGGGGGATGCGCATCGCCCGGGACGCCGCGGAACTCGCCGCGGCGGTGGCGGCGGCCCGGCGCGAGGCGGCGTCGGCGTTCGGCGACCCGACGGTGTTCCTGGAGCATCTCGTCGACCGGCCCCGCCACATCGAGGTGCAGGTCTTCGCGGATTCCCACGGCGAGGTGGTGCACCTGTTCGAGCGGGAGTGCTCGATCCAACGGCGCTACCAGAAGATCATCGAGGAGGCGCCGTCCGCCGTGGTCGACGCCGGGCTGCGCGAGCGGCTCGGCGCCGCCGCCGTCGCCGCCGCCGCCGCGATCGGGTACGTCGGCGCGGGCACGGTCGAGTTCGTGCTCGACCGTGCCGGGCGCTTCTTCTTTCTGGAGGTCAACACCCGCCTGCAGGTCGAGCACCCGGTGACCGAGCAGATCACCGGCCTGGACCTGGTCCGCGCCCAGCTCCTGGTCGCCGAGGGCGCCCCGCTGCCGGCCGAGGTACGCACCGCCCGGATCACCGGCCATGCCGTCGAGGCCCGGCTGTGCGCCGAGGACGTCGGCGCCGGGTTCCTGCCGGCCGCCGGGACGATCCACCGCTTCGAGGTTCCGACCGATCCGGGCATCCGCGTCGACAGCGGCGTCGCGGCGGGGTCCGTCGTCGGCGTCCACTACGACTCGATGATCGCGAAGGTCGTCGCGCACGGGGCGACCCGTGACGAGGCGCTGCGCCGGCTCGCCCGGGCGCTGTCGCGGACCCGGGTGCACGGGATCGCCACCAACCGCGACCTGCTCGTGGCCGTGCTGCGCGACCCGCGGTTTCGGGCCGGCGAGTTCGACACGGGCTTCCTCGACCGGTGGGACCTCGTCGGGCTCGGCGCGCCCGCGGTGGGCGGGGACGTGCTGGCCACGCATCTCATCGCGGCCACCGTCGCCGCCTCGTCGCAGCGCCGGGCGGCGGCGGTCCTGCCGGGCCTGCCCCCCGGCTGGCGCAACGTTCCCGGCGAGCCGCAACGCGCCGTGTACACGGTGACGGGCGGCGGGACGGCCGGTGGCACGGCCGGTGAGGTCGAGGTGCTCTACCGGTGGCGGGGCCGGGGTCTCGACGTCAGCGTCGGCGGGCGGGCGCACGACGTCGGTGTTCACCGGGTCGGACCGGACGGGGTCGATCTCACCGTCGACGGCGTCCGGGCCACGGTGGCGGTGCACCGGGTCGGGTCGCGGGTCTACCTCGACGGCCGCGGCGCGTCGACGGCCGTCGACGAGATCCCCCGGTTCGTCGAGCCGGGTGCCGCCGCGGCGGCGGGGTCGCTGGCCGCTCCCATGCCGGGCACCGTCGTGCGCGTCGCGGTGGCGCGGGACGCGGCGGTGGCCGCCGGTGACGTCGTGGTCGTCCTGGAGGCGATGAAGATGGAACATCCGGTGGTCGCGCCGCACGACGGGGTGGTGAGCACGCTGGACGTCCGGCGCGGGCAGGCCGTCGGCGGCGGTGACATCCTCGCGGTCATCAGCCCGGTCGAGCCGGTCGGCGCCGTCGTGGCCGGGGCGGTGGCGCCGTGACGTCCACGGCGGTCGGCTACCGCCGCGAGGGACCCGTCGCGTGGCTGACGATCGACCGCCCCGAGACCCGCAACGCCCTGTCCGCCGAGGTGCGTGCCGGGCTGTGGGAGGCGTTCACCCGGCTCGGCGCGGACGCCGACGCCGCTGTCGGCGTGCTCACGGCCAGCGGGGACCGGGCCTTCTGCGCCGGCGGCGACCTGCGGGAGATGGCGGGGGAGGGGCTGCGGGTGCCGCCGCCGGACTACCTGCCGCAGCTCGGCCGCAACATCGACGTCGACAAGCCGGTGATCGCCGCCGTCAACGGGGCCGCCTACGCCGGCGGGTTCCTGCTGACGCAGTGCTGCGATCTCGTGGTCGCCGCCGAGACCGCCCGGTTCGCCGTCACCGAGGCCCGGGTCGGCCGCGGCGCCCCCTGGGCCGCGCCGCTGCCCTACCTGCTGGCGCCGCGGATCGCGATGCAGATGCTGCTGACCGGTCAGCCGCTGACCGCGCGGCGCGCCCACGAACTCGGCCTGGTCAACGAGGTCGTCCCCGGCCCGGAGCTGGCCGGCCGGGCCGGCGAGCTCGCGGCGACGATCGCGGCGAACGCGCCGCTGTCGGTGCGCGCGGCCCGGCGCACGGTCGGACTGCTCGCCGAACTCCCGCTGTCGGCGGCGTACCGGGAGGCGGAGCGGCTCTGGGAACCGGTCTACCTCAGCGACGACGCGCAGGAGGGCCCGCGGGCGTTCCGCGACGGCCGCCCGCCGGTGTGGACCGGCCGCTGATGACCCCCGAGACGCCGCGGCGGGCGGTGCGCATCGCGAACTGCTCGGGGTTCTACGGTGACCGGATCGACGCCGCCCGGCTCATGGTCGACGGCGGCCCGGTGGACGTGCTCACCGGCGACTACCTGGCCGAACTCACGATGCTGATCCTGTGGAAGGCGCGCCGGCGCGACCCCGACGCCGGCTACGCGCGGACCTTCCTCGTCCAGCTCGAACAGGTGCTCGGCACCTGCCTGGACCGCGGGATCCGGATCGTGGTCAACGCCGGCGGGCTCAACCCCGCCGGGCTCGCCGCGCAGGTCGCCGCGGTCGCGGGGCGCCTCGGCCTGGCCCCGCGGGTCGCCCACATCACCGGCGACGACCTCGTCGGCCGGCTCGACGAGCTGCGAGCGGCCGGCGAGCCGCTCACCCACCTCGACACCGGGCGGCCGTTCGCCGGGCTCGCCGCGGACGGCGGGCCGCCGGTGACCGCCAACGCCTACCTCGGCGGGTGGGGCATCGCCGCCGCGCTGGCCGCGGGCGCCGACGTCGTGGTGGCGCCGCGGGTGACCGACGCCTCCCTCGTCGTCGGGCCGGCGGCCTGGTGGCACGGCTGGGCCCGCGACGACTGGGACCGCCTCGCCGGCGCCGTCGCGGCCGGGCACGTGATCGAATGCGGGCCGCAGGCGTGCGGTGGGAACTACCCCTTCCTGGCCGAGATCACCGACCGGCGCTATCCCGGGTTCCCGATCGCGGAGGTCGCCGCCGACGGCTCCAGCGTCATCACGAAGCATCCCGGCACCGGCGGGCTGGTCTCCGTCGGGACCGTCACCGCCCAGCTGCTCTACGAGATCGCGCAGCCGGCGTACCCGAATCCGGACGTCGTCGCCCACTTCGACACGATCCGGCTGGTCGAGCAGGGCCCGGACCGGGTGCGGCTGTCCGGCACCCGGGGCAGCCCGCCGCCGGACACGCTGAAGGTCGCCATGACCTGCCTCGGTGGGTACCGCAACACGATGACGCTCGTCCTCACCGGCCTCGACATCGAGGAGAAGGCCACCTGGGCCCGCCGGGAGCTGTTCGACCTGCTCGGCGGCGAGGGCGCCGTCGACGAGGCGGACGTGCGGCTGCTGCGGTTCGACCGGCCCGACGCCGACGACAACGCCCTGGCCACGGCGCACCTGCGGATCACGGTGAAGGACCGCGACCCGGCCCGGGTCGGCCGGCGGTTCTCGGACGCGACGACGGCGCTGGCCCTCGGCGGCTACGCGGGCTTCCACACGACCACCCCGCCGACCGAGGCCAGCGCCTACGGCGTGTACTGGCCGACGCTGGTGCACCGCGACGCCGTCGAGCAGCGCGTGGTCCTCGACGACGGCCGGCAGATCGTCGTCCCGCACAGCCCGTCGGCGCCGCCCGCCGTCGGCATCCCACCGCTGCCGAGGCCGTCGGCCGTCGCGGGGCGGGGCGCCGTCGCGGGGGGCGATCGGTTGGTCCGGGTGCCGCTGGGGCTGCTCGCGGGGGCGCGGTCCGGGGACAAGGGCGGCAACGCCAACGTCGGGCTCTGGGCCCGCGACGACGCCGCCTACGCCTGGCTCGCCGCCGAGCTGACCGCGGCGCGTTTCGCCGAGCTGGTCCCGGAGGCGCGGGGGCTGACGATCCACCGCTACGAGCTGGCGAACCTGCGGGCGCTCAACGTCGTCGTGGTCGGCCTGCTCGGCGACGGCGTGGCCGCGGCGACCAGGCCCGACCCGCAGGCCAAGGGGCTCGGCGAGTATGTCCGCTCACGGCTGGTCGACGTGCCGGCCCGGCTCCTGCCGCGTTGAGGTGGCCGGACTACGGACGCCGCCGCCGAGTGGCATCGCGCCGTCCCCGGCCGCGACCACTCGGGCCGGTGGGCCGGCTCGGGAGCTCCCGGCGCCGTCGCGGCGTGAGCCCCGGCCGAGCCGGCGGGCTCTGGGTCATCGGGAATCTGACCATTGCGCACCTCTCCCTCGCAGTGGACGTCTCGCAGTGGACGTGTAGGACCCTCGCGGTGAAGTGCAGGACTCGCGGTCCCCTGCCCGCAGCCTCGGGCGGGGGAGGACGTCAACGCCGCATGAGCAGCGAGCCGCCCAGCAGGTAGGCGCCGACCATCTCGAAGTTCGTCGGCGACAGGGTGATGTGCGCGGCCGCGCTGTGGACGTCGCGCAGGCAGCGGTCGAGCCGCCCGCCCGCGCCCAGCGCGCGGGTGCCGGCCATGCTGTGCAGGCTGTCCACGGCCTTGACCGTGTTCTCGCCGACGGTGGCGGCGGCCAGTCTGATCAGCGCGGACAGCTCCTCCCCGCCGATCAGGCAGCGCAGGCTGGCATGGTGGGCGGCGTCCTCCAACAGCAGCTCGGCGGAGCGGACCAGTGCCGCGGCGCGGGCGAGGCCGGCCTGGACGGTGTGGCTGGTGCCCAGGGTCTGCGTCCCCCGGGCGGGGACCGTGCCCACGGCGATGCCCGGGAAGGCGCTCAACGCGTCCTGGGCGATGCCGAGAATCGTCGACGCCGTGGTGAACGGCCCGAAGTCGTAGTAGGCGATGGGGTAGCCGCGGGAGGGGCGGGCGGCCGGTGGGCGGCGCAGCAGCCCGCCGTCGACGGTGAACTCCTCGGGCACGAACTGGTCGTCGACGGTGAAGCTGACACTTCCCGTCCCTCGCAGGCCCGTCGTGTGCCAGTCGTCGTCGAAGCGGACCACGCCGGCGGGCACGAACAGCATCCGGGTCGGCGCGGTCGCCGCCGGCGCGCAATCGCCCCCCGCGAGGCCGTCGGCCGGGGAGTCGCCCTCCGTGACCAGGGAGGCGCAGACGAGCCAGTCGGCGTGGGTGGATCCGCTCGCGAACGACCAGCGACCCCGCAGCCGGTAGCCGCCGGGCACCGGCTCGGCCTGACCGGAGGGGTTGATCCCGCCGACCACGAGCCCGTCGCTGTCCTGGAAGAGCTGGCAGGCGACCTGCTCCGGCAGATAGTCCGACATCCGGGAGATGACCCCCTGGACCCCCATCTGCCAGGCGACCGAGGCGTCGACACGGGCGAGCGCCTGCAGGACGGCGGAGCCGGTCCGGACGCTGACTCCGCCGCCACCGAAGGACGGGGACACCCACATGCGGTGGATGTTCTGATCCCGTAGCGCGGCGATGACGGCGGCCGGCGTCACCCTTTCCCGCTCGGCCTGCTCGCGGTGCCGAACCAGGACGGGAGTGACCTTCTCGACTCGCGAGAGCCACTCGGTCGTCTCTTCATGGGAGTGCGCGGAGCCGCTCCAGGACACGTCAGATACCTACTCTGCTCGGAATGCGCGTCGGGTCTGCGGGCAAAGGCTGGAACGGAGGTGCCGGTAGGCTCTTGACCGGCAGGTTTCCGGCTCTTTGCGGGGACCGGCGGCTGCTTGTCATTCGTGTTGACGGCTCGATACGGGCCCGCGCCGGGCGGCCCGAAGGTGGCGGGCGGCGGGCGGCGTCCCGGCGGGGTGGGACGCGCGACGAGGTGGTGCGCCGCGGTCGTAGCGGCGCTGAGCTGCGCGGACATCCGCCGCCCCTTCCTCGTCGGGGCCAGGCGACCACGGGTTGAGGCCACCCGGCGGCCCGGCGTTCAGCCGCATCTACGGTTGGATCCTAGCAATTTAAACGCAGATGCGGTCCGATATGGGAAGAAGGGTCCGTGGGCGCGGTCCGGTTGGCCGGGACGGACGGTCCGATGGACCCCAGTGTGACCCCGGGGTTCGAGGGTATTCGCCGGTCGCGACGTTGTCCGAACGGTCGGAAGACGGTCGGGTGACTCGGGTAACACCGTCGTCATGCAACTCGTCCGATACATGGGCTAGATAAGGTCGATTCATGATCCTTAGTATTCGTAACCGATTCACCGGAATTATTACCGAGATAGTCAGCGGCTCGGTCATGGGAACCGTCACCATGGAGATTCCCGGCGGCCTGTCGCTCGCGGCCACGGTCACGATGGACGCGATCAAGGATCTTGGTATCGGCATCGGCACCGCCGTGGAGGCACTCATCAAGTCGACCGACATCGCGGTGGCGACCACCGAGGTGTCGGGGCTGAGTATCCGGAACAAGCTGGCGGGTACGCTCGTCGGGCTCGACTCCGGCGGAGCGATGTCGGTCGCGAGGATCAAGGTCGGCAAGGATGTGGAGCTCACGGCGGCGATCACTCGGGCGGCGGCCGAGGAGCTCAAGCTCGAGCCCGGCACGCCGGTCACCGCACTGATCAAGTCCACCGAGGTCTCCTTCTCCGCGGTCTGACGCACCCTCCGCGCCGACCGGCCCACCCGCCGGTCGGCGCGCGGCGCCCCGCGCAGGCCCCGCAGCGTTCGCCGGCCCGTCTGCCCGTCTGCCCGTGAGCGCCTGCCTGCCACCGGCCGCCTGCCTGCCGCCGTCTGGCGAAGTCACCCGATCCGGGTGTCCGGTGCGGTTCGGAAAAGGACGCACTGTTATCGCGACTCAGGGTGGGTACCCCGTAACGCAGGGCCTGACCACCCGCTGTGCGGTGGATCGCATCGGCATGTCCCCCGGCGGTCGCGATACGCGTCCCTGACGTCGACGCACTGTCACCAAATTCCGGGTGACCGCTTTCGCGTCGCACGTTCCATCAGCGGTCCGACGTGTGCGGAGGATGCGCGGTGTCCCGGTCCGGCCGCGGTGCCTCGCGGACAGGCCGGATGGACGCCGTCGACCAGGAGGCGGGAATTCTCGTGGAGATCGCAATCACCGGGGCAACCGGATTTCTGGGTGTGCATCTGGTGCGGGAACTTCTCGAGCGGAATGCGTCGCTGACGGTGCTGGCCCATGCGGGCTCCGGGGACGCCGCGGACCGGCTCGCCAGGTTCCTGCGGGCCACCGGAGCCAGTCCTCGGCTGATCGACGACCTTCCCCGCCGGATCTCGGTGGTCGACGTGGACGTGGCCGAGCCGTTTCTCGGCCTCGACCGTGCCGACTTCCGACGGATCGCGGACGGCGTCGACGCCGTCTGGCACAGCGCCGCCCAGACGAAGCTCGCCGGTGATCTCGCCGAGTTGCGGCACGTCAACGTCGACGGCACCCGGAACATGCTGGCGCTGGCGGCGGCGGGCGGACGTCGGCCGCGCTTCTACCACGTGAGCACGGCGTTCGTGGCCGGCCTGCGACCCGACCCGGTCGTCTACGAGGACCAGCTCGACGCCTCGCGGGGCTTCGCCAGCCCGTACGAGCAGTCGAAGTACGAGGCGGAGGTCGCGGTCCGGGAGTGGTCGGCCGGCAGCGGCCGGCCGGTCGTGGTGTTCCGCCCGAGCGTCCTGGTCAGCCATCGCCCGCCGCACCCCGACCGGCCCTCGGACACGATGGAGGCGGTCGCCCGCTTCATGCTCACGATCGCCTCGATGGCCGTGGAGAGCGGTCTGGCCGACGCCGAGGAGCCGGTCGTGCAGACCGTGCGGGTCGTCGGCGACCCACAGGCTCGCTGGAACGTGATGGCCGTCGAGGACGCCGTGCGGGACATGGTGCGCCTCGCCGAGCGCCCGCCGCCCGGCGCGACGGCCACCTATCACATCGTCAGCACCCGCGACCTGCCCGTGTCGCTGCCCGTCGACCTGCTGGAGAGCTTCCTGCCGGTGCGCGTGGAGCTCGTCGATCAGCCCCCGGCCGATCCGACGCCACTGGAACGGATCATCGGCGCGGTGCCCGGGTTCCTCATGTACCTGCGTCACCGCCACGTCTTCGACGACACCCGCACCCGCACGGCGCTGGGCGAGCGGCTCGCCGAGACGCTCGTGGACCGGGACTACCTGCTCTCCGGCCTGGGCATCGCGGAGATGGACCTGGCCCCGGGCGATGTGCTCGCCGCCGACCTGCTGTCCCGTGCCCTGTCCGCCTACGACCCGACGACCCGCCTCGCCCCCGCCGCTCGGCCCGATCCCGCCGCTAGGTCCGATCCCGCCGCGCCGCTCGGTCCCGCCGGGCGGACCTACCCGGCCGCGCGAACAGACCCGGCGCCGCGGGTCGAAGCCGCCCAGGTCAGGTCCGCCCTGGGTGGGGGCGCACGATGACCGTCACCCCTCGACCGGCCCGCGTCGCGCGCCCGCCGCAGCGCGGCCGCGTTCCCGTGCCGGCGCTGCGCCGGCCGCCTGCGCGCCAGCCCCGGTCGGGTGCATCCGACGGTGGGCCGATGTCGGTGCCGACCTGGCGGGCGGGCCCGCACCCGGCGGCCTTCACCGGACCGGAGCTGGCCGCCTGCGTGCGCGCGGTGCGGGAGCCGGTGCACCTGCTGGCCGTGCCCGGCCGGGGCGTCGGCCTCGGTCTCGGCGGCGACGTCGGCGCGGGGGACCCCGCGGCCCCGGTGGTGGTGGGCACCCTGCCCGCCCTGTACCCGGAGTGGCTCGGCGACCGTTCGTTCGCGGCGGCGCACGGGGTGCGTTTCCCGTACATCGCCGGGGAGATGGCGACCGGCATCGCCACGACCGCGATGGTGACCGCGATGGCCCGCGCCCGGATGCTCGGCTTCTTCGGCTCGGGCGGCCTGGGGCTCGACCGGATCGAGCAGGCCGTCGTCACCCTCGCCGGCACGCTCGCCGGCCAGCCGAACTGGGGGGTCAACCTGCTGCACTCGCCGGGCGACCCGGCGCTGGAGGACACCACCGCCGCCCTGCTGCTGCGCCACGGGGTGCCGTGCGTGTCGGCGTCGGCGTTCATGTCGATCACACCGGCGGTGGTCCGCTGCGCGGCGTCGGGGTTGCGCCGCACGCCCGACGGCCGGGTCGAGCGCCGCACCCGGGTGTTCGCGAAGATCTCCCGGCCCGAGGTGGCCGAACAGTTCATGTCGCCGCCGCCGGGAGAGATCCTGCGGGCGCTGGTCGACGGCGGGCAGATCACCGCGGCGGAGGCGGAGCTCGCCGCCGGTCTGCCGATCGCCGAGGACATCACCGTCGAGGCCGACAGTGCGGGGCACACCGACGGCCGGCCGATGGCCGTCGTGGTCCCGGCCGTGCAGGCCGTGCGGGACCGGGTCGTCGCCCGGTTCGACTACCCGCGGCCGGTGCGGGTCGGCGCGGCCGGCGGTCTCGGCACGCCGGCGGCGGTCGCGGCGGCCTTCGCGCTCGGGGCCGCCTACGTGCTCACCGGCTCGGTGAACCAGGTCAGCGTCGAGTCCGGCCAGTCCGCGGACGCCAAGGCGATGCTCGCCGGCGCCGACCTGGCCGACGTGGCGCTCGCGCCGGCCGCGGACATGTTCGAGCTCGGCGCCAAGGTGCAGGTGCTGCGCCGCGGGTCGATGTTCGCACCGCGTGCCGGGCTGCTGTTCGAGGCCTACCGCCGGCACGACAGCCTGGACCAGCTCGCCCCCGAGCTGCGCGCGAAGCTGGAGCGCGACCTGTTCGGCATGTCCCTGGACGACGTGTGGGCCCGAACCGCGGCGTACTGGGTCGAACGCGACCCCGTGCAGGTGGAGCGGGCGCTGCACGACGCCAAGCACCGGATGGCGCTGGTGTTCCGGTGGTACCTGGGGAACTCCGGCCGGTGGGCGCTCGCCGGCGAGCGCAGCCGGCGCACCGACTACCAGATCTGGTGCGGCCCGGCGATGGGCGCGTTCAACCGGTGGATCAGCGGCAGCTTCCTCGCGCAGGCGGCGGAGCGCGGCGTCGTCCAGATCGCCCTGAACCTTCTCGAAGGAGCGGCGGTGGTCACCCGCGCCCATCAGGTGCGCAGCTTCGGGGTGCCGGTGGGTGTCGCTCAGTTCCCCCCACGGCGGCTGGCGCTCGGCGCCGACGGCTGACCTCGCGGCCGGTAGACCCGGAAAGGGCCGGCCGGTCCGGAAGGAGACACGGACACCATGCGACGAACGGACTCCCCGCCCCAACCGCCGATCGCGGTCGTCGGAGTGGGCGCCATCATGCCGGGCTCAACCGATGCCGCCGGGTTCTGGAACTCCATCGTCGGCGGCGAGGATCTGATCACCGAGGTGCCGCGTTCCCACTGGCTGGTCGAGGACTACTACGACCCGGACCCGGCCGCGATCGACAAGACGTACGTGCGTCGCGGCTCGTTCCTGCCGACGATCGACTTCGACCCGGCCGAGTTCGGCATCCCGCCGAGCACCGTCCCGGCCACCGACACGGCGCAGCTGTTCGCGCTGCAGGTCGCCGACCAGACCCTGCGCGACGCCCTGGGCGACGAGTACGACACCGCCGACCGCGGCGGCATCGGCTGCATCCTCGGCAGCGGCAACCTGGAACTGCTCAGCGAGATCGACCTGCGCCTGGGCCGGCCGATGTGGTTCAAGGCGCTGCGTGAACTCGGCTACTCCGACACCGACGCCCGCGGCATCTGCGACCACGTGCTCAAGGACTATCCGCAGTGGCAGGAGGCCACCCTGCCCGGTGGCCTGGGCAACATCGTCGCCGGCCGGGTCGCGAACCGGCTCAACCTGCACGCGGTGAACTACACCGTGGACGCCGCCTGCGCGAGCTCCCTGGCCGCGGTGTCGGCGGGCGTGAACGAACTCGTCCTCGGTCGCGCCGACATGATCATCAGTGGTGGCGTCGACGCCCTGAACAACCCGTGCACGTTCGTCAGCTTCTGCAAGACGCCGGCCCTGTCGCCGACGGAGGACTGCCGGCCCTTCTCCGCACAGGCCGACGGCACGCTGCTCGGCGAGGGCGTCGCGATGGTCGCGCTCAAGCGCCTCGACGACGCCCGCCGGGACGGCAACAAGATCTACGCGGTGATCCGCGGGATCGGGTCGTCCTCGGACGGCCGCGGCGCGGCGATCTACGCCCCGGCGCCGGGCGGCCAGGTCAGGGCGGTGCGCGCCGCCTACGCCGACGCCGGCTACGGGCCGGAGACGGTCGGGCTCGTTGAGGCCCACGGCACCGGCACCGTCGTCGGGGACCGCACCGAGGTCACCGCGCTGACCGAGGTTTTCGGCGACGCCGAACGCACCGGCGACCGCTGGTGCGCGCTGGGTTCGGTCAAGTCGCAGGTCGGGCACACGAAGTCGGCGGCTGGCGCGGCCGGGCTGCTCAAGGCCGTGCTCGCCCTGCACCACCACACCCTGCCGCCGACGATCAAGGTGACGGAACCGAACGCCGACCTCTCGCTCGATTCCAGCCCCTTCTACCTCAACACCGTCTGCCGCCCCTGGGTGCGCCCCGCGGACCACCCGCGGCGGGCCTCGGTGTCGAGCTTCGGCTTCGGCGGCATCAACTTCCACATCGCGCTGGAGGAGGCCCCCGCCGCCGTCATCAGCGGCTCCGGTGGCAACGGCGCGTCCGCGGCGTCCGGTGAATCCGGAGCCGGCCGCGTCCGGCGGCATCGCCTGGCGCGGGCCGCCGGCAGCGAACTGGTCCTGTTCGGCGCCGACACACCCGAGCAGATCGTCGCCGCGCTGCGGGCGATCGACACCTCCCGGCCCACCGCGGGGATCGCGCGGGCCAGCCGGCGCGCGTTCGACGCTCGCCGCCCGGTCCGCCTCGCCCTGGTCGCGGACTCCGCCGAGCAGCTCGGCACCCGGATCGACCAGGCCGCCAACCTGATCGGCCAGCGGCCGCGGGAGCCGTTCACCAATCCCCGCGGCCTGCACTACGCAGTCCCGACCGGCGCAGTCCCGACCGGCGCAGCCACGACCGGCGCAGCCACGACCGGCGCAGCCACGACCGGCGCAGCCACGACCGGCGCGGCCACGACCGGCGCAGCCACGACCGGCGAGTCCGGCACCGGCATCCCGCCCGTGCCGCCGCCGCCCGCGGCCCCGCCGGCGTTCCTCTTCCCGGGCCAGGGCAGCCAGTACGTCGGGATGGGCACGGACGTGGCGCTGCGCTATCCCGCCGCGCAGGAGATCTGGGACCGTTTCGGTGGCCTGCGGTTCGGCGGCACGGCGCTGCACGAGGTGGTGTTCCCACCGCCGACCTTCGACGAGGCCGAGCGCGCCGCCCGGCAGAACACGCTGACCGCCGCCGAATGGGCGCAGCCGGCGATCGCGCTGCACTCGCTCGCCCTGCTCGCCGTCCTCGCCGGCTACGGGGTGCGCCCGCGCTGCGTGGCCGGACACAGCTTCGGCGAGCTGACGGCCCTGTGCGCCGCCGGTGTCCTCGACGCCGAGTCGCTGATCGTCCTCGCCCGCCGGCGCGGCGAGCTGCTGCGCACCACCACCGAGCGGGCTGGCGGGCGGATGCTCGCCGCCGTCGCCGCCCAGGACGACGTCGCGGCGGCCCTCGACGGGCTGCCCGACCGGGATGTCTGGGTGGCCAACCACAACGCCCCGAGGCAACTCGTGCTGTCCGGCACCGCGGCGGCGCTGGAGACCGTCCAGGGCAAGCTCGCCGCCGAGGGCATCGCCACCCGGTGGTTGGAGACGGCCACCGCCTTCCACTGCCCCCTGGTCGCGGCGGCCCGCGATCCGCTGCGCGAGGTGCTCGCGGGCATCGAGATCCACCCGGCGCGCTGCGAGGTCGTCGCGGGCTCCGACGGCCGGCCCTACCCGACCGACCCGGCGCTGATCCGGGAGCGGATCGTCGACCAGCTCACCGCGCAGGTGTTGTTCGTCGACCAGATCGAAACGATGTACGCCGACGGCGTGCGGACCTTCGTCGAGGTGGGCCCCGGCGGGACCCTCACCGGCCTGGTCAACCAGATCCTCGACGGCCGGGAGCACCTCGCGATCAGCCTGGACCGCCGGGGCCAGGACGGCGACGCCATGCTGCAGTCCGCGCTCGGTCAGCTCGCCGTCCAGGGCGCCCGGCTGACCTTCGACGACCCGCCGCCCGCCCCCACCGGTGGGCGGCGCCGGAAGCCGGTGATGACCATGCGGATCGACGGATCCAACTACGGCCGCAACTACCCGCCGCCCCTGGACGAGCCCTCGCCCAACGGCGAACACCCGGTGCGGTCCGCCGCGACCACCCTCCCGGCGGCCGCGTCTGCGGCGACCATCGCCGCGGTGGCCGCCCCGGCGGTGCCGGCCCCGGCTGCGGCCGACGACACTGCCGCCCCGCCGCGTCCCACCGTCCCCGCCGTGCATCCAGCCACGGCGCCGGTCGACGGCGCGATCCCGACCGCGCCGACCGCACCGTCGCCATCGACCGCACCGTCGCCATCGACCGCATCGACCGCACCGACGGCACCGACTGCACCGACGGCACCGACGGCACCGATCGCAGGACCGCCGCAGCAAGCCGGTGCGCCGTCGTGGGCCACGCAGACCCCGGCGGCACCGCCGGCGTCCGCGCCGCCGGCCGCGGGTTCGACACCCGCACCACCGCCCGCGGAGCCGACGCCCCCGCCTCCGCTCGCTCCTCCGCCCGCGGAGCCGATGCCGGCCGCGGCGGCTGCCGAGCCGTCGCCCGCGGAGCCGATGCCGGCCGCGACGGCCGCGGAGCCGATGGCAGCGCCCCCGGCCGCGGGGTCGGTGCCCATGGCGCCCTCCGCCGGCGTGCCGGTCGGCACTGCGCAGGGGCCGACGGTCGCGCCGTCGCCCGAGCCGGCGCTGGTGGGCGACGTCGTCGCCGGGCCGGGCTGGTGGACCGCCTTCGTCGAGGCACACCGGCAGACCGCCCAGGTCCAGGCCGCGTACCAGCATCTGATGACCGAGGCGCAGGTGGAGTTCCTGCGCACGACGGAGGCCATCTGCGCGCAGCTGGCCGGCGCACCCGCCATGGACGTTCCCTCGACCGCCGGATACCTGCCGGCCGTCCCGACGGCGAACCCCGCGGCGCTGGCACCGGTGGCCCCGCCGGTGCCAACCGTGACCGCCGCCCCGACTGCGACCGCCGCCCCGACCGCGACCGCCGCCCCGACCGCGACCGCGACCGCCGCCCCGACCGCGACCGCAACCGCGGCCCCGGCCCCGGCACCGGCAACGACGCCCCCGGCACCGGAAGCGCCGACGGGCACCCCGTTCCAGCCGGCCGAACCGGCCCAGGCTGTTCAGGCCCTGACGGCGCCGCCCGCGGTGCCGGCGGCAGACTCGACGGCTGCGCCTCCCGCCTCCGCCACGGAGGCTGTGCCACCGGTGGTGGCACAGGGCATCCGCGCGTCCGTTGCGCCAGCTCCTGGCGTTGCCGATCAGCCGGCCGGCGGCTCACCTGCCGACGACCCGGCCCCGGCCGGCGGCGAGACCGCGCCGGCGTCGGCGCCACGCAGTGTCGAGGAGCTGGAGGCCCTGCTGCTCGACGTCGTCGCGGAGCGCACCGGATACCCCGTCTCCGCGCTGGCGATGGACATGGAGCTGGAGGGCGACCTCGGCATCGACTCGCTGAAGAAGGTCGAGATCCTCTCCGCGCTGCGCCAGCACGTCGGCGAGATCGCGGTCGACATCAGCGAGGGCGACGCCCTGGCCCAGCTCACCGCGCTGCGCACCCTCGGCGAGGTCGTCGACCTCATGCGCAACCGGGCAGACGAGCCGCCACCGGCGGCGGGAGCACCGACCGGGCCGGATCCGACCGGGCCCGGCACGGCGGCGGCCGCGGCCATCCCGGACCTCGCCGAGCACCCCTCCGAGCGCCCCGCGGAGCATCCCACCGGGGACTCGCCGGGAGCTGCGGCGGCCACCCCGGCTCCGGGCTCGACGGGTGTGGCGGCCGATGCCCCCTTTCCGGCCGACTCCGCACGTGGGGCCACCGGCTGGCCGCCGCTGACCCGGCTCGTGCCGGCCGTCAGGCCGGTCCCGGCCGCGGGGCTCGCTCCCCTGGGGCTGGGCGCGCGGCCGCTGACGATCCTCGACGGCGGCAGCGGGCTCGGGGCCGCGCTCGGCGCCGAGCTCGACCGACACGGCATCGGCGCGGTCGTCACCGACGGCCCGCCGAACGCCGGGCCGGACGGGGCGCCGGGTGGGCTGCCCGCCGACGCCGGCGGGGTGATTCTGCTCGGGGGACTGGCGGCCGCCGACTCCGTCGACCAGGCCCTCGACCGGCAACGCGACGCCTTCCGCTGGGCGCGGGCCATGGCCTTGTCGCCGGCGGTGCACGGCGGGCTGTTCGTCACCGTGCAGGACACCGGCGGCGACCTCGGCCTCGACGGTCGGCAGGGGGCGCGGGCCTGGCTCGGCGGGCTGGCCGCGCTGGCCAGCACCGCGGCCGCGGAATGGCCGGACGCCGCGGTCCGGGCGATCGACTGCGAACGGGCCGGGCGGGACCCGGCGTCGCTCGCCGCCGCCGTCGCCCACGAGTTGCGGCAGGGCGGGATGACCCCGGTCGTCGGCCTGCGCGCCGACGGCACCCGCCTCGTCGCGGGGGTGGCGCCGGCCCCGCCGGAGCCGGCGGACGCGCACCCGCTGCGGCTCGCGCCCGGAGCGGTGATCGTCGCGACGGGCGGCGCCCGCGGCGTGACGGCTGCGTCCCTGATCGAGCTGGCCCGGACCTGCCAGCCGCGGCTGGTCCTGCTGGGCCGCACGCCCCTGCTCGACGAGCCGCCCGGGCTCGTGGCCGCGACCGACGAGCCGTCGCTGGTGCGACTGCTGGCCGAGCACGACGACGCGGCGAGCGGCCCGGCTCGGCTGCGGGCGCAGGCGCGCGAGATCCTGGCCGCGCGGGAGGTGCACGCGACTCTCGCCGCCCTCCGGCGCGCCGGTTCGCAGGCCCGTTACCTGCCGGTGGACGTCCGTGACCGCGACGCGGTCGCCCGCGCCCTGGAGGAGGTCCGGGCGGACTGGGGGCCGGTCAGCGGGCTCGTCCATGGTGCCGGCACGCTCGCCGACAAGCTGCTCGCCGACAAGACCGACGACGCCTTCGACCGGGTGTTCGACACGAAGGTGCGGGGCCTGCGGACGATGCTGGACGCGCTCGCCGACGACCCCGTGGAGCTGCTGTGCCTGTTCTCCTCGGTGGCGGGCTGGTTCGGCAACGCCGGGCAGGCCGACTACGCCATGGCGAACGCGACCCTGGACCAGGTCGCGGGCGCCTACCGGGCTGCGCATCCGGACTGCCTGGTGCGCTCGATCGCCTGGGGCCCCTGGGCCGGTGGGATGGTCGGGCCGCTGCTCGCCGAGGTCTTCGCCAGCCGCGGGGTGCCGGCGCTCCCGCTCGCCCAGGGCGCGGCGGCGTTCGTCGACGAGATCACCGGTGCACACAGCGCCGGGACCCAGCCACGGATCCTGCTCGGCGCAGGCGGCCCGGAAGCACTCGGCGCCTCCGCCGACGGCCGTTCCGGTTCGTCCGGCCCAGGGACGTCCGGCCCAGGGACGTCCGGCCCAGGGACGTCCGGCCCAGGGACGTCCGGCGTCGGGACGTCCGGGGGCAGCCTCGCGGGCGCCGAGTCCGGGCCGGCGGGCGGGGGGTCCGGGCCGGCGGGCGCCCGGCGGGTTCTCGGCCAGCTCTCGGTGCACGAGCGCACCCACCCCTGGCTGACCGACCACAGTCCCGCCGACATCGCGGTGCTTCCGCTCGCGATGGCGCTGGACTGGCTCGCCCGCGGCGCCCGCGCGTTGCGCGGCGACGGCGAGGCCGGGATGGTGCTGCGCGACCTGCGGGTCCTACGCAAGATCGCCTTCCCGCGCCTGGCCGACACCGGGCACGAGCTGTACGTCAGCGTGACCGAGGCCGAGGCCCCACGCCGCGGCGACGACCCGCCGAATCCCGGGGCCGGGGCCGCGGCGGCGCCGCTACCCGTCCTGCGCCTGGACGACGCCGACGGCATGCCCCACTACCAGGCGAAACTGGATCCCGCGCAGCCGCAGCCCGTGCCGTCGTCGGCGTGGCCGACGCCGGACGGCCTCGCCGAGAAGGCGGCCGAGGTGTCGAAGTGCCGGGACCTGATCTACCGCAGCGACGCGCTGTTCCACGGCCCGCGTTTCCAGGCGATTCAGTGGCTCAAGGGGATGTCGGAACACGGCGCCGAGGGGTCCGTCGTCGGCGTGACCGAGCTGGCCTGGGGCCTCGACGACTGGTACTTCGACGTCGCCGGCCTCGACGGCGGCATGCAGCTCGCCGGGCTGTGGGCCTGGCGGGTGCTCGGCGGCGCGCTGCCCGTCGCCGTCCGCGAGTGCCGCATCCACCGGCCGGGCCTGATGACCGGCGAGGCCCGCAGCGTCGTCACCGCCAGGGAGATCGACAACATCCACGCCCTGTGCGACGTGGTGGTCCTGGACGACGACGCCGCCCGGATCGAACTGATCGGGGTGGAACTGGTCCGCCGCCCCGACTGGATGCCCTCGTCCTGACCCGAAATGGCAATCACCCGAACGGTCGCGGACGAAGACGTGCGACCCCGGGCCGGTAGCAGGAGCCGCCCACCGGCCCGGGGCCTGTCTTTCGTCCCCGAAAGGCCAGCTCGTGCCACCCCCGTCCCCGGCTCGCCGGGGATGCGGTCTCGTTCGCTCCGAGAGGTCTCAGCTCAGGACCGCTTCGTCCTGGGGGTCGTAAACGACCAGGCCGAGGGAACGAGCGATGCCGGCGATGAATCTGACCACGTCCGGCCCACCGTCCCAGGACATCGTGATGTAGATGAACTCGCCGTCGGCCTGGCTGGCCAGATCGCCATCAGCCGGGCCCTCCCAGATCGGCTCCTGCTGGGGGAACTCGGCGCGCATGCGCCGAATTAGTTCGACCAGCTCGGGGCAGGCCGGTTCGAGGGCATCCGCCTCCCATCGCTGCTCGGACTGGTTGCACCGGCGTTCGTACTCGGCCGCAGCCTCCTCGTCGGTTGGGGAACCGGCATGCCGCCAAACAGCTACGTCGTAGGTCACAGCCACATCATGGTGTGCGGCGCAGCCGCGCCGCGTGCCGCGTGCCGGGGTCCGGGGTCCGGCGAGAGTCCACCGCCAGCTCGTCCGTCCGCGTTGTGATTGATATCTCCGCCGCGATGGTGAACGAGAACGCGCTGCGGGGATGCCCGCCTGATTTCGGCTGGTCAGGGGTATCGGAATGTGTTGGACGGTGCCCTCGACCGCCGGTGAAGAGTCCTTCCGGGCGGGGATTGATGCCCTTGTTGCGGCACTTTCTGGTAGCACCCGGCGGGGAGCGATGGCGCTAGTCTTCGGGTCGTCGCGAAGCGCGACGGCAAACATTCCCGGTTGCTTTCCGGATTGCCGACTGTTTGTCCATCCGGTCCAGGTGTTATGTCGTCTGTGGTTATCCATCGACGGAAAGGTGTGAGGATGCGTATCGTAGCTTTGCGAAGGATCCAGTTGGCCGTGGCGGCCGCCGGTCTGCTCGTTCTCGCTTTCGGGATCGGCAGCATCACCCCGGGGAGGATCTCCGCGCCCATCGGTCAGTCGCACGCGAGACACGGAGCCGTGAATATCTTCGCCGGCGGCGGCAACGGTATCGACAACGGAAACGGTGCCGACCACGGTAACGGTATCGACCATGGCAACGGCGTGGACCACGGGCGTTAGAGTGCGTAGCTGATCCGGATCATGGGGCTCGGTTATGTTCCTTGATCCGGATCGTCAGCGCTGCGCGTCCGCCCAGGGGACGCCGTCGCGTTCGTCGAGGCGCAGGGCGAGGCCGTAGCCGACGAGCACGATCAGGTGCAGCAGGAACAGCCAGAAGCCGACGGCGACGGCCGCACCGATGGCGCGGAAACCGCCGAACGGCAGGCCCAGGTCCAGGTGGAACGACAGGAACAGCACGAACCCCTGGACGAAGCCGGCGACGAACGACCCGGTCGACGCCGCCGCCCACAGCGTCGCCGCCCAGCCCGGCCGCCCCGGTCCCACCACCCGGTAGACGATCACGAGCGTCGCGGTCAGCGCCAGCCAGTCGACCGCGAACGCGACGATCACGCCCAGCCCCGCCGAGACGCCGCGCTCGGCGAACAGCCGGGCCAGCGTCGGCGTCACGAGCAGGACCGGCAGCAGCAGGACCGGGGCGGCGGCGAGCAGCGGCAGGACGCCGAGGCGACCCCGCCACCCGACGAGGCCCTCGCTGGTGCCGGCGAGCCGGACGAAGGCCCGCCGCAGCCCCTCGCCGTAGAACGAGGCGGGCACCGCGGCGGCCACGACGACCAGCGGCGACATCGTCAGCGCCGCGTCGAACGCGGCGAGCACGACCGCCGGGGCGCCGAGACCGTCCGGCAGCGCGTCGGCCAGGGAATCGCCGAGCTCCGCCGCGCGCGGGCGTCCCAGCAGCAGGCCGAGCAGGTTGACGGCCACCAGCACGCAGGGCACGACCGCGATCGCCGCGTAGTAGGTGACGCCCGCCGCGAGCAGCGCGAGGTCGTGGCCGCGCAGCGCGCCGACCACGTCCCGCCCGAGCGTCGTCACCCATCGCAGCCTCGTCACCCCGCACACCTCACCAGACCCGCACACCTCACCAGACCCGCACACCTCACCAGACCCGCACACCTCACCAGACCTGTGCACCCCGCCAGCCGGGGGCAACCGCCAGGTAGCGGTCCTCATCCTGCCCGCACCGGTCCCGCGGTGGTTACTCGATGACCCGAAGGGTGGAGGGAACGTCCATCCGGCGGATCCGGCGGGCCGCGGCCAGCGGGGCGACCGCCACCGCGCCGACGCCGAGCACCAGGATGACGGTCAGGGTGCGACCGGACAGAATCGCCTGCACGCCGAGGTCGGGAAGCGTCCTGGCGAGCAGCACCTCCACGGTGTAGCGCAGCGCCCAGTAGCCGGCGGCGATCCCCAGCAGCGTCCCGACCAGGCCCATCGCCGCGCTCTCGGCGACGGTCAGGCCGAGCACGGTGCGGGTGGACAACCCGTAGGCGAGCATCGTCGCGTGCTCGCGGCGCCGCTCGTCCACGGCGATGCTCATCGCGTTGTAGGCGATGAGCACGGCCAGCAGGAGCACCACCACCTCGCCGATGCGCAGAATCCCGACGAAACTGCGCAGCAGGGCCCGGATCTCCTCGATACTCGCCGTCGCCGACACCACCGACGCCACCCCCGGGATGGCGGCCAGCGTCCGGGTGGCCGCGTCCCGCCCGTACCCGGCCGCCGGCTGCACGACGACCACGTTGGTGGTTCCGGCGAGCCGGAACGCGCCGGCGTCGTTGTTGTCGAGGAACACCACCGAGCGCACCGGGAAGTCGTGGATGCCGGCGATCCGCAGGGGCGTGTCGATGGTCCGGTAGCCGGTGCCGACCCGCTGCGGATGGCGCAGCGTGATCGTGTCGCCGGGGTGGACGCCCAGGTCCCGGGCGGCCTTCTCGGAGATCAGCAGCCCTCCGGTCGGGGACCCGGAGACGACCGACGGCGACCACAGCCCGTGCCCGATGTCGAGGATGTAGGTGAGGACGTCGATCGGCGCGGCCGAGGCGTCGCCGCCGGGCCCGGCCCCGGCCCCGGCGCTGCCGCCGCCGCCGGGGGGAGCGTGGGCGGGGGAGATGCGGCCGGGCAGCGCCAGCGTGGGGTCGGTCTCGGCGACGGCGGGGGAACGGCGCACGGCGTCCACCGTCGGGGAGTTCACCGGTTCGACCCGGGGCAGCATCACCCGCAGCCGGTCGGGGGCGCTGGTCGTCAGGTCCGCCTCGGCCCGGTTCGTGGTGCGGGTGAACGTGTCCAGCTCGCCGGTGAAGACCACCAGGGCGGTGATCACCGCGGCGATCGCGACGGCGGTGAGCAGTAGCCGACGCGGGGCGCGTGCCAGGTTGCGCAGCGGCATCTGGGTGAGGCTGCCCCCGGGCAGCCGGGCCCGGCCCAGCAGTCGGACCAGCGGGCCCGTCCCCCCGGCCACGGCGCTGGCCCGGATCGCCCGCACCGGCTCCACCCGCACCGCCCGCCACACCGGCGGCAGGGCGGCGAGCACCGGCAGGACCAGACCCACGGCCGCGGCCCGGGCGAACACACCGACCTGGAAGTTCGTGTGCCACACCGGCAGCGGCCACACCCCGCGCAGCAGCCTGCCCATCGCGGCACCCACGACGAGACCCACCAGGACGCCGGCGACCACGCCGAGCACCCCGACCTGGGCGCCCAGCAGCAGCGGGCGCAGCGCGAGCCGGCGCGGTGCCACCCCGAGCGCCATCCCGATGCCGATCTCCCGGCGCTGCGCGTCGACGACCCGT
This sequence comes from Frankia alni ACN14a, assembly GCF_000058485.1. NCBI lineage: Bacteria > Bacillati > Actinomycetota > Actinomycetes > Frankiales > Frankiaceae > Frankia > Frankia alni. Next base: position 1,809,013 of record NC_008278.1, read on the forward strand.
CCGACCAGGTTGAACGCAGCGAAGACCGCCCCGACCAGGACGAGGACGGCCAGCACGTCCCACAGCCGCTGATCGCTGTTCACGTCGTCGTAGAGGATTTGCCGGGTCTGGATGTCGTCCCGGTCGGTGACCGTCACGCTGGTGCCCGGCAGCGCCGCGGCCAGGGCCCGGGACAGCTCGGCGGCGAACGCGCCGGTGTCCGTGCCCGGGCGCAGGGTGAGCACCAGGTCGTTGACGGCGCCGGGCTGCCCGGTGAGCCGCTGCGCGGTCGGCAGCGACGTGTAGAGCACCCCGAACCCGGACTGGGTGACCAGGCCCGGCTGCTCGCCGGGCAGGAGGAAGTACTCCGGCGACTGGCCCTGCCCGACGTAGCGCACCTCGCCGCCGCCGCTGGTCCGCACGGTGCCGGTTGGCGGGAGATGGTTCGCGTTGGCGAAGGTGCGGTCCAGCACGCCGACGTCGCGCCCGCTGTCGGCGGGCACGAGCCCCCGCCCCCGCGCCACCGACACCGCGTCGACCGGCGGCCGGGCGGTCAGGTCGATGCCGACCAGCTCGCCGCGGGCGAGCACGGTGTGCCCGGGGCGGGAGGCGTCGATCTCGGTGGGCAGGACCAGCCGTTCGGCGTCGGCGCTGACGGCCGCCGCGGCCGGCAGCGACCGGACCACCGCCGCGAGACGCCCCTGCGCCACCGTGGCCCCGGCCTCGACGGCGACGCGCAGATCGTGCACGTTCAGCCGGGCGTAGCTGGCGTCGTAGGACTGCCGCCGCCAGTGCGAGGAGCTGGTCAGGCCGGCGTAGAGCCCCGTGCCGAGGCCGATCATCACGGCGATCGCGACCACGAGCAGCAGCCGCTGGCGCAGCTCGCGCAGCGACCATCGCCACCACAGCCCCGTCGTCGATGCCATCCGTGCGCCGCCCGACTACCCGTCCGCCGGCGCGTACCCGGTCACCGGCCCGTACCCGGTCACCAGCGCGCACCCGCGCGCCAGCGCGCACCCGTGCGCCAGCGCGTGCCCGGTCACCAGCGCAGCTCCGCCACCGGCACCTGGCCGCCGGGCGGCGGTCCGTCGTGGACGATCCGCCCGCCGGACAGCTCGATCACCCGGTCCGCGATCCGGGCGATCTCCCGGTTGTGGGTGACGACGAGAACGGTCCGGCCCTGGGCGGACTGGCCGCGCAGCAGCTCCAGGATGCGCACGCCGGTGGCGACGTCCAGCTCGCCGGTCGGCTCGTCGGCCAGCAGGATCGGGTTGCCGGTGGCGATGGCGCGGGCGATCGCCACCCGCTGCTGCTCCCCGCCCGAGAGCTGGTGGGGGAAGTGCGCGGCGCGCTCGGCGAGCCCCACCCCGGCGAGCACCTCGTCGGTGACCTCGCCGGCCCGGTCCCGCCCGGCGACGTCCGCGCCGAAGCGGACGTTCTCCCGCGCGGTGAGCGCCGGGAACAGGTTGAACGACTGGAACACGAAGCTGACCGCCTCGCGGCGTGCCTCCCGCCGGATCCGCCGGGACGCGCGGGTGACGTCGACGCCATCCAGCCGCACCGTCCCGGTGGTGGGGGTGTCCAGCGTGCCGATCAGGTTGAGCAGCGTCGTCTTGCCGCAGCCCGACGGCCCGAGGATGACCAGCAGGCAGCGGGCGCCGACCCGCAGGGTGACGTCCGCGAGCGCCGTGACGCCGGTCGCCCGGCCGTCGTACCGCTTCCCGACGCCGACCAGGTCGATGCGCACCGCCTCGGCCGTCCCGGTCCTGTCGGCCGACTCGCTTCCGTCGGCCGACCCGGTTCCCTCGGCCGTGCCGGTTCCCTCGGCCGTGCCGGTCCTGTCGGCCGTCCCGGGTTCCCGATCCGCCGGGCCGCCGGGCAACGCCACGCTCGGCCCCCTGTCGTCGCGATCCGGCGGGCTCCGGTCGCGCCGGGCCCGGGTCAGTATCGGCACGGCCGGGACGGCACCGGGGGAACCGGCGGGCGGCCGGATTACGCGCGCCGCCGGGCAACGCCCCACGAATGCGGTGGCATCCACCGGGGCCCGCCGTCGGGCACGGCGGACCCCGGTGGATGGTGGTCCGGCGGCGGCGCCGCACATCCGCCGGCGCCCCTGGCGGATGGGGGTGACGCGGCGGCCGCCACCGGTGGGGGAGTGGTCAGCGGACGGTGATCGTCGGAGCGGGACGTCGTGGAACGGGACGTGGTCGGGGCGGGGGTCGTCGGGACGAGGGAAGTGGACGGCTGCCCGCCGGTGGGCGCCATGGCGGACCCGCTCGCCGGTGGGGGTTACCGGGGGGTCGGACGCCGGCGCTGGGATGTCGGCGGGCAGCCGGTCTGAGGGGCAGCCGGTCTGAGGGGCGGCCGGTCTGCCGGTGGGGGCCTGGTCTGCTGGTGGGAGGTCGATCCTGTGGGGACGGCTGGTCTGGCGATCGGCTGGTCTGGCGATCGGGTGGGATGGCGATCGGGTGGGATGGCCGTTGCGGTGGGGATGGTGGATCGGGCGGGCTGCCCGCCGTGAGGGGTGCGGCGGGCAGCCCGCAGGTCCGACGCGGTGGGACCGGCGTTGGTCCGGCCCGCGCGGCCGTCGTGCGAGCCCGCCGCGGTCCGCCCTCCGCGGACCGCGGCGGGCCCGGCTATCGGGCGGGGTGGCTGTGGTGGGAGCGCGGTTGCGTACCGCGGAACCGTTCGGAGCCGCCCTCGCGCTGGCGGACCAGTGGCAGAGCGCTGCCGTGCACTGTGCGGAAGCCGGTCGGGCGCCGGTCGGCGGCCGCCTCGTCGCCGCCGGCGTCCAGGTCGTCGATGGCGTGGGCGCGGACGGCCACCAGGATCTGGTCCCAGATGGTCTGCGGCAGCCGGTTCTCCCGCATGGTCCCGAGGTGGCGGATCCGGACGATCACCTCGTCCGGCAGGCCGCGGGCGACCTGGCCGCTGCCGGCGCCCCAGGAGGTCCAGCCGAGGGGTCCGTCGTGCGGGGTCAACCGGTCGAACACGCCGGTGCGGACGTCGTGGACGAACGGCGCCCACAGCGCGACGGGAATCCGGACCTCGCGGATCCGCCCGGCGTAGCGGTACCGGACGACGACGTCCGTGTGCTGGCTGGCGAACTTCAGCCCGGGGGCGCAGGCCGGCCGCCGCCAACGCAGCGGCGGTTCCCCCGCGGTCCTGCCCGTACAGTCGCCCTGGCCCACCCGACCGTCCATGGGTTCGTCTCCCGTCCTGGCCAGTCCGCCCGCGGCAACGGTCCACCGAGGGCCGCACGCGGCCCATCGGGAGCCCGCTGCGGGGGTGGGAGATGTGATGGTCGGGCCCGTGCCGGTGGCGAACCGGCGTACGCAGACCCGGTGCGTGCGCTCGATGCTGGTGCCCGGAGTGCGGGCAGGGTCCGGGAGAGGACCGGTGCGTGCGGTGCCCGTGGTCCTCTCCCGGTGTGCCTCACCGCCCATGAAGACCCGCGCGGCGATCCGCCCATCGCAGTGGGTGATCGAGTGCGGGCGGGGCAGCCACCCTCGGCGGAATCCGACATCCCAGGAGGAGGATCCCGTCGACATCATCAGGTGTCCTCCTCGCCTCGGTAGCTGGGAAGCGGGCTGCGCGTCCGCCGGTGGACACATCACACCGTGCTGGGCGTATCTGGGACAGAGTGCAACGAGCCGTTGCGGACGCGCGCACATTCGTTGCGCCTGATCGGCGGCTTCGGGCCTCGCCGACGACGGAAGCGCCGTGTCCGGCCGGTGATTACACACCGTCGTTGCCGGGCCGACTGTCGCCGGGGTCCTCCCGCCGCTGGCGGAGAGGATCGCCGATCAGCTCCGCCTACCTGTGGCGGCATTGCTGATGCCTGCCTGCGCGCATCCCAGCCTACGAGAGTTCCGCGCAATTGGCATTGATCAAAGATGGTCCGTTTTGTTGGCCGGCGAGAATTGACTACCCGTGTCGCCGCCGTTGCGCGTGGGCAGTGGAAGTCAACGTGGCCTGATCGCCGGTAGGTTCGGGTGTGGGTGAAGGTTGGGCTGTGGTTCACCCGGTGTGTTTCCGGGAAACCGCCCCTCCTGCCATGCCGGTGACCGTCCGCCGGAACCCGTCGGACCTCCCTGCCCGTCCTCGACGGCCGCCGCCGGCAGCACCCCCGCGGCGCCCGACCGCCGGTGTCGCGGCCTGCCGGAAACACTACCTCGAAAGGGCGGCCACTTCCGGGGAGCCGAACCGCCGTCACCGCAGCTCGGCGTCATCCCCCGGGCGTCGAGAGAAAGAACGGCGGCGGGCAGGCTGACGGGTCCGGCGGGGATGCGCGCCGAATCCGCGGTTCACCAGGTCAGCACGAGCCGGCCGCGGATGCCGCCCTTCTCCAGCAGACGGTGGGCCTCGGCGGCCTGCTCGACCGGAATGGTCTTCGCCACCCGCAGGGTGAGGGCGCCCTCCTCGACGAGCTGGCGCAGCCGGTCGAGCTTGGCCTGCTCACGCGCGTAGGTACGCACCCACACCTGGTGGATCGTGATACCGCGTTCGGTCTCGCCCTGGAACGGGCGGACGGCGACGAACCCGCCGCCGTCGCGAATCGCGCCGAGCAGGGCGTCGTTCTGGATCGAACCGTCCGCCAGCCCGTCCACCCCGCCGGGCACCGCCGCCCGGATCCGCTGCGCGACGTCGTCGCCGCGGCGCACCACGATGTCGGCGCCGAGCTCTCGGACGAGCTCGGTGTCCGCCTCGGAGGCGTCGGCGACGACCCGCAACCCGTCGGCCTTGGCGAGCTGGACGGTGTAGCCGCCGAAGCAGCCGGCCGCCCCCGTCACCGCCAGCGTCTGGCCGGGGGCGAGGCCAAGCAGGTCGAGCGCCAGCCGTGCGGTGAGGCCGTTCATCGGCAGCGTCGAGGCGGCCACGTCGCCGACGCCTGCGGGAACCCGCGCGACGGACTCGGCCGGCACCACCACCTGCTCGGCGTAACCGCCGTTCGACGCGGCGGGGACGACGATCGCCATCACGTGGTCGCCGATCGCGAGATCGGTCGCCACCCCCTCGCCGATCTCGTCGAGGACGCCGGCGACGTCCATTCCCGGCACGTAGGGCGGCGCCCATTTCGACAGCCATTTCGCCCGGTCGCCGCTGCGGGTGAAGGTGTCCGTCGGACTCACGGTGGCGGCGGCGGACCGGATCCGGACCTCGCCGGGACCGGCGTGCCGCTCGGGCACGTCCACGATGCGCAGGGCCTCCGGCCCGCCGAACTCGACCACTCCCACGGCTCTCATGACAGACGACCCTAACGCCGCCCACCTCCGCCGCGCAGGGAATGCGATCGGCGGAGCCGCGTGCGGCGGCCGCAGTCGGGCCGGCGCATTCCGCCGCAGAAAGGGGCGGATGAACAACCTAGGCAAGACGCATTGTGGTCGACTCGGTACTCTTGCCGACATGGGGGTGGATCTCGGCTCCGATCGGTCGCGGCTCCGGATCGACCGGACCGCGGGAGCGGTGCTGCAGGCGCAGCGGGATATCTCCGGATGGCTGGACGCCCGCCGCGGAGATGACCGGTTCCTCCGCTTTGGAAATCATTTCCGGGTACTCGGCGAGGTGTTGGGCGGGATGCTCGCCGCTCTGGCCGGCCGGGTCGCCTCCCTGCGGGAGCTGGGTGACAGCGGCGCGCGCTACGACGGCTGCCGGTCGGTGGAGACGCTGCTGACCGTCGTGCGGCGCACGTTCGACTGGTATCGCGAACGCTATGACCAGCGGCTCGACGAGCGGCTGGGCCCGATTCTGCTGGCCGCCGACGAACTCGTCCGGTCGTGCTGGTCGCAGCCGTTCGCGGCAGTCGGACGGCCCGCACCGACCGGTCCGCTCGCCTATGTCGACCCGCGCTTCAACGCCTTCGCCGTCACCCGGTCGAGCGTGCCGGTGCCGCTGCGCCCGCCGGCCCGCACCGACGCGGTGGACGAGGCCGTCCGCGCCCTGCTGCGCGAGTTGCCGATCCCGGCGATCGCCCTGCCGGAATGGGCCACGCGCCAGGCGTGGTGGCTGGCCCCCGCGGCCCACGAGACCGGCCACCACGTCCAGCGGGACCTGATGCCGGGTCTGCCCGACCGGACCCGCGCCGCGCTGGACGACGCGGTGCGCGCCGCCTCGGGCGGCGACGCGGAGCTCGCCGCCCGGTGGTCGGGCTGGCAGGCGGAGCTCTTCGCCGACGCCTTCTCCGCCGTCATGATCGCCGACGCGGCGGCGTGGGCGGTCGACGAGCTCGAACACGCCGCCCCCGCCCGCCTGGCCGGGCTGTCGCCGCCCGGCCACCCGTACCCGCCGCCGCTGGTCCGCCGCGCGCTGCTCGGCGAGCTGGTCCGCCGCGTCCGGCGCGAGCACGGGGCCGCGCACCAGCCCGCCCCCGCGGCCGCCCCAGCCCCAGCCGTCGCCGTCCCACCGGCCGTCGCCGTCCCACCGGCCGTCGCCGTCCCACCGGCCGTCGCTGTACCGCCGGTGACCCGTCCCACGGGCGAGCTGACGACGGTCGCGGCGGCCGAGGCCTGGCTGGCGGCCACGAACGCCGCCGGGCCGACCGCGGCCGAGCTGCGCCGGCACCTGGCCGTCGTGCCCGCCGTCGCCGAGGCACTGCTCGCCCTGCCGATCGGCCCCACCACGCTGCTCGCCGCGGCAGGCGTCGACCCGGCCTGGTTCGACCCCGGCGGGCGGATCGCGAGCTGGACGACGTCCCTGCGCAGCGACCCGGTGCCGATCAGCCCGCACGCCCGCCGGACGCGCCCGGCAGCGCGCCTGGCCGTGCAGGCCGGCGTCGCCGCGCACCTCGTCGTCGCCGAGGGGCAGTCTGACGGCCTGCACCGCCGGCTTGCCGCGTTGCTGCGTACCTGCGGCGAGCCGGGGGTGCTCGCTGGCCCGCCCCCGCCCGGCGACGTGGCCGCCATCGCCACCCGCCTCACCACGTGGCTGCTCGACCGCGGCGACACGCTGTCCGCCGAGGCCGACCTGTCCGCCGAGGCCGAGATGAAGGTTCGTTGACGATGACGGGATCTCGGCGAGGTCAACTGACGAACGGGTGGTCCGCCGCGTCGCCCGGAACTCCGGTGGGCGGCGGATTCGCCGTCGGAGGCGCGAGCGTGACGACCTTGACATCCTCGACCCTGGCCGAGGGGCGGTGAGGATCCCACGGGTCCTCGTCGACGTCGAGGACCGTGGGGACGAATGGACCGTGCACGTACGGGGCGTGGGGATCACGGCTCGGTACGGGATGGCCGCGGTAGTGGTCACCGACGTCGACGGACTGCCGCGACGGGTGCCGACCTGGTGGGTCGGGCCCCCGGGTCCGCCCGCGCCGCCCATGCCCGACTACCCCGAGGGGACCATCGCGCCCGACGGTGCCGCCGCGCCCGACGGTGGCGCCGCATGGGATCCGCTGGCCGACGCTGATCTCGTGGCGGGGCCGCAGCTCGCCGCGGGGCTGGGGCCCGGTCCCGGGTCGTCCCGTCCGTGGCGGGGCGGGAAGAGGGGGCTGTGGGCGGGCGCGCGTCAGGATCATCCGCCCGGTCACGGTCACCCTGCGGGTCACACCGTCCGTTCGGGCGGCTCGATGCCCCCGGCGCGGCCCGCGCCCGATGCCGGCCCGTCGTTCGGGCCGGAAGGGGCCGATCCGACACTGGCCGCGGTGTGCGCCGGCGACCAGGGCGAGATCTCCGGCCTGTTGGCCCGGATCGCCGGCCGGGAGCTGCGCGACAACGACGCCGAGCTGTACGGCCGGTGGCTGTTCGAGTGCCTGCTCGCGCCGGTGTGGAGACGCCTGCTCGCCGCGCCCGCGGTGCACGCCGCCCGGGGGGTGGAGCTCGCGCTGCGCTGGCCGGCGGACGACACGGCGCTGGCCGGCCTGGTGTGGGAGGCGATGCACGACGGGGAGGCGCCGCTTGCCGGGCATCCCCGGGCGCTCGTCGCCGTCACCCGGGTGGTGCCGACCGCGACCCCGGCGCCGGCGACGATCCGGCGGGTGCCGCGGGTGCTGTTCGTCGCCGGCTCCGCCCTCGACGACGCGGTGATCCGCCCGGGGGCGATGTTCATGGGCCTGATGCGCGCCTTCGAGGCGGAGGGCCTGTGCGTCTCGCGGGCGATGACCAACGCGACGCTCGCCGACCTCGGCGAGGTCTGCGCGCGGTTCGAGCCGGACGTCGTTCACCTGGTCGCGCACGGTGACGTCGACGAGCACCGGGCGGTCCTCCGCGTCTGCGACCCAGGCGAACCGGACGGGTTCCGCTTCGTCGACGGCGAGACCCTGGCGCTCGCACTGCGTGGCCCGGCGGGCATGCCGGTGGCGGTCATCCTGAGCGCCTGCGGCAGCGCCCGCCCCGGTGGCCAGGACGCGGACGACCCCGGCGACGGGCCAGCGGGAAACCCCGACGCGCCCCCGGACGCGGCCCGGGCCGCCGGGCGGTCGCTCGCGGCCGAGCTCGCCGTGCGCGGCGTGCCGATCGTGGTCGCGATGTCCGGTGAGGTCAGCGAGCAGGCGAGTCGGTTGTTCACCCGCCGGTTCGTGCGGGCGGTGCAGCAGGGCGCTTCGGTGGTCGACGCCGCCGCGGCTGGGCGGCGCGCGGCGCTGCTGCACGGTGACCCGCCGAGCCGGTATCTCGACTGGGCGATGCCGACCCTCGTCCTGGCCGAGAACGTCCCGCCGGATCTGCGGGTGGTCGACCCGGCGCCGCTGCTCGGGCTGCGCCAGGCCGCCGAGAGCCTGGGGCTGCGCCAGGCGCCGGTGTTCATCGGCCATGACCGGGTGCTCGCGGCGACCGACGCGCTGGCCGCTCCGGCGGCGGAAGCCCGCCCCGGGTTTGTCGCCGCGGTCGCCAGGGATTCGATGAGTGGCCTGGGTGGCAGCCGGTTGCTGCGCGAGGTCGGGTTGCGCCTGCTGCGGACGGGGCATCTGCCGCTGCTCATCGGCCCCTTCGGCGCCGGCGCCGCGCCGTCTGACCTGCGTGCGGTCGTCAGTCAGGTTCTCGAGAAGGCGATCATGATCGCCGAGGTGCTGGGGATCGACCCGCCGCCGCTGACCGTCCTCGACGCCGATCCCGACTCGCGGCTCGCGGGCACCGTCAGCCCGGAGGCGTTGCGCGGCGTCGGCGCCGAGGCGCGGTTCGACCTGCTCTACGACGCGGTCGCGGAGTTCACTGCCGGGACGGCCCCGCTGCCCGGACCGGGGCTGCGCCACCGCCTCGCCCGCGACCTGGGAGCGCTCGCCGACGCGGCCGGGGCCGCCGGCGAACCGTTTGGCGCGGCGACGCGGGTGGTCGTGCTCGGCGACGAGGTACATCGGTGGGTTGGTGGGCTGCGGCCGCTGCTGGCGATGATCCGACGCGACGGGCTGGGCGGCCCGGACCGGCCGATCCCCGTGGTCGTCACCGCCTCCCTGGTGGAGCAGGAGGGGGTGTTTCTCAAGGACTTCCGGGACGGCCAGGCCGGCCAGCCCGGCTTCGTCTTCCCGGAGCTGGCCCCGATGTCCCCGGCGAGCGCCATACTGGGATATCAGTGGGTGCTTCTCCACCCGTGGCATCCGAGTTATCCGTTCGTCTACACCGCCGCGCGGAACGCATCACGGGCGAGAATCGAGAAGACTCTGGGGCGCCTGCAGGGCAAACCGACCGCCGTTGGCGAGCGCCTGTATTTCGTCGCCGCGATTCTCGCCGATTACGAGGCCTTCGTGGCCGCCGACGACGAGGCCGCCATGCGAGCCTACGAGGAGCAGGTCCGGTGAGATCGTCGCCGCCCCCGCCCACCGGACGCCCCGCCGGGACGACCGGTCCCGGCAGCGATCCCCCCGAGGACCCGCAGCCGGACGTCGACACGTTGCTGGCGCGGGCACGCACGGCCACCCTGGCGGCGTTCGCGCCGAGCGGACTGTGCCGGCTGGCGCTGGTGCCCGAGTGGACGGACGGCACCGCCGCCTTGTTCGGCCTTGTGGCCGCCGACGAGCTGGCGGCGCTGCTCACGCGACTCGACGAGGCCGGTCTGATCGAGCGGCGGCGTGCCCTCGGCCCCCGCCGGACGGTCCGTCAGGTGTTCTGGCTGCGGTCGTCCCGGCGCGACGAGGTCGGCCGCCACCTGCGCGGCCAGGGTTTCGACGTCGACGCCGAGGTCGACGCGCTCAGTGAGGTGATCGCGGCGGCGGCCGAGGCGTCGGCGGGGGAGCTCGCCCGCGAGTTCGCGCCCTGGCTGGAGGTCGCCGTCCAGCACCGCCGCGACCGTTCCGGGTCCAGCCTGTTCCAGCGGGTCGACAGCCTCGTCACCGCCGCCGGAGCCGGCCCGGGCAGCCGCGTCGAACCGCCTGCGGGGTTGGCCGCCGCAGCCCGGCTCGTGGCCGCGGCGGGAACGATCGGCGCGGTCTGCGGGGGCACACTCGCCGAGGCGGCCCGCCGCGCCGGCTGGCGGCTCGACCGCGCCCACCGCGACGCCCAGGACGCCGAATACCTGCGCGACTACCAGAACCGGGCCGAGGTCGAGGAACCGCTCGGCGAGCTGCTCGCCGAGGATGGGCCGGGCACGCAGTGGGCCGTCCACCTGCTCGGGACCGGCGGCATCGGCAAGACGATGGTGCTGCGCTACCTCGCCTCGGGCGCGTACGCGGCCGCGCGGGACATCGCGCCGTTCCCCGTCGCGCGCGTCGACTTCGACCATCTCGACCCCCGCTACCCCGAGCACCGGCCCGCGGAGGTGCTGCTCGCCCTCGCCGACGAGCTCGCCGGCTACGGACCCAGCCGCGGCTGGTACCACTCCTACCGGCGCTTCCGCGACGCGGCCAACGCGCTGCACGAGCAGCTCGGCCGTACCGGCCCCGAACCCTCAGCCGCGGAGCAGGCCGCGGAGCAGGTCTATGGCTCGGCGGTCTACCCGGACCACGGCCCGGTCCGGTCGACCGCGAGCGCGCTGCGGGCCGCCGCCGCACAGACGATCCGGGCCCTGTTCGACGAGGTCGTCCGCGCGTTCGCCCGGGTGCTGCGGGAACTGGGCCGCCCGCGCGTCGTCCTCGTGCTCGACACCTGCGAGGAACTCGCCAAGCTATACGCGCCGGGCACCGCGGCCCCGGCCATCGACCGCACCTTCGACCTGCTGGAACGGCTGCACGCCGAGCTCCCGGGCGTCCGGGTCGTCCTGGCCGGGCGCCGTCCGCTCGTCCCCCCACCCGACAGGAAGCAACGCGCCGGTGGGCCCGTCCTGCTGGCCCGCGAGTACGTCCGGGTGGTCCCGGTCGCCGGTTTCACCGCAGACGAGGCCCACCGCTACCTCGACGCCCCGCGCCCCGAGCCGGACGCAGGGCTCGACGACAGGGATCTGGACCCCGTCTCCCAGGAGGCCAGCACCGCGACCGTCCTGCCCGGTCGCCGGCGCGGCGGCGCGTTGCGCACCGCGCTGCTGGAACGGGCCCGCATGCCGCCCTCACTGGCCGGCGACGTCCGCTACAACCCGTTCGAGCTGGCCGCCTACCGGGAGTGGATCGCCCGCGAGCCCGACCTCGACCCGGCCGTGCTGCGCGCCGCCGGCGACCCGCTGGTGGAACGGCGCATCATCGCCCGCCTCGCCGACGACAACGCCCGCGGCGCCCTCGCCATCGCCGCCGAGCTCGGCCGCTTCGACCTCGGCATGATCAGCCCCGCGCTGCGCCGGGCCGGCCTCGATCCGCAGGCCGCCTTCGACGGTCTTGCCGCCCAGGAATGGATCCACGTCCGCGCGCTGGGCCCCCAGGGCGAACCGCTGGTGATCGAGGTCGACGAGCACCTGCGCGACCGCATTCGGGTCGCCGTCGCCGCCGCCGCCGAGCCCGAGCGGTACCCGCTCGACCGGGCCCGCCTCGGCCGGGACGCGGCCGCACTGGTCACCGCCGGCCCGCTGGCGACAGTCACCGCCGAGGCCGTCGAGACCGCGGTGCGACTGCTGCCGCTCGCGGACGCCGCCGCCTTCTGGGTCGACCTGGAGGACCGGATCGTCGCGTCCGGCGCCTGGGCCTGGGCCGCGCAGGTCTGCGTGCGCGCCGCCGCCGTCGAACGCCTGCGTGCCGACGGCCTCGCGCCCTACCCGTTGCCGCTCTCGTCTCATCCGCCGCGTCCGGCCGACTCGCCGCTCCCGTCGGGTCCGCCGCTCCCGTCGGGTCCGCCGCATCCGGCCGGCCCGGCGCCGCGTCCGCCCAACCCGACGATCCTGGCGGCGATCCTTGCCACCCAGGCCGCCGCGCGCCTCCACGTCGGGGAGCCCGCCGAGGCCCCGGCACTGTGGGCCGCCGTGCTCGACCAGGCGCCCCGCCATCCTCTGGCCGAGCACGGTGACCTTCTGCGCGCCAGGGCTGTGCTCGGCCTGCTCGCCTCGGGCGGGAGTGCGTTCGCGCCGTTAGGCCCGGTCGCGGCGACGACAGTCGTCGACGCCCTCGACGACGTGACTGCCGTCGACGACGTGCCGGCCGGGTCGCTTCTCGCGGCCGCGGAGGCCCTCGCGGAGGGCACACTGCCCGACGTCGGTCCGGTCAGGAGCGGGGGCCGGCCCGGTGTCAGCCTCGTTCGGCCCGATCATCCGTCGGTCTGGCGCGGGGCGCTGGCGGGCTCCGTTCGAAACATGGCGTCCGGGACGGCCATCGTCGGAGTTCAGTCGGGCCGGCCCGCCACGGTGGGGCGGGACGTCCGGTGGGAGGTCGACGAGCTGCTCGGCGCCGCGCGCGGCGCGCCGGGAGCGGACGATCCGGGGGTCGTGCTGGCCGCCGAGGTCGCCGAGGCCATCCTGGCGTTGCGCCTGCCTGCCGCGCCCGAGATCTCGCCGGACAGGCTGCTCGCGACCGTCGAGCGGTTCGAGCCGGCGACCGCCCGGCCCTGGGCCGACTGGGTGGTGCCCCCCGGGCTGGTCGACCGCGCCCACCTTGCCGTGTTGCTGCTGCGCGCCCGCCGGGTTCCTCCGGCCGAGCCGCCTGAGTTGTCCGCACCCTGGCTGGATGACATCCTTCGGCGCACCGGCGACATTGACGCCGAGCGACGCGTCGCCGCGGCTGTCCGCCTCTCCCTCGACCACCACGTGATCCCCCGTGGCGTGCTCGAACGTTTCGACGATCATCTCGGGTACGTGGCCGGGCGGCATCCGACGAGCTGGCTGCACCGTCAGGTCCGCCCGCTGGCGGTCGAGGTCGCCGATGCCTGGATGCTGCTCGACGAGCCGCACCGGGCCGCCGAGATCATCACCAGGTACCGCGAGGCAGCCCGGGCGGACGGCGACGACCTCGCCGCCGTCGAGCAGTGCGAGCTCGCCCTGCTCGCGCTGTGCCGCCGCTACCGGACCACCGAGTTCAGCCCGTCGATCCGCCAGCTCGCACGGGCAGGTTCCGTACCGGTGCGGGCCGAGGCCTGGCTGGTGCTGGCCCTGGTCCGCGGGCAACGGCCGGACGGTCCGGCGGAGGCGGGTAGCTGGCACGCCTGGTGGCGCTGCCAGGACCACGAGTCGCTGACCCGCGGGACGCCGCCGGGCCCGCCGGTCGTCCCGCCGCTCCCGCCGCCGGTCGATGAGCTGGGCCTGCCCTCGGGGACGGCCGCGGTGGACCGCCTCGAGTGGCGGACTCTGGGCCTTGGACCGCTTGGGACGGCCGACGCCAGTCCTGGGGATTCCGCCGGCTTCAGTGACTCCGCCGACTTCGGTGACTCCGCCGGCTTCAGTGACCTCGGCGACCCGGGGGGCCTCACCGACCCGCAGACGCGGCTGCGCGGTGCCGCGCTGCTGCGGGACCCGCGCCGCCTGCCCGGCTCAGCTCGGCGCGCCCTACGGTCGCCGTCGGGCGGCGACCCGGTGGCTCTCACCCTGTCCGCGCTGCCGCCGCTGGCCGGCGCCCGCGATGCGATGGCGGTCGCGGAGGTCCTCGCCCCACGGCTGCCCGCGCAGGCCGCCGCCCTGCTGGACGACCCGTTCGAGCTCGCGCCGCCCGCAGCGGCGGAACGGATGCCGGAACATCCTTCCGATCTCGCGCCGCGGCCCGTGGCGGACCTGCTGCGGAACGCCGGCGACGAGTTCGGCGCCCAGGCCGCGGTCGTGCTCGCCGCCCGCTTGCGCCAACGTGCCGGGCAGGCACCCGTCCCGCAGACGGCTCCGCCGTCCTCGTCGCGGCTGGCTCCCTGGCCGGGCTGGCTCGAACGCCTCGACCTGGTGCGGACCGGGTCGCATCCGGGGCCGGCCGGGCGGGAGCACCGACCCGCTGACGGCCCGCCGGACGCGACTGCGCCATCCCCACCGCCCGAACTGTCCGCCGCCGTGGTGCCGCCGCCCCCCTGGCGCTACTGGGCATGGGCTCAGCCCGCTCCGTCTGTCCGGTCCGCCGCCGCTGCAGATCCAGCCGATCCAGCCGATCCGACCGATCCAGCCGATCCAGCCGCACCGACCGGTCCGGCCGATCCGGCCGCCCTGGGCGACCTGGATGGCCCCGACGGCGATCTCGGGCCCACAAGATCGGACGCCGCGGGGCGGCGGTCCGAACCGGCCACTGCGCGTCGCCGTCCCCGGCGACGGACGCGCATCACTGTCTCGGCGGTCGCTGTGGTGCTTCTCGCCGCGGCCGTGACGGGGCTGATCGTCGTGTTCTCGCGGTCCGGGGACGCGGTCAGGACGGGCGAGGGCACCTCCTGGCGGGACGGAGACGTGGTGCTGCCCGCCCTCCTGATCCCCGGCGTCCTGCTCGTGCTCGCGTCGGTGGCGACACTGGCCGCCTGGGCCGCCGGCAGCCTCCGGAACATGCCGGCGACGCTGTTCCCGGGGCGCGGCCGTTCGCCACGGGCCGGGCGTCGCAGCCCCGCCTGCGTCTCACCCGACCGCCTGCGCCTGCGCGTCGGCTCGCCGATCCGGATCCGGGACGGCCAGTACACGGCCATTGCCGTGCCCCGGCGCCTGATGGCGCCGGTTGTCACCTCGGAACCGACCTCAAGCTGGCCGTTGTGGGCGGACAGGCCGTGGCCCCTCGTCGACCGTGTCCTGTCCGCCCGGCCGCTGTGGCGGCTGGACGGGCAGCGGGCGACGTTCGTGCGCCGGCGCCGCTGGCGCGCCTGGGAGCGCCGACGCCTGTGGATGATCCCGCTCGTGGTCGAGGACGAGGCCCGGGGCGAGGACTGGGAACGGCGGCTCGCCGCGACCGCACCCCCGCGGTCCGCCCGCACGATCGTCTTCGCGCGCTTCGGGTCCAGAGGCTTCCAGCCGGTCGGCAACCAGCCTGCCCGATCGGGGTCGACGGGTACCTTTCGCGGTCCGCGGCACCTGCGGCCCGACGGCGACCTGGCCGCCTCGACGGTCATCGCGCAGGTGATCGGCACCCCCGTGCACACCATGTCGGGGGTGCGGCTGCGGGTCAGCGACGACGGGTCCTCCTCGTCCGCCGCGGAGCAGGAGAACCTGCTGGGGATCGAGGACCTCGACGTCGGCGACGTCCACCTGGCCGTGCTCCAGGCCGATCCGATGGACGGCGCGGCGGCGCCCCTGGGTGAGGATCGCGCGGGCTTCGTCGACCTGGCCATCGCCGCGCTCGACGCGGGGGCTCCGGCGGTGCTGGTGATCCCACCCCTGCCCGACGAGCTTGCGGCCGCGGTCGGCGCCCTGACGCGCGAGACGGTCGATCTCGCGATGCGGGGCGGGCTCGGCCCCACCGGACCGCTCCTGGCGCCGGTCTACGCCGCCCGGCGGGTCAAGGACCTGATCTACGAGGCCGAGGCCGCCTCCGGCGACGGGCCGGCGCCCACGGGCGTCGCCGTGGCGGTCGATCCTTCTGCTGGTGACGGTCCCCTTCCGACTGGCGGTCCGCGTCCGGGTCACAGTCCGCGTCCGGGGGACAGTCCGCGTCCGGGTGACGATGTCCTGCTGCTGTTGCCCTGACGGCACCCCCTCGGCCCGGTGGGACGTGCCCGCGCCGAGGGGCGTCGCCGCTGTCAGCCGGCGAGCAGATCGGCGAGGGTGAGGGCGGCGAGGGCGGGGTCGTCGCGGGCGGGCAGCAGGGCGATCACCTCGTCGGCGACGGTGGCGTCCGGGTCGGCGAAGGCCGCCTGCTCGGGGCCGGCGTCCAGGGCGGCGGCGATCGCGGCGGCGATCCGGGGGCGGTCGGACTCGACGTAGTCGGCGGACGTCCAGGCCAGGGTGACGGCCTCGGCGCGGTGGTCGGCGAACGCCCCTGCCCGTCCGTGCGCCCGTGCCAGCCGGGCCTGCGTGATCAGCGTCGTCATGGCCGGCGACAGCCAGACGTCGTGCTCGGTGCGGGTCTCCACCCGCACGACGAGGTAGTCGAACCCGGTCAGCCGCCGCTCCCCGCCGCCGGCACCGCCTGACCCGCCGGCAACGGTCGGGTCGCCGCGGACGGCGAGCCGGCCGTCGGCGCCGATCGTGAGCTCACCGGGCAGCGAGCCGGGCGGGGCGTTCACGACGGCGAGATGGCCGGCCTGCACCGGCTGGCCGCCGCCACCGGGGCTGATCATCGCGTAGTGGACGCCGAGGACCGGTTCGTCGCCGGACGCGCCGATCAGTGAGTCCAGGCCGGTGGAGATGGCGTTCGCCACCGACGCCGCGGTCGCCAGGGGCGGCCCGAGCAGCTCGGCGAACCCGGCGACGAACGAGGCCGCCGTGCCCAGCGGACCCGTCTGAGCGGCCTGGTAAACCGCCGCCTCGATCTCCACGGTGCCGCCGTTGAACGGCAGCAGCGGAGTGATGGGGAAGTCAAACTGGTCGCCGGGCACCGCCCAGGCGGCGGCCGGCCGCGAGAAGGTCGTGAACGCGACCGGCGCGCCGGCACCGAACGTCAGCGACGCGCCGGCATGCAGCACCGGAAAGCGGTCGTTTCCCCAGTTCCGCGCCCTGGCGAGGAAACCCTCGGCGAGCCACAGCCGCAGATATCCCTGCGCCGGCCAGATCGGCGCCGATCCAGGCGCCGGCAGAAAGCACGTGGTCACATGCTCTGCGTCCGCGGCGAGGCCGCCTTTTATCCGAGCCCACAATCCCCCCGACACGACGCACAGCCTATCGTGGGCGGAAATCCCGCGGGCCGGAGGCGGAATCGGCGCGACACGCCGGACCGGTCGCCGTCATGACTCGTCCAACGGGCGGAAGAGCGCGACGGTGAAGTCGCCGCCGGGCAGGTCGGCGAACTCGGCCCGCACCCGCAGGCCACAGCGCACCTCCGCCGGGTCGACGCCGACGATCCGGGCGGGCAGGCGCAGGCCTGCCTGCTCGTCGAGCTCGACCAGGGCCACCACGTAGGGCAGGTCGTCGAGGTAGCCGGGCACGGTCGCCCGGTGCTGGACGATGAACGAGTAGACGGTGCCGGTGCCGGCGACGTCGGTGAACCGGGTCGGCCCGGCGCACCGGCGGCACCGCTCGAGCGGCGGTTGCATCCACAGCCCGCAGTGCCCGCAGCGGCACATGGCCAGCCGGCCCTCGGCCAGGGCCGCCCAGAAGGGCGCGGTCACCGCGTCCGGCACCGGCTGCGGCGGGAGGCTGAGCGGATCGGCCGCCACGGTCGCGCGCTCCTCGTGCGTCGTGGTCATGCCTCCGCCGTTCCGTAGACGAGGGCGCCGCCGAAGGGGCCGGCACCGGACGTGACCAGCGCCGTCTCGGCGCCGCTCACCTGCCGGTCGCCGGCGTCGCCGCGCAGTTGCAGCACCGCCTCGTAATGGTGGTTCAGGCCGTGGATGTAGCCCTCGGACAGCAGCCCGCCGTGCGGGTTGACGACGACGTCGCCGCCGTAGGTGGCCCGCCCGGCCCGGAAGTAGTCGCCGACCTCGCCCTTGGCGCAGAACCCGAAGTCCTCGAAGGTCGCCATCACGGTGAAGGTGAAGCAGTCGTACATGCAGGCGACGTCGATGTCGGCGGGACGCAGCCCGGTGCGCGACCACAGCCGGGGCGCGGTGTCCCGGGAGTACATGCAGCTCAGGTCGTCCCACTGGTCGACCGAGCCGCCGAAGCGGTTGCTGTCGGCCGCGCCGAGCAGGTGGACGGGACGGTGCGGCAGATCCGCGGCCCGCTCGGCGCTCGTGACCACGATCGCCACCGCGCCGTCGATCTCGTAGCAGCAGTCGAACAGTCGGAACGGCTCGCTGATCCACCGACTGTTCAGGTAGTCGTCGAGGGTGATGGGAGACCGGGCCACCGCGTGCGGGTTGCGCACCGCGTGGTCGCGTTCCTGCACCGCGATGGCACCCAGGTCCGCCGCGGTGGATCCGTACTCGTACTGGTGGCGGCGGCAGAACATCGCGAACCACTGGGGCGGCACGAGGTACCCGTGCGGCCCCGCGAACTGCCCCTCGCCGTCGACCTCGACCCGCTCCAGCGCCCGGCCGTACCGGGTCTGCGAGCCGAGCACCCGGTAGACGACAACCACCTCGGCCTGGCCGGTCAGCACCGCCGCGGCGGCCCCCGCCACGGTCGAGGTGACGATGTTGCCGCCGCCCAGGACGCTCAGGCTCCACCCGAGGTCGTCGACTCCGATGGCGTGGGCGACCTGGCTCGGACCGGCGCTGTCGCCCGTCGAGTAACAGGTGAAGCCGTCGACGTCGGCGGCGGTGAGCCCGCAGTCGGCGAGCGCCTCCCGGGCGGCCTGCGCGGCCATCGACAGCGTGGTGCGCCCCGACGAGCGCACGAACGGCGACCGCCCGATCCCGACGACGGCCGCGCCCCCTAACGAACGACTCACGTCACTGCCCTTCCCGCCGCGTACCCACGCCCCGACGCGGCGTCGACGCCCAGACCTGATGCCGCCGCCTCGCCGCGAGTTTCTGACATTTGACTGCCAGAATCGTAACCGGAGACGCCGACGAGGTCCAGCCCCCCGGCGTCGTCGCGCCCGGCTCAGAGCTCCAGGCCCGGCCAGGTCATGGTGACCGGGTGCGAGTGGGGAAGGTCGAGGATCTGGACGAGGTACTGCTGCCCGAAGTTGTTGGTGCGCAACTCCTCGATCGTCTCCGGGGCCATCGCACCCGTCGCCCCGTACAGGTCGCCGAGGCGCCGCAGGATGACCGCCAGCCGGTAGGACGCGAACACGAGGTGGAAGTCCAGGTTCGCGGCCTCCCGGCCGACGAGCTCCTGCCATCGGCGCACGGTCTGCGCCGGGCTGCCGATGCCCGGTAATCGCTCGACGCCGACCGACTCCGTGCTGCTGTAGTCCATGACCGTCCACCAGGCGAGGTCCGATTCGGCGCCGGCCAGGCACACCATGTCCCAGTCGAACACCGCCGCCACGTCGAGCCCACGGAACATCAGGTTCGGCAACCGGGAGTCGCCCCAGGCCAGGGCGGTGACGCCGAGGGGCGGGACGTGCGCGCGCAGCCACCGCTCGGCCGCGGCGATCACCGGATCGGTGCGCCCCCGCGCCACCCAGGCCGCCACGTCGATCCAGTGCGCGAGATCCTGCCGCAGGCCGTCCGGCCCGAGGTGCGGACGGTCGAGGAACGCCACCTTCGCCGGATCGACCTGGTGCAGTCGGGCCATGACCTCGACCGCGTTGTGCCACAGCACGGCGCGATCGCCCGGGACCAGGTCATGCACCCAGCCGGTGGTGTGGAACGGCGGGGTGTCCCCGGGCACGCGACCCTCGACGCGTTCCATGACGAAAAACGCCTCGCCGAGAACGCCGGTGTCCGTCTCCAGGCCGACGACCGCGGGGACCGGAATGCCCGGCTCGCGGCCCAGCACCCGGTACATCTCGGCGTGGACGGTGAGGTCGGCGTCCTTGTACAGGAAGTCGGGGGAGTTGACCCGCACGACGTAGCCCGCCGAGCGGGTCACCCCGGCCTCGGTCCAGTTCGTCTCGCAGAGCAACGTCTCGTTGGCCACCCCGCCGGTCCGGGGCAGCGTCACCTCGGTAACGCGCAGATCGGCCCGGTGCGGCAGGGCCGCGCAGAACCACGATTCGAGGGCCTGCCGTGTCGTTTCCGGATCGCGTTGACGATCCCGGGTCGGCAGCCCGGATTCGATGTAGGTGGAGTTCGTCAACTCCGGCAACGTGTCCTCCTCGCGGTGGGACGAATACGTGCCCGGCGGAATTTCTCGCCGAACACCACAAAGGAGCCACCGGCGCCCGCAGCGGTCGCGCCGGACGCGGAACGTCCGCTGTTCGACTGGCCGCGGGAACGGTCATCACCTGCGCCGACCGGCGGGCGGCGGGATCGTGGCGAACCCGACGGTCGGCGATGATGCCGACGCACTGTATGGCAGTGAACTGTCAGAGTCAACGCCTGATCGTCGATGCCCCAGGGTTCGCCCTATTCGGCTCTGACCTCGACCGAGAGCGTCCAGGCCGAGCACTTGCGCGAAGTGCTGGAATGATCCATAGTCTGCTCAGCCCGAGTCCGATCAGTTCACCGGCGATGGCAGGCTGCTGCCAGAAAGAGATCGGCGACGGGTGGTGGTCCGGCATGCCTGCACGGCTGGCCGGTGGTGCCGGCGGTGCGGTGTTCGGGAAAAGGCAAGTATTCGGGGAAACAGGAGGTGCGCCGCGATGCCGCAGACCGATTTCTCGCCGCAGCCGTTCACGGTCCGCACGGATCAGGCCGTTCTCGACGACCTGGGTGACCGGTTGCGACGCACCCGCTGGACCGATCAGATTCCCGGGACGCAGTGGGAGTACGGCACCGACCTGGCCTACCTGCGGGACCTCTGCGAATACTGGGCGGACGGTTTCGACTGGCGGGCCGCCGAGGTCCGGATCAATCGATGGCCGCACGTTCTCACCACGGTCGACGGGACACCCGTCCACGCCATTCACGCCCGGTCGCCGCATCCCGGCGCCGTTCCGCTGCTGCTCATCCACGGCTGGCCCGGATCGGTCATCGAGTTTCTCGACGTCATCGACCGGCTGGTCGACCCACCCGCCCACGGCGGTGACCCCGGCGAGGCGTTCCACGTCGTCTGCCCGTCCCTGCCGGGATACGGCTGGTCCGGGCCGACCCGCGAGGGCGGCTGGCACATCCGCCGGGTGGCCGACGCCCTCGTCGAGCTGATGGCCCAACTGGGCTACCCGCGCTTCGCCGCCCAGGGCGGCGACTGGGGTGGGATCGCCGCGAGCCTCCTCGGCGCGCACCATCCGGACCGGCTGCTGGCCATCCACCTCAACCTGGTCCTGGCGCCGCCGCCCGACGAGGCCACCATGGCGGTGCTGAGCGCCCCCGAACGCGCCGCGCTGGAGAAGGTTGTGCGGTTCACCGAGACCGAGACCGGTTATCAGGCCATTCAGGGCACCAAGCCGCAGACGCTCGCCCACGGCCTGGCCGACTCGCCCGCGGGCCTGGCCGGCTGGATCGTCGAGAAGTTCCGGGCGTGGAGCGACTGCGACGGCGACGTGGAGAAGGCGATCAGCCGCGACGATCTGCTCACCAACATCACCACCTACTGGGTCACCGGAACGATCGGCTCGTCGGTGCGCCTCTACCGCGAGTCGATGCGGGCCGGCCTGTTCGGCCCCCCGGACCGGCCGGTCACGGTGCCGACCGGGGTCGCGGTCTTCCCGCGGGAGATCGTGACACCGCCCCGGCGCTGCGTCGAGGCGCACTACGACCTGCGCTACTGGAACGAACTGCCGCGCGGCGGCCACTTCGCCGCGCTGGAGCAACCGGAGCTGTTTGCCGAGGACGTCCGAGCGTTCTTCCGCCTACTGCGCGGCGGGGCCCATGAGCTCGGCTAGCGTGGCGAACTCGGCGGTGACGTAGGACCCGAGGCTGCGCGACGGCGCACCCTGCAGCCATCGCTGCATCGCGCGCTGTTCGGCCAGGATCCCGATCGCGGCCACCAGCTCGCAGCTCTCGTCGGGCTGCGCGAGGCCGCGCCGCGTGGCGACCGCCCGGGCGACGAGCGCCCGATTGCCCTGCTGGTTGTCGTGTTCCTTGCCGCGGAGCAGGAACGACGAGGCGACGGCGACGTGGTAGAGCCTGATCCGTTCCCGCAGGCGGGCCACGCCGGGTGCGAGCGTGACGAAGGCCGCCCGCATCGCCTGGAACTCGCTCAGCGACTCCGGCTGGGCCAGGTACACCCCGACGAAGGATCGGATGTAGTCGTCCTCGCCGAAGAAGAGCACGGACTCCTTCGTCGCGAAGTAACGGAAGAAGGTGCGGGGCGAGACGCCGGCACGCGCGGCGACCTGCTCGGTGGAGGTGGATTCGTAGCCCTGCTCGGCGAACAGTTCCAGCGCGGCGTCGACGAGCGCCTGCCGAACCCGGGCCTTGTGCTCGGACCACGCGGCGGGGCGGGCCCGCACCGGCTGCGCGGCGCCACGCACCGGCGTGCCGTCCACCGGGCGCCCCCTCGTCTCCGCGCGGGCTAGCCGGCCCGCAGGTCCGAACGTTCGACGTAGACGTGGCCCACGTCGCCATCCCAGTCGCAGGACGCCCAGTTGAGAGCGTACGCCTGGCCGGGGGACGCGACGCCGTAGGGAAGGCCGCCGGCGAACGTGGTCCACAGCCCGGTCCGGGTGGTCGCGGTCAGCTCCAGCCGCCGGTCCTGCCAGGCCAGGCCGAACGGCAGCACCTCCCCGGCGGCGATCAGCGCGTCGAGCCGGGGCACGTCGACGACCCGGACGTGCCTGAGCACGCCGTCCTCGACCACGTAGCCGCCCTCCAGCGTCACCGTGCCGTCGGTCGACCAGTAGCGGGACAGCCCGAAGGCGCGCCCGCTGCCCGGGAACAGGCAGCCGGCGATGACGTGCCCGCCCCAGCCGTTGACCGAGTCGTCCCCCCGGGGACCGCGGGAATGGTCACGCCAGCCGGTGCCGTCGAAGGCGACCTCGCGCCGGCCCCACCGCACCGTGCCGCGGGCCCGGTAGAGCTGTTCGTAGTGCTCCTTCGCCCACTGCTGCTGGTCCATGCCGCCGCGGCCGGTCGCCGCCTCGGCCGCGGTGTGCGCGTCCCACACCGGCGTCGCGCACTCGATGTCCAGGTCGAGCTGCAGGCGGACCTTCTCCCCGTCACGGACCAGGCCGGTACGCATGCTCTCCTGCGGCGTGCGCAGGCAGAAGCCGTCGAAGGTGACCCGCCAGCGCCGAAACGGCTCCAGGCACTCGAAGCGCAGGTTGGCGCCGGCCGGGCGGCGGGCCGGATCGGTGCGGTGGTAAGCCCACATCGACAACACGCCCTCGTCGTCCGGCAGCGTGACGAGCGCGCGG
This sequence comes from Frankia alni ACN14a, assembly GCF_000058485.1. Taxonomy (NCBI): domain Bacteria; kingdom Bacillati; phylum Actinomycetota; class Actinomycetes; order Frankiales; family Frankiaceae; genus Frankia; species Frankia alni. Next base: position 1,832,102 of record NC_008278.1, read on the forward strand.
TCCTCCCACAGCTCCCAGGCGTCGGCCACGGTGCCCAGATGCAGCCACATGCCGATGTTGTGGGTCGGGTCGTAGGGGGTGAACAGCATGTTCTCGGTCCAGGCCGGCACGGGCGGGCAGCTCGTGACGATCTGCTCGCGCTCCGGCGGCAGACCGGCGGACAGATCCGCGACGCGCGGCTCGCCGCGCAGGGTGCTCATCGGGAACCTCGGGTGCTCATCGGTTGCCTCGGGTGCTCACGGTTGCCTCGGGTGCTCACGGTTGCCTCGGGCGAAAGCGCGGGGCGCCGGGGGAGGTGTGGGGGCCACGGGTCCGCACGCTATCCGTTCGCCTGGGCGCAGTCAGCCTAATTCTGACATGACACTGCCAGATTCGGCTCGCGTGGGCCCTGATGCCTCGGGTGAGGCCGGCCAGCCCGGCCGACCCGCCGTCGCGCTCCGGCGGCACTTCCGTGCCGGCTTGGGGGATGGCCATCACACGCCGGAGTGACACGATGACGGGTGCACGCCGCCGGTGGGGCTGCCGATGCGCCCGGGGGTCGCTGGGGCCGCAGGAGTCGCTGGGACCGCAGGGAGTTCGGTGGGACCGCAGGGAGTCGGTGGGACCACAGAAAGCCGCCGCGACCGCCGACCGGGACCGGCTCATCCTTGGACGCGGGCGAACCTCGCCGAGACTAGGGTGATTCGTAGGGATAATTCCGATTTGGGGGGGCTGGTGATGGTGGAACCGGACGCGGGTGGCGGGGAGTTCGAGGTCGGGCAGTGGTGGAGGTCCCTGGCCGAGGAACATCCGTCGATCGACCTGAGGACGGACAGGCCGCACACGGCCCGCATCTACGACTACTTTCTCGGCGGGAAGGACAACTTCCCCGCCGACCGGGTGGCCGCGGAGCAGGCGAGCGCCGCGTTCCCGAACGCCTCCCTGGCGGCCCGGCAGAACCGCGCGTTCATGGTGCGGGCGATCCGCCACCTCGCCGGCGAGGCCGGGATCCGCCAGTTCCTCGACATCGGCACCGGCATCCCCACCAGCCCGAACGTGCACGAGATCGCCCAGGCCGTCACCCCGCAGGCCCGGGTCGTCTACACGGACAACGATCCGATCGTCCTGGCCCACGCCCGCGCGCTGCTGGCCAGCACCCCCCAGGGCCGGACCGCCTACCTCGACGCCGATCTCCACGACCCGCAGGCCATCCTGACGGCGCCCGAGCTGCGCGAGACCCTCGACCTGAGCCTGCCCGTGGCCCTGTCGATGATCGCGGTGTTCCACTTCGTCCCGGACTCGGATGATCCGCACGGCATCATCCGCCGCCTCGTCGACGCGCTGCCGTCCGGCAGTTACCTGATCCTCACCAACGGCACCGCCGACTACGACCCGGCCACGCAGGACCTCGCCGTCGCCTACGAAAAGCAGGGGATCACCGTGCGGCTGCGCAGCCGCGCCGAGGTCGAGAGCCTGTTCGGCGGGCTGGAGCTGATCGATCCGGGCGTCGAGCTGGTCCACCGCTGGCGCCCGGACGCTCCCGACCCGCCCGGCCTCACCGACGCCCAGGTCAGCGTGTACGGCGGAATCGCCAGAAAGCCCTAGTTCCGCCTCGGTCCTGGAGTGGCGCTCGGGGTGATTGGTTCGGGGTGATTGGTGGGGCGGTCGGGGCCTGAGCCGCACCGCTGGGGGAATCCCCGTAGGTATGCAGCACGTCGTGGTCGGGGTCGACAACGGACAGGCCGCTCCCGCCGCGCTCGGCTGGGCCGCCGACCTCGCCGCGCGGCTGGGCGCCGAACTCGACGTCGTCCACGTCCAGCCCCTCAGCCCCGCGCAGATCCGCACGATGGTCTCCACGGTGCCCGGCCGGCGCGCGTGCGAGCGCTTCCTCCGGTTCGAGGAGGACGCCGAGTCCAGAGCTGCCGGCGCCGTAGCGGACCGCACGCTCGCGGCGATCCCCGTGCGCTGGCGGTTCCACGTCCGGGCCGGCGAGCCCGCGACCGAGCTGCTCGCCGTCGCCGACAGCGTAGACGCCTACGCGATCGTCCTCGGCACTCGCCACGGCGGCGTCGGAGTCGCGCTGGAACGGCTGCTCACCGGCTCGGTCTCCCACCGGACGCTGCACCGGACGCGCCGACCCGTCCTGATCGTCCCCACCGATGTCGACGACCAACCCGTCAGGGACGCCTGACCGCGCCCCGGTGCGTAGCCCCGCCGCCCCGCCGCCCCGTCAGCTGGCGGCCCGTTCCGCCCCCAGCGCCGGTCAGAGCCGAGCTGCTAGGACCACTCGGGACGCAGGCGTCTAGCCGGTGGTGACCGCGGGGTGGTGGCGGGCGGGGCTGGTGTGGATCGTGGCGGCGGACAGGCGGCGGATGTGGCGCAGCAGGTGCGCCTCGGCGGCGTGGGCGACGTCATGGGCCTCGGTGAGGGTGAGGTCCGCGTCGACGGTGATGTCGGCCTCGGCGCGCAGGGTGTGCCCAATCCAGCGCAGCCGGAGCTCGCGGACGGCCTCGACACCCGCGGTGTGCAGCAGGGTGTCGGTCGCCTCGGCGACCGTGTCCGGGTCGACGGCGTCCATGAGCCGGGCGCCGACGACCCGGGCGGCGGACCGCAGGACCCCGAGGATCGCCACGGTGATCGCCAGGCCGACCACGGGGTCGGCCCAGCGCCATCCCGCGGCGGCGCCGGCGGCACCGAGCAGCACCGCGAGGCTGGTGAAGCCGTCGGTGCGGGCGTGCAGCCCGTCGGCGACGAGCGCGGCGGAACCGATCTGGTGACCGACGCGGATGCGGTAACGGGCCACGATCTCGTTGCCGACGAAGCCGACGACCGCGGCCGCGGCGACCACCCCCAGCCGGTCGACCTGCTCGGGGTGGACCAGGCGATCGATCGACGCCCAGGCCGCGAGCGCACACGACAGCATGATCATCGCCAGGACGGCGAGGCCGGCGAGATCCTCGGCGCGGCCGAAGCCGTAGGTGAACCGGGTCGTGGCCGGGCGGCGAGCGAGGGCGAACGCGATGAGCAGCGGAACGGCGGTGAGCGCGTCGGCGACGTTGTGCAGCGTGTCGCCGAGCAGTGCCACCGACCCTGACAGCGCCACCACCACGGCCTGTCCGACCGCGGTCGCACCGAGCCCGGCCAGGCTGATCAGCAGGGCGCGCCGGCCAGCGGCGTCCGCTTCCAGCGCATCGTCGATCTGGTCGGCGCTGTCGTGGCTGTGTCCACCGACGAGTCCCGAGATGCCATGGCCAAGCCGCGCCCACCGCCCGACCGCGCGATGCTCGTGATCGTGGCGATGTCCGCCGTTGTCATGGCCGCGCCCACCGTGGTCATGGCGCTGATCGACTCCCATGCCCGCACCGTAGCCAAAAACGATCAATGCGGCACGGTCGCACCTGCCACCTCGTCGCACCGGCCGTGGCGGGTCGCCCCAGAGCGGTGCGACGACCTCACGCTGTGGTAGCGCCGTTGCATTGCGAGACGCCGAGGGCTATACAGGGGTTAGCACTCGGTATGGTCGAGTGCCAACCTCTGGCGCGACGGGTGCCTGGGCCCACGACGTGGCCCATCGTTTTCGTTGCTAGGCCCCGCTGGCGGCCGGCACTCCTCCCCGCAGGCATGAGCCGCAGGAGGATTTATCCGCATGGCAAAGATGATCGCCTTCGACGAGGAGGCTCGGCGCGGCCTGGAGCGCGGCATGAACCAGCTGGCCGATGCGGTCAGGGTCACGCTCGGTCCGAAGGGTCGCAACGTCGTTCTGGAGAAGAAGTGGGGCGTCCCCACGATCACCAACGACGGTGTGAGCATCGCCAAGGAGATCGAGCTCGAGGACCCGTACGAGAAGATCGGTGCGGAGCTCGTCAAGGAAGTCGCGAAGAAGACCAACGACGTCGCGGGTGACGGCACCACCACCGCGACGATCCTGGCCCAGGCCCTGGTGCGTGAGGGTCTGCGCAACGTGGCCGCCGGCGCGAACCCCCTGGGCCTGAAGAAGGGCATCGAGGTCGCCGTCGAGCGGGTCTCCGAGGAGCTCTCGAAGCAGGCCAAGGAGGTCGAGACCAAGGAGCAGATCGCCTCGACCGCCTCGATCTCCGCCGGTGACTCCGCGATCGGCGGTCTGATCGCCGAGGCGCTGGACAAGGTCGGCAAGGAAGGCGTCGTCACCGTCGAGGAAAGCAACACCTTCGGCCTCGAACTCGAGCTCACCGAGGGCATGCGCTTCGACAAGGGCTACATCTCCCCCTACTTCGTCACCGACGCCGACCGTCAGGAAGCCGTCCTCGACGACCCCTACATCCTCATCGTCAACAGCAAGATCGCCGCGGTGAAGGACCTCCTCCCCCTGCTGGAGAAGGTCATGCAGACCAGCAAGCCGCTGGTCATCATCTCCGAGGACGTCGAGGGTGAGGCGTTGGCGACCCTGGTCGTCAACAAGATCCGCGGCACGTTCAAGAGCGTCGCGGTCAAGGCCCCCGGCTTCGGGGACCGCCGCAAGGCGATCCTCGGTGACATCGCGATCCTCACCGGCGGTCAGGTCATCTCCGAAGACGTCGGTCTGAAGCTGGAGAGCACCTCCCTGGACCTCCTCGGCCGCGCCCGGAAGATCGTGGTGACGAAGGACGAGACGACGGTCGTCGAGGGCTCCGGTGACCCCGACCAGATCGCCGGTCGGGTCAGCCAGATCCGCAACGAGATCGACAAGTCCGACTCCGACTACGACCGGGAGAAGCTCCAGGAGCGGCTGGCGAAGCTCGCCGGTGGTGTCGCGGTCATCAAGGTCGGCGCGGCCACCGAGGTCGAGCTGAAGGAGAAGAAGCACCGCATCGAGGACGCGGTGTCCAACGCCAAGGCCGCCGTCGAGGAAGGCATCGTCGCCGGCGGTGGCGTCGCGCTGCTCCAGGCCTCGATCACCGCCTTCGAGAAGCTCGACCTCTCCGGCGACGAGGCCACCGGCGCGAGGATCGTGGCACTGGCGCTGGCCGCCCCGCTCCGCCAGATCGCGAGCAACGCCGGCTTCGAGGGTGGTGTCGTCGTAGAGAAGGTTCGGGACCTGCCGGTCGGGCATGGCCTGAACGCGGCCACCGGCGAGTACGTCGACCTCATCGCCACCGGCATCATCGACCCGGTGAAAGTCACCCGCTCGGCGCTGCAGAACGCCGCGTCGATCGCCGGCCTGTTCCTCACCGTCGAGGTCGTCGTGGCGGACCGTCCGTCGGCCGGTGCCGCCGAGGGCGGGGACGGCGCGGGTGCCATGGCGGGTATGGGTTTCTGACGCGCCGGCAGCCGCACCGCGCATCCCCGCCGAGCACAGCGCTCGCGTGCCCGCCGGCCGACTCGGTGTCGGCATCTGACCGGAAGGTGGGCCTTCGTGCCCCTCCGCTACGGCTTTCTCAGCACCTACCCCCCGACGCAGTGCGGCCTCGCCACCTTCACGGCGGCCCTTCTGGACGAGCTGGCCAGCCCGGTGCCCGGCGCCTCCAGCGGGGTGGTCCGGCTGCTCGACGCGCCCGCGGGGCCCGGCCCAGCGCCGGCCGCCGTCGTCGGGGACCTGGTGGCCGGGACCCAGGGCGGCCCGCGCCGCGCGGCGCGGCTCCTGAACGGTTTCGACGTCGTGGTCGTGCAACACGAGTACGGGGTCTACGGCGGCCCGGACGGCGACGAGGTGATCGAGGTGCTCGACAACCTTGAGGTGCCGGTGGTGGTCGTCCTGCACACCGTGCTCGTGCACCCGACCCCGCACCAGCGCGAGGTCCTGGAGGCGCTGGTCGCGTCCGCGGACGCAGTTGTCGTGATGGCCGAGACCGCGCGGGTCCGGCTGGTCGACGGGTACCGGGCCCACCCGCAGCGGGTCTCGGTCATCCCCCACGGCGCAGCCGAGAACCGCCGCGCCGCGCCCGCGCGCTCCGTCCGGCCGACTGTCCTCACCTGGGGCCTGCTCGGCCCGGGTAAGGGCATCGAATGGGGCATCGCGGCGATGGCGGAGCTGGCCGACCTCGACCCGGCTCCGCGCTATCTCGTTGCTGGCCTGACCCATCCCAAGGTGCTCGCCCGGGAGGGCGAGGCCTACCGCGAGGGACTTGCGGCGCTGGCCGGTCGGCTCGGCGTGACCGATGCGATCGCCTTCGACCACCGCTACCTCGACTCGGGATCACTCGCCGAGCTCGTGAGCGGCGCCGACGTCGTCCTGCTCCCCTACGACTCCGTCGACCAGGTCACCTCCGGCATCCTCATCGAGGCGGTCGCGGCGCTGCGGCCCGTCGTCGCCACCCGCTTCCCGCACGCGGTCGAGCTGCTCGGCGACGGCACCGGCCTGCTCGTGCCCCACGGTGACGTGGCGGCGATCGCGGCGGCGGTGCGCAGCATCATCACCGACGACGGCGTCGTGCGCGGGCTGGCGAGCGCCACCGCCGCCCACGCACCCGAGCTGCTGTGGCCCGCGGTGGCACAGCGCTACCACCGGCTGGCTGCCGGGCTGGCCGCCCGCACCGGGAGCAGGCCCCGAGTCGTGCCTGCGTCCCAGCGAGCCCCGGCCACGGCGACAGCGCCCGTGACGGCAACGGCACCCGCCACGGCGGCCCGGTGACGACCACGGTCTCGTTCAACCACCTACTCCGGCTCAGCGACGACATCGGTCTGTTCGAGCACGCCCTCGGCTCAGTTCCACGCCGGGAGTACGGGTACTGCGTGGATGACGTCGCTCGCGGACTCGTCGTCCTCTCCCGCGAGCCGTCGCCACCGCTGGAGCTCGTCCGGCTGCTCGAGCGTTATCTCACCTTCGTGCTGGCGGCGCAGGCGCCGGACGGGACGATCGTCAACCGGCGGGGCACCGACGGTCGCTGGCTGGACAACCCCGAGGTCGGCGACTGCTGGGGCCGCGCCCTGTGGGGGCTGGGTACCGCGGCGGCCCTGGCACCCACCGCGCGGCTGCGGGCGCTGGCCCGCGAGGCGTTTCATGCCAGCGCCGCCCGACGTTCCCCCTGGCCGCGGGCCATGACGTTCGCCGCCCTCGGCGCCGGCGAGATGCTGCTCGCCCACCCGGACGACACCGCGGCCCGTGCCCTGCTCACGGACGCCGTCGCCGCGATCGGCCCGATCGGGGACGATCCCGCGTGGCCGTGGCCCGAGCCCACACTGCGCTACGCCAACGCGGCGGTGCCGGAGGCGCTGATCCTCGCCGGCATCTGCCTGCCCGACCCCGCGGCGCTCGCGAACGGACTGCGGCTGCTGGCCTGGCTGCTCCACGTGGAGACCCGGGGCGGGACGCTGTCCCCGACCCCCGTCGCCGGCCGGAGCCCCCGCGGTGATCGCCGGCCCGGCTTCGACCAGCAGCCCATCGAGGCCGCGGCCATCGCGGACGCCTGCGCGCGGGCCCATGCGGCGACCGGCCGGAATCGGTGGCTCACCGGTCTCGGGCGGGCGCACGGATGGTTCTTCGGCGAGAACGACAACGGCACCCCGCTGATCGACGTCGCGACCGGCGGTTGCCACGACGGCCTCGAACCCGAGGGGTGCAACGCCAACCAGGGCGCGGAGTCCACCCTCGCCCTGCTCTCGACTGCGCAGCACGCGCGTCGCCTGCTCGCGCCGTGGACGCCGTGACCGTCGGGTCGGACGCGGTCGGGTCGGACGCCGGCGAAGCCGACACGGTGACCTTCGAGTCCGAGCTGGTTACCCGGCATCCACTGACGCTGACCGCGGACCCCGGCAGGGTCATCGCGAAGCTCTTCCTGCCCGGTGAGGAGGGCAGCGAGGGGCATTCCCGGGCCGCGGGCATCGTGGCCAGAGTGCTCGCGCTGAGCGACGGCGAGGTCGCCGGACTCGTCGCCGCGCTGCTCGACCGGTTCGGACCCCGGCACCGGGACTACCGAGACCTCCTGACGCGGCACGCCGCGATCGTGGCTCCTCGGGTCCGTACCCCGGCAGAGCTGTCGCCGGCGCGCACGCTGCTGCTCGGCGCGTGCTTCACCGCCGAGTACGCGGTGGAGGGCGCGGCCGTCACCAATCCCTCGGCGGTCCGGCACCCCGACCAGTCGGGGCTGCCGGCCGGCGCGCTGCGGCTGGCGCTCAGCCTGCGCGCCGTCGGCGAGGGGCATCTGTCCTCGATCGGCTTCGCGGTCGCCGTGATCGGCCCGGGCCCGGCGATGCGACTGGAGCCGAGAACCGGCCCGCTCACCACCGGCCTGGCCGTGCCGGTCACCTGGGAGCACGCTCGGCTGCGCGCCCTGCTCACCGACCACGGCCTCGACGACGAGGTGACGCGTTCGGTCCTCGACTCCCTCGACCGGAGCCCGGCGGACGGTGATCTCGAACAGGCCTTCGCCGGCATGCCCGCGGATCTCCTGCGTCGTCCCCAGGCCGCCGGCATCCTGGCCGGGATCCGCTCCGTCGCCGGCACGCTGCGGAAAATCGAGTTCCCGGCGGACAGCGGTCTCGCGGAGCGGGTGCTGTGGCCCACCGTCGCCAGCGAGAGCAAGGGAATGGAGGACGCGCGGTTCGTCCGTTTCACCGCACCGGACGGGACCGTCGACTACCGGGCGACCTACACCGCCTATGACGGCACCGAGATCCGACCGAGGCTGCTCACCAGCCCCGATCTGCGGACGTTCACGACGGCCCCGCTCATCGGCCCGGCCGCGCGGAACAAGGGGATGGCGTTGTTCCCCCGGCTCGTCGGCGGCCGCCATCTCGCGCTCTGCCGATCCGATGGGCAGACCACCGGTCTGACGGCCTCCTCGGACGGGTTGGTCTGGGAGCCGTTCCGTCAGGTCCACGAGCCGAGGGCGACCTTCGAACTCATCCAGGTCGGCAACTGCGGTTCACCCATCGAGACGGCGGCGGGCTGGCTCGTCCTCACCCACGGGGTCGGGCCGATGCGCACCTACTCGGTGGGAGCGATCCTGCTCGATCTGGCGGACCCGGCCACCGTGATCGCGGCATTACCCGAGCCGCTGCTCACCCCGATCGCGACCGAGGCCGAGGGCTACGTCCCCAACGTCGTCTACTCCTGCGGCGGCCTGGTCCACGACGGCCGGCTGTGGCTACCGCACGGGATCGGTGACTCCCGGGTCGGGATGGCGAGCGTGCCCGTCGATGCCCTGCTCGCACGGATGACTCCCCGGACCTGACACTGCGAGCCCGACCCCCGGCCCGCCCTTCGAGCCCGGCCCTTCGAGCCCGACTCCGAACCGGGGAACCTGTCAGCCGAGGATGCGTTCATAGACGGCGAGGTAGTCGGTGACCATCCGAGCCGTCGAGAACCGTCGGCTCGCCATCGCCCGGCAGGCGGCCCGGTCGAGGCCGGCAGCCCGATCCACCGCGGCCGCCGCCGTCGCCGGGCCGTCGACGAGGAATCCGGTCACCGCCTCGTCGACGATCTCCGGCATGGCCCCGCGTGGGTAGGTGACGACCGGCGTACCGCAGGCCATCGACTCCACGACCGCGAGGCCGAACGGTTCGTCGAACGCGATCGGATGGAGCAGCGCAGCGGCGGAACCCAGCACCTCTGCCCGCCGCGACGGCCCCACCGGCCCGAGGTAGCTCACGGCGTCTCCGTCGACGTGGGGCAGCACCTGCTCGGCGAAATAGCGTTCGTCCTGGACAATCCCGCAGATCGCCAGCCGCCGGCCGGCCATCCGCGCGATCTCGATGGCCGCGGCGGTGCCCTTGTCGGGATGGATCCGGCCGAGTGTCACCAGATCCTCCCCGCCGGCTGCCGAGAACGGCAGGGCCTCCAGATCGATCCCGTGGTACACCGTCGCGACATAGTCCAGTTCCGGGCTGCGATCGGCGTCGGAGATGGAAACGTAGGCGGAGGCCGCCCGGCGGTAGGCGGGGAGGATGCGCGGGTCCGAGAATCCGTGGACCGTCGTGACCATCGGGGCCCGGACATGTGCCGCGAACGCCAACGGCAGCCAGTCGAGATGACTGTGCACGAGGTCGAACTCGGCGGAGCGGGCCAGCGCATGGGCCACGTGCAACGCCTCCCACACCCGCCCGTCGAGCGCCGGGTCCTCGGCGTACCCGTGCGGGCACACGCCATCCAGCTTCCCGGCCGTGCGCGAGTCCAACGTCGCGAACAGGGTGACATCGACGCCGCGCGCCACCAGGCCCTCCGCGAGGTGGCTGGCGATCTGTTCCCACGGGCCGTAGTGCCGCGGCGGGGTGCGCCACGCCACCGGCGCCAGCATCGCGACCTTCATCCCGCGACCCACGTCACCATGTCGATCATCATGCTCAGCCGCCTCGACTCCGGAAGTGCCCGCGGACCGTCCGCGAGCAGTATGGGCCTGGCCCCACGCCCACAGGACCGGTGCGGACGCCGCCGCCGACCGCGGTGCCCGCGCATCGCAGGCATTGATCGTCCAGGGTTCCCTGATCGCAGAGAGTAATATCAATGCCGTGCGGCGTGGGTCGCCGTGTCGGCGGCGGCCGGGGCGGTCCGGGCGGGGGCGGTGGACGCCCGGTGGCAGACTGATCGATGTGCAGGACGGGGACGCCGGGGCGGTGGCGGGGCCGGGCCGCGCCGAGCGCGACGGGATCGACGGGGGCGACGGGATCGTCGAGGCTGTCGTGGACATCCTGGACGCCGAGCCGCTGTTCGCCGAGCCCGCGAGCCTGAGCATGCTCGCCCGGATGACGGGAAAGCGGCTCGGGTTCCCGCTGCAGGTGCCGAGTGTGCCGTTTCGTCGGCAGTGGCTGCTTGCCTTCGTCGCGGAGTGTGCCGCCAACGACGGCGGCCTTGTTGCCCTGGCGACGGTCGTCGGGCAGATGGATGGTCGAGGGCGGGTGTCCCGAGCGGTCGACCGGCTTGTGCGCGGCACCGGCAAGCGGACCGCGGCGGCGGACGGGCGGTTCGCGGCGGCGGACGAGCCGGCCGCGGCCGGGCGGCGGCCGAAGCCCCCGTTCCCCGGGCCTGCGCTCCCCGGGCCCGCCCCCGAGGCGACGGGCCTGACCGTCGACGAGGCGACCGCCCTCGCCGACGTCTACAGCGATCCGGGCGCCGCGCGCCGGCTGTTGACGCGCGCCGGGCTTCCGGACCGGCACCAGCCCAGGCCCCAGCAGAGCAGCCAGGCCTTCTGGTGGGAGGTGAACCGGTTGGTCACCAATGGCGCGTTCCCGGCCGGCCGGGCGCGCATCCTGCGGGAAGCCGCGGCCGACTACCCGGCCAATCCCTGGTTCTCCGCCCGCTGAACCCGGCCGTTCCCCGCGGGCGTCGGCGGCGTGCGGGCGTCGGCGGCGTGGGTGGTTGGGCGGGGCCGGACTCAGCGGGACAGGGCGGCGTGCATCTCCCAGACCAGGACCTCGGCGGGCTCGACGCCGGTGACCCGCTGGCCGCCGGTGCCGGTGAACCGGACCGCGTCACCGGAGTGCAGCGGGCCGGCCCCCTCCAGCGTGACCTCGCCGCGGGCGACGAACAGGTGCAGGTACGGGGCGTCGGGGAGCTGGACGCTCTGCCCGGTGCCGAGCCGGGCGACGTGCAGCGCCGCATACCGGTTGCGGATCCGGATCGCGCTGGCGCCGTCGTGGCGGGCCATCCCGGAGGCGACCGGGACGAGGCCGCCGCCGAGCAACTCGCCGTCGATCTCGAGCTGCTCGTACCCCGGGGTGATGCCCTGCTCGTCGGGCACGACCCACATCTGGACGAAGTGCACCGGCTCGTCGTGCGGCTCGCCGCCGCCGGCGAGGCGCCAGGCGTCGTTCTTCTCCGAGTGCAGGATGCCCCGCCCGGCGCTCATCCGCTGCGCGAGCCCCGGGTAGATCACCCCGGAGTTCCCGGTCGAGTCCTGGTGGACCAGCGAGCCACGCAGCACCCAGGTGACGATCTCCATGTCCCGGTGCGGGTGGGTCTCGAAGCCGGCGCCCGCGCGCACCGTGTCGTCGTTGCTGACCAGCAGCAGGCCGTGGTGGGTGTTGGCCGGGTCGTAGTGGTGGCCGAAGGAGAAGGAGTGCTTCGAGTCGAGCCAGTCGATCGTCGTCGTCGGGCGCTCGGCGGCGCGACGGATGTCGAGGTCTCGCTGCGGTGTCACGCTGGCCATGATGGACCCTTCCCATCTTCATGACGTGTCATCTAAGCTGGCGGACATGTCAAGCGGATCTGGGGGCGGCACATTCCCGGCGAAGCCCGTGCGGTGGCTCGACGAGCGCGAGCAGCGGGTCTGGCGTCGGTACCTGCTCCTGTCCAGCCAGCTCACCGCGCGGATGAACCGTCAGCTCGCCGCCGACGCCGGGCTCTCGCTGGCCGACTACGAGGTCCTCGTCCGCCTCACCGACGTCCCGGCGGGGCGTCTGCGGGTGACCAGGCTCGCCCGCGAACTGTCCTGGGAGCAGAGCCGGCTGTCCCACCACGTCTCCCGGATGGCGCGCCGCGGCCTGGTCGCGCGGGAGGAGTGCGCCGACGACGGCCGCGGCGCCCTGGTGGCGCTGACCGAGCAGGGGCGGGCCGCGATCGAGCGCGCCGCCCCGGCGCACGTCGCCTTCGTCCGCGCCAGCGTCTTCGACGCCCTCACCGACGCCCAGCTGGACGCCCTCGACACCATCTTCGGGTCGATCCTGACGGGTCTCGCCCAGTAACGGATCGGAAATCCTCGCAGGTCGTGGTCGTGGTCGTGGTCGTGGTCGTGCTCGTGCCGTCGCGTGCCGGCAGGGGTTCGGGGTAGTGCCCGGGTGAAGGTCCCGAGGCGAGGGGGGAATCATGACGGAGTTCACCAAGGGCGAGCGGGTGCGCTGGTCGAGCCATGGCGGCACCGCGACAGGTGAGGTCGTCCGCCGGATCACCGGCGACACCGAGGCGGGCGGCCGGACCGTCCGGGCCAGCGGGGACGAACCGCAGTATCTCGTCCGTAGTGACAACGGCGGCGAAGCCGTGCACAAGCCCGACGCGCTGACGAAGATCTGACCCGCGGAGCCCCTGGCCCCCGCCCCTGGCCCCCGCTGCCTGGCTAGCGACCCACATCCCGGCGGCCGCGCAGCCGGACGGCCGCCGGGACGATCGCCCAGAGGATCACCAGCAGAGTGAAGGTCGCAGTACCGGCAGTGACTCCGGCCACGCGCCCTTCGACGACATCGAAGATCAACGCTATGGCGCCGGCGACGGCCAGCGCGAGCAGCGCGAGTCCTGCCTGGGCGACCCGGCTGGCTACGCGGACCAGTGCCTCCTTCTCCCGGTGACGGAAGACGGCCCGGTGGATGCTGACCGGCATCACCAGCACGCCGGTGGCACCCACCGACAGCGCGACGACGGCCAGGTACAGCCAACGCTGCTCGTGTTCCAGTGCTGCGAAGCGCTGCTGGAACGGCAGCGAGAGCAGAAAGGCGGTCAGCAGCTGGACCCCTGTCTGGGCGACACGCAACTCCTGGAGCAGCTCGCTCCAGTTACGGTCGGCCCGTTCGGCCGCGGTCTCGTTCCTGGCCTGCGCGGCGCCGCCGTCGTCCTCGCCGGCCCGGTCTTCCGTCACCGCCGCACGGTAACCGCCGGACCCGGGACCTCCGGCCCCGACAGGGACCCGGCCGCGTCACGGGCACCTCGCGGCACCGGCGCAGACCTCGACCGGGCAGAACCTCGACCGGACAGAGCAGAGTCTGTCCCGCGCCGCGGGGGAGGGCGAACGACAACGGCGGCCCAGAACCGTTTACCCGGGTAAGGCGATCGGTCCGGGGTAGGAGCGGACGGTGACCGAATCCGCTCCCGCCGTCCTGTTCGACCTCGACGGCACCCTGGTCGACACCAACTACGCCCACGTGCTGGCCTGGTTCCGGGCGTTCCGCCAGGAGCGACACGCGGTCACGATGGTCGCCGTCCACCGCCATGTCGGGATGGGCTCCGACAGGCTCCTGGACGCGCTGGCGCCGGACCGGGACCGCCGCCGCGACGACATCCTGACCGCCGCCCACACCGAGCACTACGCCGGTTTCCTCGGCCTCGTCCAGCCGCTGCCCGGCGCCCGGGAGCTGGTGCGGGAGGTGGCCCGCCGCGGCGGCCAGGTCGTGCTGGCCACCTCGGCGCCGGCCGACGAGCTGCGGGCGCTGCGCGAGGCCCTCGACGTCGACGACTGCCTGAGCGCGGTGACCTCCTCCGCCGACGCCGAGACGTCGAAGCCGGCGCCGGACATCGTCCAGATCGCGCTGGAACGTTCCGGCGTCGACCCGGCCGACGCCGTGATGGTCGGCGACACCCGCTGGGACGTCCTGGCGGCGGCCCGCGCCGGAATACCCTGCGTGACGGTCCTGTCCGGCGGCATTGGCCGCGACGAGCTGCGCGAGGCCGGCGCCGTCGCCCTCTACACCGGACCGGACGACCTGCTGGCCCACCTCGACGACTCCCCGATCGGCCGACTCCTGCGCGGCGGTGCTGTCAGCGCCGGCGGTCGGCGAGGAACGTTCCGCTCATCGTGACGGTCACCCGGTCACCCGCCGGTTCACGGGAGTTACGCCGTCCGCCTGATCGAGCCGTCCCGGACGGTAATCGCCATCTCGACCCCGGCCAGAGGGCAGCCACGGGCCTCGGCGGCCGGCAAATCATGTATTACACGCCCCGCAGAATGTGTACTGGCAGGCCCGCAGAATATGTACTGTCGGCTTCGCGGTTCGTGTAGCGTCGCCGTATGGCGACGTCAGGGTATGTGTCTCGGATCGCCGACGGGCCGCTGGCCAGCCTGCTCGCCGAGCTGCCCGCGGTCATGGTCACGGGCCCGCGCGCGGCGGGGAAGACGACCTCGGCTCGGCGGATCGCCGGCGACATCCTGCGGCTCGATGACCCCGCGGTGGCCGCGGCGGTGGCCGCGAGTCCGGACGCCGCCCTGCGCCGTGCGCGGGAACCCGTCCTTCTCGACGAGTGGCAGGAGGTGCCGGCGATCCTGGGCGCGGTCAAGCGCGCGGTCGACGACGATCCCCGCCCCGGTCGCTTTCTCCTCACCGGCAGCGTCGAAGCCGACTTCACCACCCGCCAGTGGCCCGGAACAGGTCGCGTCGTCCGATTGGTACTGCATGGGCTCACCGAGCGGGAGATCTCCGGTTCCGCCGACCAGCCGAGCCTGCTCGACCTGCTCCTGCACTCGGACCTCTCCCGACTGCGTGTCTCCGGCCCGCCTCCGAGCCTGGACGACTACGTCGACCTGGCGCTGCGCAGCGGTTTCCCCGAGGCCGCGCTGAACCTGAGCACACCCGGACGGCTCGCCTGGCTGGACGCGTACATCGATCATGTCGTCACCCGGGACGTGATGGCCGCGGGGGAGCAGCGGGATCCCGTCCGGCTGCGCCGCTACCTGGAGGTTCTCGGGCTCTCGACGGCCGGGCTCCCCGCCGACGGCACGGTCTACCAGGCCGCCGGCATCAACCAGCGGACCGCGGATGCCTACGACCGGATTCTGGCTGCCCTTTATCTGATCGATCTCGTCCCGGCGTGGTCGACGAACCGGCTGAGCAGACTGACCAAGCGAGCGAAGCGATACCTGACCGATCCCGCGCTCGCGCTGGCCGCCGCCCGGGTGGACGAGCGCAGCGTCCTGCGGGACGGGGATCTGCTCGGCCGGATGCTCGACACCTTCGTCGTCGCCCAACTGCGGCCGGAGGTGACGCTTCTGCATCCGCGGGCCCGGCTGCATCACCTGCGTTCCCGCGACCAGCAGGAGGTCGATGTCATCATCGATCTCGGCGGAGGGCAGGTGATCGCCATGGAAATCAAGGCCTCGTCGGCGCCGTCCGCTCGGGACGCCCGCCACCTCGTGTGGCTGCGTGATCAACTCGGCGAGGATTTCCGCGTCGGAGTCGTGTTCCACACCGGCCCGATGCCCTTCGACCTCGACGACCGCATCTGGGCGCTGCCCATCAGCGCCCTGTGGGCAGCCCGGATCGATTAGCGCCGAAGCGGACCCGCGTCCTGGTCGACGTCGCCGTGCCCTGCAACGGCTGCCCGGAATGGGCCTAGGCTGAACGGGTGACCGTTGTGAAGATCAATGCCATCGAGGTTCCCGAGGGCGCCGGCCCCGAGTTGGAGAAGCGGTTCGCCAACCGCCTGCACGCGGTGGACGGCCAGCCCGGCTTCGTCTCGTTCGAGCTGCTGCGTCCGGTGAAGGGCGACGACCGGTACTTCGTCGTGACCCACTGGGACAGCGAGGAGTCCTTCCAGGCCTGGCTCACGGGCCCGGCCATGGAGGCGCACTCCGGCGAGCGCGCCCGTCCCGTGGCCTCCGGCTCCGCCCTACTGGAGTTCGAAGTCGTCCAGCGATCGGTAGCGGGCGACTCCGCGTAGCGCTGACCGCGCATCCCCGGGTCTGGTCGACCAAAGATCGGCTTCGAGAGGCCCCGCGTCCCGGTGAGGGTGGCCTACACCGCCGAACTGTCCTGCCGAGACCAGACAACCCGCGGATTGAAGGCAACAGAGTCATGTACGCCACCAAACGCGCCGGTCCGGGCCGCCGCCTGGCCTACGACACCTTGATGCGCACCCCGATCGCCGGGGCCACGTCCGCGACGACGCCGCTCGACCGCCGGACCACCGTCCGTGCCCTCGGCCCGATGGCGAGCCTGCGGTAGGCGTCCCGCCCGACGACCGTCCGCGGCGATGACTCGCCGCACGTGGGGCCGCCCCGACTCGTCACGGCGAGCGCGGCGGCCGTCACACCCGCGAATACGCAAATCGGTGCGCGGCTCATCGCACTGCGATACCGTCGCCCCCGAATATCCGATATATCCGGCGCATGATGGGATCCCGGTCTCGCCGCGGTGGCACCCCCTCCTCCGAGGAGTCCTCCACATGCCGAATCGACGTTCATTCCTGCTCGGCACGTCCGCCACGATGGTCGGCGGCGCCGCCGCGCTCGTTGCCGGCGGCGGTAGTGGCCCCACCGCGCTGGCGGCCACCCGCGCGGCCGCGCAGACCTCTCCGGCCGCCAGCGGCGCCCTGCCGCTGACCATCGTCAACCACACCTACCGCTACGCCAACGACCAGATCTGGATCTACCTCGTAGGTACCGACCTGAACACCGGCCAACAGATCTTCGTCCGCCCGGACGGCACCGTCGCCCGGCTCTCGCTGGCCGCTAACGGGCCGGACGGCTTCGCCGACCTGTCCATCCCGCTTGTGGCGGACGGCGACACGCCCTTCGCCATTCCCGCCGACATGTCCGGACGGGTCTACGTCTCGACCGGTTCCAAGCTGAGGTTCCGGGTCGTCACCGACGCCGCCGGCAACGCGGCCCTGCAACACCCGGCCGGCTGGGTGCGCGACGATCCGAGCTACGCCGTGATACACGACTTCATGGAGTTCACCCACAACGCGACCGGCATGTTCTGCAACACCACCATGGTCGACATGTTCAGTGTCCCGCTGTCGATCCGGCTGCGCGGCACGGCCGACCAGAGCACCGGCCAGCTCACCGCCGGCGGGCGGGCCGCGATCCTCGCCGCGCTCCGGGCCGACGCCACGTTCGCCCCGCTGGTGGTTGACGACGTCCGGGTGATCGCGCCCGGGCACGGCATCGACGCCGGAATCTTTCCAGAGACCTACTACGACTCCTACATCGACGCGGTGTGGAATGCCTACGCCTCGCGTCCGCTCACCGTCGCCGCCGGCCCGCGCACCGTCACCGGGTCGGTGACCGGCGACCTGCTGCGCTTCGACGGCGGGGTGGCGCCGTTCGCCCGGCCGAGCACCCGCGACGTTCTGTACTGTGCCGGTGCGCTCGCGGCCCCGAACGACGGGGGCACCGGGCCGGTCGCCGCCGTGCTCGGCGCGGCCTTCAACCGTTCGACGCTGCTGACGCAGCCGTCCCAGCCGGCAACCGATCCGGCCACATTCTACCGTGATCCGGTTACCAATCACTACGCGCGGGTCATGCACGAGAACACCGCGGACGGGAAGGCGTACGGATTCCCCTTCGACGATGTCGCAGGCCTGGCGTCCTATGTCCAGGACACCGCGCCGACCTCGGTCACGCTGTCCCTCACTCCGTTCTGAACCGACACCGTCGCCCGCGGCCGGGCCAGGGTGGCCGGCGGGAACGTGCTGTGGCCGCCGAAGGTGGGCACCTGGTCCAGCCACTCGTCCCGGGTGTAGGACTGCTCACGGTCGAACAGCCACTGCTCCGGCTCGCCGAACGCGCCCGACCGGCGGATCCCGTCGGCGGCCCTGGCGAGCAACGTCGAGTGCCCGTCCAGGCCGGGCATCGCCCGGTGGTAGAGCGACGCGTCGGGCAGCACCCGGCGGTAGACCGCGGAGAAGGCTTCCGCCAGGCCGGGCGGCGGCTGGCCCACGTTCCAGAACACGGCCAGCCGGCCACCGGGCCGCAGCACCTGCGCAGCCATCCCGCGGGGCCAACATCGTCGTATCGTGGCGCGCCGAATTATGGGTGCAAAATTTCCGGCTTCGGGCACCCCACGGTTTGCGCGAAGCTGAAGAGCGACCGTGCCATTCAAATGACCGTCGCACCCACGGGCTTCGCGGTAGCGGCCGCCGTAGTAGGCGATGAAGCTTTGGGTTCCGCGGATCCAGGCGGCGAGGTCGCCGTGTCCGGCGGCCTTGGCCAGGCTGATGGCCTCGTTGCAGTAGGCGCGGGCCACCAGCTCGTTGCCGAGGTCGAGCGCGAGATAGCCGAGTAGGCCGGAGAGTTGTCCGCCGACGAGGTAGAGGTGTCGGCGTTGGGCGGGGTGCTGGTGTCCGGTCATGAGTTTGGCAACCCACCGGCGCTGCTTCAACGCGATCGGGTAGACCGTGGCCGCGTTGCTGGTCTCGTACCGGCGGCCGACGACCTCGATGCTTGCTTCCAACTGCTCCAAGGACGAGATGACGACGGATGTGAGACCTGTGGAGGTCCGGGCGGCGGAGCCGTCGGGGAACCGCGACGACGCGAACGCGGTGGCGTTCGGCGTGGTGCGGTTCGAGTCGGGTGGGGGTGGGCTGGTTCGGGACACGGTGCTGACGTTCCCGTCGGCGGCGGATGCCGACCGGTTCGCCTCCGATCGGGGCTGGTCGGATTACCAGGTGTGCCCGTTGCGGTTCCTGACCGAGTCAGCCGCCGAGTCGGCCGCGGGGTGGATGGTGCCCGGTGGACCGTTGGAGCACCTGGTGGCCCGGCGGCGGCGGGTTCGGTGAGGCAGCAGCCGGCCTCTGCCCGAGAGGAGGAGACGGAGGCGCCGTCTCGGCGGGATCTGGTGGCGCTGCTTGGTTCGGCGATGCCGATGCCGATGCCGGACGCGGTGCCGGACCGGGCGCGGTGGATGATGTCCGGTGAGCAGGAGGCGTACGAGGCCGGTTAAGCCGAGGCGCTGAGCGCGGTGCGTCTGTTGCTGAGCCGTCTCATCGCGGCCGACTCGAAGCCGGAGGCGCGTGGTGCTTCGGCTGCGTCGTGAGGAATGATGTGACGTGTACCCGTAGCTACTGATTCGGCGAGCCAGAGAACTCCGGCGGACCGGCCGGAGTGGCTGAAATGCCTGGTGGGAGCGGGTGCGCCGTCAGGGACTTGAACCCCGAACCCGCGGATTAAGAGTAGCGGGCGCTTCGTCCACGGACGTCCACTGGTGCCCACCGGATCGGCGCGACCTGGGCCGCAGCGCCCTTGGGCGTCCCCAGATGTCCACCGACGTCTGCCGGCTCGGGTACAGCGATGGGTACACGACTGTCGGGCTCCGCCGTGAGGGCCGAGAACCCAAGCAGGGCAGGCACGCCGGGCCCCAACCTGGCCCGACCCGAACGGGCTGGCCTCCTCCACAACGGACTGGCGAGCGGGGGTGGCGCCCACCGACCGACGTAGACCCAAGGGCAGGAACGCGGCTGATCGATGCAGACGACTGTTGGCCAGCCGCCTTGGGCGATGAATCTCAAGCCAGTCATCAGCTACCCAGATCAAATTCATTGAATCGATTCTGTGAATGTTTCAGATCTGACTATCAATCATTTGCTGAGCGCGTAGATGGCGGGACGGTTGGGAGTGTATGATCGCCGTGCACAGTTCCAAGCTTCGGATGCTGGTGCTGCCCCTAAAGTAATGGAGAGTGCGTGGTAGGCAAGGTGCTCCCGCCCAGTTCGGAGCGAGCGTGGAAGGAGTTCCAAGATGCAGTAGAGCGACACGGAGGAAAGGTCCTAGAGGAGTCCTGGATGGGTAGTGCAACGCCCCACCGGATCCGATGCCACGAGGGCCATAGCGTTCGGCCAACTCCGAACGCCGTGCAGCGAGGGCAGGGTATCTGCTGGTCCTGCAGCGGCAGTAATCCGGAGGCGGCTTGGCGAGATTTTAGAGAAAATGTGAAAAGGCAGGGCGGTAACGTAGTTGAGCCGTATTGGCTAGGTAAGGATAAGCGTCATCGCGTAATATGTTCCAACGGACATCTTTGCGATCCACGACCAGGGTACGTCCGGAGCGGCGGGGGCATCTGTCGGGTCTGTTCCCGTACCGATTCGGCGACAGCATGGAAGGAATTTAAACAAAAGACTAAAGCGACTGGCGGTGCGGTTATTGAGCCGCGGTGGCTTGGAAAAGCGGCGCCACACCGAGCCATTTGTCCGAATGGCCACCAATATTCGCCGACCCCCAATAATGTTCGCGATGGTACGGGGCTTTGCCGGGTGTGTGTTGGCAGCGATCCTGAGACCGCATGGCGCAAATTTAGAGAGAGGGTCGAGGAGCTCGGCGGGGAAGTTGTTGAGTCGGCATGGTTCGGCGTCGACATGCCGCATCGAGTCACCTGCAGAGATGGTCATCTAGTAACTCCACGGCCGACCAGCGTGCAGCAGGGCCAGGGTATCTGCCGCGAATGTGCGGGCAAGATTTGGGACGCATTCTATATCGTCCAGGATGAGTCAGCGATGATTGTGAAGGTGGGTATTACATCGGGTTCCCCCCGCCCCCGTTTGATGCTCCATGCTCGTGATGGATTTACTAAGGTTCTACTCACCGCAACAGGCCTTCCTAGTAAAGTAGCGCCTGAGCTGGAGACCGCAGTCCTACGGGCGCTTACGCAGGCAGGAATTTCACCCGTACGCGGGCGAGAATATTTCGATATGACTGCGAAAGACTTGATTCTTGAGATTGTCGACCGGCGGCTACTAAAAAGAAACTAACTTACTAGAATTCTGCGGGGCGCCTGACCTGCGCCGATGCAGCCATCGGAGTCCAGTAGTCGAGTTCCCGATTAGTAATAAGCGAGATGGATAATATCAATTTCGACAGCAGAAGGAACTTGATAGATAGATTCAGAGAAATGCTGTCAAGAAAGACTGAAGCTGCAGATCAAGAGATCATCGGTGATTCGTCCGCTGGTGCCGGTCATGGGGCTCGACGTCGTCTGCCGAGTCCGTGACCGCCCACTGCCGTTCACGGGCTTGGCTGCCGCTCTGGCTGCCCCTGCAGCTTGGACTCCGCGGCGAACAGAAACTCCCCGAGTCTAATCGTTTCCGTACTCGGCCTCCTCCGGAGGGTCGTCATCAAAAGCCTCGAAAGTTTCGGGAAGGCCTGCTTGTTGAATTAGTTCGTATCGGTCTAGTACGAGATGACATGTTGGACAGCTGAAATAATCGGACGGTACCTTCACCGTAGCGGTGGCGTAGACCGGATCTTCTACATCACCATCGAAATGGTATTCGTAAGTCATGTCGCTCGAATCGTATCCCTCCAATTCTCCGATACCTCCACACGCCGGACACCCCTGAGTGGTCGCGTATGTTAAGCCCGCAGTCAGATCCGGGTTTGCTCGCCACTCCGCCTGGATCTTGGCTGGCAACGTCCCCGCCCGGTACTGATTTATGCGCTGCTTGGCTCTTTCGATGAGCGATTCCGTCCGATGTTCGATATTATGAGAATTCTGCTCAAGGTATGATTCAACAACTTTGACTCTTGTAGATCCAACCAATTCGTCGATATCGTGATCTTGTGCGTTAACGAGAATTGATGCCAGTGTCCAGAACCTTGGCCAGTAGGCCTGGGGCGGCAGGGCCATAAATGCCACCGTAGACCCGTGAAGATATTCATTTCTTGCGTCAGCGAACCGCTGGGCATCCGCGGCGTTGAACGGTCGAAACGCTCTTTGGCACCGCTTGAAGATTGTTGACGCAGTTACTGACGTAAACTTCGCAGTCCCTTCGATCAGGCCGGTTGCAATTAGAATGTTCAATCCGTCTTCTGTCGGGTCTGCAATCAGAAGAGGCGACACTCGCGCGAGTGCGGCCTTTCCCAGCAGCTCGAGTGAAGCGGCCGCCCAGAATGCCTGCTCATCAAATGAGCGCTCCGGATTATTGTCCATAGCTCGGTTAAGAAAGACTTTCGCCTTGGACCACATCGCCTGGTGGTCGTAGGGCGTGATCACGCATCCCCTCCCGTCCGGTAGGCAATGCGTGTCAGTTCCCTTCCATCGTCACCTTCCGCAACTTGAGAACGCGCATGAAGCGTGCGACGGTTATCAATGATGAGAATCTTCTTCTCGGATGACCAGTCGAATGCAGTGGCTTCGGACTGTGCCTCTTCGAAATAGTTTACTACTTTTAATGCGCGCGAATCGCACGGCGTCATACATCCGGGGTCATAGCGACAATTTTGCCCTTCTACAGTCGGAGCGTAGAAGCTATCTCTACCGTTTTGAACGAGAAACATCCCGTGATGCAGCGCCTCGAATGGCGTGCCAATTCGCGTTTCCCGCAGCGTTGGATTCTTCCAGAGCAGAGTGGGCGTGGAGTTGATGTCTTCCGACATTAGAATTACCAGATCCGGGGGTTTCGATAGATGGGCGCCGTCGGTATGAAGCGGCTGCAGTCCTTTGCCGTACACGGCGCTGAGCGATCTAGGGTTTGCTTCACTCGTCTCTACAGGTCGAAGCGTCGAAACAGGTGGTCCACTGCGGCGGATACGGATCTCCTCCCAGTCCAGTGCGTCCGCCGCATTCCGTACATCATCAATCTCACCCAAGCCTGAGGCCCAACCATCTTTGCGGGCGGTCACTAAGAGTGCTCGAAGGTCGATCATATTTCTTACTCTAGCGTCCGCCTGTCTGTTGCCTACATACTGCTGTCAGATCAAGTGGCGCTTCGCCCTGGTAGCGGCTCCAGAGATTGTCGATCTTGCTTGCCGCCGCCTGGATGCTTCCCTACCGCCCTATCTGATACCGACTGCAGGCCGGCCGCAGAAAGGCGCCGCGGCTGGCCATTGGGTCGGGTCGGGCTGTCCGGTGAGCGAAGCGCCCTGGCACTGGTGATGGAGCTGTCGGCTGGCGTGCCCTCTGATCATTTTTCGGCTGCCCACCGGCGTGCGCGACGAACGTTCGCAGAACCGTGCACCGTGCCTCGGCTGATTCTCACCACGCGGACGACCGGCAGCATTCGTCGAACATCTCGAATGGTCAACGCGGTGTGGGGTGCGACGGGCCCGGCGAGCACGGCCGTTCACGGCCGCGCGCAGGCGGTTGCGCGGCGCGGCCCGCACCGCTGCTTGATCTCAAAACGAGGGTTTCGGCAGTGCGCCAGTCTGGTGCTCCGGCGGGATGTGTGGCGTTCGGTCAGCGTTGGCCTTGGACTGGCCAGAGGGGGAAGCGTTCGTCGGTGGCCTGGTCCTGGCGGAGCTCGGCGCGTAGCCGGTCCAGCTTGCCGGGGCTGACGTCCAATGCCTCGGCGAGACGACGGAAGGTCAGGTAGTCGATGCCTCGGGTTCGGGCGTCGGCGGTGTAGGCGTCGGCGTCGTGCCGTAGCTCGTTGGCGGGCCGTTCGGGTCGGTCCTCGCTGAGCCGGGCGGACTTCTGCCGTTCATAGTCGATTTCCGAGGAGCCGCACAGGCGGCGGATCACCTCTTCGGCCTGGGTCAGCGTCTCGGTTTCGGCAAGGGCTCGGACGTGCAGCGTGTTGCCGGTGAGACCGTTCACGCGAACGCCGTAGATGTCGGCGCTGTGGTCGGTCAGGTCGATGGGTGTGCCGTTGTCACGGATCTCGACCCGGCCCCGTACGCCCATGGCTGCCGCGGTGAGCAGGGCTGTTGCCTCGGAGGGATGCCAGACAAGCACATCGGCCGCTGGGGTGGCCTGCTCGCCGGTGAGCCGGCCCCACAGATGCCCGCCGAGCTCCTCGACACGGGCGATCACCTCCGCTTCCGGCAACTCCCCGTCCAGCCCGGGGCCGGCGATCAGTACCTCGACCGGGACCGGCAGACCGACGCATGCCGCGAGCGCCAGTCCGTCGGCGAACGGGCTACGAAGCCCCGGTTCGTCGCCGCGGGCCACCACATCCCCGCCGACATCGACCACCCACACCGCGTCGGCACCTGTCATCGTCACCTGCTCGGCAAGCTGCCGGTGCATGCCGCGCGCTCCCCCGGTCGGGTCGATCAGCAGCAGGCGGGCGGGAACCTCGGCGGCCAGCCGCGGCAGCATCGACAGACCCGACGGGACCGTGTCGCTTCCCGGGGTGATCTGCCAGGTGAACCGGCCCGCCGGCACCAGGCCCACGAACCCGTCCGGGCCGCGCGGACCCGGCAACGGATCGACACGCAACCGCTCCCACGCATAGGTGAGCACCGTCGGCGGGGCATCCTCCGGGCGGAGCGCACGGTGGATCACCACTGCGGCCAGGGCATCACCGCCACCACCGGCCGCGACCAGAAGGACACCCACCGGTCGAAGCCTACGGACTCGGAACTGTTTGATAGAGCGCAATCATGGCGTATCGTCTTAGTGGACTTGACCACTAGCCGAAAGTCGCCACTGATGCCGGAGATCCAACAGGCGCTGCCGAAGTACCTCCAGATCGCGAACCACATCCGGGACCAGATCCTGGCCGGTGACCTGCGCCCCGGTGACGAGGTTCCCTCGGAACGGGCACTCGCGGCCGGCTGGAACGTCAGCCGTCCCACAGCGACGAAGGCCCTGGAGGCTCTGCGTAGTCAGGGGCTCGTCGGGTCCCGGCAGGGATCGGGCACGTATGTCCTCGATCAGGTGCGGTTGCATCGGCGAGCGCGGGACCGATACCGGCATTCCCGGGAGACGGGAAAGATCTACACGGCTGGCGAGTGGGCGGAACTCGTCGTGGCCGAGGTCACCGACCTTCCCGAGGACGCGGCGGTGGCGCTCGAAGTTCCCTTCCCGGGGCAGGGCATCCGGCGGCGACGGATCACCCACGCCGAGGACGGGTCACGCTCGGAGGTGTCCACCTCCTGGTACCCCGCTGCCCTTGCCGATGCCGCGCCGCTGCTGATCTCCCGCGAACGCATCCGTCAGGGCACCCTCGCCTACGTCGAAGAGGCAACCGGCCGGCGAGGCAAGTTCGCCCGGGACACCATCGCCGCACGCCTGGCCACCGATATCGAACGGCGGGAACTCGACCTCGGCGACAGCCCGGCCGCGGTCCTCGTCGTTCACCACACCGTCTACGACGCCCAGCAGCAACCGATCGAGTTCGCCGAAGCCGTCTACCCGCCCAACAAGTGGACCTTCGAACAGGGTTACTCCGTGCTCGACTGAGCCACCGACGCTCATCGGAGTGAGAACCGAAGGTCCCCATGAACCGGCCTTTTCCCAACCGAAAGGAGCCGCCGGTGACCGCATCCGATCACGAGACCGTCGTAGAGCTGGGGATGACGAAACACGAGATCATCCGCGTACTGGAAAGTGAGGCGCCCGAACACGGCAGGCTCACGGATTTCTCCGGAGACGTGGACCTGGTCCTGGTCTGGCGAGTCCGGGAGCGCAGACCAACGGCCGTTCCAGACGTCACCGAACGCCTGGCCAGGGCCGAGGATGACGCTTGGCAAGCCTGGATCGAGGCCGACAGTCGCGCGCGTTCGACAGCCGAGGCGGAACGGCAGGCGTTCGCGGACGTCTGCGCGGCGCGGGAGACCTGGCGCCAGGCAATCCGCGACCTCGCGCAGGAAGCCGCCCAACGCCCCCCGCGCCAGACGGTCCCCGCAGACACCCCGACTCATGGCACCGGCAATCCGGCCCACCGGGCCGCAGCCGACCCGCCTGCCTCCGGCGCACCTGCATCCGTCCCCCTGGCCAACCCGTCAGAGGCCCCCCGTGCCTGACGGCAAGCCACCCCGACCCGCCCGCGCGCCTCCTGGCCTCCGAGCTCCGCCGGTTGCACCCGACGTCGCGGTGACGCTCTCGCCCCCTGCCGAGGCCGGACTCGCGCGCCTCCTACCAGGACCTTTCCAACTACCGGACGACCTCAGTGATCGTCATCGCACAACCCGCCACCGCCTCCGGCTGACCCCCACCCAAAAGATCTTCGTAAAAGATTTGCTCGATCCGACTGGCATATGCCACTCTGTTGGACAGTGGACTTATCCACTTATCCAACAGAGTGGCACGGCGGCCAAACCGCCGCGCCAGACGGAACGGGTGATCACATGGCGGTACCGTCACGCATCCCAGTGCGCTTCGAGGATGTCTTCCCGGCGGGTGCGTTTGTGCTGGGGGTGGAGGCGTCGAACGACTACGACAAGGTGAAGGCGAACCTGTCGGATGTGCAGGCGCGGGACAAGGACACCGGCGAGCGGGTGTGGGTGGTGCGGGTGCTGGACGCGGACCCGACGGCCCGGCAGGCCGAGGTGAAGGTGAAGATCACGGGTGAGGTGCAGCCGGTTCCGCCGGAGGTGATGCCGGGGACGCCGTTTCGGCCGGTGGTGTTCGAGGGTTTGACGGTGACGCCGTGGGTGGACACCAACGGGTCCCGTCCGCGGCAGGGTTTCGCGTTTCGGGCGGCGGCGATGGTGGCCGTGGGCCAGTCGGGCCGGCGGGCTGCGGCGGTGGCGGCATGAGCGGCGAGGAACGGACGCCGTCGTACCTGTCGGTGGGTCTGTCCGTCGGCGGGGACTGGCGGGTGACCTGCCATACCTACCCGGACCGCGGGCCGATCCTGACCGTCGATGCCGCCGGGATGTCGCTGGTCGTCTCGGCTAAGCAGAGCACCCCGGACGCCAATCACCTCGATTTCGCGTACGCGCTGCTGGCCGCGGTGAACGACTATCTCATCGCCTGCGAAACCCACCGGTTCGATGCCGAGGAAGCAGCGAACGCTTCGACTGACGTTACCGAAACGGCGGCCGCGGTAGAGAACCGCGCCGCATAGCACCACCCTTCCCCTTCCGGCCGGCGGCCCGGACCTTCTTTTTTCGCTCCGGGCCCGCCCGCCGTTTTCCCCATTCGCATATCCCTGTGGTTCCTTGCGCTCGAAAACAGGTGGTATTTGTCATGTCCAGAATCAGCGGTGACAAGGCGTCGCCGCGCATTCCCACCCGCAACGACAAGATGCGGGTGCCGTTGTGGATGCTGCTCCTCGCCGTCGCCGGGAAGGGCCTGTGGCTCGTCGTCCGCTGGGGCTTCCGCCACCGGGTCGCGGTCGCCGTCGTGGTCGGCCTGCTGCTGTTCGTCCACCGCTTCGGACCGCTCGGTCTCGCCGCGCTGGCCGGCGGGCTGTTCCTGGTGACCGTGGTGTGGTCGCGGCTGCACCCGCGGTCGTGCGCCTGGGCGGGCCGCTGGCTGTGGGGCCGGACCCGACTCGCGTTCATCTACCGCTGGCGGTGGCGGGCGGCGATGGTCCACACCGACCTGGCCATCCGCATGCCGATGTCGACCGGCGACCAGGTGACGTTCGACGAGTACTTCCCGCGTATCCGCACGATCCGTTCCACGCGGGCTGTGGACACCCTGCGGGTGGAACTGCTGCCCGGTCAGACCCCCGAGCAGTGGGCCGGGCAGGGCGAGGCGCTGCGGCATGTCTTCCGGGCCCGGCGCTGCCAGGTGCAGGCCGAGACGTTCCGCTTCGTCCGGCTGCACTTCCACCGCCGCGACACCCTCACCCGTCCCGTCACCCCCGCGGACCTCGACAGCACGGATGCCGGTCCGGGCGACGCCGACCCTGACCCGGCCGACGTCGACTCGGACCGCGCACCCGTCCACGCCGCTTACGCCCGGCTCGTCGCCGGTCTGTCGGCGGTCCCGGTGGGCCGCTGTGAGGACGGATCGGCCTGGACGCTGCCCGTGCGTGGGACGCATGTCCTCGTCGCCGGTGCCACCGGCGCGGGGAAGGGTTCAGTGCTGTGGTCGCTGCTGCGCGGCCTCGGACCGGCGGTGCGCGCGGGGCTGGTGGAGCTGTGGGTGTGCGATCCGAAGGGCGGGATGGAACTCGCCTTCGGCCGGGCGATGTTCAGCCGGTTCGCCACCACCACGGACACCATCGCCGATCTTCTCGATGACGCCGTGCCGGTGATGCAGGACCGGACGGCGCGGCTGTCCGGTGTGACCCGGCTGCACACCCCGACCGTCGGCGAACCGTTGATCGTCCTGGTCGTCGACGAGATCGCCTCGCTGACCGCGTACGTGACCGACCGGGAGCTGAAGAAGCGGATCGGTGCGGCGCTGCCGCTGCTGCTGTCGCAGGGCCGGGCGCCCGGTGTGGTGGTCCTGGCGGCGGTGCAGGACCCGCGCAAGGAGGTGCTTCCGTTCCGGGACCTGTTCCCGGTCCGGGTGGCGCTGCGGATGACCGAACCCGACCAGGCCGACCTCGTTCTTGGCTCCGGTGCCCGGGACCGGGGCGCCCGCGCCGAGGAGATCCCGCTGTCGCTGCCCGGGGTCGGCTACGTCCTGCGCGACGGCAACCCCGACCCGATCCGGGTCCGGGCCGCGTTCATCGACGACGACGAGATCACCCGCACCGTGCACACCTACCGACCCGCAGCCCCTGGCGGCTGGGTGCCTGACCTTGATGCCTTCACCGGCCACGACCCCGACGACGTCCCCGACCGGCTCGACGATGCCGCGTGACCGCGCCACTCCTCGGACCTGACCCGGCCGCTCCCGTCCCGTCCCCGGGGGGCGGTGAGCGTCCGGGTTCCCGGGCCGCCCGGATGCGGATGCCCCTGGCTCGTCATGTCGTCGAGGCCGTCGCGGTGGAGAACGGGGTGTGTATCCGGCCGATGCCGATGCGCCGGACCAACCTGGACACCGGCGAAACACAGATCATTCCCGTGCCCTGCGGCGCCACGTTGGCATCGACATGTCCTCCGTGTGCGGAGAAAGCGCGTCGGCTGCGGATGGCGCAGTGCAAGACCGGCTGGCACCTCGACGACGAACCGGTCCCCGACCCCGACCCGCCGTCTGACGACGCCAAGGCCCTGGCGACCCTGCGCGCGGATCTCGAAGCGGCCCGCGCCGATGTCCTGGCGGCCGGCGACACCGGGCAGGCCGGGGAGATCGACGAGCTGATCGGCCAGGTCGACGACGAACTCGCCGCGCTCGGCGTCCGCGGCAAAGCTGCACCCGACAACCGGGACCGGCCACGCCGCGTCCGCTCGACCCGGCGGCGTCAGGACGCCCCCGATCTGCCTCGGCTCCCTGTCGACCGGCGCACCGTCGGGCGGACCTTCACCGCGGCGGACGGGACGGTGTGGCGGCCGTCGATGTTCCTCACCCTGACCTGCGACACCTACGGACGGGTACACAAGGACGGAACCCCGGTCGACCCGGCGTCCTACGACTACCGGCGGGCGGCGCGGGACGCCATCCACTTCCCGAAGCTGATCGACCGGTTCTGGCAGAACCTACGCCGCGCCGTCGGCTGGGACGTCCAGTACTTCGCCGCGTTGGAACCACAGAAGCGCCTTGCGCCGCACCTGCACGCGGCGATCCGCGGCACCATCCCTCGGATGATGCTGCGCCTGGTCGCAGCAGCGACCTACCACCAGGTCTGGTGGCCGTCGGCCGACCGGCCGGTCTACGACGACCACCGGCTACCCGCCTGGAACGAGAATGCCGGCGGCTACGTCGACCCCGACACCGGCACGCCGCTGCTGTCCTGGGATGACGCACTCGACAGCATCGGCGAGGACGACGAACCCGCCCACGTCGTCCGCTTCGGCCCCCAACTCCGCGCCGACGGGGTCACCGCGAACACGGCCACCACCGGCCGGATGATCGGCTACCTCACCAAATACCTGACCAAAAGCCTCGACGCCTGCCACGACATCGCCAGCGACCCACAACGACGCCACGTCGACCGACTCGCCGACGCCCTACGCCACGAACCCTGCTCCCCGACCTGCGCGAACTGGCTGCGCTACGGCATCCAACCCCGCAACACCCGCCCCGGACTGGTACCCGGACGGTGCAAGGGCAAGGTCCACCGGCGGGAAACCCTCGGCTTCGGCGGCCGACGCGTCCTGGTCTCGCGACGCTGGTCCGGCAAGACCCTCACCGACCACCGACACGACCGGGTCGCCTTCATCCGCCAGCAACTCGAAACCCTCGGCCACACCGGCGACGGACCGGCCGGCGAACCGGCCACGGACCGCACCGCCTGGCAGCTCCTGCGCCCCGGCGACCCTGCCGCACCCCGCCGCGAACACCTCCTGTTGCACGCCGTCGCCCAGCGCCACGCCTGGAGGGCCCAACTCGACGCCGCCCGTGCCGCGGCCGGCGGCGGCCTGCTTCCGGCAACCGGCCCACCACTGCCCGACGCCGCCTGAACCCCACCCCCTGGACATCCACGGAGAGGACCCGTGACCAAGCTCCTGCTCACCCCCACCGAGGCAGCGGAACTCCTCGGCGTCAGCCGCAGCACCGTCTACGAACTCATGAACTCCGGCGACATCGAATCCGTGCGCATCGGCCGGGCACGGCGCATCCCCTCCGCCGCGCTGCACGCCTTCGTCACCCGGCTGCGCGGCGAAGGACACGCCGCATGACCGGCAGACGGTCCCACGCCCCGGCCCGCGGACCACCGGCGGCGGGCACGGCTTCTCGGCAAACCCAAAGACGGTCCCGGCGGGTGCTGGAACACCCCGCCGGGACCTGAGCCCCACCCCTTGGCCTTAACAAGGAGAGAGACCTGTGCCCATCTTCTCGTCCGACGCACACGGCGCATGGCGCACCCCCGGCGACGACCACCCGATGCTCCTCGCCCGAGTCGACCACAACGGCGACCACGAACTCACCCTCCGCCCCGGCGCGGACATCGGCGACCTGGTCGCCCTGCTCGCCACCCTGCCGCCGGACGCCTTCTTCACCGAACACTACGGCGACGTCGACGCCACCCTGATCTTCCGACCGGTCCCCGGACGTCCGGCAACCACCCCGGCCGGCGGGAACCCAGCGGCGGCAAGCGTCATCCGCCCGTAGCGGCACCTGTCGCCCCACCCATTTTTCTTCCGTTCTCTGGTGGCGCCTGAAGCTGTCGGGGTGTCGGACGGGTCCAGGGTCGGCCGCAGGCCGATCGCGCAGCGACGCGCAGCGCCCTGGATGCGGCCGGCGCCCCGGCAGACCATTCCTGCGCCAGAGAACCGGAACCCCACCGGCACCGGGCAATCCCACCCGCGGCCCGCGGTCCTGTTCCCGTTCTTCTTCCGGCAAGGAGCTGTGCTCACCATGCCCACCCACCCCCCGGCGGCGCCCAGGATGGCCCTCGTTCAGGCGCTGACCGACCACCTCGACCGGGCCGCCCGCGGCCAGGGACGCGCCTACCCACAGGCCGACGGAGAGACCAAGTTCGCCTGCGACATGGAAGCCAGCCCCTACGGCTGCCCTTGGTGCGACGCGGTCGAATGGCCGGGCGGCAACCCGCTGGACGTGGCCTGATGGCCGCGCGGTCCGCCGGTGCAGACGACCGGCAGAAGCGGCGACGCTCACAGGGCGAGGGCGCCTTGTTCCAGCGGTCCAGCGATGGCATGTGGGTCGGTCGCCTGGATCTCGGCTGGGAGGGCGGTAAACGCGTCCGGAAGACGGTCTACGCCAAGACCGAGAAGGAATGCCGGCAGAAGCTCGACAAGGTCAAGCGCGCGGCGGAACTCGGCGTCAACGTCACCGCCGAGCGCCGGACGACGGCGGTATGGCTGGGGGAGTGGCTGGAAATCAAGGAAGGGGATGGAACCCGGGCCTCTACGCTCCGCGCCTACCGGTGGCTGATCAACACGCACATCATCCCGGTGATCGGCCGTGTCCAGCTCGACAAGCTAACCCCGCTGGACGTGCGGCGGCTCGTCAGCACGGCGAGGAAGACCGGCCTGTCCGCCGGAAGTATCCGGCACGTGCACAGCCTGATCCGCAACGCCCTGGCGGGAGCCGAACGGCTCGACCTGGTCGCGCGCAACGTGGCGAAGGCGGTCAAGGCGCCCCCCGTGCCCCGTCATGAGGTGCGCGCGCTGCGGCCGGAAGAGGCACGCCGGCTCGTCGAGGTCCTCCGCGGCGAACGGCTCGAAGCAGTCTTCGCCTGCGGCCTGATGCTCGGGCTCCGGCGTGGCGAAATTCTCGGCCTGCGCTGGACGGATGTGGACCTGGGCGGCGCCACGCTCCACGTCCGGCAGACGCTGTAACGGGTGGACGGCTCGTTGCGGTTCGTCCCGGCGAAGACGGACCGTTCACACCGGAAGCTGCCGATCCCACCCCGGCTGGTGACGATCCTGCGGCGACACCGCGCCACGCAGACCGCGGAACGGACGGGACTCGGCGACGCGTGGACGGAAACCGGCCTGGTGTTCACCTCGTCGGTCGGGACGCCCCTGGAGCCGCGCAACGTCAACCGGCGGTTCGAGGTCCTGCGCCGTCAGGCCGACCTGCCGTGGCTTCGGCTGCATGACCTTCGCCACGCGTTCGCGTCGATGCTCTTCGCCGAGGGGGTGCCGGCCCGGACGGTGATGGAGCTGCTCGGGCACTCCACGATCCAGCTCACCATGAACACCTACACCCACGTGATGCCCGAAACGCAGCGCGACGCGGTCGACCGACTTGACCGGATCTTCGGCGAACCGACGCACAGCGACGACAACGAACCCGACGAGAACGACGGCGAGGGACTGGCGGGCTGACGCTGTACCCAAGGAACCAGGGGCGCCCCGGATGGCTGTGTACCTCGCGCAGCGGTCCGGGGCCGTCTGCCGTCTCTGGCGCCGAGGCGCGAAGAGCTAGGGTACAAACTTGGGTACAGAGATCACTCTAAATACATCACCGAAAGTCATATGACCTGGTGGGAGCGGGTGCGCCGTCAGGGACTTGAACCCCGAACCCGCGGATTAAGAGTCCGCTGCTCTGCCAATTGAGCTAACGGCGCGTTGCCTTCGCGTTCCCTGGCGGTTCCCGCGTCGACATGGAGAACTCTACCAGGCATCGCGGGCGTGTGGATGAGGGGGGTGGGTCGGACCTGCGGGGCGAGGCGCTGGGGCGGCGGGCGTCGACGTGCCTGTGGGACCGGCGTGGACGGGCGGATCCGGGGCAAGGTGTGGTCCGGGCCCGGAGCGGTCCGGGCATCAACCGGGTTCCGGGGATGTTTCGCTGATAGACATAGCTGACCGCGATCGGATGCCGTGCGACGTACGGTCGAGGTGGGGCTGCCGATCGGCGTCGCGGCCTGATGTGGCGTCTTCGCCGTCGCCCGCGGCCCGCGCGTCCGGGACCGGTGCCCGCGCCCCGCCCGTGCATGGCCGGATCCATCGGAACCTGCTGACCTGGAGGTCCACCGCGAGCCCCGAAGCATCCTCAGCCGAGACGCCCCGCTTCGCCGGCGAGCCGTCTCGCTCCGCGCATCCCGTTGCCGATCCGGCCCAACCAGGGGGATCGGAGCTTCCGCACCAGGACCGCCGACGCGGCGCAACGACGGACCCGCCGCCGAGCGAGATCGCGCCGCCGAACAAGGGCCCTGCGACGGGCGGGAGCGGGGCTCGGGCGGACGGCCCGCAGCGTGACGAGGCGGATCGGTGGTTGCGGCGGCTGGGGCGGCAGGTCCTGGTCTACCGCCGCAACGTCATCCTCGCGTTCGGCGCGGCGCTGCTCGGCACGCTCGTCACCGCCGCCGTCCCGCTGGTCGAGCGGCAGGTCATCGACAACGTCGTCGTCACCCACCGGCACTCGCTGACCCCGTACCTGGTCGTCCTGCTCGCCGCGGGTGTGGCCATCTTCGCCACCGCGTTCGTGCGGCGGTATGTGGGCGGACGGCTGTCGCTGGACGTCCAGTACGACCTGCGTGACGAGGTCTTCAGCACCATCGAGCGGCTCGACGGGGCCCGGCAGGACCAGGTCCAGACCGGGCAGGTGGTCAGCCGGGCGATCTCGGACGTCGGCGCCATTCAGGGACTGCTGTCGTACCTGCCGATGGTCGTCGGCAACCTGGTGCTGTTCATCGCCTCCCTGGTGGCGATGGCGTGGCTGTCGCCGCTGTTGACCCTCATCGCCCTCGCCATGGGGCCGGCGCTGTTCCTGCTCGGCCTGCGGGCTCGCAAGACCGTGTTTCCCGCCACCTGGGCGGCCCAGCAGCAGGCCGGGGAGGTCGCGGGGGCCGTCGAGGAGGCGGTCGCCGGGGTTCGGGTGGTGAAGGGCTTCGGGCAGGAGGACCGGGAGCTCGGGCGGCTCGCCGGGCACGCCCGGACGCTGTTCGCGCTGCGGATGCGGGCCGTGAGGATCACCAGCCGGTTCGGCGCGGCGATGCAGGCGGTGCCGGCACTCGGGCAGGTCGCGGTGCTGGCGCTCGGCGGCTGGCTGGCGCTGACCGACCGGATCACCCTCGGCACCTTCCTCGCGTTCAGCACCTACCTCGGGGCGCTCATCGGCCCGACCCGTACCCTCGCCGGGTTGCTCACCGTCGGCCAGCAGGCCAAGGCCAGCACGGTGCGCATCTTCGAGATCATCGACTCCCATCCGGCGATCACCGACGCGCCGGACGCCACCGTCCTCGACACCGCCCGTGGGCTGATCGAGCTGGACGGGGTGACCTTCGGCTACCTCCCGTCGCGGCCGGTGCTGCGCGACATCAGCCTGCGCATCTCCCCGGGCGAGACGGTGGCCCTCGTCGGCACCTCCGGCTCCGGCAAGTCGACGATCTCCCAGCTCCTGCCCCGCTTCTACGACCCGCAGGGCGGCACGGTCCGCCTCGACGGCCACGACGTCCGCACGCTGACGCTGGCCTCGCTGCGTGACCAGATCGGGGTGGTGTTCGAGGACAGCTTCCTGTTCTCCGACACGGTCCGGGCGAACATCTCCTACGGCCGACCCGACGCCACCGACGACCAGATCGTCGCCGCGGCCCGGGCCGCGCAGGCCGACGGCTTCATCCGCGACCTGCCGAACGGCTACAACACCGTCGTCGGCGAGCAGGGCCTGACCCTCTCCGGGGGCCAGCGCCAGCGGGTCGCGCTCGCCCGCGCGCTGCTGACCGACCCGCGGGTGCTGCTCCTCGACGACGCCACCTCCGCGATCGACGCGCGGATCGAGGCCGAGATCCACGCCACGCTGCGTGAGGTCATGCGGGGACGCACCACGCTGCTCATCGCGCACCGCCGCTCCACCCTGCACCTCGCCGACCGGATCGCCGTGCTCGACGCCGGCCGGATCGTCGACATCGGCACCGAGGACGAGCTGGCCGTCCGCAGCCCCCTGTTCCGCCGCCTGCTCGCCGGCCCCGGCGACACCCTCGCCGAGGACGCCGAGGACATCGAGGACATCGAGTCCGGCCAGAAGGAGCAGCTCGTCCCGCCGCCCGGCTCGGTGGTGACAGGAGCGGGGGGCAGGCCACCGTCCGGCGGGGCGTTCGGCGCGGCGCGGTCGGGGCCTCCGTCCGGCGCCGTGCCGTCCGGCGCCGTGCCGTCGGGCTCGGGGCTCGGGGGGGTGCCGTCGGGGCGTGGGTTCGGTTCCGTTCCGGGGGGACGGGGGTTCGGCGGGGGACGATCGGGACGGGTGCTCAGCGGCGGCGGGGCGTTCGGGGACGTGCCGGCGACGCCGGAGCTGCTCGCCCGGGTCGACGCCCTGCCGCCGGCCCGCGACGACCCGCAGGTCGACCAGGCCGCCGCCGCGGCGCCCGACCCGGATTTCACGCTGCGCCGGCTGCTGTCCTGGGTACGCGTCCCGCTCGTGGTGGGACTGCTGCTGGTCGCCCTCGACGCCGTCGCCGGCCTCGCCGTGCCGGCGCTGGTGCGCCACGCGGTCGACGCGGGCGTGAGCGCGCAGGCGCGTGGCGTGCTGTTCGCCACCGCGGGCGTCGCGCTCGCCGTCACCCTCGCCGACTGGCTCGTCCAGATCTGGCAGACCCGGGTCACCGGACGGATGGGCGAGCGGCTGCTCTACGTGCTGCGGGTCAAGACGTTCGCCCAGTTGCAGCGGCTCGGGCTCGACTACTACGAGCGCGAGCTCGCCGGGCGGATCATGACCCGGATGACGACCGACGTCGACGCCCTGTCGACGTTCCTTCAGACCGGCCTGGTCACCGCGATCGTCAGCCTGCTGTCCTTCTTCGGCGTGCTGATCGCGCTGCTGCTGCTCGACGCCCAGCTCGCCCTCGTGGTCATCGCGGTGCTGCCGGTGCTGATCGGGGTGACGGTGGTGTTCCGGCGCCGCTCGTCGGTCGCCTACACCGAGTCCCGGGAGCGGGTCAGCGCGGTCAACGCCTCCCTGCAGGAGAACCTGACGGGGCTGCGCGTCGCGCAGGCGTTCGGGCGGGAGCAGGTCAACCAGGAGCGGTTCCGCGGGCTCGCCGACTCCTATCGGCGTTCCCGGATGCGGGCACAACGGATGATCGCGCTCTACTTCCCCTTCGTGGAGTTCCTCTCCCGTGTCGCGGGTGCCCTCGTGCTGGGCATCGGCGCGCATCTCGCCGTGCACGGATCGCTCTCGGCGGGTGCATTGCTCGCCTTCCTGCTGTACGTCAACCTGTTCTTCTCGCCGGTGCAGCAGCTTTCCCAGGTGTTCGACGGTTACCAGCAGGCGATGGTCGGCCTGCGCCGGCTGTCCGACCTGCTGCGCACCCCGACGTCGACGCCGCCGGACGAGCACCCCCGCCCGGTCGGCCGCCTGTCCGGCGAGGTGGTGCTGGACGACGTGCACTTCGCCTACACCATCGCCGACGGCAGGGCGGCCAACGCCGTCGACGGGGTGAGCCTGCGCATCGCCCCCGGTGAGACGGTCGCGTTCGTCGGCGAGACGGGCGCGGGCAAGTCCACGGTGGTCAAGCTCATCGCCCGGTACTACGACGTCACCGGCGGGGCGATCCGGATCGACGGCGTCGACGTGCGCGAGTTCGACCTGTCGGCGTATCGCCGCCGGCTCGGCGTCGTCCCGCAGGAGCCGTTCGTGTTCTCCGGCTCGATCCGCGACGCCATCGCCTACGCCCGGCCCGACGCCGCCGACGACGAGGTGCGCGCCGCGGCCCGCGCGGTCGGCGCCGACACGTTCATCGACGCCCTGCCCGACGGCTACGACCATGCCGTCGGCGAGCGGGGCCGCGGCCTGTCCGCCGGGCAGCGCCAGCTGCTGGCGCTCGCCCGAGCCGAGCTCGCCGACCCCGACATCCTGCTGTTCGACGAGGCGACCGCCGCCCTGGACCTCGCCACCGAGGCCGCGGTCACCGCCGCCGCCGAGGCGGTCACCACCCGGCGGACCACGATCGTCATCGCCCACCGGCTCACCACCGCCGCCCGCGCCGACCGGGTGGTGGTGATGGCCGACGGCCGCGTCGCCGAGCAGGGGACGCATGCCGATCTCGTCCACGCCGGCGGCCCGTACTCCCGCCTGTGGGCGGCCTTCACGGCCGACACCGAACCCGCCGACCCTGAGCCACCGGGCGACCCTGAGCCACCCGCCGACCCTGAGCCACCGGGCAAGGCTGAGGCGCCAGGCGGCGCTGGGCCCTCCGGGGGCGACCACCAGGTCGGCGAAGCGCCGGAGGAGTCCGGGCTGGCGGACCATTCCGTGATGTCATGATTCGACGCTCCGCCGGTGGGGGAGGCCCTTGGCAGGGCGGACGGAAGTCCGCCGGTGCCGGTCCCGCCGCTGCGGCCGGGACGGCGGCGTCCATCGGAGGAGGGGACTCATGACCACGAACGGTCTGGTGGTTGACGTCGCATGGCCGGAGCTGCCCCGCGGCATCGCGGGCCCGGACGAGCTCGCCGATCAGCTCGATGCCAGCCTGCGCGACCGGGCCGGGATCACCTCCGTCGACCAGCACGGTCTCGCCGTGCGCGTCTACCACCCGCAGGAGGTCGAGGCGCTCGCCGCGGACCTGGCCGACAGGCTGTCGGTCATCGGCATGTCCGACCGCACCTACCTGTCCTGGCGCGATGACCTGGGCGTGCACCGCCGCTCGGTGACCGGGCGGCGGATGGCGACGACCGGCCGCCGAGTGGCCTGAGCCGCTGGACGCGACGAGTCCTAGGTCCGTGGTGAGCGGCCGCCTGGCGGGCCGGCCACTCGCTGCCCGTCGCCGGAGCCGGTGCCGGGGCTCACGGTGCCGCCTCGGTCGGGACTGTCGCCGGGGTCGGAGTCACCGCCGTCACCGGTGTCGTCGGGCTGGCTGAGGGCCTCCCGGGCGATCGCGGTGCCGTAGCGGACCGCGCCGGGGGAGGGCACCGGGCAGGCGGTCATCGGCGGTTGGACCAGCGGGCAGAAGTGGGTGCCGTCCGGGCTGCGCACCGTGACCATCCCACCGGGGCCGCAGGTTTCCCCGACGGCGCAGGGCAGCGTCGCGGCATAGCGCCCGTCAGCGGTGATCGCCCGGCCGGCGGGGGCGACGCGGGTGCGCTGGTGGGTCGCGGCGATCTGCCGCCACACCCGGTCCAGCGGGGTGAGCCCGGCGGCGTCGACCGGCTGGTCGCGCCGGGGCGGGGCGTCGACGAGGACGACCTCGGTGCCCCGGCCGGTCAACACCTCGACCGCCTGCGTGACGTCCTCCCGGTAGGCGGTCACCAGGTCCCGTCCCCGCATGCACGCCGTGCCCTGGTTACCGGAGAAGGCCAGCGCGGCCACGGTCGGCCGCCATCGTCGGGACTGGTCGCGGATGTCGGTCAGCCAGTCGCAGGGCGCGGTGCCGCCCCAGGTGCGCACCAGGACCTGGCTGTGCCCATCGGCGCGCACCGTCCGGCTGAACGACGCACCCGCCTCCCAGGCCAACGAGTCACCCCACATCGCCACCCGCGGGTGGTCGTGGGACGTGCGGTTGACGGCCACCGTTCCCGCCACGAGCACGACCGCGACGACGAACAACCAGCCGATCGGGCCCAGCCGTCCGATCCGCACCCTCCGCCCTTCCTCGACGCGCCCCACCCACGGCGCCCTCTCGACAGCGGCCTTCCGACGACGCCCTCCCGACGGCGCCCTCTCGACAGCGCCCTCTCGACAGCGGCCTCTCGGCGGCGCCCGCCCCTGTGCGCCCGGCCGGGCGGCAGGCGCACAACCCATGCCCATGCCGGGCGGGCATCGACCGGTATCCCTCCATGGTGCCTACGGGTCGGTGCGATCGAGGCACTACCCGCCTATCTCCCCACCCGTTGGGTGTGCTCTGGGTGGCACGTGGGTGGTGTGGGCCGTGGCCGGACCCCCGTGGGCGCGGGTGACGCGGGTCTCCGTCACCACTCGCCGGCGGCGCGCAGCCGGTGCGGCCGACCGTCGGGATCGTAGATCGAGCGGTAAACCGGTGCCGACCAGGCCCGACGCAACCGGCTCAGCCGGGCCGGGCGGTGCGGGCGGACGCGCCCCGGCGGCCGGTCCCCGACCCGTCCGCCGTCGTGCCAGGCGGCCAGGTCCTCGGCGCGGGCGCGGAACGCCGCGAAGCCCGTCGCCGGGTCGAGCAGCTCGTCGTCCGGGCCCTCCCAGTCGAGATGCTCGCGCCACAGCCCCAGCCGCAGGTCGCGGGCAAACACCCGGGCGCCGTCGCCCAGCCCGGCCGGATCACGCGGCTCGCGTGGATCCAGCGTGTCGTCGATCGTCGCGACGGCCAGTTCGCTGTCGTGCGTCCACGATCGGCGGTTGAGGTTGTCCGACCCCACCGACGCCCACACGTCGTCGACCGTCACCGCCTTGGCATGCACGTACACGGGGGTTCCGGCGTGGTTCTCGACGTCGTAGACGCCGACCCGGTCGCCGCCGGCCGCCCGGCACAGCTCCAGCGCCTGCTCGCGGCCGACCAGGTTCGGCGGCAGCGAGAACCGCCCGCCCTGGGTCGGATGGCGCGGCACCACGATGATCAGGTGCAGCTCCGGGGAGCGGCGCAGCGCGTCGGCGAACAGGCGGGCCACCTCTGCGGACCACATGTACTGGTCCTCCAGATAGATCAACCGACGGGCGCGGCGGAGCACCTTCTGGTAGGCGCGGGCGATCGAGCGTTCGCCCGCGCGGGCGAACGGGTACGCCGGGTGCAGCTTGCGGGGGTAGGTCCGCAGGACCTGGACGTTGTGCGGGCCGGCCGCCGGCGGATCGGGCTGCTGGGCGGGCAGCTCGTCGGTCCGGGTCGCCACCGGGCGGATCCGGTAGAACAGCCGCCGCAACGGGTTCGGGTTGTCCAGGCTCGACGGGTCGTCCCATCGCTCGCGGAAGGTGTGCTCCAGATCGCCGACGGCCGGGCCGCGCACCTCCACCTGGATGTCGTGCCAGGGCGGGGCGTCACCGTAGGGAGCGGCCATCGGCTGGCTCTGCGGATCGCCCGCGTGGGCCGCGTCGTCGCGCCGGTTGTAGCACAGGTCGATCCCACCGGCGAAGGCCACGCCGGCCGCCGGGTCGCCCGCGGGGCGCGCGACCACCAGCTTCTGGTGGTGGGAGCCGCCGCGGCGCACCCGCTGATCCAGCACGACCCGTGCCCCGGAACTCGTGAGCTTCTCGGCGAGCAGCCGGTTCGGTTTCGAGCTGAACGACAGCAGCTCCAGATGGGACCGCCACATCAGGCCGCGGACCGCCACGCCGCGCCGGGCCGCCCGGCCCAGCACCTCGCCGACCTCGGAGCCGGCGCCGTCCAGGCGCTGGTCGAGATCCCCGCGCCAGTCGGTGAACAGCAGCAGGTCGCCGTCACCGAGTCCCTCGACGACCGCCAGCAGGCGGGTGAAGTAGTCCCGGCCGTGCACGAGGGGCACGACGAGGTTGCCGGCGGTCCACGGTCGGCCGTCGGGATGGCGCCGGTCGAGGTCGGTGCTCGGGTTTCCACGCTCGGCGGCCGTCAGGAACCAGACGGCGAGCACCGCCGCGCCGTCCGGACCGGCGGCGGCCGTCCCACCGTCCGGCTCGCGGGCGGGTGGGGCAGCCGGCGTCGGCTGCGACGGCGGGGTCCGCGGTACCGGCGGGGCGGCCGGAACCGGTAACACGTCCGCAGCCGTGGCCCTCCCATCGCCCGGCACCGTCACCTCACTCGCCACCGGGTCACCCGTCGTCACCTCGCCCGTCGTAACCTCGCCGGTCGTCATCTCGCCCGTCACCGCGTCACCCGTCACCGCGTCACTCGCCCCCACCGCCGACGCATCTCCCGCCTGTGCCATGGACCAGATCACCGATCCCTTCCCCGGGGATGCAACCACCATTCCCTGCTGGTCACCCGATTCCTCGTCGCTCGTCACCCTTTGTCCGTCACGCGCTGACCGACAGTGGTTGTCCGACAGTCGGGAGCCGGGCGGCTGTTCGCGGCGTTCCGCCGCCGTCCGCCGGGTCCTGCACGCCACCGCCCGCGGTCAGATCCGGGCACCCTTGGAGCGGTTGCACCGCCGGCACAGCAGCTGCAGGTTGTTGACGCTGGACGCGCCGCCGCGGCTGAACGGGATCACGTGGTCGAACTCCAGGTGCTCGCCGCCCCCGCACTCGACGCACACCCCGCCGTCGCGCCGCCACACCTCCGCCTTCACCGCCTGCGGGATCGCCCGGCTGGCCCGGCTGCCCGGCGCGATGACCTGCCGCCGGGCGACCCGCAGGATCCCGGCCAGCACCGCGGCGACGTACTGCGGGTCGTCCACGAGGTAGCTGCCCGAGCCACGGGTGGTGGTGGCGGCGATGTCGACGCATCCGCCCCGTGCCTCCACCTCGACGATCTTCGGCAGGCCGAGCTCGGCGCCCCGCCCGGTCTCGCCGAGGAAGCGCAGCTTGCGGTTGGTGGCGAGTAGCCGACCCGGGGCGTGGCGGGGACCGGCCGCGGCCTGCTGGACCAGGGTGGCCGACACGTCGAGGTGCACGATCTCGTCGAGGTCGAGGTGCAGGGAACCCGCGGGCAGCCGGGGCAGCTCACCGGCGCCGATCCGGGCCAACTCCAGGCCACGGGCGAGGCGCTGGCGCAGCGCGTCGAGATCCGGGCCGGCCAGGTGCAGCCGCGCGGCCGCCGCCTCGATGCGGTCGACCTCGGCCGGCTCGATCACCCCGTCGGCGAACGCGAACGCCGCCAGCCGCTCCAGGTGCGCCGGCCCGACCGCCTGGACGATCTCCCAGCCCGCCGACTCCGGGATCCGCTGGTAGCGCAGGTCGGCCCACAGCGGTTCGAGGTCGGCCCCGGTCGGGTCGTCGCGCGTCAGCGACGACACCACGCGGGCCCGCCAGTCCCACAGGTACGCCCGGATCGCCTGCGCGCACTCCTCGCAGGCCGGCGGCCCGCCGAGTAACCGCCACCGTTTGCGAGCGCCGCACCGACCGCAGCTCGCGTCCGACTCCGTGAGGATCGGCGTGGGCGGACCCTGCCAACGCTCCCCGTCCCACCAGCGCATGAGGTCCGGGCGCACCGGAT